>CAYRGC010000007.1:8993-57882 GCA_964423795.1 uncultured Candidatus Peribacteria bacterium | reverse complement strand
CCGAGGTGGCGAAATGGCAGACGCGCCAGCCTTAGGAGCTGGTGGGAGCAATCCCGTAGAGGTTCAAGTCCTCTCCTCGGCACCATCCGGCTTCGTCCCGCAGGGACTACGCGGAGATGATGGAAAATTCAGTCAAAGACATCGCCGGCTGCCTCTGCGACATCTGCAGATAAAACCGGGCGGGATAGAGAGCTCAGCAACTCCGCTACTGTCGTCTTTCAGATATCCTGCCCGTCGTACTCCCACGCGAGAGCCGCTTCACGGGAGAAGCCTTGGCGAAGCCCGCGGAAAGCCCTGTCCATACCTGCGCGGATGCCGCTCGTGATGTCTTCGCGCTCTCTCTCCATGCGCGCATCCGGAGAAGGCGCTTCGTCGTGAGGAAGATCGGCCGGGTCGTTTTTGGAGTGCAACATGGAAAAGGGGCGAAGGATACGGATCAGTATCCTCTCTCGTCCCTATTCGTCCATGATTCGAACGCCGCAGCCGGGGTTCTCGAACCCCGGCTGCAAAAAAAACTCATTTAGGCGATCGCCTTCTTCAGCGCGTCCACGCGATCGCACTTCTCCCAAGCGACGCCGAGGTCCTCGCGGCCCATGTGACCGTAGGCGGCGAGCTTGCGATACTGAGGCTTCAGGAGATCGAGATCCTTGATGATCGCCGCCGGGCGAAGGTCGAACGTCTTCTTCACGGCGTCCTCGATTTTGCGGTCCGAGATCGTGCCCGTGCCGAAGGTATCCACGCGGATGCTCACTGGTGCGGCGACGCCGATGGCGTAGGCCACCTGGATCTCGCACTTCCTCGCGAGCCCGGCCTCCCCGACGTGCTTGGCCCCCCAGCGCGCGGCATACGCGGCGGAGCGGTCCACCTCCGACGGGTCCTTCCCCGAGAACGCTCCCCCGCCGTGGCGGCTGTACCCGCCGTAGGTGTCCACGATGATCTTGCGGCCGGTGAGACCGCAGTCGCCGGGGGGGCCGCCGATGACGAAGCGTCCCGTGGGGTTGATGTGGAAGACGGTCTTGTCGTCGATGTACTTGCCGCATACCGGCTTGATCACATGCTCCTTGATATCCTTGCAGATCTGCTCATGGCTCACGTCCTCGGCGTGCTGCGTGGAGATGACGACGCACGAAAGGCGCTCCACCTTGCCGTCGTCGCCGTACTGCACCGTCACTTGGCTTTTGCCGTCGGGACGAAGATATTTGAGGCCGTGCTTCTTGCGGACTTCGGCGAGCTTCTTCGTGAGCCCGTGCGCGAGCGAGATCGGGAGCGGCATCAGCTCCGGAGTCTCGTCGCAGGCGTATCCGAACATCAGGCCCTGGTCGCCGGCGCCCTGTTCCTTGTCTTTGTTCTGCTCCATGTCGACGCCCTGGGCGATGTCGTTGCTCTGCTCGCCCACGCAGACCATCACGGCGCAGGCCTTGTGGTCGAAGCCGTAGATGCCGTCGTCGTACCCGATCTCCTGGATGGTCTTGCGGGCCACTTCGGCCATCGGGATGTAGGTGTTCGTGCGGATCTCGCCCGCGACGACGACGAGACCGGTCGTCGCGAGACACTCGCAGGCGACGTGCGAGAGGGGGTCTTTCGCGAGCGCGTAGTCGAGCACCGCGTCGCTGATCTGGTCGCAGATCTTATCGGGGTGACCCTCGGTCACCGATTCGGAAGTGAAAAAATGAGACATAAAATTAAGAAGGAAGAGAAGCGAGGTTGTCACCCTGAGCCTGTCGAAGGGCGGAGGTGAAAAAATGAGACATGAGAGAATGAAGAATGAATTACGAATTATGAGAAGCGTGTGATTCATAATTTATAATTCGTGATTCCATCGGGCGATGATAGAAAAGAACTCTCCCGGGGAGGAAGAGCTTCTTGAAGTGGCTATCTTCCCCTTTTGGGGCTGGATTTCCCACCGTTCCGAGGCTTCGGAGGTTGGGGGATGTCTCAAACGGGCCAGTTCCCTCGACATCACTCTGGATAGGCGGTGGTGTGCGGAAAGTGTAGGAGCGGAGGATGGACGAAGCAAGGCGAGGGCGCGGTAGGCGACCGGCGATTGGAATGAAAGTACTTAGCACGCCAGAAATCTCCTGCCCTGGTCGCCGATCGCCCATTGCCCGTCCTTACTCGACGTCGACCTGGCCGTAGGCCTTCGCGTTTCCGGGGTTCATCTCGTTATGGAAGGCCCATGTACCCGTTTTCGTGAACATGAAGGTAAAGGACTCGTTCTGGCTCATCTGCCCCTTGGCATCGAAGCCCGGGAGAGCGTCATGCGTCGGGTGCGGGTCGGAGGCGATCCAGATGGGCGTCTTGCCGCGGTTTACGAACCGGACGTCGGTGCCGACGCGTACGGAGGCCTCGCCGTTCGGAAAGACGAATCCCTGCGAGGGGAAGTACCATAGTTCCACTTCTCCGGGGAATGACGTGAAGGCATTGCGGGTCGGCTGCATGCCATCCCCGCGCTTGCCGTACTTCTCGATCGCCTTGGTCACCACCTTTGCGACTTCCGCGCGGATGATGGTGTCGGCCGGCCGGAACGTGGTCTTGGGGCACGCCGGACCGGGCTCACAATCGCCGTCGCCGCTCATGATGCCGTCCTGCACGAGGGAATTGACGGCGGCCTCATGATGGTCCTTGTTGTTCAGATCGACGTCCGAGAACGTCTCCGGGACGATCGTGTCCAGCTTGAAGCTGGGGCGGAAGGCGTCCGCCACGAGCTGCGCCACCTCGGCGCGGGTCGCGGCGCGGCGCAGATTGACCTTGTCGGCCCGCAGCACGTCGAAGCGCTCCGCCATCGCGACCGTCGCGTACGCGTGGGCCCAGGGGGTGGCGGAGAACGTCCCGCCGCATCCGGCGCCGCACGCGTGTTCGTAGACGGTCTCCTCGTATCCCGCGGCCTCGAGCACCATCTTGAGCGCCTGTTCGAGGGTCACCTTGTCGGCCGGCCCGAAGAGCCCCGTGGGCTGCCCGTCTTCCCCGACGTATCCGGTCACGATTCCGGCGTCTGCGGCCTTCTCCACGTACGTCGCGTACCAGGCGTCCGCCGGAACATCGGAGAACCGCGGCCCCTGTGCCGCGGCCAGGAACGGCAAAAGCGCCATGCCGAGAGCGAAAGCCGAGCGGATGCGCCTGTCCATGGCCGACAGTATCGAATTCCCCTCGATCCGGCGCAAGAGACCGGGGCGCTTTTTCCGGGCGAATCATCTCGGACGCGCGCGGATTTTCTTTGTCACCGAAGCCCCTCTCTTCTACCATCGGCATTCACATGGTTTCCCTCTCCGCCACCCAGCCATTCGTCTCGGCTCAGGACAAGCCGTTCAGCTTCGTGCTCTTCGGCGCCTCCGGTCACCTCGCGAAGCTCAAGCTGTACCCCTCCCTCTACGTGCTCGCGCTCAAAAAGCGCTTGCCGGAGAAGTACTCGATCGTGGGGTACGCCCGCTCGCCCATGACGGACGCGCAGTTCCGCTCTCTCGTCGAGGCGTCCGTGCACGCGCAGATGCCCGAGGTGAACAAGGCCGTGCTCGCGGAATTCCTGAACCACTTCCACTACGTCTCCGGCCAGTACGACAAGGCGGACGATTACCGCACGCTCGCGGCCACGCTCGCGTCGCTCGAGAAGAGCATGGGTCCCGCCGTGCGTCTCTCATATCTTTCCGTGCCGCCGACCGTCTTCGCCGACGTCCTCAAGAACATCGGGGCGGGCGGCGTGCGCCCTTCGACAAGCTCAGGACAAGTCAGCCAGCCCTTCCGCTGCATCGTGGAGAAGCCCGTGGGGCACGACCTCAAGAGCTTCGAGGCGATCATCGCGGAGCTGCAGCGCTGCTTCAAGAACGACGAGGTGCTCCTGCTCGACCACTATCTGGGCAAGGAGGCCGTGCGCAATATCTATTACCTGCGCTTCGCGAATCCCATCCTCGAGCGCCTCTTCAAGAACTCGCTGATCCACCATGTCGAGGTGACCGCCTCGGAGCCCATGGGCCTCGAGGGTCGCGCCGGGTACTACGATCACACGGGAGCGCTCCGGGACATGTTCCAGAGCCATCTCCTCATGATCGCGTCGCTCCTCACGATGCACATCAAGGATACCGACGACGGTCTTGCCGAAAGCCGGCTCAACGCGCTGAGGCAGTTCTACCTGCCGCCCGCTTCCGACATGGGCGACCTCGTGCTCCAGGGCCAGTACACCGCGGGCAACGTGCGCGGGGAGTCGGTGCCGGGATACCGCGAGGAGGACGGCGTGGCGCCGCAGTCGCGCACGAACACCTTCGCCTGCGCCAAGTTCCTCAGTCGCGAGTCGCGTTGGCAGGGCGTGCCGTTCTACCTGCGTTCCGGCAAACGCCTCGGCAAGAAGGAGACCCGCATCACGATCCGTTTCCAGGAGCCCCGGCGCGTGGGCGAGGGCAGTTCCCCGAACCGTCTCGACATCATCCTCCAGGGCGAGGCGGGCATGCGCATGCACCTGCAGACGAAGCTTGGCGGCCTTGAGCCCAAGTTCCGTCCGCTCCTCCTGGAAGACCCGCTCGTTTGCGTGGGCGATTGTCTTCCCGAGCACGGTCTCCTGCTTCTCGAGGCCATCGCGGGCATCCGTAACTGGTTCCTTTCCTTCGAGGAGGTCCGCGCCTCGTGGCGCCTCATCGATCCGCTCCAGGCGCACCTCGACCAGTCCTCGACTCCACTCTATGCCTATCCGGCCGGATCGAACGGTCCCGAGGAAGCCGGCGCATGGATCGCGCGGGACGGGATAGAGTGGTTTTAATCGCGGAAGGGCCATCGTCGGTGCCCCTCCCGCGGGCCCACCCTTCCGGCAAAGAGGCGCTCCAGGCCGGTCCTTCGGCTCTGCTCAGAAAAAAACTCGCCGGCCTTCGCGCATGTATAAAATTTGCAGACCATGTAGCCTATAGGGAAATGACAGATCCTGAGCTCCGCTCATCGGATTTCCTCAGAGCCCCGGTCAACTTGGAGGGCTTCGGCAAGAAAACACTCCTGGAAAAGGGTGTCGACGTGTTCCACATGACGATCAATCTTCCCGCGTACGCGGTGGCATCTCTCATGGCCGGATATCACGCGATCCTGCGGAAACTCATGGGGCCCGTCAGGAATCCGCCGTCACAAAAGAGCATCTTTGACGAATGATGAAACAATAAGAAACAATTTGGTGTTTGGGATTTGGAATTTGGAGCTTTATTCTGCGTCTATGTCCCGCTTCCCCACTCCCACCAATCTCCCGGATGCCGCCGCGCTCACGCAGACCGCGCTGGAGTGGCTGGAGGCGCTGATCAAGGCGGCGATCGCGGAGAAAGGTCATGCGGTGATCGGTCTTTCCGGCGGGTCGACGCCCGGTCCGGCGTACGAGGCGCTCGGACGGTCGAAGGACATCGACTGGTCCGCGGTCTGGGTCTTCCTGGTCGATGACCGCCATGTCCGCGCCGACGACCCCAAGAGCAACCAGTTCCTTCTCCGTTCCACGCTCCTCAGGCACGCGCCCATCCCCGAGTCGCAGGTGATCCTTCCCGATCCGAGCCTGCCGCTCGACGCCTGCGTGCGCCAGTACGATCAGGTGATCGGATCGCTCGTCGAACAGCGCGGCATCGACGCCGTCACGCTGGGCATGGGGGACGACGGCCATACGGCGTCCCTGTTCCCGCCCCTCGCGGAGGAGGCGTTCGGTCCCGCGATCGCGATCCACACGACCACGGAACGCTTCGATGTTCGTGACCGCATCAGCCTCACGCTTCCGATCCTGAACCGTGCCAAGCGGTCGCTCCTGCTCCTCAAGGGAGAAGCGAAGAGAAGGGTGTGGGAAGAGATGGTCGCCGCGAAGGAGGGACCCAGTCGCTGGCCGCTCAAGGCGCTCGTGGACAAGGGGTCTATGACCGTGCTGTACGCAGCCTGAACGATGCCAGCCGCGGGTCGAAGAAGAGACCGAGCACGCCGCAGAGCATCGGCCAGAATCCCAGGAGATAGACGAACGCGAGCGGCGGGGCGAGCGGGCTTTCCGCGATGAACCGACCGATAGGGGGAATAGCCGTGAACGGCAGGGTCAGAACGACAGGAACCCAGACGAAGAATGCCGAGGGGTAGTACAACGCGTCGATCATCACGCCCTGGCTGGCGAGCCAGTTGGCCGCGAAGAGACAGAGGGACGGTATGCAGCCGATCATGAAGCCGATGGAGAACCGCTTGAGTCGTGAGGGGCGCATGCCCTTCATCGTACCGTCGCGCGATCTCCCGGTCCACGGGTGACGGTCAGTCATCGTCCTCCCACGCGACGTCTTTGACGTGGTCCACGACGAGCCCCGCCGCGACGCAGACGAGGTCCATCCGGTACCCGCCCTCGTACTCCTCCCGGGCGACGTACGTCCGTGCCGCGCGGGACATGGCGCGGCGTTTTCGTTCCGTCATGTTGAGCTCGGGACGGTAGTCCTCGTGGACGCTCCGGCGCGCCTTCACTTCGACGAAGACGAGGGTGCCGTCCACGGGGTCGCGGGCGAGGAGATCGATCTCGTCCCGACCCACCCGGAGGTTCTTCCCAAGCACCTCGAATCCGAGGGAAAGGAGGTGCCCGCAGGCAACGGCTTCCCCCTGTCTACCGACGTCGGCGGTGCCCGGTCGGCGGGGCATGTTCCGGGTAAAGGGGAGAGGACGACATGTCTGGTTCTTTTGACGGGAAATGGCTTGTCGGAGGGAAATGTCAGTAATAGATGACCCTTTGGAAATCTCAGTGCAGGAGTGCATATGTGGCACTATACGAATAGGTGTACGATTGTCCACCATATTTGCTTGCTTCCAGAAGGGTGTTCGAACGTACACTCACTCGTCTTTTCCTTCAATTCCATGCTTACCCAGCTCTTGTCCTTCACGACCGTCGGTCTCAAAAGCGAATGCGTCACCGTCGAAGTCGGGTCCACCCTCGGCGAGGGAAAGTTCTTCATCGTCGGCCTCGGCGACACCGCCGTCCAGGAGAGTAAACAGCGGGTACAACTCGCCGTGCGCAACGCCGGTTACCGGTTCCCGACCGGGCGCCAGATCACCGTGAACCTGGCCCCCGCGGACGTCCGGAAATCGGGCCCCCGGTACGACCTCCCGATCGCGCTCGGGCTCCTCGTCGCGCACGAGCGGGTGGACATCGATCCGGTCCGTCTCCGGGGTACCGCCTTCCTCGGCGAGCTCGCCCTCGACGGGTCGCTCCGTCACGTCTCGGGCGTGCTCCCCGCCGCCATCGCGTGCGCGCGGCTCGGCATCAAGACGCTCGTCGTCCCGGCGGTGAACGGTCCCGAGGCGGCGCTCATCCCGGGGGTGGAGGTCATCGCGCCGCAGTCCCTCTCCGAACTCGTGGAGATCCTTCAGGGCGATCGTCCGGCCCCCGCTCTCGCCCCTCCCGCATCGAGTCCCGCGGCGGTGCGTCGCGACCTCGTGGATTTCGCGGACGTCCGGGGCCAGGAGCAGGCCAAGCGCGCGCTCGAGATCGCCGCCGCCGGCGGGCATAATGTGCTCCTTTCCGGGGCGCCCGGCGCAGGCAAGACCCTGCTCGCCCAGGCGCTCAGGGGCATCCTCCCTCCCCTGACGCGGGAGGAGTCCATCGAGGTCACGCAGATCTACTCGGTGGCCAATCTCCTGCCCAAGGACTCGCCGCTCCTCGAGCGGCGCCCGTTCCGCCTGGTGCACCACACCGCCAGCGGCGTCTCGATCGTCGGTGGAGGGCAGGTGCCCGGGCCCGGCGAAGTGAGCCTGGCGCACCGGGGGGTGCTCTTCCTGGACGAGCTCGCCGAGTTCCCCGCCCAGGTGCTCGAGGTACTGCGCCAACCCCTCGAGGACCGCAGCATCACGATTACCCGTGCCCAGGGCTCAGTGACGTTCCCGGCGGACGTGATCCTCGTCGCGGCCATGAACCCGGCGCGCTACAGCGCGTCCTCGGCGCCGAAGATCCACCGGCGCATCTCCGCCCCGCTCCTCGACCGCATCGACCTCACGATCGACGTGCGACCCGTCCCGATCGCCGAGCTCCAGCGCCCGCCTTCGGCTTCCGCGGAGACGAGCGCGCTCATCCGCGAGCGCGTGCTGAGCGCCCGCGAGCGGCAGGCGGCCAGGCTCGCCTCCGCCGGCATGCAGACCAACAAGGAAATGGGCGTGAAGGAGATCGATGGCCTCTGCGCCCTCGATGCCCCGTCCGAGAAGCTGCTCCGGCAGGCCGTGGAGAAGCTCGGGCTCTCCGCCCGCGCCTACCACCGCACGATCAAAGTGGCCCGCACCATCGCGGACCTGGCGGGCTCGGACGGCATCCAAACGAGCCACGTCGCCGAGGCGCTGCAGTATCGCCAAAGTATTGATAGCACGAAAGGGTAACCTCCGGTTCCCCTTCCGTGGACCATCCCCTCCGGCAAGGTGGCGCTCCAGGCAGGCAGAGCCTGCCTTCGCGCTATTTAGTAATTAGATTGAGGAGTGCAGGAAAATTTCGAAAACCGGCAGCTTCATTTAGATGACCCCCACCATAAATAATTGAAACTGTCGTTTGAAGTTCGCGGGCGAGATCTTTGGCCTGCTCAAGCAGGATGTAGGGATCATTATTCGAGTGAATAATAGAAATCTTGCCTCCATGCTTCCTTATATTTTCCCAGTCGTAGTCAGTGATCGTGAAAGACAAAATATAGGGGTCTACAGTGCTGCCAGTTTCTCCTGAAACGGATGCTACAAGTAAAGTTTTGGCAATAGGCGTCGAAAGCCTCTCAAGGATGTGCATCGCTAAAGAACCACCTAAACTATGCCCAACAAAAATTGTGTCCGAGCAGACTTCCTTTTTGTATTTTGAAAAATGACGTAACCATTCTGAGAGATCAGGTCGATCCGCATTCGGAAAGGACGGCACAATCACTCGATACCCGCGCAGTTCCAGCTGCTCCTTCAACCACGGGAACCAGTTCTCGCCGGGATGCCCGCCGATGCCGTGGAAGATGAAGACGGTGGCCATAAAGCCCGTTCATGATATCTCCGTAGCGGAGGTTCCAAAACTCAGTAAGACATCTATGAGGGGAAGGGTATTTGGTATCTCGTATCTCCAAAATACAAAATACTACATACTTCCCTTTTTATAATTAGGGATGACGGGCGTTATTCTCCTGCGAGCACCACCGACTCACGGCCTTCCGCCGGGAGCGAGCTTTTGAGCTTGTACTCGGTGACGGTCTCCTTGGCGCCGACGTGCTTCATCACCGCGGCGTTGTCCTTGCCCGGGATGAGCACGAGCACGCGCGGGTCGAACTCGTCCACGAGCTTTTGGGCGATCTTGGCGTCCGTCGTCGGGATCACGAGAACGTCGACGTCCCCGACGAATTCCATCTGCTTGTCGCTCCACTCGTGGAGGGGGGCCGAGAGGAACGCGCAGCGCGCGCCTTCGCAGTCGACGACGTACGAGACCTGCTTGCCGTCATCGTGGCCGATGCCCTTGATGGAAACGCCCGCGACGTTGTATTCGCCCGGCCACGACACCACACCGTTTTTCGATGCTTCCTGCGGGGTGGATGCCAGGACGATCACGGAGTCGCCGGCCGCCTTGGCGGCGTCCTTGGGGAAGACGACGAGGGACTTGGGCGTGCCCGCGACCTTGAAGGAGCCGGAGCCGAGGGAGGAGAAGGTGATCATATCGGGGAGATAGTACGGGAAAGGAGGAAAGAGGAAAGAGCTTGGGGGCTGGAGCCATCGATCAGCTGATCCTCTCGATCCGGGCGCCCAGGGCGCGGAGCTTCTCGTCGAGGCGGTCGTAGCCGCGCTCGATGTAGCGGACGTCAGTGATGGTGGTCTCGCCGTCGGCGCAGAGCGCGGCGAGCACCATCGCGGCGCCGGCGCGGATGTCGTTGCTCGCGACCGTGCGGCCCTTGAGCGGAGTGGGGCCGATGATGAGGGCCTGGTGGGCGTTGAGGATCTCGACGTGCGCGCCCATCTTCTCGAGCTCGTACAGGTAGGCCATGCGCCCCTCAAACAGCGTCTCGAAGATGCGGCTCACGCCCTTGGCCTGCGTGAGGAGCACGCCCATCGGGGCCATGAGGTCCGTCGGGAAGCCGGGATAGATCATGGTCTGGACCTTCGCAGCGTTGAGCGAGGAGATCTCGCCGTCCACGAAGAGCGTCTTTTCCGCGACATCGTACTTCCAGATGCCGCCCATGCGGCGGACGGCGTCGAGGAACGAGGTGAGATGATCCGGGTCCGCGCCGTGGATGCGGACGCGGCCGCGCGTGACGAGCGCCGCGATGACGAAGCACCCCGCCTCGAGGTAATCGCTCGTGACGGTATGCTCGACGGCCTTCGGCTTCGCCGTGCCGCGCACGGTGACGGTATGGGTGCCGACGCCCTCCACTTCCGCCCCCATGGCTTGCGCGAACTTCTCCACGTCCTGGACGTGCGGTTCCGCCGCCGCGATCTCGATCACGGTCTCGCCGGGAAGGATGGAGGCCGCGAGGATCGCGTTCTCCGTCGCGGTCACCGAGAATTCGGGGAGGATGACGCGTCCGGGCTTGAGGGTGCCCTGGAGATGCAGCGTCTCGTCGGTGCTCATGTCCTGCGCGCCGAGCTGCATCAGCGCGAGCACGTGTGCGCCCACGGGGCGCTTGCCGAGCACGCAGCCGCCCGGATACGCCATCTCGACGACGCCGAAGCGCGCGAGGAGCGGGCCCAAGAGCACGATCGATCCCCGGAGCTTGTTCACGAACTCGCCGGGAATCGGCTTACTCGTCATCTTCTCCGCGCGCACGCGCACCGTTCCTTCCTCGAAGCTCACCTCGGCGCCGAGGTACTTGAGGATCTCGAGCATCGCGAGGGTATCCGTGAGACGCGGGACGTTGCGGAGCACCGTTTCGCCCGTCGTGAGCACCGTCGCCGCGAGCAGCGGAAGCGCGGCGTTTTTGGAGCCGCCGACGTTCACGTCCCCCACGAGGGGAATGCCGCCGCGGACTCGATAATTGACGTCCATAGGAGAGGCTTATGGTAGCCCAGAACGGGTTGTAGGAAAAGGGGGTTCCGGGAGGTTTAAAAGGGAGGAAAGGGAGGAAAGGGGCAAAAGGTGCCCTGCGAAAACTCCTTTTACCTTTCCTCCCTTTTTACCCTTTTTTACCTTTTATCCCTTTCTTGCCTTCTCCCTCCACTCCCTCCAGGCCTCGAGAAGGAGGACGGTGACTCCCGCCGTGATGCAGCTGTCGGCCACGTTGAAGACGGGAAACGTTCCCACCTGGACGAAGTCGGTCACGGACCCGTCTCCCAGGCGATCGACGATGTTGCCGAGCGCCCCGCCGATGATGATGCCGTAGCCGATCTGTCCGAGCGCCGTCTTGGCCGTCCTGAACGCCGCGACGCAGAGCGCGACGAGCGCGATGGCGATGAGCGGCCCCTCGAGGCTTCCGAAGTTCATGCTGAAGGCCACGTGGGGATTGAGCGTGTAGCGGAGTCCCGCGAAGGACCCGAGGATCGCGACGCGCTCCGTCAGGAAGGAGTCAGCCAACCACTTCGCGATCATGCTGAGGAGGAAGCTCGCGGCGATGGAGGACCAGAGGAGGATCATCGCGGAGATCATAGGTTTTCCCGGGTGAAGACCCAATGGAAAAGGTTTCGAGTGACGGGCGACGAGTGGGAATTCCCGTCGCTCGTCGCCCGTTACCAGAATTTCTGGATTCCCTATTCCCCATTCCCTACCCCCTCCTCTATCCTCCCCCTCCGTGTTCCGCCGCATCGATCTTCTGCTTCTGGGCGTCACGGTCGGTTTGACCTTCTTCGGGCTCGCGATGATCGCGAGCGTGAGCGTGTTTCAAAGTTACCAGCTCACGTCCCGTCTCACGGGCGAGGGCAGCAACTCCTTCTACCTGTGGCGCACGTTCCTCCACGTGGTCCTCGGGCTCGGCGTGATGGGCGTCACCACCATGATTCCGTATCGTCTCTGGGAGCAGTGGGCCCGTCCGCTCTTCATCCTCACGATCCTCCTCCTCTTCGCCGTGCTCATGCCGTTCCTCAACGCGGGATGGGGCACGTCCCGCAGCTGGCTGCGCATGGGTCCCTTTTCGCTGCAGCCCGCCGAGCTCCTCAAGCTCACGCTGATCTTCTACCTCTCGGTATGGCTGCAGAAACGCGAGCAGCTTATCAGCACGTTCAAGGAGGGGTTCATGCCCTTCTGCATCCTCCTGCTCATCAGCACCTTCCTCGTCGCGATCCAGCCCGATCTCGGATCGTTCTTCGTGCTCTCGTCCATCGCGACCGTCATGTTCTTCGTCGCGGGCGGGCGCTTCACGCACCTCGTGATGGGCGGATCGGCCGCGGCCGTGCTCGGTTTGCCCGTCATCCTGCAGCAGGATTACGTGCGCCGGCGTTTCGCCGCGTTCTTCGCGGTGCTCCTGCAGCCGGAGGAGCTCAAGATCATCTGCGAGGGGCGCAGCGGCTACCAGATCTGCCAGGCCCTCATTTCCATCGGCAGCGGGCGCCTCTTCGGCGTCGGGTACGGCAAATCGATCCAGAAGTTCGGGTACTTGCCCGAAGTGCAGGGCGACATGATCTTCTCCGCGATGGCCGAGGAGCTCGGCTTTTTCCGCCTGCTCATCGTGCTCGGGATGTATGCCATCCTCGTGTACCGCGGGTACCGCATCGCCGAGCAGGCGCCCGACCGCTTCGGCTTCCTGCTCGCGACTGGCATCACGACGTGGATCGCGGTGCAGGCGCTCGTGAACATCGGCGTGAATCTCGGCATCTTCCCGCTCACGGGACTCACGTTGCCGTTCATCAGCTACGGAGGATCCTCCATCATCACCCTGCTCGCGGGCGTCGGGATCCTGCTCAATATCTCCATGCATTCCACGGCCGAGGCGACGATGGCGCGCCGCTCCTCCCGCATGCGCAGCAGGGGGTGGTTCTCGCCGACCACGTAAAACGAACGCCAAGCCCGGTGCCAGTCTTTCTTTAACCGTGCAGGAGTACTGGAATACTGGAATACTGGGGCTCCAGTATTCCAATCCCCAGTATTCCGCGCATTCTCTTCGCCGGCGGCGGATCGATCGGGCACATAGCGCCTTGCGCTGCGGTGTGGGAAGCCGTGCGGAAAGCGGACCCCGGCGCCGAGGCGCATGTGGTCTGCTCGCCGCGCGCCGAGGAGGCAGAATTCCTCCGGAAAAGCGGCCTCCCCTTCACAGCGCTTCCGGTCCGCAACCCCACGCCTTTCCGGCCCATCTCCTTCGTCCGTTCCCTCGCCGTGGCGTGGCGCGTCGTTTCGGCCTTCCGGCCCGACGTCGTCCTGAGCAAGGGCGGCGGCATCAGCGTGCCGGTGGCGATCGTCGCGTGGATGCGCGGCGTCCCCGTGGTCCTCCATGAGTCCGATGCCGTGAGTGGCAAAGCCAACCGCCTCATCGCCCTCTGGGCCAAAGCCGTTTGTGAGGGCTTCCCCAGAGGCAATGACGAATGGCGAATGATGAATGACGAAAATTCGCAACTCGTCACCCGCAACCCGCAACCCGCAACCCGTCACGTCTTCACCGGCAATCCCGTCCGGTCCTTCGTGACGTCCGGTTCCCGGGAGAAGGCGCGGGCGATCACCGGTTTCGGTGCCGACAAGCCCGTGCTCCTCGTGATCGGCGGCAGCCAGGGGGCGACCGCGCTCAACGAGGCGGTGCTCGCCTCGCTCGATCTGCTCCTCTCCTCCGTCCGGATCGTCCATCTTCCCGGGCCGGGGAAGGATGCGGGCATCAAGCGCGCGGGCTACTGGTCCGTGCCGTTCGCGCACGAGGAACTGCCGCACCTTTACGCGCTCGCCGATCTCGCGCTCAGCCGAGCGGGCGCCGGCGCCATCGCGGAGCTCGCGGCGTGCGGCATCCCCATGATCCTCGTGCCGCTGCGAGGCGTGGCCCACGATCATCAGCGCGGAAACGCGCTCGTCGCGGCGGAGGGCGGAGGATGCGTCCTGCTCGAACAGGAGCGCCTCCGGGAGGAGCTCGTGCCGCTCGTGGCATCTCTCGCCGGCGACGGCGCGAAGCGCGCATCGATGGCCGAGCGCGTGCGCTCCCTCTCGTCCCGGGGCGCGGCTGACGCCGTCGCAGCGGTTCTGCTCGGTGCGATCTCCTGTTAAACGCGAAAAACGCTTTTCGTTACGCGCGGAATCGAGAAAGAACTTGGCAGTACCATCGATTGGTGTTCTGCATTCTTGCCGCTTCGGGAAGCCCTGAGTACCCTGGTCCCGCTATGGTGAAATTCATCCTCCCGCTTTTCGCGCTTGCCTTTCTCCTCGTGAGCTGCGGCAAGCAGCCCGATGCCAACGCTCCCGTTCCACCCGTTTCCGTGACTACCAACGCCTCCATGCAAAAACTCGAGCAGGCCAAGAAGGACTACGACGGAAAACTCCTTTCGGGGAAGGTCAACGTCGTCCTCCACACGACGAAGGGCGACATCACGATTGAGCTTGATGCCAACGCCGCTCCCAAGACCGTCACGAACTTCGTGACGCTCGCGAAGGCCGGTTTCTACGACAATCTCCTCTTCCACCGCGTCATCCCGAACTTCATGATCCAGGGCGGCGATCCCAAGGGTGACGGCACCGGCGGACAGAGCCTCTTCGGCGCCACCTTCGAGGACGAGATCAACGCCTCCTCCTACGGCCTCGACAAGAAGTCCGTGAAGGACGTTGCGCAGGGCCAGCAGGTTCCCCCCGAGCTCGCGAACCTCACGGTGAAGCAGCTCTACGAGCAGCAGGGGTACAAGTACAACGCGTCCTTGAAGTCCCTCCCGCTCGAGCGCGGCGCCATCGCGATGGCCAACCGCGGCCCGAACACGAACGGCAGCCAGTTCTTCATCGTCCAGACGAAGGAGGCTCCCTGGCTCGAGGGTCGCCACACGGTCTTCGGCAAGGTGACGTCCGGCATGGACATCGTCGACGCCATCGCCGCGGCCGACCGCGACGTCCAAGACCGCCCGACGACGGCGATCACGATGACGGTGGAGGTGAAATAATTCGCGAAAGAGGAACCTCCGGTTCCCCTTCCGCGGGCCATCCCTTCCGGCAAGGTAGCGCTCCAGCCGGGCAGAGCCCGGCTTCGCGCGTAGTCTCGTTCCTCGTTTCTCGAGAGCAGGCATATCTGCCTGCAATCAGCGAGAAAAATCACGATTCCTGATGGTCTGGAATTTCTGTCCGCGCGGGCACATCCACCACCCTGAACGCCCCGTGCCCCGTGAGCCGCAGGAACTTCTCCATATCCTCCCGCGGCACCACGAGCGTCGCGGTGTTCCTCAGCGGATGGCACTGGATGGCGTCCTGCTTCCAGACGGCTTCGTCGATCACCACCTCCACGGCTCCCGCGTGGTCCGTCACGACCCCAAGCAGCGTCGCGGAGCCCGGAGTGACCCCGAGGAGCTCGAGGAGCCTCTCGGGCGAAGCGAAGCTCAAATTATCGGCCTTGAGCAGTGTCTTGAGGGCCTTGAGGTCCACCGCCTTGTCGTGCGGGACGGTCACGAGGAAGTGGCGGCGCCCCTTCTTGTCGCGGAGGAACAGGTTCTTCGTGTCGGCGCCGGGCATCGGCGCGAGTTTGGAGGACTCCTCCACGGTGAACACCGCCTCGTGCTTGAAGCGCTGGTAGCGGATGCCGTTTTCGTCGAGAAAGGAGAGGATTTCCATCGGGAAGGTTTCAAAAGGTACAAAGGTTGCAAAGGTGACAAAGGTTATCGCATCTACTCCGTTTTCGAGAAGAACTTCAACTTCAGCCCTCCGGGATCGCGGATGGAGAAGTTGCGGTGCTTCCACGGGCGCGTCGTGAGCGGATCGACGATCTCGCAGGTTTTCGAGAGTTCCGCATGAAGTGCATCGATGTCTTCCACTTCAATGTACACATAGAAGCTTTCACTTGGCGCCGACGGCGGTCCCTCGAGGATCTCGAGCTGCGTGTCCTTGAGCGCGTAGATAATGCCGCGATCGCCCTCTCCTCGCCCCCACTCGCTGAGAATGACGAGCTGCAGCGTCTTCTCGTAGAACGCTCGAGTCGCATCGAACGCATCTGTGAGGTGAACGATGCGGAGTTCGCCTGTAGAACGGAGGAGTGAGGAGGTATTCATGAAATGAAGAAAAAAGAGAGGACCTTTTTACCCTTTTCTCCGTTTTTAACCGATCACCTTCTTCAGCTCCTTCGCCATGTCCTCCGCCGCTTCCCGCGCGGCGTCCTGCCAGTCTTTCTTGCTTGAGGCATAGATGATGCCCCGCGAGGAGTTCACGACCGCGCCGGTGCCGTCGGCGAAGAATCCCGCCTTCACGTCGGCTGCCGTTCCGCCCTGGGCACCGTAGCCGGGGATGAGGAACGGGGCCGTCGGCATGAGGGTGCGCAGGTACTTCAGTTCTTCCGGATACGTCGCGCCCACGACCGCGCCCACGCAGGAGAGCGTGCCCGAGTCGTCCGCGTGCTCGCGGCCCCAGCCGTTCACGAGCTCGGCCACGTGCTCGTGCACCGCGGCGTCTCCGGCGGGAAGGTCTTGGACCTCGCCGGAGCTGGGATTGCTGGTCTTCACGAGGACGTAGATGCCCTTGCCGAACTCATCGCAGCGCTTGAGGAAGGGCGTGATGCCGTCGCTGCCCAGGTAGGGCGTCACCGTGAGGGCGTCGATCGGGGTGCCCTTGCCGAGGTACGCGTCCGCGTAGGCCTCGCAGGTGGAGCCGATGTCGTTGCGTTTGCCGTCCGCGATCACGACGAGGTCCTTCGTCTTCGCGTAGGCGCAGAGTTCCCAGAACGCCTTCATCCCCTGCCAGCCCAGGACCTCGAAGAACGCGAGGTTCGGCTTGAACGCGGAGGCGACGTGCGCCACAGAGTCCACGATGCCCTTGCCGAATTCCAGCACGCCCTCGGGCGTCTTCGCGATTCCCTCGGGGAGCTTCGCGAGCTGCGGATCGAAACCGACGCAGACCGGCGAGGTCTTTTGGATCCGGGCCGAAAGGGCGGACGCGTACTGCATCAGTAGCCGACGGAGGAGACGGCGGACGAGGAGGTGCCGCGCATCCGGACGCGGTCGTTGATCGTGCGGGGGGACTCCTTCATGGAGCCGCACTCGCCGCGGCGTTGCGCGGCGACCCGCTCCATCGCGTCATCGCTCCAGCAGCTGCCGCCGGCGGAAGTATCGGGCTTCCACTGCTCGTTACTGCCCTCATCCGTCCAGACGGGCACGGCATCCGGGAAGATGTTCGGATCGGGGAAGTTCAGGAGCGCGCCGGCGAGATCTTGCACGTCCACCGCGTCGGCGGGAGCCGTCACGGAGAAGGGCGTCCAGCGCGTCGAGAGCACTCCCTTGCCGGTGAGGGTCGCGTTCATGGTGGGCTCCGAGAAGGACCAGTTGAAGCGCACGATGCGCGCCTCGTCGCCGCTGGTTTCCACCGTGATCGTGAGGGACGAGTGCGCGAGGAGATCCTTGACGTCGCTCATCACGTACTGCGGATCGGCGTCCGGCTGCCACTTCTGAGCCACGGCGCTGAGCGCGTTCGGATCCTTCGTGAGCGTGAGCTCGTAGTAGTTGGGGCCTTTCTTCTCGATGACGAAGAGGGCGTCGACGGCGTCGAGCATCATCTGGCGGGACATCTCCTCGTGCGTGCCGATCTCGGCCATGCTCGTCGCGAAGGACGGGAACTTGAGCCACTTCGGTCCCTCAAGCTGCGCGGCCACCTTGATGAGTTCGTCGTCGTAGGTGCCTTCCACCTTGTCGACGTGGAGGTAGGTGACGCCGTCCGTCACGCGCACCTGCGCCTTCATGCGGACCTTGGTCTTCGGCGCGACGACGTCGAGCGTCATGCGGACGTCGGCGTCCGGCTTGGCGATGTTGAGCAGGTTGTTCTTGCCCGTGCCCTTGACCCAGAGCGTCAGGAACGTCTGTTGGTCGGGCATCTCGGCATGCAGTTCGTAGGAGACGTCCATCGGGTGGATCGCCGTCTGGAGCGAGCGGAACACGTCGCTCGGGCGCTCGAACGCGGCGAAGGCCAACGTGGGGAGAGCGAGCGAGGCGAGCGCGATCAAGGAGGAGCGGCGCATGCGCGGTCAGGGGAAAAGTGCCGCCATTCTACGGTTTTCCGCCCGGGAGACAAAGGCGTCAGAAATCCACCCGCGGCGCATCGATCAGCTCATCGAGACCGGCTTGTCGCAGGCATCGCATGCCTTGCGTGTCATTCGGATGGTCGGGATCGACCTCGTGGTCCTCGTTCGTGAACGGGAAGCACTTGTCGGCGTAGATCACCTTGAGCGTGGTATCGAGCCGGTTCTGACAAGCGCGTCCCAGGCAGGAGCGGCGGAGGTAGTACGCGAAATCGCGCACGAAGCCGCGCACTCCCCCGTCGATGTCCGTCGCGAGGGTGGCGAGGCGGCCCACCGAGAGGCGGAAGGAGAGCAGGGTCTTCTGCATGGTGAGAGCGGGGTCGATGCTCGTGCCGAACGTCTCGGCCTCCTTCTGCCCCTGGTCCCGGCTGAAATCCTCGATGTCGGCGCTGCCGCGGACGCGCAGCGACGTCGTGAACGGGGCTTCCTGATCGGGATTCGCCGAGCGGAGGAAGTACGGCAGGGGCCGGGTGGTGCCTTCCTGGCGGCGGTTCGCGCGGAAAGCCACCAGGTTCTCCAGATTGTTCTTCTCGATCGAGAAGGGGCCCGTCAGCGCACGCAACCACACGCCCTGCGGCAGCGTGTCCTGGCAGCCGCTCGCGCTCTCGTGCGGGGCATCGGGGTTCGGCAGGGACGGCGCGGACGTCTGCGCGGACGAGGGGTTCCCCTGCAGCGCCTCGATCTCCTGTTGTACGGCGAGCAGGTCTTCCGCCGGGACGACCGACTGCCGCAGGGAATCTTGCATGCTCTGGACGCCGCGGCGCTCGAGTTCGGTGGCGCTCTTGAGCTTCTCGCCGTGCGCGGGGTCCGGGAGCGAGCCCAGGCGGTCGATGACGGTTTGGAGCATGCCGGCGTCGCAGCCGTACCCCGCGTTTGTGATGACCGGCGGCAGGTAGTCGGTGGTGAAGTAGCACACGGGCTCGCCGTTATCCTCGTAGTCCGCGGGGTCGAAGAGCCGGGGCTCCCCCCATTCGTAGTCCTGGCCGAGCGGATCGCCCCCGAGGTTCGCGAGCGCGCCGTAGCGTTGGTCCAGATACCGCGAGAGTTCGGTGAGGCGGAGGATCGCCAGTACCTCGTGCGCGTCGAGGGCGGCCTTCATCTGTTCCTGCACCGCGAGCTCCGCTTCCTCCAGCAGGAAGAGGTCCATCCGCTGGCAGGCGCTGGTGTCCTGCAGGCCGCGCTTCACGGCGGTCCACTGCGGATCGATCCGCATGAGGTTCGTCGTCGCCACGGCCCACCATTCGGGGAGCATGGACTCGAAGAACGTGAAGAGGCTCTCGCCTTCCCACGCGCTGTCGATGCCCGTTCCCACGCGTTCGAGGGTGCGGGTCACCGCCGGGGAGACCGCGAGGGTCGCGAGCGACGGCACGGGGTTCGCCGGGCGGGCCAGAGCGGAGCCCGGCAGGAGAAGGATCGCGCCGATGAGGAGGGGCAGAAGGCGCTTCACTGCTTCGCGGGGGAAGGGCTTTGCGCGGAGGGCGTCGCGGGCGCGCAGGCGTCCGAATCGATGAACGCGTCGCGGTCGTCGAAGCCCATGGGGCAGAGCGTCGAGGGGAAGCGCACGGTCGAGAGCTTCGTGAAGATCTGGCCGGCCTCGCGGATCACGCCGTTCACGAGCCCGATGCGCGACTGCAGGAACGAGGCGTAGAAATCGTTGCCCATGCGCTGGGCGATGGCGTCCGTCATCGCCGTGAGATCCTCGTTGGCTTGCGCCTGGTCGGCGATCCCCTGCAGCGTCGCCGCGCCCAGCTCGAACGCGCCGTCCGGGCTCGTCTCGAGGAGGCGGCTCACGTCGGCGTCGCACAGGATGGACGGCGGTCCGCCCACGCAGAGCGCCGTCTGCGTCTGCTTGAGGAGCAGGGCCGGGTTATAGACGGGGGGCGTCCAGGGCAGTTCCATCGAGATCGCGCGCAGGTCGCCGACATCGGTCGCCGGCGGGACGCACGCGTCGAGGATCGGCGACGTGCCGCCCGCGACGAGCGTGTTTTGGGCGGGCGTCTGCCGATGGGAATCCCGGGATTGCTTCACGCAGAGGCCGAGATAGCACGAGGCGTCGCCGATGGTGTTTCGCATCACGACGGCGTTCTCGGGAGTGCAGATGTCGTCGCGCCAGTCGTTGACCGCGCGGACCGCGGCGTCGATGCGGCCGTCGACGGGAGTGCTCGTGCAGCTGGGGGTCTGCCCTTCGGGCAGGGCTTTCACCGCGGCCTTCCGGATCTCCTCGTTGAAGGCGACGAGCTCGTCGTCCGTCATGCGCGCGGCCGTCGGAAGGGACTTGCAGACGCCGATGACGGGGTTGCTCGCTCCCGAGGAATCCGAAGAGGAGCTCGCATCCGGATCGTCTCCGACCAAGTTCCGGCAGCCCTCTTCCGTCATGGTTTGCGCGCAGAGGTCAGCGTTCAGGCCGTCGTGGCCGTGGAACACGCCGTCCTCTTCCATCGCGTCGCAGGCCGCACGGGACGAATCCATCTGCACGCGGCAGCAGTTCGCGACCTTCGCGGCGTAGTCCTCGCCGTCGAGCGGGCCGCCGCCCGCCGCCCCGGCGCAGAGCCGCTTGGCGTGCACGAGCTGCGAGAGCACGAGGTACTTCGCGGGCATCTGCGTCTGTCCATCCTTCGGTTCCTTGCGAAGCACGATGGTGATCTTCCCGCTTGCGTCCTTCACGGTCGTGACCGCGTCGGCGTCGATGATGGGCGTCTCGTCCTCGCAGGCGATTTCCACCGAGCACTTCGCCGAGTCGCCGAGCATTTGCGACTTGCCCTCCGCCCAGTTCTCGCACAGGTTCGGTCCCGCTTGGGTCTGCGTCGCGGGCTCGGGAGACTGGCAGCGCGCGAGCGCGATCACGTTCGGATCCACGTCCGGCGTCTCGCGGCATTCCGCGGTGGCATCGACCATCGTGCGGCAGAGATAGCCCATTTCGCCGAGGCGGTGGTCGCAGAGTCCGGGGAGCGTCGTCGGAGGCTTCGGATAGCGCCCGCCGAGTCGCGGAACGCAGGTGCCGTCCTCTTGCCATTCGCAGAGGTCCGGGAGAACCGGCTCCACGGCGTCGTCCCAATCGAGTCCCGCGTTCACCTCGTTCTCCCCTCCGACGTTCCGCACGTACGCCCACACCCGCACATTCGCGGGAAGTTTCCGCTGCAGGGCCGGGCTCGGCAGGAGGAACGACGTCTCGTCCGGACCGAGGGCGGGCACGATCTGCACGCCGCCGAGGGCCCCGGCGATCGCCGTCAGGTCGGAGTGCACCTCCGGCCAGCGCGTCGCCGCGTCGTTCGCGGCCCGGATGCCGTAGCGTTCTCCCCAGACGGCGGCGACCATGTCACGGTCGTCCTCTCCGCCCTCGTCCGAGTGCACGAGGCGCGCCAGATCGGCGCTCAGGTCGTTTACGAGGCTCTCGATGCCGTCTTCGTCGCTCTGCGCGAGCCGCTCGGCGACGACGGGCGGCCGTTGCGCGTCGCCGGAAGGACGCCACAGCGTCGTGACGGCCTGGAGCTGCGTGAGGAAAGAGTCGTCCTTGAATTCGGAGACGAGAAGCGGCCGCTCGAAGCTCCCCGCGCCCATGGTCTGCCAGTCGCGGCCGTAGGCGCGGATCTCGGCTTCGCGCGTCACGATCGTGCGGATGGCGTCCTTCGCGCCGTCGCAGGCCGTATCGGCCATCCGCTCCCGCTCGTCGGTGCCCGTGCAAAACGAGGATTCGTTTTCGAGCGCGTCTTTGATCTCGTCGGGCGACACCGTTCCTTCGTCGAGGTCGATGGCGGAAGCGGCGAAGGCCTTCACGGGCAGCTCGGGGTCGCGCGCGCCCGTCGGATCGAGGAGCAGCTCCTTCTCCGTCTGCTCGAGCATGAGGTCGTAGAGCGTCGCCGGGCTCGTTTCCCCGGCGCCCTGCGCCGATGCCATGCCCGGCGCCAGCAGCGCCGCCGCGAGGAGGATCGCGGCGATGCGGCGGGCGCGGGGGGCCTGTGAGCGGAGCGGCGGGAAGATCATTTGTTCGCGGAGAGATCGAGGAGGGAGCCCTTCGTGTCCCACGTGCGGGCGGGCAGGCAGGCGCTCACGCCGGCGGCGAGGCCCATCTCGTTGCTGAGGTCCATCGAGACGCGCGCCAGGCATTCCGTCGTTCCGTTGAGCGGCGCGAGGCGTTCCTCTCCGGTGATGGCGGTGAGCGTGCGGTGGAGAGCGCGGCGCGCGATGGCGAGTTCTTTCTGGATCGCGAGTTGCTCCTCGGAGAGGCGGTTCACCAGGTTCGGCACCACGAACGTGCCGGCGTCGTTGCCGTCTCCCTGCTCGTCCAGGAGGGATTCCACGTCGCCGAGTTCCTCGGCCATGAAGGTCGGCAGCAGGAACCACCGCTGGCGCAGCGAGCACTCGTACGTGCGCAGGTACTCGAGCAGGACGGCTCCCATATCCGCTTCCGTGAGCGATCCTCCGCCGTCCTCGTTCCAGGGAGACAGGTATTCGGCGAGGCCCCTGAGCGGCATGGACGCGAAGCGAACGGGCTGCACCGTGCAGCTCAGGTCCGCGCCGGCCGGGGCGAAATGCGCGGCGAGCACCTCGCGCACGCGGGCGTGGTAGGCCCGGCTCCAGATCTCCGCGGTGGACGCGTCCCGGAGTTCCTCGGGCGAGGGCTCGGGGAAGAGCGACTCGTTCCACTCGCACGTCGGGAGATCCGACTGCGCGGGCGCGACCTGCGCCGCGAGGCGCGACGCCGCGACGCCGCCGATCCCGAGGATCGCGCAGAGGACGCCGATGACGGCGGATCGCTTACTCATTGGTGCATTGCGCGAGGAAGCACGGGATGCGTGAGAGTTGATGGACCAGGGAGACCGTCTGATCGAGGGGGGTCAGCACGTCGGATCGCCAGGAATCGATGAAGGAGTCGAACTGTCCGGCGAACTGCAGGATCGAACGCACGGACGCGTCGTACGAGACCGCGAGCGAGACCATCCGCGCTTCGTCGCGGGCCACCTGCTCGATGAGCGGTCCGCAGTGCACGCGCACCGTCGACTGTCCTTGCGGATCGACGAGCGCGAGGGAGGAGCCCTCCGGGTCCTTCGCGGCGTTGGCGAACTGGCAGGAGCGGATCGGCTCCATCGTGAGGGGCTCGCATCCGGGCGTTTGCACCGTGAGGGGCGAGGGATCATCCGGTCCGGCCTGGAGCCCCGCGCAGACCATCGAGAGGCGGCAGCGCAGCGCGCGATAGGATTCGATCACGCCCGGCAGGAGATCGGACGTGAGCGCCTCGCGCACCTCGAGCAGGCCCGGCCTGTGGGAGCGCAGCGAGGCGTCGGCCGAGGGATCATTGATGCCTTCCCATTCGGTGCGCGCGTCAAGCTCGGCATCCTCGATGGGGTCGCCCGTCGCGGATACCCAGCGGTTCTCCCCCGTCTTGATCCATGCCTGGCCCGCCTCGTCGAAGCGGGTCGTCCCCTCCAGTTCCACGGAGGCCTGCTGGCGGCCGAGTAGAACGGAGCGGAAGATGCGTTGCTGTTGGGCGACGCGGCCCGTGATGTCCCGCAGGCATTGCTGCACGGGGTCCTTCGTCTCCACTTCCGTGGCGACCATCCGCGCGGGGGCGGAAAGGAGCGAAAGGCCGAGGATCAGGGCGAGGAAGCGGCGCATGGTCAGAGGTCGACGGGAGGTTTGCGGTCGAAGGAGGGATAGACGGCGTCGGGATCGGGTCGGTACGGCAGGGGGTCTCCGTCGATCGTGCGGTAGCGGCCGTCGTCGTCGATCACCTCCTTCCGGAGACTGCGGCGCAGCGGGTCGAAGGGGTCCGCGTTCGTATCGTCCTCGCCGCGGATGATCTGCCAGCCGTCCTTGGGCGCGGTGAAGACCGGCCAGAACGGCGCGCAGGAGGTATCCGCCGGATCGCACGAGATGGCCCATCCGTTCTGCGAATCGGAGCGGGTGTCGGGCGTGCCGACGGGGAAGCGCCTGTCCATGGTCACCTCCAGGTCTTCCGGGAGGAGCGCTCCCGGGCGCGCGACGATGCGCATGGCGCGCTCGAGGAGGTCGGCCTCAGTGTGGGCGCAGGCGCCGCGGCTCCACAGGTCGACGTCCTCGTCTTTGGCCGCGAGGCCGGCGCCCTCGTCGGAGGTCCAGGTGCCGCCGTCTTGTTTCGTCCACGTGCGTCCCTTCGCATCCGTGCGGGTCGCGCCGCTCTCTTCTTCCCCGGCCGGCGTGGGGATCCGGCACCTCATGCTCACGAGGTCGTCGCTCGTCATCACGCTCTTCCAGAAGGCGGCGTAGGTCAGGTTGCGCTTTTTCAGCAACTCGACGGCGCGTTCCAGGGAGGGGCGGATCGACGACGGATCGAATTCCGGCAACGGCGGAAGGTCCGGGCCGTCACCGATC
Organism: uncultured Candidatus Peribacteria bacterium; assembly: GCA_964423795.1. Lineage (GTDB taxonomy): Bacteria > Patescibacteriota > Gracilibacteria > Peribacterales > Peribacteraceae > CAYRGC01. The sequence goes on along the minus strand of CAYRGC010000007.1, from coordinate 33,475 downwards.
GCTTCGAAGGTGGGCGTGAGCATCTCGTCCCAGGAAATCTGGGCCACGTCCCACGGCGGCGGGAGATGGACGGCGTCCGGATCGATATCCACGTACGGGTCGCTCGGCGGCGACGGCAGCGCGAGCGCGATCGCCACGACGTGGAACGACGGCACCACGAGCGCGCCCGGTTGCACGGCGAGCGTCGTCAGGTCGAACACCATGTCCTTCTGCTCGTTTTCGATGCAGATGAGCGGCAGCGTATCCTCCGTCGGCGTGCACGAGCCCTTCGGCGGCACCGGCCATCCCGGGATCCAGGCGTTGAGGGCCTCGAGCGTGCGTGTGAAGTACTCGTTGCGGCACCACGGGGTGTTGATGCGGTCGAAGTCATTCAGTTCCTTGGTCAGCTTCTTCGCCAGGTCGGAGATTTCCTCCCGGCCGCCCTGGGCGGCGAGGATCTCGCGGTACCGGTCGGCGTTGGCCCGGATCCAATCGTCGATGCGCGTGATCGCCTCTCCCTGCTTTTCGACGATCATCGCCAGGTAGAGCGGCAGTTGCGCGCGGATCGAGCGGACTTGGTCGATCTGGCTCGCGTAGTCGCGCAGCCGCGCCGCGATCGTCTCGATCTCGTCGGGCACCTCGAGTCCGCGCTCCTCGCGCTCCCGCTTGTAGCGCTCCCAATCGAGCGCGCGCTTCTCGAAGTCGATGCGCGATCCGAGCGGAACGACGACGGGGATGTCCTCGTCGCGGAGCGTCAGGATCTGCTGGAAGAGTCCGCTGAGCGAATCCATGAGACCCGGGCCGGCCCGAAGCTGCAGGTCGATGGGCAGCGTGCGGTTCTCGGGGGAGGTGAGGTCGGGAAGCGTCTCCGTTTCCGTCGCCTGCGGGAGGAAGCGTTCCCACACGGCGGGCAGCCGAACGCGCACCACGGGCGGCGTCAGCGCTTCCTGGATACCCGTGAGGAGACCCTGGATCCAACGCGTGACGAAGCGCCCGTCGCCGGTTCGCGTTCCGTCCGCGGTATCGTCGGTGGCGTTCTGATAGTTGCCGTTCGGCAGGGTGTTCTCCTCCGTGTACGCGGTCTTGGCGCGCACGACGACGGTGTCGGGCGAGAGGATGGTCGTTCCGAGCGTCGTGCTCAGGCTGCCGCTGAGGAACGACATCGTCTGCAGCACGGGATCCCACGGGCTATTTTCCTCGGCCGGCCGGCGGTTGGCGATCGGTTCGTCATCGAGCGTTTCGATGCTGGACGCGTCCGCGTTCCCCTGCGTGTTTTCGAGGTTGTCCACGTGGGGGAAGCGGAGCACGCAGCGTTCGTCTTGCCCCGTCGCCTTCTCGTCGCGCCAGTCGTGCTCCTCCGGGTAGATGCCGTAGCACGCGGCGACCACGCATTCGTTCTCCCGCTGGTTCTGGCGTTCGCGATCCAGGCTCAGGCACAGGTCCTCGGTGCCGAAGCGGCTCAGTTGGTCATCGGGGGTCTCGGGGAGGCTCGCGCGCTCGGTCGTCCCCACGTACTCGCGGTAGAACGACTGGTACGCCGGCCGGTCCTGGCCCGTGTCCTCGGGATCGTAGTCGTTGCCGCCGGCCTCCGGTGCCGGAGGCGCGCGCCGGCAGCCCGGGCCGGGGCAGCGGCACTCGTCGCCGGTGCATACGCGGCAGTTGGGGTATTCGGCCACCGACTGCGCGGTCTCGTCCTGCTGCAGTTCCGGAACCCAGTGGCCGGTGCACAGATACCGCTCGCCCCACGTCTTGCAGCGCCGGACGGTCACGGTGATCGTCGGCTCGGGATCGGGCAGGAGCACGGGATCCGGTTCGGGTTGCGGCTGGGGATCGGGTTCCGTCGGGGAATCCGGGGTCGGGTCCGGCTCCTCCTGGTTCGGTTCGGGATCGGGTTCCACGGGATCGGGCACCGGCGGGATGAGGCCGGTGTCGTCGATCGGCGACGAATCCGGCGGAGTATCGACCTGGATCGGTATCAGGATCTCGATGGGCTCGCTCGGCCCCAGCTGCGCCAGGAAGCGCGAGCCGCGGTTCGCCTGCGTATCGATGCGCAGCGGAGTATCGAATTGAATGCGTTGCGGCGGAACGTCCGTCGGATTCTGTACGTCGATCGGCGTCGGGATCTGCAGTCGCGTCGGCGGAGCCACGTCCGGCGGAAGGCCGGTGCTCCGGCTGATGGGAATTTCGATCTGCACGTCCTCGAACTCGCGGCAATCGCGGATGAGGAAACGGTTCATCCACTCGCACGTGGCCAGGCATTTGCGCGGCGTCAGGTCGTCGCCCCCCTGATCGGGTCCGTCGTTGCAGACCGGATCGGCGAACTTGGGCAGCGTGCAGGTGTGAGGGACGAACTTTCCCTCCACGTCGTCCCTTCCCGGCAGCGCCTCCGTGGGATCGCAGGTGTCGTCGTCATCGTCATCCCCCGGATCGCGCCACACGCTCCAGTCCACCGTCGGCGCCCCGTTGTCCTTGGATTTCACGCGCGGGCAGACCGTGGTGAGGCCCGTGGCGTTCTTCGGATACAGGAACTCGTCTTTGCGCTTCGCCATTCCCGACTGCAGGAAGCCGAGCGGATCGCCGTCGCGGCCCGGCAGGCCCAGGACCTTGGCGACCTTTCCCTCTCCGACCGTCTCCCCCACGTGCTCTTCGCTGTTCACCCAGCCGCACGCGCCGCCGCCGAGCTTCTCGGGCAGGACGTTTTTCACGGTATCCTCGATCGTCTCCAGTGAGAGTCCGGGACCCGTCGGGACCTGATAGAGTTCGGCGACCGCGGGAAGCGCGACGAGGAGCGAAGAGAGTCCCGCACAGATCGGGAAAACCTTCGGGAAAAGCCGGCGAAGGACGTGTGTGTTGGAAATCTCTTGATTCTACCAGAATCCGCAGTGACTTCACAGCGTCACACAGCCAAAAACTCCCATCCGGTACTTGAAGAAAGACGGAAGCATCGTGCCGTATCCATTCTTCGATATTCCAGAAATCATTTCCGATAAAAGACAAGGAGGAACTGTTGGCGTCCTTCAGGGCAGAGGTGTACGTTCGTCCACGTCAACAGCGGTACGCGCTACCACCGTGACATCCTCTACTCCCATCCCCCACAGCGCCATGTTCTCCTTCAATCGCGTACAAATCATCGGATACCAAACGCAGCCCGTCAGCGTCCGTCAGACGCCGGGCGGCACGAGCGTGACCGATCTCAACCTCGTCGTGCCCTACCAGTTCAAGACCGAGTCCGGCGAGATGCTCGACGGCCGCGGGTTCCACACGGTCACCCTCTGGGGGCCGATGGCGGAAGTCGCCAGCAAGTTCGTGCGCGCCGGCAGCCAGCTCTTCATCTCGGGTCGTTTGCAGACCGAGAGTTGGGAGGATGAGAAGACCGCCGAGAAGCGCAGCAAGACGAAGATCGTCGCGCTCGACATGATCATGCTCGATCCCAAGGACGGCCAGATTTCCGCACCGGAAGGCGCTTCCCAGCTGATCCAGGGCGTCAACCGCGCCGACGTCGTCGGCAACGTCACGCGAGATCCGGAGATGCGCACCACCACGAGCGGCCAGCAGGTGCTCACGCTCGGCGTGGCCACCAACGAGAAGTGGAAGGACCGTGCCACCAACCAGGACCGCGAGCGCACCGAGTTTCACAATGTCGTCGTCTGGGGCGCGCTCGCCGAGCAGGTGAGCAAGTCCGTCCGCAAGGGCAACCGCGTCTTCGTCTCCGGCCGCGTGCAGACGCGCAGCTGGGAAACGAAGGAAGGCAGCAAGCGCACGACGACCGAGATCATCGCGGAAGCCGTGTCGCTCCTCGGCGTGAAGAACCCGTCCGTCTCCCAGAACATCCAGTTCACGCCCGGCGCGATGAACCAGGGACGCTCCGGCGGAGACTCGTTCGCGCAGTCGTCCCCCGACGTCGCCTCGCAGTCGCAGGACGCTCCCATCCCTACGATGCAGTACGCTTCGGAGATCAAGCCGGAGGATTTGCCGTTCTGAAAGCCATTTTTCGTACATTAGCCGCACCCTCATTCTGAGCGAAGTCGAAGGACGTGGGTGCGGTTTTTTGGAATTATTCCAAAGCAGATATATCCCATCTGCCCGATGCCGAGGACCACGGATACAAGTCGGGTGTCGGGCTCAGTCGGGCACGAACAGGATTGTTATGGATATATTCTTTCGTCCGCCACGGGTTTCTGGAAATGCGCAGGTGATATCGAGGCTGCCATAGCCGAGGTATTCCCGCATTGAAGGTCAGCCCGGATTTGAATGTGCCGAGGATTGCGGAAATCTTTTGTGGAAAAGGAATGTGTACGAGCAGATGGATGTGATCCGGCATAACGACGAATGCGTAGAGGAAAAAGGGATGAGTCGATTGCACACGATAAAGTGTTTCCACGGCTTCGCGCGCGACAGTCGGATCCGCAAAGAATGGATATCGATTCCTCGTCACCGTCGTTACATGCATGGTGACGTCATTTTGAATGAAGTGACGCTGTGTCATGGGGTGACGATCGCGCCTTCTCATGAACATGGATAGTCGCCAGTAAGAGAAGGGTTGCACTGCCTCAGGAATTTCCTTTGTGTATCGCGATAAAGTCCGTTCCTCGTTCTCGCGGAACCGCCGCATGGGCGAAGCCATGCGGCTACGATAATATTTTGAGCAGCACGGCTTCGTCCGTGCGGTTCACGAGCATGCATGTGGTTCGCTATCACGCCGCCAGCCGTCCGTCGTTCCCATAGAAGCGCATTTCGATCCCCGCGATCTCGGGCACCTTCTCGCGGATGAGGGAAGTCGCGTTGAGCGCGTCTTCGAAGGTCGCCTGTTCCACGTTGAGGAGGAAGTTGGCGTGCTTCTGGGCGATCTCGATGCCGCCGACGCGCTTGCCGCGCAGGCCCGCGGCGTCGATGAGCTTCCACGCGGGAGTGCCGTCGGGGAGCGCCTTGAAGCACGAGCCCGCCGTCTTCAGGTGCGGCTGCGTCTCGATGCGTTTCTTCAGGAGAGTCTCGATCTCCGCCTTGATCTCGGCGGCCGGACGCGAGGGCACGCGGAGGGTCGCCTCCCAGATCACGACGGTTTTCCCCTCGTGGTTCAGATCCTTGAAAACGCTCTCGCGGTAGCGGAAACCGCACTCGGTCTTCGAAAAGGTTTTCCACTTCTCGTCGATGAGCGCCGTCACCGATTCGACATACGCGTCGATCCAGATCCCCTTCGGGCCCTGACCGGCGTTGCCGAAGATCGAGCCGCCCACCGTTCCCGGGATGCCGGTGAGCGCGGAGAGGTCGAGGTCCTTCGCGGCGAGTTCGTTGAGGAGACTGCCCATGATCTTTCCTGCGCCGACCGTGACGAGGTTTCTGTCCATCGTCATGCCGTCGTACTTCATGCGCACGACGAGCGCCTCCACGATGCCGTCGGCGAAGATGGTGTTGGCGCCGCCGCCGAGAAGGATCAATGGAAGATTCCTGTTTTTGGCTTCGGAAAGCGCTTGTTCGATATCTTCCTTCGTCTTCGCTTCGCCGTACGCGCGGGCCTGTCCGCCGATCTTCATCGTGGTCTTCGGGCCGACGGGGACGAGGTCCTGGATCTGCATGTCAGGCGAGGGCGGACGCGCGCTCGAGGCGTTCCATCGTCTTCGTCTTGCCGAGCACTGCCGCCACTTCCACGGCGCCGGGGCTGAAGGGCAAGCCCGTCAGCGCGGCGCGCAGCGGCCAGAGGAGCTGTCCGAGCTTCCACTGTCCCTTCCCCACTTCCGCCTTGGCGTCCGCGAGCAGGCGCTCGGTGGTCCACTCGGCTTCGGGGATCGCGGCGAGCAGCGCCTTCAGCGTCGCGAAGACGCCCGGCAACGCTTCCTTCGTCGCCTTCTGCTTCTCGTTCGTCAGCACCTCGAGCGTCGGCGACGGCTCCGCGTAGAAGTACGAGAGCATCTCGGGGGCTTCGTGGAAGAAGGTGATGCGCTCCTGGATGAGCGCGGCCTTCTTGCCGAACCCGGCGTCCGTCCTCGCGGCCGGATGCTTCTCCGCTACAAGCGGCCGGATGCGGTCGGCGAAGTCGGCGGCCGGGATGCGCCGCATCCACTGGCCCTGGAGCCAGTCGAGTTTTTCGGGATCGAACACCGCGCCCGCCTTCTGCACGCGCTCGAGACTGAACGCCTGGATGAGCTCCTCGTGCGTGAAGAGCTCCTGCTCGGTGCCGGGGTTCCAACCGAGGAGCGCGAGGAAGTTCAGGAGCGCCTCGGGCAGGTATCCCTTCTGGATGTACTCGTCGACGGACACGGCGTTCTGCCGCTTGCTCAGCTTGCTGCGGTCCTTGTTGAGCAGCAGCGGCAGGTGCGCGTACTTGGGCACGGTCCAGCCGAAGTACTCGAAGAGGAGGAGGTGCTTCGGGAGCGAACTCAGCCACTCCTCGCCGCGGAGGATCAGGTCCATTTCCATCAGGTGATCGTCCACCACGTGCGCCAGGTGGTACGTGGGGAATCCGTCGCTCTTGAGCAGCACTTGGTCGTCGATCGTGTGTCCCTGGAAGCTCACTTTTCCGCGGATTTCGTCGACGAACGCGATCGTGCGCTCGTGCGGGATCTTCAGGCGGAAGACGTGCTTCTCGCCCGCGGAGAGGCGCTTCTGCACCTCGTCTTTCGGCAGGCGCAAGCACTGCCGGTCGTACATCGGCGCCTGCTTGAGCTGCTCCTGCTTCTTGCGCATCTCGTCGAGGCGTTCCGGCGTGCAGAAGCACGGATAGGCGTGGCCTTTCGTCACGAGCTCGTCCAGGTGCTTGCGGTAGATCGGGAGGCGCTCGGACTGGATGTACGGCCCCTTGTCCCCCGTTTGGCTGATCGCGCCGTCCTTCTCCGTCACGCCCTCGTCGGGGTGCACGCCCGCCCAGCGCAGGCTCCGCACGATCTGTTCGATCGCGCCGGGCACGCTGCGCTCGCGGTCCGTGTCCTCGATCCGCAGCACGAAGGTGCCGCCGGTCTTGCGGGCGAGCAGCTCGTTATAGAGAGCCGTCCGGAGTCCGCCGATGTGGAGGTAGCCGGTGGGAGAGGGAGGGAAGCGGGTGCGCATCGCGGAGCCATTATCCCTGCTTTTGCGCTGCTGTCACTCGGACGAGCGAGGGGAAAAAGGGTAAAGACGGGAAAAAGGGATAAAAGGTATTCCTTTTACCCCTTTCCTCCCTTTTATCCCTCCGTTATCTCCAGCTCGTGCTCTTCGCGATCGGGGTGCCGAATTCGGTCCAGCCGAAGGTGGACGAGCCGTCGCTCCAGCGGATGGCGCCGAGATCGCTGATGCCGCCCGGCTGGTTGATGCTCACCTGGAGCGAGGGCGACACGGTCCCCGCGGGCAGCGACACGTCGGCGAAGAGCTTGAGCGTGCGCGGGCCGTCGGTCAGCGTGCCGATCCCCTCCGGGATGCCGCTGCAGCTCACCGTGGTCCCGTTCACCGTGCAGGGCGTGCGGTCGGGGGATTCCTGCGTGCCGAGCTCCCAGCCGGACGTGTTCACGTTAAGGGAGCTGACGTTGAACTCGACGGTCTCGAGCTTGAGCGACGCCTGGGGCACGTGCGTGCCGCTGATCGTGAAGGCCGCGAGCAACTGGTCGTTGCCAAGCGGAAGCGTGCCCGTCTCGGGCAGGGCGTTGACCACGGACGTGACGCGTGCCTGCGTGGTCTGGCTGATCGGGAAGGTGAAGGTGGGCGGGGTCGTGGTGACCGTCTCGGAGGACCACTCGCCGATCGTGGAGAGGCGCATGGTGTTCACCTGGACCTGGCGGTCGGAGACGCCGCCGCCGTCGCGGGGCTTCATGCGCACCTCGACGCCGAGGACCTTGGTCTCCCCCTTATTGATCTTGTAGGTACCCGTGAAGTTGCCCGTCCACGTGCGGCGATTGCTGTCCGCGAGGGAATCGAGCGAGAGTTGGCCGATCTCGACGCCGTCGGCGTCGACGAGGAACATCGTGTCGATGCCGTCTTCGCGCTGGACGAGCTGCACCTGTGCGTTGCGTAGGAACATCGGCTCCAGTTCGGCGAACACGGACACGCTCGCCATGGGCTGGCTGCGTTCTCCGAGCATCAGGAAGCGGCTCCTTGCCGGGAAATCCGCCGAAAGGCCCTGGGCCGACGACGACCTGGACGAGGTTGAGGAGACGGACGATGAGGAGGAGGAAGAGAGCGACGAGGAGCTCAAGCTCACGGAGCCGCTGCTCATGCTCGAGGAAGAAGAGGACGATGAATGCGTCACTCCCTTCTCGAAATCGCGGTACAGGTCCAGCTCGCCCTTCGCGTCCGCCACGAAGGCGGCGGCGAGGCGGGCCATCTGGCCGCGCGTCAGGAAGAGGCCCGGATCGACGTTCGAGGAGAACGCGAGTCCGCTATCGATCGTCGCGCGGACGTAGGGGGTGTACCACTCCCACGACTGCTTCTGCTGGAAGACGGGAAGCTCGTAGCCGTAGAGCGTCACAAGGATCTTCACGGCTTCGGCGTAGTTCACCGGACGATCCGGATGGAAGAGGCCGTCCGGATTGCCCTGGACGATCCTGCGGGCCTTCGCCTCGCAGACGTAGGGGCTGAACCAGTCCGATGCCCGGACGTCCGGGAAGCAATTCTCTCCCCCGCCGACGTCGATGCCCTTGGCGAGAAGGACGATCTTCGTGAATTCGGCGCGATTGAGCGTGCGGCCGGGGCGGAACGTGCCGTCCGGGTTGCCTTCGACGGCGCCGATCTGGGTAAGGATGGCGATGCCTGCGTTCTCGCCCTTCGAGAACGGCGCGTCGCGGTAATCGCTGGTAAAGGAGTTGCCGTACGTCAGCGCGAGCGCGTACGCGGGCATCAGGGAAACGAGCCCGAGCAGCGCGACGAGACGGAAACGGAGTGAACGGAAGTGTTGCATAGTTTCGTCACTATACGCCGGCGCCTCCGGTTCGCCGAGACTCGCCGCGCGGAAAATCGCGGATTCTTTTTGCAACGCTTTTCGGGTTCGAGCGTTCGTATCGGTCCGCCCGATTGTCCGGCGCGCGGTTTTTCGGTACAATGATGCGATTGAAATTCCCCTATCAACGCATCATCGAAGTGGGCGGAGGACTCTTCCTCCTCTTCGCCGCGGGATACTTCGCGATGCCCATCGTGCGCGGAGACGTGACGCGGATCGACTTCGACAAGCTCTCGGCTCTCGACAATCCGCCGCAGGAGGATCCTCTCGCTCCGGCGCCTTCCTGCGGCAATGGGCGCGCCGATCCCGGGGAATATTGCGATGATGGCAACGCCGTTCCCGGCGACGGTTGCACGGCGTGTGCCATCGACAAGGGCTACGGTTGCATGGGGGTGCCGAGCATGTGCGGCAAGCTGCCCGCGGAGTGCGGCAACGGCATGATCGAGAATGAGGAGATGTGCGACGACGGCAACGTCGTGGGCGACGACGGCTGTTCCTCCGCCTGCGAGATCGAGCCCGGCGCCGAATGCCGCGGCAATCCGAGCGTCTGCGTCGTCGGGTCCTCGAGCTCCGCGCGAGCGTCCTCCGAGGGAAGTTCGTCGTCCCTCGCTTCCTCGTCCGCGCGCGCGTCTTCCTCCGGCGGCATGTTTTCCTCTTCGTCCTCCGCGGCGTCCCCTTCTTCCGCCGCGAACGATCGTTCGGCCAAGGTGTACCAGCATCGGGAGTCGGAGGAGGGAGCGCTGCGATCGGCGAATGCGCGCGCGTTCTCGTCCGTCGCGCTCGAGCGCGCGCGGTGCGGGGACGGACTCGTCCTCGACGCCGAGCAGTGCGACGACGGCAACGCGGTCTCCGGCGACGGTTGCTCCGCATCCTGCGCCGTCGAAAAGGGGTACACGTGTCACGGGCAGCCGAGCGCATGCGCCATCGCGTGCGGAGACGGCGTCATCGCCTCCGTCGAATCCTGCGACGACGGCAACGCGATGTCCGGCGACGGCTGCAGCGACAGCTGCCGCCTCGAATACGGTTATGCGTGCACGGGAACGCCGAGCGCCTGCAAGCAGCTCACGCCGGCGAAGTGACTGTGTCAGCCCAGCGCCGCGATCTTCTCCACCGTGTTCCAGTTCCGCGTGGTCACGTCCTTGCCGAATTCCTTCTCAAGGACCTCCATCACCTTCGGCGTCGTGACGCCGGGTTTCAGCGTGAGGACGCTCAGGACCGTGCCCTTCGAGGCCGCGAGGATCTCGAAATCGCCCGTCGGCGCGCGGTACGGGATCGCGATCGTGCCTTTCGGCTTCGCGCCGTCGCCGAGGAACGTCACGTAGAGACGCGTGTGCTCCGTCACGTCGATCGTCTTGAACGGGTCGGCCTTGATGAACGCCGTGATCTCATTCATTCCTCGCACGATCGTCGGGATCGGGAAACCGAAGGTCTTCTCCAGCAAAGCCTCGAGCTTCTTCCGGAGCGCCGCTCCCGTCTCCTTCGCCTCGAGCACCACGTTCCCGCTCGCGAGCAGCGTCTTCACGTTGGTATAGCCTGCCTTCTCGAGGGCTTTCTTCAGGTCCGCCATCGGGACCTTCTTGTTCCCGCCGACGTTGATGCCCCTGAGCAGGGCGACGGAGAGGGGCATGTTGCGAGTCCGCCGAGGCGGACGAGTCGAATGGTGGTCCCGGCGGGAATCGAACCTGCATTTACCCCTTAGGAGAGGGTCGTTCTATCCGTTGAACTACGGGACCACAGGCGAATTCTACCTCAACCTACGCAAAAAAATCGTATCGAACGGACGTTGCGTACGGATCCCCCGCGCTCCTTCTGTGTCTGCGCTATGCTCTTCCCATGCGCCTCACTTCTCTCGCTTTGTCCGCCGTGGCCGCCCTTTCGATCGCCGCCTGTTCGGCGCCCGCTCCCGCCCCGGTCGATCCATCGCCGCCGGCTCCCGTCGTCGTACCGAGTGTGACGGATCGCCTCAAACAGCTCGAGTTGCCTGGAGGATGGGTCGTGCGCCAGGAACAAGCGGGAATGCTCACCTTCGCGCTCCCCTCCGTCACGAATCCGTCCAATGCCGATGCGGGCGTGTTCTGGGTGGCGACGCTGTCCGGGACCTGTTCGTCCGATTTCGCGCAGGCGGAGGCGCGCATGAGTTTCGGCGATGACCTTCCGCCCGAGGGGCGCCCTTCGCCCATCGCGGTCGCGGGAAGGACGAATGTCGGATTCACGTGGATCGGGTACAACGGCGTCGCCGGGGGCGCTCCCCCGAACATCCGTTTCTGGTGTCTTTCGACGGGCCGCGCGGGCGACGATCTCGAAGTCTCGGCGCCGGATGCGGACGGCACGACGAAGGCATTCGTGAACGGGACGCTGTTGCCGCTTTGGCTGACAGCGCGTTGATCCTCAGGCGAGCATGCTCCTCTTGATGGCCTTCATGGCCTGCGTCCTGCCGAGGAAGCGGTTGATCTTCACCCACTTGCCCGGCTCGAGCTCCTTGTAGCGCTCGAAGAAGTGCGCGATGAGGTTGCGGGTGTGCTTGTCGATGTCGCCGATGTCCTCGATGTCCGCGAAGGACGGATCGATCTTCTTCTGCGGAACCGCGATGATCTTCGTGTCGATGCCCGCCTCGTCCTCCATCTCGAGCATGCCCACGGGGCGCGCGGGCACCACGCATCCGGGCATCACCGGCTGGGCGGAGATGAGCAGCACGTCGACCGGATCGCCGTCCTCGCTCTTCGTGTGCGGGATGAATCCGTAGTTGAAGGGATACACCATCGCGGTGTGGATGAAGCGGTCCACGACGAGCGCGCCGGACTCCTTGTCGAGCTCGTACTTGATGCCGGACCCCTGGGGGATCTCGATCAGCACGTTCATTTCCTCGGGGAGACGGCCGGCGGCGATGCGTGAGAGGTCCATGCGGGAAACGCGTACGGATGACGTATAATGATATTATACAATATTTAATTGTATATAGCCATTTTCCCTTCTTTTCGCGTTTCGATCAAGCGCAATGGCTCCTTTTTTGGTTATCCCAAGCCACGTTCATTGCGTCAACACGCGTTTTCCGCTATACTCGGGAGAATGGCCCAAGAGAACCTCACTTCGGACGAACGGCTGGAACTGATCGAAAAAACGCTCGAAAAGCAGGAGCGGATCCTCGAGCGCATGGAGTCCCGGGAGCGGCTGCGCTCGGTGTTCTTCTGGGTGAAGATCGCGGGGGCGGGGGCGCTCCTCGTCGTGTCCGTGATCGGCGCGCTGCTCTACGCGCGCGTGCTGAACGAGGTTTCGACGCAGATCGAGAACATCGGACGCTGACCGCGGAAGTGGCGCTATGCTTCTTCGCCATGCGCCGCCTCCTCTTCCCCGATCTCCTGCGGTCGTCCGCGTTGCTGCTCATGGTGGCGTACCACGTCGCGTTCGACCTGCACGCGTACTACGGCTACGCGATCGACCTCTCGTCGCCCGCGTGGTTCGTGCTCGGGAGGATCGCTGCCCTGTCGTTCCTGTTTCTGGCGGGACTGAGCACCGCGCTCTCCCTCGAGGGCGCCGCGCACCCGTGGAGGAAGTCGCTGCGACGCGCCGGCCTCATCCTCGCCGCCGCCCTCGGCGTCACCGCCGTCACGTTCCTCATCGATCCGGGGACGTACGTCCGCTTCGGGGTGCTGCACCTCATCGGCATCAGCGTGCTTTTCCTCGGGCTCCTGCGCCGTTATCCGTGGATCGCGCTTCTCCTCGCGCTCGCCGTGCCGCTGGCGCCGCGGCTTCTCGCCCCGTCGCTTCCCGCGTGGGCCGGCATTCCCCTCGGCCTTCCCCCGGAGGGCTTCGCGAGCGTGGACTACTACCCGCTCCTGCCGTGGGCGGGCGTCGTGTTCCTCGGATTCGGATCGGCGCCGTGGCTGCTTCCGGCACTCCGCCGCGGACCGGCGGTCGCGGAGAGTCCGCGGTGGCTCCGGGCACTCGCGTTTCCGGGGCGCCACACGCTCGCGGTCTACCTCCTGCATCAGCCCGTGATCGCGGGGATCCTGTGGCTGCTGCTGGGAAGACCGGGGTTGTGATTGCGGTCCGCGTCGCGCGGGCAAGTCCTTCGACTCCGCTCAGGATGACATGCCCGCGCGAAGGAATTTGGGAAATGAACGGGTGGCGCGGCGACGGCCGTTCGTGTCAGGATGATGTCCCTGTGAAGGCCGCCGATTTCGTCCATCTGCACTGCCACTCCACGTACTCCCTCCTGGAGGCGCTTCCGAGCCCGGGGGAGATCGCCGAGCGCGCGAAGGAGCTGGGGCAGACGGCCGTCGGCATGGCGGACAAGGGCTATACGTACGGCCTCATCGAGTTCGTGCAGGAGTGCGGAAAGAAGGGCCTCAAGCCCATCATCGGCATGGACGTCTACGTGGCGGTCCGCACGCGCAAGGATAAAGAGAGCGGCGTCGATACCAAGCGCTATCCGCTCACGCTCTTCTGCGAGACGAACGAGGGCTACCAGAACCTCCTGCGGATGGCGTCCGCCGCCGCGCTCGAGGGCATGTACTACAAGCCGCGCGTCGACAAGGAGCTGCTCCAGGCGTACGGCAAGGGGCTCATCGCGCTCTCGGGCCCGCTGAGCGGCGCGATCCCGCAGGCCGCGCTCGCGGAGGACCGCGAGATGCTCAAGAAGCTCGTGGACGAGTACCACGGGTACTTCGGCCGGGGGAACCTCTACTTCGAACTCATGGATCTTCCCGGCGTCGCCGGGCAGGCCGAGGTGAACCAGCAGCTGATCGCCGCGGGCAAGGAACTCGGCGTGCCCGTCGTGGCGACCTGCTACAGCCACTACTGCCGTCCCGAGGACAGCGAGGCGCACGACGTCCTCCTCTGCATCCAACGCAACGAGCTCGTGGCCGATCCCGGTCGCTTCTCCATGCGCGACAGCGACTATTCCATGCGCCCCTTCGAGGAGATGGAGAAGGCGTTCGCCCACGTGCCCGAGGCGCTCGAGAACACGCGCGTCATCGCGGACCGCTGCTCCGTCACCTTCGATTTCGGCAAGTACAAGATCCCGCGCTACCCCGTGCCCGACAAGCGCAGCGAGGAGGAGTACCTCACGGAGCTCTGCCACCAGGGATTCAAGGAGAAGTACCCGAAGGGCACCGACGAAGAGAAAAAGCGCCTGGAGTACGAACTCTCCGTGATCAAGCAGGTGGGCTTCTCCGGCTACTTCCTCATCGTCGCCGACTTCGTGAACGAGGCGCGCCGCCGCGGCATCACCGTGGGTCCGGGACGCGGCTCGGCCGCGGGCTCGATGGTCAGTTACTCGCTCGGCATCACGGGCATCGACCCGATGCAGCACGGACTGCTCTTCGAACGCTTCCTCAACCCGGAACGCATCTCCATGCCGGATATCGATCTCGACTTCGCGGACACGCGCCGCGACGAAGTGCTCGAGTACGTGCGCGGCAAGTACGGCACGGACCGCGTCGTGCAGATCTGCACCTTCGGGACGCTCGCCGCGCGCGCGGCCGTCAAAGACGTGGGACGCGCCTACGGCGTGCCGTTCCTGGAGATGAACAGCCTCGCGAAGCTCATCCCCGAGAAGCCAGGCACGAAGCTCACGGAAGCGCTCGAAACCGACGAGCTCAAGGGCGCGTACGACGGCAACGAGACCTACAGGCGCATCATCGACATCGCGCTCAAGCTCGAGGGCAAGGCGCGCCACGTGTCGATCCACGCGTGTGGCGTCATCATCTCCGAGAAGCCCACGGGCGAGTACACGGCGCTCCAGCGCGCGCCGAAGGACGAGAACATCATCATCACGCAGTACGGAGCCAAGCCGCTCGAGGCCCTCGGTCTCCTCAAGATGGATTTCCTCGGCCTCACCAACCTCACGGTGATCCAGACGTCGCTCGAGATCATCGAGCGCCTGCACGGCAGGAAGATCGACATCACCGAGCTCCCGCTCGACGACAGGGAGGCCTACGAGCTCCTGAAGCGCGGCGACACGACCGGCGTGTTCCAGCTCGAATCCGCGGGCATGCGCCGCTACCTGAAGCAGCTCAAGCCCACGCAGTTCGAGGACATCACCGCGATGGTCTCGCTCTACCGCCCGGGTCCGATGGAGTGGATTCCGGACTTCATCAAGCGCAAGCACGGCCAGCAGACGGTGAAGTACGTCCACGACGACCTCAAGGCCATCCTCGAGCCCACGTACGGCATCGGCGTGTACCAGGAGCAGATCCTCCTCATCGCGCAGGTCTTCGCCGGATTCTCGCTCGGCGAGGCCGACCTCCTCCGCCGCGCCATCGGAAAGAAGATCATGAAGGAGCTCAAGGCGCAGCGGGAGAAGTTCGTCGCGGGCGCCGTGAAGAAGGGTTACGACAAGAAGCTCGCGGAGGAGATCTTCGACGACGTCATCACCCCGTTCGCGGGCTACGGCTTCAACAAGTCGCACGCCGCGGGCTACGCGCTCATCGCGTACCAGACCGCGTACCTCAAGGCGCACTATCCGACGGAGTTCATGGCCGCGCTCCTCTCGGGCGACGCCGAAAAGACCGATCGCGTCATGATCGAGATCGAGGAGTGCCGCTCCATGGGCATCGCCGTGCTCCCCCCGGACATCAACCAGTCGCTGCGCCACTTCACGGCCATCCCTGCGGAGGGGAAGAAGGCGAACGGCAAGTCGGCGCCCGGCTCGATCCGCTTCGGGCTTTCCGCGGTGAAGGGCATCGGCGACAGTACCGTGCAGCAGATCATCGCCGCGCGCGAGGAGGGCGGTCCGTTCGCGAGCCTCGAGGACTTCGCCCGCCGCATGCCGAGCAAGCTGCTCAACAAGAAGTCCCTGGAAGCCCTCGCGAAGAGCGGCGCCTTGGACCAGCTGGGCGAGCGCCGCACGATCATCGACCACTACGAGAAGATCAGCGACTTCAGCAAGGCCTCGGGCGACGTCGGCGCCGCGCAGAGCGACCTGTTCTCCGCCCTCGGAGGCGACGCGGAGGAGAGCAAGATCGAGTTTCCCCAGACCGTCCCCGCGACGACGCTCGAGAAGCTCAAGTGGGAGAAGGAGACGCTCGGCATGTACGTGAGCAACCATCCGCTCGCGGGCCTGCGGAAGTACATCGGCAAGAAGGCGCAGCTCATCGCGAACCTCACCACAAAGGAGGTGGGCAAGGCCGTGACGATCGCGGGCCTTCCCGAAGGTCTCAAGCGCATCACGACCAAGAAGGGCGAGACCATGGGCATCCTCGCGATCGAGGACCCGACGGGGAAGATGGAGGTGACGCTCTTCCCGCGCACCTTCGCGGAGATCGCCCCGATGCTGGAGCTCTCCGACATCGTGCTCGTTATCAAGGGCACGCTCGATTTCCGCGCGGGTCAGCTGCAGCTGCGCGCCGATTCCGCGAAGAAGGCCTCGCTTCCCATCATGATCGAGAAGGCGAAGGAAGCCGGGTTCTTCGACGAGGAGGAGGCCAAGCAGGGGCTGAGCCTGCGCCTGCGCCAGGAAGGCGAGGAGACGGTCGACATGGTCGACGAGGAAGGCAACGTCATCGCCGGCGAGACCGTGAAGGTCACGGGCGGGGAGGAGAAGAACGACGGCGGCAACGGCGCGGCCATGGACGGTCTCGGGCCTCTGGGACGCTGGATCGGCGAGGGGATGGGGGTGGAGGACGCTCTCAAGGTATTGGGTCTTCAGCAGGTTTCTGGTTCAGCGAAAGACGATCAGGACGAGCAAGACGCCAAGACCCTTCGATCCGACTCAGGACTGGCGCCGAGAGATCCTGGCGTCATGGCGTCCTCGGCGTCTTCCTCGTCTTCGTCGCCCATCTCCATCCACACGATCGCGCTTCCCCATCGGGCGCCCCGGCAGCTGCTCCTCGACCTCAAGCACGTCTTCGAGACGTTCCCGGGCAAGGAGCGGGTGCAGCTCAAGATCGGCGAACAGCTCGTGCCCGTATCCCTCACCGTGACCATGTCCGCGGTTCTCGAGAAGAAAGTGGAGGAGGTGCTCGGCAAGTACGCGGAGCAGGCGTAAGTCGGCGAGATCTTCTTTGCCCGTCGCGACGCGGGGTGCAAGAATGCACGCTTATCCCATGAGCGCGCAGTCCACCGTCTTCCTCGTCGGCGCCGTCCTCGTCCTCGCCACGGAACTGCTGCTCTGGCGCCTGTTTCGGCGCCGGGTCCACGGTTTCATCTTCCCCCGGGAGATCGATATTTCGCCCTTCCGCTTCTTCACGCTGCTGCGCCTCAGGATCTGCGTGCTCGTCCACGCAGCGTTCCTGCTGGCCGTGCTCGGCGGTTCCGTGCTGTTCCTATGGTAAACGGGTGGCCCCAACCGTCGGGCTCCGTGGATTTCCCGGGCCGCAACGCCGGGGAGCACCTGCAGTTCTACTTCCGCCACCACTGGGTGCGCGTCGCGGGGGCGCTTCTGCGGACGTTCTGCTTCACGCTCGGCATCGCGGTATTGGGACTCCTCGCCTTTCCGCCCTCCCCGGCAGATCGCGGGGGCACTTGGCATGCGCTGCTTCTCTGCCTGCAGGGGTCCTTCTTCGTCGCGCACGTCGAGTTCCTCGTGCGGTTCTACGCGCACTTCCTGCGGCTCGTGATCGTCTCGGATCAGGGCATCCACCGCATCCGTAAAACCCTCCTCGCCTTCGACGACCACGAGGTCATCGACCTCGCGTCGCTCCAGGACGTCCATAAATCCCAGCGCGGAGTGGTGCAGAACGTCCTCGGATACGGCACCCTGATGCTCGAGGCCCAGCAGACCACCGCGCGCATCCACTACACTCCTTCCATCGCGCGCACCCACCGCTGGGTCATGGAGCTCCGCGACCAGGCGCGACGCCGGTCCATGGATTCCTCCTCCCGCGACCGTTCCCCCTACGAGCATGCAGATTCTTCCCGCTGACGCCGGCGGCATCCGCGCCGCGATCGAGGCCCTCGCTTCGGGCGGCATCGTCGCCCATGCCACGGAGACGTGCTACGGGCTCGCCTGCGACATCGGCGATCCCGCCGTCGTGGAACGCCTCTTCGCGACCAAGGATCGAGGCCGCACGCAGCCCGTGAGCGCCCTCTTTTCGAGCGTCGAGGATGCCAAGCGGTACGTCGCCTGGACCGCCCGCGCCGAGGAGTTGGCCAAAGAGGGTCTCCCGGGCCCGCTCACGCTGGTGCTGGCGCTCAGGACCGACGCCCCGTCGCTCCTCTTTCCAACGCCCGATCCCGACCCGTCCCTCGCGCGCACGGTGGGCGTGCGCGTGTCCCCGCACCCGGTCGCCCTGGCGCTCGTCAAAGGTTTCGGCGGGCCTCTCACGACGACATCCGCCAACGTGCACGGCCTCCAGAGCCCCTACAGCTCCGAGGAGATCTGCGCGCAGTTCGCGGGCAGGGAGTTCGTCCCGGACATCCTGCTCGACAGCGGCGTCCTCCCGAAGACGCCTCCGTCCAAGGTGGTCGACCTCACGAAAGAGGGAGAAGACAGGATTCTCCGGAGATAAAGGCATTTTTTCCGTTTCGTTCCGCGCCGCGCCCGACCGGCGGGACTTTTTGCGTGCGCGGGGCTTGTCTTCCGGGCCATCGTTCCTTACAAGCGTGGTCCGCATGCCGACTGCCTTCCAGGTTCCCCGCCGGCCGAATCCCGAGGCGACCGAGCAGATGCTGGAGCGTCTTTCCCGGGCGGTCGTCGCGGGATACGGAGACATGCCGGGCATGACGAAACATCCCGAAGCCGAGCGCATCCTTTCGGCCGATCCCGTGGACGGCATTCTCATCGAATCGTTCCGGGTCCTGTGGGAATGGCTTGAGAAAGCGCAGAGCGCGCATCCAGCGTTGCAGCAGGGTCTTCCTTTTTTGCCGGCTGATCGGGCTACCCTGATCGTGGATCGACTCGCGAAGGAATGGCATCAGAAATGGGAGGAAAAACTGCGTCTCTGCGAGGAGGAACTGCGTGCCAAGCTTCGCAGGTTGATGGAGGAGCTCCGGGAGAAAAAGGCGGCATGAGGCCGTTTCGGTGCTAGAATTCCCCCGTGCACTGCCCCCGCTGCAAATTTGAGGATACGAACGTCGTGGACTCCCGCCTCGCCGAGGACGGCCGCGCCGTGCGCCGCCGCCGCGAGTGCCCGAAGTGCGATCACCGCTTCACCACCTTCGAACGGCAGGAGATGAGCTCGCTCATCGTCGTGAAGCGCGACGGCACGCGCGAGCCCTACAGCCGCACCAAGCTCGAGCGCGGCATCTGGCTCTCGTGCACCAAGCGCCCCGTTACCCAGGACCAGATCGATAAGCTCCTAAGCAGGCTCGAGGAGAAGTGGGGCGGCAATAAGAAAGAGGTGGTGTCCTCCACGATCGGTACTGATGTGATGAAGGAACTGAAGAAGCTCGACGAGGTCGCCTACATCCGCTTCGCCTCCGTGCACCGCGAGTTCAAGGATCTGGAGGAGTTCAAGGAGGAGGTGGGGAGGTTGTTCAAGAAGTGAGGGCAGGACGGCAGAAGGGCAGGAGGGCAGGAGGTTCTTCGTCGAAGAAGAACCGAAGTTTTGCTTTTGTAGAAACAAAAGGTTCAGAAACGAAAATTTTCCCTTAATCCGGAGACTGCGCAAGGAAGGCTGAGAGCAGCAGTTTGTCTGCATGAAGAAGAACACGAACGGATTCCGCAGTCTTATTGCCTGGCGAGAGGCAAAACTTCTCACGCTCAAGATCTATGCAGTGACCAGTGCGTTTCCGTCAGATGAGCGCTTCGGGCTTATAAGTCAGCTTCGGAGAGCAGCGAGCTCAAGCATGGCGAATCTCGCGGAAGGCTCTGCGATGAGGACAAAAGCTCATCGAAATGCCTACTATCTCCGAGCCCGGGGATCGGTCGTGGAGGTGGACAATCACATAGAATTGAGTCTGGAATTACAGTATTGTAATCCGGCCCAGCAGGAAGACATTGCTGACCATTGTGCGAGATTGGTTCACCTCATCACGAGACTCGTGGACGCACAGTGACCTCGCGCCTTGCTGCCCTTCTGCCTTCTCTATGATTCGCACGCACACCTGCGGAGAACTCCGCGCCGAGCACGCCGACCAGTCGGTCACTCTCTGCGGCTGGGTCCATCGTCGCCGCGACCACGGCGGACTGATCTTCATCGATCTGCGCGACCATTACGGCATCACGCAGGTGGTGATCGCGCCGGAAAAGAAGGACGTCTTCGCCGCCGCGGAGAAGGTGCGCTCCGAGTGGGTGCTCAAGGTGGAGGGAAAGGTCAGCAAGCGCCGCGAGGGCGCCGCGCGCGAGGATAACCCGACGGGAGCCGTCGAGGTGATGGTCGCTTCCCTGGAGATCCTTTCCGAGGCCAAGACTCCTCCGTTCGAGATCGATCAGGATAAAGATGTGAACGAAGAGCTTCGTTTGCAGTACCGCTTCCTCGATCTCCGCCGTCCGCGTTTGCAGGAGATGCTCGGCAAGCGCGACCAGTTCCTCACGCATATCCGCGGCTACATGCACAAGCAGCGCTTCACGGAAGTGCAGACGCCGATTTTGGCCAACTCCTCGCCGGAGGGCGCGCGCGACTACCTGGTGCCGAGCCGCCTGCATCCGGGCACGTTCTATGCGTTGCCGCAGGCTCCGCAGCAGTTCAAGCAGCTCCTCATGGTCGCGGGCCTCGACCGTTACTTCCAGATCGCGCCGTGTTTCCGCGATGAAGACCCCCGCGCCGACCGCCACCCGGGCGAGTTCTACCAGCTCGATTTGGAGATGAGCTTCGTCACGCAGGAGGACGTGTGGGGAGTCGTCGAGCCGCTCATGATCGAGCTCACGCATACATTCAGCGATAAAAAAGTCTCAGTCCCGCCTGCCCTGAGCGGAGTCGAAGGGTTCCCGCAACTTACGTGGAAGGAGACCCTCGATCGCTTCGGTTCCGATAAGCCCGATATCCGTTACGGTCTCGAGCTCAAGGACGTCTCCGAGATGGTCAAAGGATCCGGATTCTCCGTCTTCGCCGACGTGGTCTCCAAGAAAGGCGTCGTGAAGGCGCTGCCCGTTCCGGGAGGCGCGGGTTTCAGTCGCGGCGACATCGACGGCCTCACCGAGATCGCGAAGATCTACGGACTCAAGGGCCTCGCCTACATCCTCGTGAAGCCGGAAGGGCTCTCCTCCCCCATCATCAAGTTCTTGGGTGAGGATCTGGCCAAAAAGATCGTGGAGTTCGTCGGCGCCAAGACCGGCGACGCCGTGTTCTTCGCCGCGGACAAGTGGCTCACGGCCTGCAAGGCCTTGGGCCAGGTGCGTATCGAGATCGCCCGTCGCCAGAATCTCGCCGATCCCAAGCGCGCGTGCTGGCTCTGGGTGAAGGATTTCCCGATGTACGAGTGGAGCGAGACCGAGAACAAGGTCGACTTCTCCCATAACCCCTTCTCGATGCCCCAGGGCGGCATGGAAGCGCTCGAAAAGCAGGATCCGCTCACGATCCTCGCGTACCAGTACGACCTCGTCTGCAACGGCTTCGAGATCAGCTCCGGCGCCATCCGGAACCACCGCCCGGACATCATGTACAAGGCGTTTTCGATCGCGGGCTACTCCAAGGACGACGTCGACCAGAAGTTCGGCGGCATGATCCGCGCCTTCCAGTACGGCGCTCCCCCGCACGGCGGCATCGCCCCCGGCGTCGACCGCCTCATGATGGTGCTGTGGGAATGCCCGAGCATCCGCGATATCTACGCCTTCCCGAAGAACGGCAAGGCGCAGGACGCCATGATGAACGCTCCGTCGGTCGTCAGCGATAAGCAGCTCAAGGAGTTGCACATCAAAGTGGTCGATTGACCTCCACCCCTAACCCCTCCTCCGGAGGAGGAGGGGGAAGAAGAAAAGAACATTTTCAAAAACTTTCTCGCCCCTTCTTCCCCTGGAGGAAGGGGTCGGGGGATGGAGGAGTACACTGCGTTCCATGACCGCCTCCGACGATCGCAAGCGCAAGGACGATCTGCGCAGGAAGTTGATGCGCGGTTTCGACGAGGGGGCGCTCAAGGGAACGGCGGACCAGCAGAAGCGCGAAGCCGAGCGCCGGGAACGTCGCCGCGAGGAGGACGTCTCGTTCGCGAAGCGCGGCGAGCAGGGCCTGAAGGAAGATGCGGAGCGCGAGAAGCGGCGCAAGCTCGACGAGGCCCGCTGGCGCCGCGACGAGGCGGAGCGCAAGCGGGAGCTGGAGCGCTTCAAACAACGCAAGCGCGAGGAGGAGAAGTATCTCAAGGACAGGAAGGAGAAGGAGCGGAAATTCGAGGAGAAGAAGCGCAAGTACTTCGAATCCCTCCACGAGGCCGCCGCCGTGAAGGCGCTGGCCGAACGCGCGGAATTCGAGGCCAACCAGGAACTCGACAAAGACCTCGACGCGCTCGAGCACGAGGCGCGCGAGGCGAAGGCGAAGGCCGAGCGCGACTGCGTCCGCGCCAAGGAGCAGATCGAGCGCGACCGCCTGTCCGAGCGCGACCGCCTCGATCACCTGCACCAAGACGACCTTATCCGCCTGCACGGCGAGGAGCTGCGCCGCCGCGAGGCCATCGATACCGAGCATCACAGCGCGCTCGCCACCGCCGGCAACCTGCCGGAGCCCCAGCGGTCGAGCCGCCGCGCGGAGGCGGAAGCGCAGTACCGCGCCAAGTCGTCGGCGCTCGGCAAAGATTTGGACAAGAAGCGGCAGGACCTGGAGATCCGCTTCTCCTCGCTGCGCGAGGCCGCGAACCGCGAGGCTCTCACGCTGCGATCGCGCGCCGAGTCAGCGCTCCATGCCGCGCTCCAGGAGATCGAATCCCAGAAGCAGCTGGAGCGGTCGCGGCTGATTGGCGAGCGCGAGCGGACGAGGAAGAGGCTTTGATCAGGAAGGATTCACGCGGTTGAGCACGCGACCGTTGATTCGCAGTTGGAACGGGCGAGGTGTCGTGAGGGCGACGGAGCGTCCGTTCGGACCGTCGACGCGTTGCATCTCGAAACCGTTGAGGCGCATGTTGCCCGACGACGTGTAATTGGTGGATGAGATGTCCGGGCCGAAATACGAAACCCAGCCCGTGTCTTCGGAGATCGTGTTCATCCCTTGCATGGGAGTCGCGGTGGAGAAGAATTTCACATCAAGACGAGCGTTCTGCGGAAGCGTGATCTGCCATTGGGGCATCGAAATGCCTTCCCGAACTACGTTGGGCAGGCGGCGTACGCCGGTGCTTACCTCAAATTCACTCGCGGCTTTCGCCTGTTCCGCCTTGAGTTTGGCCTGCTTGTCGGTCTCTTCCTTGAGCTTTGCCTGGTTCTCGCGGATGTTTTCCTCCATCTCGCCGAGACGCGTCGTGCGCTGGGCTACGCGCTTGCGCAGCTGGGCGGCCTCCGGGCTCGTGCCGCGAACGTTGGTGTTCACTGTGTCGAGGTGCGCGCGTTCGGCCTGGACGGCCTTCGTGAAGGCGGGCACGTTCTCGTTGCGCAGCGCGGCAAGGTACGTGTTCTGCGAAGCGGCTCCGAGGTCATCCATCGTCTTCGCGAAGGCGTCGATATCCATCTTATTGGCAGCTTCGGCTTTGGCCTTCGCGGCGGCTTCCGCCTCGATCTTCGCGGCATTCGCCTTCGCTTCGGCTTCGATCTTCGCAGCATTGGCCTTGGCTTCCGCTTCGAGCTTGGCCGCATTGGCTTTTGCCTCATTTTCCGCCTGCGTCTTCGCGGCCTTGGCCTGCGCCTCGAGCTTCGCAGCATTGGCCTTGGCTTCCGCTTCAATCTTCGCGGCGTTCGCCTTCGCGTTCGCCTGCGCTTCTTTTTCAGCTTTCGCTTGAGCAGCCTTCGCCTCGGCTTCGATCTTCGCAGCATTGGCCTTGGCTTCCGCTTCGAGCTTGGCCGCATTGGCTTTTGCCTCATTTTCCGCCTGCGTCTTCGCGGCCTTGGCCTGCGCCTCGAGCTTCGCAGCATTGGCCTTGGCTTCCGCTTCAATCTTCGCGGCGTTCGCCTTCGCGTTCGCCTGCGCTTCTTTTTCAGCTTTCGCTTGAGCAGCCTTCGCCTCGGCTTCCAGCTTCGCAGCGTTTGCCTTGGCCTCTGACTCAAGTTTCGTGGCGTTGGCCTTGGCTTCCGCCTCGAGCTTCACGGCATTCGCCTTCGCCTCGGCTTCCAGCTTCGCAGCATTTGCCTTGGCCTCTGACTCAAGTTTCGTGGCGTTCGCTTTGGCTTCGGCTTCCAGCTTCGCAGCGTTTGCCTTCGCTTCTGCCTCGATTTTCGCAGCGTTCGCCTTGGCTTCACTCTCCAATTTGGTGGCGTTGGCCTTGGCTTCGGCTTCAAGCTTCGTTGCATTATCCTTCGCGGCCTTCTCCTTCATCTGCGCCTGTACCTTCCCGATGACGTCCGTGAACTCCTTCCACGTCTTCTGCGCTCCTTCGTTCAGGCCATTCACGACTTTCTGCAGTTTCTGCAGCGCCTCTTGCTGCTGCTTCGTCAGAGCCGGAGAAGTCGGAGGAGGCGTCAAACCATTCGAGACGTACTCCTGGAACTGCTTCCAGAGCGCCTGTACTTCCGGACCAACTCCTTCGAGGAACTTCTGAACCTTCTCCTCGGTCTCTTTATCTATCTTCGCCTTCGCGGCCTTCTCCTTCATCTGCGCCTGTACCTTCCCGATGACGTCCGTGAACTCCTTCCACGTCTTCTGCGCTCCTT
>CAYRGC010000007.1:0-8893 GCA_964423795.1 uncultured Candidatus Peribacteria bacterium | reverse complement strand
TTCGCGGCCGGCTGCACGGTCGCGTTGAGCTTGCCAAGCATCTCACTGACCTTCTGCGCGGTCTCGGCGCTCATCTTCACCTTCGCGGCCTTCTCCTTGGCCTGTGCCTGGAACGTCTTCAGTGCAGCTTGCAATTCGATGCGTAACTGGGTGGCGAGGATGTTGCTGTCAAGGAAATCTTCGATGGCTTTGACGCCTGCTTCGCCGTTTTCCGTCAGGAACTTCGTGATGCTTTGCGTGTTGAACTTAGAGGAGAACTCACTGATCGCCTTGAAGGCGTCCTGGCTGAGCTTGGCGGCCTGATTCGGAGGAGTGTTGAACACGCCGAGCGGGTTTTTGAGGAGCTGTTCCACGAACGAGGTTACCGCCTTCGAGCCGGCCGCGGAGCCGAGCGTCTGGAAGACGGTGACGACGTTCTGCATCATCTTCATGGCGTTCTCCCCGTACTGCTTTCCGATCGCCTCCATCTGCTTTTTGAGGGCTGCGGGATCGTTCATTACCTTCACGATCTGCTCGAACGATTCGCCGACGATGGTCTGCATCGCGTCGTTGAGGGTTTTACGGGCGCTGGCGGGCAGGTTCGGATCGCCGAGCGAGGCGAGCACCGCCTCGAAGGCGTTGGCGCCGCCGGCGCGGAGGAAGGCCGTGACGGCCTTCACGTTCGATTCCGCGAAGAGTCCGCCGAGGAGCTTCTGCAGCCGTTCGGCAGCAGGGTTCGCCGCGGTCTTTTCCTTGGCCTCCCCTTCCTCCTTCGTTTTGGCTTCGCCCTCTCCGCGGACGTTGAAGGTCACGTCCCGGCCGTTGATCCGCAGCGTGCGGGGGCCCGGGCGCGCGTCCTCATCGACGGTGATGATGATGCCGCGGCGCGTGCGTTCCACTTCGATGCCCCTGCCGAAGACCGTCGAGCCGGTGCCGCGCGCGAGATCGCGCGTGCGGCCGCTCTGCATCACGATCGAGACGGTGCGGGGACGCGGGATCGCGATTTCGTCAGACTCCTCGTTCGGCTCGAGATCATCGATGCGGATGGAAGACTTGTTGCCCTTCTCCGTCGTTTCAGTTTCCTTGGCAGTCTCCTCCTTGGTGGCCTTGGCCTTCTTCGCGTCTTCAGCGGACTTCTTCAGATCCTGATCGGTCTTGGCTGCGTCCTGCGGGGCGGAAGGCCGGAAGAACAGGTTGATGAACATGATTGCCATCTGCTGCGGCGCGAGGAAGCCGTTCGACGTCGTATCGCGCAGCATTTCGAGGGCCCTCGTCGCGAGGCCGAAGCGCACGCGTTCCGGCATCATGCCGGCGGTCGTGACGAAGCTGACGGCGCGGGCGAGCGTCTCCGCGCTCATGGAGCCGGGGACGAACTGCTGCAACTCCTTCTGGAGCTGGGCGGCGAGGTCCTTGAGGGCTCCTTCGATGTCGCCCGTCTCCTTTTTGTCTCCCTGCTCCGCGATCTTGCCCTTCGTTTCTGTTTCCGCCTTCGTCTTCGGCTGGGATTCGCTGAGCGTCTTCTGCTCGGCTTGGATCACCTTCGTCATGCGCGAGCCGAAGTTTCCGAGCGCGAGGCGGTCCGCGATCGGGATGGCGTTGATCATCGCATGCAGCGTCCGCACGCTTTCGGCATCGCGGCCGGTGAGCCCGTGGCGCTTGATCACCGCCTCGGCTCCGCCGCCGAGCATGACGGGCGTGCCGAGCGTCTGGAGATCTGCGTCGAGGTTCCCGCGGGCGCGCAGGATCGACATCGCGGAGCCGATGTTCGCGAGGTCGACGAGCGTGCCCATCTCGTTGCCCGCATTGCGCTTCGCGAGGGCTTCCGTGACGGCTTTGGCGCTGCGCTGCAGCAGCTGTATGTCGTTCGGCTGGATCGCCTCCGCGATGCGCAGCGCCGCGCCGCGTTCGGCGGCGGGCAGGACGCGGATGATCTCGACGAGGGAACCGAATTCCGGCAGGCGCTTCTGGAGCGCCTCCAGCTGCGTCTGTTCCTGGGGCGTGAGGGGCGTGGCGCTCTTGAGCATCTCCTGAAGCTTCTTCTGCTGCTGGTCCGGCAAGGTCTTGCTCGCCTTCTGTTCGGCCTCCGGCGTGAGCGGCTGGAGCACGTACTGGCCGCCCTGCAGCACGAGGCGCTGCGGGCGAGACAGGCGTGCGAGCTGCTTGTTCGCTTCCTCCAAGGCTTTCTTCACTGCCTCCGGGCTTTGTCCCGCGACGCGCTTGTTGAAGGCTTCGGTGGCCCGCTTGGAGAAATCGCTGAAACGTTTATCCGCACCTTCGGTAGCGCCTTTCACGGCGGCTTCCGCCTTGGTATGCACGTCCACTTGGTCGCCGATCTCTTTCGAGACGGTTTCGTGGAGCTCCGGATTCGCATCGAAGATCCGGCGTGCCTCTCCGTGACGGATCGCGAAGCGGCGGAACGAGTGGGGGGAGAACATGGTCACAGGGAGGAGAAAGCGGATTCGATGGAATGCAAGTGGGTGTCCTCATCCTGTTTCTCCTTCTCCTCGGCGGATTTCAGCGCCATGCGGTGGTACGCGTGGGCGCGCTGGTCGAGGTCGCCGAGGTACGCCTTGAGGCGCTTGTCGTACTCCGCGAAGGCCTTCTCGTAGCGGTCCGCGCGTGCCTTGGCTTGGGCGGGAGGTTCGTCTTTGTACTTCTCGTCGAGCAGCGGAAGATTGCCCGCGAGGAGCTCCGGCTCGATCTCTCCCATGAGTTGGTCATAGAGCGCCTCTCCCGACGGAATGTCGGACTGGAGCAGGAGGGAGAACGGCGACGAATCGTCGACGACGGGCATGGGTATTTGTGTGGAAATCAGGAAATACTACCAAAATTTTGCATCCTTGCCAATTTGCAGCAGGATCGAATTAGTTCCTGGTAACACTTCGACTTCCAAACGGCGTCAATGCCGTCCCCGGATAGTAATACTCGAGGATCTGTTCCGCGGTTTTGCCCTCCGCCGCCTGCCCTTCGGCTCCGCAGCCCGACATGCCCACTCCGTGGCCCCGGAGCGATTGTCCGCGGCACCAGGGGTCGTCCTTGGCGCGCAGGACGTCGGCGTTCGGGAAGTTCTTCCAGCCCGCCTCTTCGGGCGAACGCGTGCGTCCGTCGTCCGCCGAGAAGTACGGGGCGCGCAGGACGGCTCCGTTCGCCTCGAGGACCAGGTTCCGCGTCGTCTCGACGGCGCGGACCCAGGACGGATTCTGCGTCTCGCTGTCGTAGCCGCCGTAGTACTGGAATTCCGCCGGGCTGTCCGAGCCGTCGTACGGCATGCCGGGGAACTTGCGGTGCGCGGCGTCGAGGTAGTACGCGGCGTAGGTGCGCGCCGCCACCGCGAAGGCGCGCTGCTTCTCGTAGGGTTCCGTGTCCGGTTCCTCGGCGAGGCCCGCCAAGTAGTCCTCCAGCGGCAACTCGTCGATGAGGGTCAGCGCGCCGCCGACCACGCGGCACTCCAGCGTTCCGCGGAACCGACGGTGTCCCGCGCGGAAGGAAGAGATGGCGATCGGCGACGAACCGGGATCGATGCGCAGCAGATCGTCCGCGATCCGGCCGTCCGCCGTCACGGCGACGCATGCCGAGCCGTCGGCGGTGAGCGTCAGCGCGGTCTTCGTCGCTTCGCCGTTCAGGAGCGTGCCGGAGGGGAGCTCGAGTGTGGCCTTTCCCGAAGCCAAACTCTCGTCGGTGAGGCGGATGCGGATCATGTTGCCCGCGGCGGCGGGGCGGCTCTCGGCGGATCGCGCGGAGGATGCCCTGGAGGACGACGAGCGGCTGACGGAGACCGGGACGCGCGGCGGCGCGATCGGTTTCGCGATCGAGTCCCGGAAGTACGATTGCGTCACCGGCGTCGTCACGCGGCCGATCCTCTTTCCCGAGGCGGCGATGGTGTATGCGATGTCGCCGACGATGAGGGTGTGCGTCGCGCGGTCGGGCGGGAGTTGCAGCTTCAGGCGCACGGTCGTCGAGTCCTTGTCCGAGAGCGTCTCCTGCGCGGTGATCGCCCCGCGGATCTGCACGTACTCGCCGCCCCGATCCTGGAAGAGCTTCAGCCGCGGACTGCTGAGTTTGACGGACGCGATCTTCGATCCGCGCTTCATCGGACCTTTGGGGGCGTAGAGGAGCGACAGGAGCACTTCCCCGCTCGGCCGTCCCTCGAGGGCCGTGCTGCCGAGCGCCTGGAGGCCGCTCGCGCCCACGGGCGGACGGGACGCGTCGCCGTCGGCCGTCTTGGCCGTCGACGGTCGTTTGGAGGAGCGGGACGAGGCGGCGGCCTTGCCCGGCGCATCGGCGAAGGCCACGGTCGCGCCGGTGTCGCCGACGCGCACGTGCCCCCGGATCTCGTCGAGCGCGGCGTAGAGGATGGCGCCGGGGCAGCTGGTATTCACGAGCTGGCGGTGACCCACGATGGGGTCGAGTTTTTTCCCGTGGAAGAGGACTTGGCGCCGGAGGTCGACATGGTACTTGTCCGCGAGCGTCGAGAGCAGCCACTGCAGGCTTTGCGCTTGGGCCTGCGGCGGCTTCTCAGCATCGAAATTCCCCATGAGGGAGACGCCGATCGTGCCCACGTTGTTGCAGTAGGCGTGTCCGCCCACCACGTAGTCGCCTCCCTGGCGCCCCTCGTAGATCTGGCCTTTCTCGTCGATGACGTAGTGGTACCCGATGTCTCCCCAGCCGCGGCTCACGGCGTGGAACTGATAAATCGCGCGCATGCGCTCGATGCCCGTGCGACCGTCGTC
Organism: uncultured Candidatus Peribacteria bacterium; assembly: GCA_964423795.1. GTDB lineage: Bacteria > Patescibacteriota > Gracilibacteria > Peribacterales > Peribacteraceae > CAYRGC01. The sequence goes on along the minus strand of CAYRGC010000007.1, from coordinate 4,184 downwards.
CGTGACCGATCCGGCGGTATGGTGCACGACGAGGAGGCGCACGCTCGGCGAGTATTGGAGCGGCCACCGGAGCCGATCGCCGTTCTCGTTACGGGTGATGGGGGCGCTCGCCTTGAATTCCTCGGGATAGAGCTTCACCGCGTCGGCGCATTCCTGCTCGCGCGTGGATTCCGTGCCTTCCTCCTTGTCGCTGACGACGGCGGCGGTCGATGAGGACGACGACGATGACGACAGGGACGACGATGCCCCCTTGCTGATGAGTAGCGAGTCGTCCGCGCCCCAATCGTCGCGCGTGAGGATGCGGGGGGTGCCCATCGCGACGAGCGAGGCGGTTTCGTAGCGCGGTCCCTCGCTCGAGACGCGGATCGGATGCACGGTCGCGATCGCGCCCTCCAGGGAGATTTGCGTGGTTCCGCGCGGGAACATCACCATGTTCGATTCCAGGAGCGACGGATCCTGCTCGTCCTCCACGGAGAGGCGTTGCCACGCGGTCCAGCCGTCTTCCGTCTTGGCGCGCACGCGCGCCGCGCCGTCCTTCTTCTCCAGGCGCACGCTCACCGCGTCGATTCCCCGCGGGTACGACAAGATCCTCGCCTCAAGCGGGGCGCCATGCGGTACGAAGAATCCGAAACACGCCGCGAGCAGGGAGAGCAGCCACATTCCGGAGGGGCAGGATACCAGGTCCATCCTTTCGTTCCCGAAAAAGACGAGTTTTTCTCGCGATCGATGTCCTGATGGAGAATTGCGAATTCCGAATTGCGGATTCCGAATTGCTCATTGAAAATGAATTCGCAATTCGGAATCCGCAATTATGCCCAAAGTCAGCGTTCTCATTCCCACCTACGAGCCCAACCCCGCGCACCTTCGCGAGGCCGTCGAGAGCGTGCTCGCGCAGACGGAGAAGGATTGGACGCTCTTCATCCACGACGACGCGTCCCAGAAGGACGTGCGCGCGATGGTGGAACCGTATCTGGCAGACCCGCGCGTGCGCTTCGAGCGCGGCGAGGCCAGGAGCGGCATCGGCGGCAACTGGAACGCGTGCATGCGGCAGGTGACGGCTCCCGTGGCCCAGCTCATGTTCCAGGACGATTGCTGGAAGCCGCAGTACCTCGAGAGCGGGCTCCGAGTGATGGATGAGTATCCGTCCGTCGTCATGGTGTCGCTCGGGCATCCCTACAAGGTGGAAGGCGACACCGCGATGCAGCCCTTCTACGACGAGGTGACCCGAGAGAAGGAGAAGTACCTGGTTCCCGGCATTCGCAGCGGCGCGGAGTTCCTCACGCGCTGGGTGCGCCTGGGGCTCCATCCGTGCATTCCGGGCGAACCGTGCTTCGTGATGATGCGCACGGATGCGGCCAAGCGCGCGGGACCGTTCCTGGAAGACATGCGCCAGATGCTCGACGTGGAGTACTGGTCCCGTCTCCTCCTTCAGGGCGACTGGTACGTGCTCCCGGGGGACTACGGCTTCTTCCGCGTGCACGCCAACTCCACGAGCATGCGCAACCTCCGCGAAGGCGTGGGTCTTTACGACCGCCTGCGATGCCTCGAGGAGGTCCGTCCGCTCCTCTCCCCCGCGGCGCGGCGCGAGCTCGATGCCTTCCTGGTCGGCCACCTGGCGAAGATGATCCGCAAACTTCTCCGCAGGAAGAGCGAGGGCGGGGCGGTGAGCGCGAAGGGCGGCGGTTCGGTCGTCACGTTCGTGCGGCGCCACCCCCTGATCACGCTCCGCGCGGGCGTGCGCGCCCTCACGGCGAAGGAATAATTCCCGCGGTACCCTGCGGAAAGGCGGCCGCTTTTGACAAGAATGGTTGGCAGAAGGGAAGCGGCGACTCACACTCCACCGCATGCCCCGCGAATCACTCACGTTTGTCGAACGCCTGCAGGACGCCGCCGCCGGCGCCTGGTCCGCCGCGAAGGAGAACGTGGTCGTGGGAACCGTGGTGTTCGGCGGCCTTCTGCAGGCCGCCGTGACGCAGACGGTCTCCGCGCAGGAGCGAACGAAGCCCGGTCCCGCTCCGGCGAAACAGGAGAAGAAGGAGGAGAAGATCGATACCGTGGATCAGGCGGTTTCCTTTCTTACGAACGCGCTGGGCGGAGGCAAAGACCTGCAGACCGCCTGGCGGCACCTGGAGCGTTTCGAGCCGGATTCCGTGAAGGCGGTGATCGGCTACATGGACGCCTACGATCCCGGGCCGCTTCGCGTGACGATGTGCCGCACCTGGCTTTCCAAGCGTGCCGCCGCGAATCCGGCCGTCGCCACCGCTGTTCTCTCCCGCGGCGGATCGCATGCGGTCCGGATTCTCACGGATGCCGGACCGTCGGTCGTCCCCCTTCTCCTCGAGGCGCTGGAGCGCAATGATTCATCCTGCAAGACCGCGATGGACGCGCTCTGTCTGCTCGGCACGGACGACCGCGTGCGCGGGCAGATCGCGGAGAAGCTCTCGGCGCACCTTACGCGCGGCGACCGGAAAGAGTCGTCCAACCTCTCCCGCACGTCCGCCTACGTCCTGTTCTCCCTCCACCAGTGGGAGGCCCTGCGAGATGCCGCGAAGCAGGCCACGCCCGCGTCCGCCAGGGACGTGTATTTGTCCGCGGAATTCGCCCTGAAGGAGGCGGGCGGGGAGTTTTATCCCATCGATCCCAAGCGCATGGCGAAGGTAAAGGACGGGATCATCATCGTCCTTTCCGCGTACCACGAGCTTGTGCCGGTCCGGGAGAGGGAATCCGCCTGGCAGGCGTATCGCGATTCGGTCGCGCAATGGGAACGGACGTACGCCCCCAAGAAGGACTAGGCGAGGATCTGCAGGTAGCGGGCCACCATGGTTTCCTTGCCGAAGCGCTCCGAGGCGGCGATCCGCCCGCCGGCCGCGATCCGCGAACGCATCGCGGGGTCCTTCGTCAGTTCCTCCAGGGCTTTCCTCAGCTCGCGGGCGTCCCCGGCCTTCACGATCAGCGCGTCCTTGCCGTTCGTGAGTGCATCCGCGATGCCGCAGGCGTCCGTCACGATCGTCGCCACGCCCGTGGCCATGGCTTCCGCCGCCACGAGGCCGAAGGGATCGTGGTCGCTCGAGGGCAGGACGAAGACGTCGAGGTTCCGGTAGAAGGCGGGCAGGTTCTCCTCCGTCGGTTTGATGCCGATGCGGTCGCGGGCGCCGCGCTCGCGGATGAGCGCGCGGAGCTTTTCCTCCTCGCGTCCCTGCCCCACGATCGAGACGATGGCGCCGAGAAGCGGGGCGGCTGCCTCGATGAGCACGTCGACCCCCTTCTCCGGACTGAGCCGCGCGATGCAGCCGATGCGCGGGACGGCGTTCTTCCTGCGAACTGCCTCCGCCCTCGAACCCCCTCCAGTGGAAGAGGGGGCCCCGAGGGGTGGGGTGGAGGAAAATTTCCTAAGGTCGATCCCGTTCGGAATGGCCGCCGTTCCCTTCACCGGCCAGCCGAGGGCGAGGTACAGGCGCCGGCTCAGGTCCGAGACGCAGACCGTGGTCGCATGCGCGGCCGCGCGGCGGAGCGCCGGGAGCCAGGGGTTTCGGGTCAGCCAGGGGCCCACCCGGTCGTGCTCGATCCAGAGCACCTTCACCCCCCGTTTCGCCGTCTCTTCGGTGACAAGGATCTTTTCCGAGAGGCTGAGCATGACGAGGGTGTCGGATTGCGGGTGTCGGGTGTCGAGTACATTGAGAATGGCCTTCCGCATTTTCCGCTTACGCCAGAGGAAACTCAGGGCGCTCCATTTCGTCACGGGAGGCTCGCCGATGTCGAGTCGACTTACCGGGATGTCACGTTTCGCGCACTCGCAAAGTAGTACGGGGCAGCTCCCGAGGAAGCTCACCTCGTGCCCCGCCGCGCGGAGTCCTTCCATCAGGCTCAGCGTCTGGATCTCGGCTCCGCCGAGGGCGGATTCGAGGGGGAAGCGGGTGAAGAGGATGCGCATAGTCAGATGTCATGGTGAGCGTAGCCGAACCATGACATCGGGTGTCGTCCCTCGGCTACGCTCGGGATGACACCCTCACCCTGTACTACTTCTTCCCCACGATCTTCTCCTGGCCGCCCATGTACGGGCGCAGGACCTCCGGGATCGTCACCGATCCGTCCTTGTTCTGGTAGATCTCGAGGATCGGGATGAGGATGCGCGGGGAGGCGATGCAGGTGTTGTTGAGCGTGTGCACGAACTCGCGCTTGCCCTC
>CAYRGC010000006.1:0-63004 GCA_964423795.1 uncultured Candidatus Peribacteria bacterium | reverse complement strand
GAGGATGTGGGCACGCTCCTTCGCGCGATCGCGGTCGAAAGTAACGCGACGGGTGATGACCACGCGGCGATGACCGATGAAGAGCTGGAGCAGTTCCTGGAGGTTGAGCAGACGCGGCTGGATGCCGTCGGCCAGCGCGATCATGTTGTAGCCGAAACTGGTCTGCAGATCGGTGTGCTTGAAGAGCTGGTTCAAGATCTTCTGCGGATACGCGTCCTTCTTGAGCTCGATGATGATGCGGATTCCGTCGCGATCGGATTCGTCGCGGATGTCCGAGATGCCCTGAATCACTTTATCGGTGACAAGCTGGGCCATTTTTTCAATCATCACGGACTTATTGACCTGGTACGGGATCTCACTGATGCGGATGTGGTAGCGGTTGCCGCTCATCTCCTCGATGTCGGCCTTGCCGCGGATCACGACGGAGCCGCGACCCGTGAGATAGGCCTGCTTGATCGCCTCCTTGTCGTAGACGATGCCGCCCGTCGGGAAATCGGGCCCTTGCACGAACTGGAGAAGATCCTCCACGGACGACTCCGGATTCTCGAGTAGATGGCGCGTCGCCTGAATGAGCTCGCGAAGATTGTGCGGCGGAATGTTCGTCGCCATACCGACGGCGATACCCACGGTTCCATTGACGAGCAGGTTCGGGATTTTGCTCGGCAGCACCATCGGCTCCTTGCGGGACGCATCGTACGTCGCGGCGAAGTCGACCGTCTCCTTCTCGATGTCCTGGAGCATCTCGTCGGTGAGCTTCTCCATGCGGCACTCCGTGTAACGCATGGCGGCGGCGGAATCGCCGTCGATGGAACCGAAGTTTCCCTGGCCGTCGACGAGCGGGTAACGCATCGCGAACTCCTGGGCCATGCGCACGAGCGCGTCATATACCGACTGGTCGCCGTGCGGGTGATACTTACCGAGCACGTCACCGACGACGGTGGCGCTCTTGCGGTACTTGGTGTTGGAACGGAGACCGATCTCGTGCATCGCGTAGAGGATGCGGCGGTGGACGGGTTTGAGACCGTCGCGGGCATCGGGAAGCGCGCGCGAGACGATGACGCTCATCGCGTAGTTGAGATAGCTCTCCTCCATCTCGGAGACGATCGGGCGCGGGGCGATGCGGCCGATCGAACTGAGCGTCTCGCCTCCTCCGGCGAGGGGCTGCTGCTCGGATTCCTCTTTCTTCTGCGGATCTTTCTTCTCGTCGGACATGGGAAATCGGGAAGGAAACTCGAATCCGATAGTACGTGATCCCAATCGTCCCCGCCAACGATTCCCTTGCCGAAGCCAATATTATCCTATAAAATATATTATAAACTTTGCAAGAATGACACTCACCTCACCCAACAGGCCCACGTCCGCGGAAATCGAGATCGTCGACGATGCCGTTCTGAAAAACAGGTTCGCGTCCTCGCCCGCCGAGGCTGCCGGCAGGATCTTCCTCGTGAAGGACGGCGCGTCGCTCTTCGTCCGCAAGCTGTTCACCGAGGGGGGTTTCGGGAAAACGGAAACGATCGAGGCCCTGCATGACGGCACGATGCACCACAAAATCGCCCTGTGGACGCTCATGGCCCACGGCGTCGTGAAGCCGGTATTCGGCACGCCTGCCAAAGAGGACAAACCCGCCGTCCCCGCCGCACCGCTTCGCAAGCCGGTTCAGCTCTCGAAGAAACACAAAAAGAAGAGGAAAGCCGCATGACGCGATCGGCTACGTCGCGATAACCCGACGAACGCGCAAGCGCGTCGCGCCGCGCCGGAGTGCCGATCTTTGCTACGCTCCGCGCATGTCCTCCCCCTCTCCCAAGGAGTGGTCCTGGCAATCGGCCATCTTCGGACTCCTCCTTTGTCTATTGGCGCTCCTGCTCGCGCGCCCGCTCTCGTTCGCCACGTCCGACCTCGGTCGACATATCGTGAACGGCAAGGTGCTCTTCACGCAAGGCGTCATTCCGGACGTGAACCTCTACTCCTACACGCATCCGGACTTCCCCTTCGTGAACCACCATTGGGCGTCCGGGGCCATCCTGTACCTCGCCTACCAGGCGGTGGGCTTCACGGGCCTTTCCGTCCTCGCGATCGTCGGAAACCTGGCGGCGTTCTTCCTGGTATTCGAGTTCGCGTCGCTGCGGGGGCGCTTCGACGTGGCCATGCTCTACGGACTGCTCGTCATCCCGATCATGGCGACGCGCATCGAGGTGCGTCCGGAAATCTTCAGCTACATCCTTGTCGCGGTCTTCCTCATCCTCTCGTGGCAATGGCGCGAGGGATCGCTCAAGCGCGGCCTTGAGTGGCTCTTTCCGGTCCTGATGATCGCCTGGGTGAACCTGCACATCTATTTCTTCCTCGGCGAGGTCATCCTCGCCGCGTTCGTGTGTGAACTCTGGATGATACATCGCCGCAGCCCCTCGCTCTGGAAGACCCTGCGCACGCCGCTGTTCGTCTTCGGGGCCACGGTGCTCGCGACGCTGGCGAATCCGTCCTTCCTGCGCGGCGCGCTCGAGCCGCTCCTAATCTTCACTAATTACCAGTATCCGGTGTCGGAGAACCAGACGGTTTTCCTCCTCGAGAGCACCATGCAGGACGGCGTGCCGGTGTACTTCAAGATCGCCGTCGCCGTCACGCTCTTCGCCATCGCGCGCGCCCTCCTGCGATGGAAGGCCGGCAAGGGCATGCCGTGGATCACGGGCATCATCCTCTCGACGCTCGTGACCGGCTTCGCGCTCCTGGCCATCCGCCATCTCGCGCTCTTCGCCTTCGTTACGCTCCCCGTCGTCGCCGTGCTGTTCTCCGATCTGCCCGAGACCAAGCTCCGCCATAACGGCGCGTACGCCGGCGCCTGCCTCGCGGCGAGCTTCGCCTTTCTCGTATCGATCCAATTCCCCTGGTGGTTCTCCCTGCCCGCGCGTGCGGGCATCGGCCTGCAAAAGGACGCGATGCGCGGGTTGGATTTCTTCCGCGAACAGCGTCTCCAGGGCCCCATTTTCAACGATTACGACATCGGGGGGTACCTCATCTTCGGGCTCTATCCCGACATCAAGGTCTACACCGACAACCGTCCCGAGGCGTATCCCGGAACGTTCTTCACAGACGAGTACATCCCCGTCCAGGCGGACGAGACGCGCTGGCAGCAGGCCGAAGAGAAGCATCACTTCAAGACGATCTTCGTGAGTCCGGGTGACCGGGCCAGCTGGACGCGGGCGTTCCTCAGCCGGCGCCTGAAGGACGCTTCGTGGAAACTCGTCTTCGTGAATCCGTTCGCGATCATTTTCGTGAAGGACGTTCCGGAGAACCAGACCGTGATCAAGAAGTACACGATGCCAAGCTCGTCGATACAGATCCGCTAGGCGGTCAGCGACGGAAGAGCGTGGCGAGAAGCTCCCAGAAACCCTTCCGCTCGCCGTCGATGCGTCGCGCCGCTTCCTCCAGGACGCGCATCTCCTCGGGATCGTACGTGAATCCCTTCTCCGCTCCGTAGCGCATGCTCGCGAGCAGGTAGGAAGGCAGGGGGATCCCCTTCGAACGCGCCTTCGCGATGCCCATCGCGCGCAGGTGATCCATTCGCGACGGACTCACGGGAATCTTGTGGCCCACGCGGTAGTCGTCCCCGAGCAGCGCGCGCAAATCGCGGAGCGTCTCGATGTGCGCGAGGGTGGCGACGCCGGTCTTCCCCAGGACGCCAGGCGGGACCGCCCTGGTCGTCGACTCGATGTCGCGCGGATAAAACTGGTGCCAGAGGATCCTCTTCCTCCGGGGATCGACGAACACGGAACCGTATCCGATGCGCGTGCCGTCCACGCGGTATTCGTACACGCGTTCTCCCGGATCGCCGTCCGTCTCCGACAAGGAGAACCTGTCCTGCAGCGATGACGATGGGGTATTCACTATTTGTATATTATATAATATTTTATCTATATAGTAAAATACTTCAGAAAGCGCTATACTGCTCCCGATGCTCTCTATCGTTTCCACTCCTATCGGCAATCTCGGCGACGTGACGCTACGCGCCGTGGAAACCCTCAAGATCTGCGACGCGATCGTCTGCGAGGACACCCGCGTGACCGGCCAACTGCTCAAGCACCTCGGACTCGACAAGAAGGAGCTCGTGAGCATGCACGGCTACACGGATCCCTCGAAAGCCGATTACGTGGTGGAGCGGCTGCGGCGCGGCGAGCGCCTCGCGCTCGTGAGCGACGCCGGCACGCCGGGCATCAGCGACCCGGGGACGATCCTCGTCAACAAGGCCGTCGCCGCCGGCATCCCGGTGGAGGTGGTGCCGGGGCCGTCAGCGTTCCTGGCGGCGCTCTCGGGCAGCGGACTGCCGATCCATCAATTCGTGTATCTCGGCTTTCTCCCGCTAAAGAAAGGGCGTCAGACCCTCCTCCAATCGCTCGTCGATGAGGAGCGCACGACGGTGTTCTACGAATCGGTGCACCGCATCGAGCGGACGCTCGGCGACCTCGCGGAGATTCTCAAGGATCAACCCGAGCGGCAGGTAGTGATCGGCCGGGAGCTCACGAAGATGCACGAGGAGTTCGTGCGGACCACAGTAAAGGACCTGGCGGAGGTCGCGAAGACCGTTATGAAGAAGGGCGAGTTCGTGGTCGTGATCGGAGGGAGATGACTTTGTGGCGGGTCAGGAGACCCTCCCCCGCATTTCTTTCTCTTCCGTTTTCTGGACGGGTCTCCCGACCCGTCGGATCATTTCAGGGCAGCACCGTCCTCGGATCGAGGTGCACGCCGTTCTTCATCACTTCGAGGTGCAGGTGCGATGCGGTCGTCATGGGACCGGCGCCGTGGGTGCCGGGGGCGCCTCCGGAGTAGCCAATGATCTCGCCGGCGGCGACCTCCTGCCCCGCCTGCACGGCGAAGGAAGAAAGGTGGCCGTAGAGCGTGGCGTAGCCGTCGCGGTGGCCGATGAGGATGTAACTGAAACCCCTCGCGCCGCCGTCGCGTGCCAGGAACACGATGCCGTCCGCCGCGCTCAAAACCGGCGTGCCCTGGGGCACGACGATATCCATGCCCTCGTGCTCCACGCCGAAGTACCGCTTGTACGGGCCGTCGTGGAACCCCGCGGAAACGGGGCCGCTGACGGGCCAGACGAACGACTGCGTGCCATCCTCCTCGCTGTAGCGACCGGGGCGGTCCTCGCGGAGTCCCATCTGGATGAGCTTGCGCTCGGCGTTGATCTTCAGGCGCTTGTCGATGCGGTTGAGGTCGCTCTGCATGCGCAGGATCTCCTGCTGCACCTCGGCGGTAATGGCGCGGATCTCGGCCATCTGATCCTCCCCAACGGTGAGCTTCGCCTCGGCGCGGTCGTACTCGCGCTGCGCGGTCCGATAGTGGTCGGCGAGCGCCTCCCACTCCTCTTCGAGAGACGTGAGCCGTTCTCCGACGTCTCCCGCGGAGGCATGCAGCTTCTGCATGGACAGCGCGAGCGTCTCCCTGGAGCGCAGGAAGGCGCCCACCACCTGCGCGCGAGCGGTGACCACCGCGTCATCGGCGATGGAAGCCGCGAGTTCGTCGCCGCGAGTCTCCCCGCCGAGCCGGCGGTAGGCCAAGCGGCCGGCATCTGCGCCGGCGTCGAGCCGGCGGAGATATGCCTCGCGCACGAAGGATTCGAGACGATCGCGGGACTGCTGCGCCTGAATCCTGGCTTTCTCCTCGCGGTCCGCCGTGGACCACGCGTCGCGGGCGAGCGAACGGAGCGAATCGCGGAGCTCCACGATCTCACGGCGCTTGGCGAACTTTCGGTCGCCGAGTTCATCCATGCGTTCCTTGGCGCGGGCGGCGATGCGCTCGTAGAGGGACTCGTTGGCGGAGAGATTGATCGCGAGGCGATATCCGTCCTGGGCCTTTTCCACGGCGAGAGCGAGCCTCTCGCTCGTACTGTCGCGAAGCACGTCGCCGAGCAGCAGCGCGCCGGTGCCGAGAGGCACGGTCGCAAGCAGCAGGGACGTCACCACGAGGAGGCGGTTCTGGATGTGCATGTTTCGAGAAAGTATAGCAGAAAACTGCCCGCTTGAGAATGCCCGTTCGTCATCGAATGGTGTCGGGTTTCGAGTGTCGGGTTGCGGGAAAAACATATCTCGGCACCCGAAACCCGCAACTCGGCACCTCTTCCTTTGGAAAGACAACTTGCTTCTGGCCACCATCGTCCCCTGCTACACTCGCCCCCTATGATCGCCCATGTCCGCGGAGCCGTGCACAAGATGGATCCCGGAGAGGTGACGGTCGACGTCGCGGGCGTCGGCTACCGCGTCACGGTGCCGCTCGACGTGTGGGAGAAATTGGACGAGGCGGAGACGAGGATGCTCTGGACCTCGACGTACGTCCGGGAAGACCGTTTCGACCTGTACGGCTTCCTCGACCGCGCGGGACGCACGCTCTTCGAGGAGTTCCTCAAGCTCGACGGCGTGGGCCCGAGGATGGCCCTCGAGCTCTGCAACGTTCCGCGGAGCTTTCTCCTGCAGGCCGTGCAGGAGAACGACACGAAGCTCCTCACGAGCATCAAGGGCGTGGGGAAGAAGACCGCGGAGAAACTGCTCGTGGAACTGCGCAGCCTCGCCGAGCGCAAGGCGCACGTCTTCGACTCCCCGCACGAGGCGCCTTCCCGCGGCGAGTACGACCAGGACGCCATCGCGGCGCTCACCGCCCTCGGGTACGACTCGGGCACCGCCGTACGCGCGCTCAAGGAACTGTCCCGTGACCTCAAAACCACCGAGGAACGTGTGGCCGCCGCCCTCCGCTCCCTCTAGTCTCCCCCCATGCTGCATCTCGACATCTCCGGAGCCCTCGCGAAGACCATCACGCCGTCGATGGGCATCCCCGATCAGGAGCTGACGGCGCTGCGCAGCGGCATGAAGCGCTACGTCGAGGATTTCCTGGGCGAACGCCGCGACGGACAGCACGGCTGGACGATGAACCCCTACGACCGCAAGGCGGCGGAACGCGTGAAGGAATCCGCGATCGTCGCGAAGGCGATGGGCATCAAGACGGTCGTCTGGATCGGCATCGGCGGATCGGGCCTCGGGCCTCGCGTGTTGCAGGAAGTCTTCGAGGGGCCGGACACGCTGGAGTTCGTGCTGCTCGACACTATCGACCCCTCCATCCTCTCGCTCGCGCTGGAAACGATCGACTGGCGCCAGACGCTCGTCGTGGTCGCGAGCAAGTCCGGCGACACGCTGGAGCCGATGAGCGTCTTCGCCCTCTGTTGGCAGAAATTGCGCGAGGCGCGCAAAGGCAGCGCGGCGGAACGCGTGATCGCGATCACCGATCCGGAGAAGGGATCCTTGAGGGAATTCTGCCTGGAGCACGGCATCTCGATGCTGCCGCTCCCGTCCGACGTCGGCGGCCGTTACTCGATCTTCACCCCGATCGGCCTACTGCCGATCGCGCTCCTCGGCGGAGACGTGAACGCCTTTCTCCGCGGCGCCAAGGAGATGGATACCGTCTGCCAGGAGACGAACTTCGAGGACAACCCCGCGGCGCTCCTCGCCGGGGTGCAATTCCTCCTCGACACCCGCCGCGGCTACAGCAACCGCGTGATCATGCCGTACGCCCAGAAGCTCGAATCCGTGGGCCGCTGGGACCAGCAGCTCATCGCCGAAAGCCTTGGCAAGAAGGAGACCCCGAATCCCCTTCCGGTCGCCGCGATCGGCACGCAGGACCAACACTCGCTCCTGCAGCAGTGGATGGCGGGTCCGCGCCAGTGCTGGCACATCTTCATCCGCGATATCGAGAAGCCCCGCGTGCAGGTGCCGGAGGACATCGGCGGCGCCTTTTCGTACCTCGGCGGCAAGTCGTTCGGACAACTGCTCGACGCCTGCTACGAGGGCACGAGCCGCGCGCTCACCGGTGCGAAGCGCCCGCACGTGACGATCTCGCTCACGCGCGTCGACAGCAACCACCTCGGCCAGCTCTTCTTCCTCTTCCTCAGCGAGGTCGTCTTCCTCGGCAAGCTCTACCGCATCGATCCGTACGGCCAGCCCGCGGTGGAGATCGGCAAGAAGATCACGAAGGAGATTTTGGCGAGGGGACGGGAAGAGTGATTAGCGAATGGCGATTAGTGATTGGAGTGTTTTCGACAGAATGAGATGAGTCCGGAAAGGAGTGCTCCCTCCTTTCGCGCCATCTCTATACGTTCATCTTTATCTTGCTGTTTCAGAAATCCGAGTCGCGTGACGACCTTCCTTCTTCGGAGTACACTGACGGTCCATCGATTTTCCCCCGCGAACACCATGCCGAAGCCCGTCACCGACGCCGATTTCTCCTCCGAGGTCCTTTCCGCGAGCGCTCCCGTCATCGTGGACTTCTGGGCTCCGTGGTGCGGTCCGTGCAGGGCGATGATCCCGGTGTTCGAGGAACTGGAGAAGGAATACGGCGACAAGCTCAAGCTCGTGAAGATCAACGTGGACGAGAACGGCCAGACCGCCGAGCAGTTCGGCGTCATGAGCCTTCCGACCTTCATGATCTTCAAGGGCGGTCTGCCCGCGGGAAAGCCGATCATCGGCTCCCGCTCCAAGGAGGACATGAAGCGCCTCATCGACGCGGCCGTCGCCGCCTGAAGATGAACTGGATCCTCCCGATCGTCGGCATCGTCGCGTCCTTTTTTCTGCTGCGGTACCGCGAGAGGGTCGGCGACATGATCGGCGAGGCGGAATGGATGAAGAAAGTCGGCGGCGTGTACATCGTCGTGGCGGCGTTCGCGGTCTTCCTCTTCTTCTGGTGCCTCGCGGAGCTCACGGGCACGAACGAGGTGCTCTTCGGCGGCATCCGGAAGGCGATCCCCGGATTCGCGCCTCTCAATCCGGAGGTGAACATGCCGATCCAGTGAGACCGTGAACCAACGAGGATTTCTGGCAATTGATTTCGGCCTGCCGAAGCGGGATTCTCCGATCACTTTTTTGAGGCGGGGAACGCTCCGCCAAGGTCTCTCTGCTCGAACCCTGCGCTCCGCACGGACCGCGGGGTTTCGCTTGCGCGCGGAGTGCGTCGGCGACGCATGATCGTTCGCGCAAATCGCGCGCATGTGCGGGATCAACGGAACGCTCCGTCAGGAACGTCACCCCGGGCGAAACCGAAGAGCGGCTCGCACCGAAGCCGTTTTTCGCGGTATACTCCCGTTCCGTGAGCGCACGGCGAAACGAACATCACCGCGAACGACTCTTCGATGCGATCACCGCGGGTGATGACGACGCGACGTCGCTCTTCGTCGACCCGCCGCAGGCGCCTCCCGAAGAACCGCTGCCGAAAGCCGTGAAAACAGAGGAACCGGTCCGCGAGACTCCCCCTCGGGAGCCGCCCCCGCCTCCGACGGCCGCCGCGCGCGCCGCCGAACCGCCGTCGCGTCGCCCGCTCTCGCTCCTGCGGCTCACGTTCTTCTGGTCGGCGATGACCGCGCTCGTGCTCGCCTCCACGGAAGGCATGGGCCTCTTCGCGTACCACCGGATGACCGACGAGCCGTTCTCCTTCGCGACCCTGCGCTCGATGCGCGCGAGCGTGATCGCCGAGCCGGAGGAACAGGTGCCGTCGCCCGCGGGAAGCGCCGTGCAGAAAAACGGCGATTCCGAACTCGTCGTGCACCCGTACCTCGGTTACATTCAGTCCCCGGGCGACAAGTGGGTCACGGACGCGCACGGCATCTTCTACGGCACGAAGCCCCTGATCACCGAAGCGGATCCCGGACGCGTCGTCGTGGGCATCTTCGGCGGTTCGCTCGCCGAGCAGTTCTCCGCGCAGGGCACGGCGTCCCTCGAGGCCGCGCTCGCCGAGGACCCGCGCTTCGCCGGCAAGGAGATCGCGATCGTCCCCGTCGCCTTCGCGGGGTACAAGCAGCCGCAGCAGCTTATCGCCCTTAACTACCTGCTCTCGCTCGGCGCGCACTTCGACCTGCTCGTGAACGTGGACGGTTTCAACGAAGTGGCCCTCTCCACGGCCGTGAACGGCCCCAAGAACGTCTCGCCGTTCTTCCCGAGCAGCTGGGGAAGCCTGGTAAACGGCCTGCCCGACACGGGCACCCTCAAGCTCATCGGCAAAACCGTGAACCTCAAGGACATCCGCCGCGCCTGGGCGGGCGCCTTCCAGGGCGACCTGGGCTCGGTGGGCGTGACGCCGAACGTCGTCTGGCTCGCGGGTGACCGGTTCCTCGCCTCCTCCATCGCCGCGGCGCAACGCGCGATCGTGACGGAAGAGGAGACGCCCAAGAAGGACGATCTCGCGCTCGGGCCCAAGATGGGCAAGGAGACGAATGAGGAACTCCTCGAATCGCTCGCGGACGGCTGGGAACGCAGTTCGCTGCAGATGGCCGAGGTCGCGAAGGCCAAGGGCATCCCCTACTTCCACTTCCTGCAGCCGAACCAGTACGTCCCGGACAGCAAGCCGATCGGCGAAGCCGAGGCGAAGACGGCCCTGAGCGACAAGAGCCCGTACAAACCCTGGGTGATCGAGGGCTATCCGCACCTGCGCGAGGCGGGCAAGCGCCTGAAGGCCTCCGGCGTGCGGTTCACCGATCTCACGGACGTGTTTTCGGGAGTGGAGGATCCCGTCTACGGGGACGACTGCTGCCACCTGAACCAAAACGGCTACGCGATCCTCGGGAGCGTGATCGGGAAGACGATCGTCACTGACCAGTCAGTGGCCCCCACGAAAGAATGATGTTGGCGGAGCTGAGGGGACCCTTCGGCGCAGCTCAGGACAGGCTCAAACCCCTAACCCCCTGCTTGCAAAGCAGGTGCGGCTACACCGCCTCTCTTTTTAAATTTTGCGCCTCGCGGAAACGCTCGGCGGCCAATTGAGCTACAGCCTTAAGACTCTCAGGATTTTTTTGCATTGCGGAGAGGCCCCTTTGTGCAAAAGCTCCCATGGCTTGCCATGAGCGAGGCACCTCAGTGCCGAGTCGAATGGTGGAGCTGTACGAACCAATCTCGAACTAAAACCTCGCCCGAAAGTGGATCCACTTGAACAATCCGAAAAGCTCATCGGACTGAGGAATTCTCTGTATTTCCTGAAAAATATTCTCAAGAGTCCACAAATAATGGAATGTACTCTTTCGCTATGAGAAGTATTACACTGTCAATGAGCTGTCCGAAGCAATCTCGAACTTTTAAGGGTTTTCGTTACTCGCTGCAATAGCCTGCTTGCATTTCAGCTTTTGATCTTCATTAGAAATTTTCAAACAAAGCGAGACATCTCTTTTCGTAAGTGCAATTTCATAATAACAGGAATCTCTTCCGGTATGTTTCGCAAATTCCAAGTAGGGCTTAATCGCAAGTAATTCGCAAAGCGATTCATCACGGGTAGACATGGCAACAGCTCTCAGACATTCATCCTTCTCATCCTTTACATCAAACATGTCACAAATATTTTTGTCTTTGGTGTATTCCCCAACATTAAAGCTGCACTCTTCTCTTTCTCCCGTCATGTTCACATCGATCTTTGTGCAGATGGAAGCATCGGGAGGCAGCTGTCTGTAGATTCCCGCGTAACATCGGCCTCTGGCATTTGGATCCTGCATTTCGTCGCATTCTTGCGGAGTTCTTCCAGTGGGGAAATAAAGATCATATTTTGCTTTTTCTCCAGAGTATTGCGTAGCCATTACCAAGAAGAGCACAGCGATCACTACTCCAATGACTGTTTTCTTGTATTTCGCTTTGCCATACGCCATACCAAAAATCGCGCCAACGCAGAAATAAATTCCTATGGTCACGACAGCACCGATGGCCATCGCCATCAGAGGCAGAGAACTGCTGCCCATTCCACTAAGAGCGGCGATGTAGTAAGGAAAGGTAAAGAATTCGAATTGGTCCTGCGCAATTATCTGCATTCTCGATCCTGCATACTGTGGATGCCGTATGAGAAAAATAAAAATGCCGTCTAGAAGAACCAAAAGAAGAACAAGCAAGCATCCTCCACGGATCCAATAAGGAAACTTTTTAAACATTGGAAGGCACTTTAGCGGATATGTGCTCGGGGCACTAATACAACCGCGTCCCATCCTCATCAACTTTGATCACATTTGGATCATCCAAGGGTTCCTGCTCCTGGATCTCCTTCATGAGGAGCAAGAGGCCGATGACATTGGTGAAATCATAATTCCTCCACTTCGGAGGGAGCTTGTCTCTAAAGTCATCCATAGTGGGCAATCTGTCCCTCTCTTCTTCAAAGATTGCAACTCAGTGGACTGGACTGAAGTTCGAATCCCTTCAGCTCGAGCTGTTTCTTCTCGAACCGACTTTTGCTCTTCAGATAAACAAAAAGTCGATTTTTTGTTAATTTCGTTGGTGGAGCTGAGGGGACCCTTCGGCGCGGCTCAGGACAGGCTCAAACCCCTAACCCCCTGCTTGCAAAGCAGATGCGGCTACACCGCCTCTCTTTTTAAATTTTGCGCCTCGCGGAAACGCTCGGCGGCCAATTGAGCTACAGCCTTAAGACTCTCAGGATTTTTTTGCATTGCGGAGAGGCCCCTTTGTGCAAAAGCTCCCATGGCTTGCCATGAGCGAGGCACCTCAGTGCCGAGTCGAATGGTGGAGCTGAGGGGACTCAAACCCCTAACCCCCTGCTTGCAAAGCAGGTGCTCTATCAATTGAGCTACAGCCCCAGGGAAATGACTTCTACGAGGTGAAAGGAGAAGGACCGAGCCAATCTATCTGATGACGCCTCGCGGGGCGAGGCTGGGCAATTGAGCTACAGCCCCAAGAAGACGACGTCAGTATAACAGCTCCGCGTGACCTGCGAAGGGAAATGATGGCTTCTGGGCGCGAAATCCTTTATACTCCCCTGATATGTCTTTCCACTTCGAAGCCCTCAAATTCACGAGCAAGGAGCGCAATGAGGAGCGTCCGTTCATTCGCTTGAACGGCCTCACCCGCAAGAGCGCGGCGCTCCTGCTTTCCGTCGTGTACGGCCGTCGGGCCGCGCGCGCGATCACGAAACTCGAAGACCGTGAAGGAGTGCTCCATCTGCGCCTTTCGCCTACGGACGACATGGAAGGACTGCAGCACATGGCGGACACGCTCGCGAAAGTCGCCGACTTGCTCGCACAAACCATGGACGACCGCCGAAAGAAGATCGAGACGCTCCTGAACGAAACGGGATTCGACACGAAAGGTTTGTAAGGACCGCCGGACGGACTCTTGCTAGGATCGAACCATGCCCCTTCTCGACTTCCTCGGAGACATGGTCGGCGGCAAGCGCGGCGTCCGCGAGTACGCGGAGAAGCTCGCGCTCTTTTTGAGCGACGGCAAGCTGACGCCCGTCGAGTCCAGGGCCCTGGAAGAGATCGCCGGACGCTACGGTCTTACGGCCAAGGATCTCAAGCGCCTGCAGGCAGCCGCGATCGGAAACGTGTACCTCGCGATGGCCGAGGACGAGCGCATCACCGAGGAGGAGAAGCGGGACCTGGAGGCGCTCGTGACGCACTTCGGCGTGAGCCTGGAGAAGACCGCGTTCGACCAGAAGCAGTACCTCAAGTACTACACGCTCGCACTCATCGAGAACGGCCTGCTCCCCGAGTTCACGAAGAAGGACCGGCGCCTGCCGATCGTTTTCCGGGACGGGGAGGTGCTCCATTGGGCATGCCAGGCCTCGCTGCGCCGGTTCGTGAAGACCGCGGACGACGACCGCCGCTTCGGCAAGGACGAACCGTACCGCGTGGGCATGGGCCAGGGCGGCTCCGCGCTCAAGACCGAGGATCGCGGCACGTTCTACCTCACGAACGAGCGGATCGGGTTCCTCGGCCGCCAGAAGCAATTCGCCATGGGCTACGGCTCGCTCCACGCGGCCGCCGTGGGACGAGGCGGATTGAGTCTCTTTAAGAAAGGGAAATCGAGCCCGTACGTCGTCTCCCTCGAGGACTACGACGTCCCGTGCTCCATCCTCTCTTTCATCGTGAATGCCTGACGAGATTCCCCCGACAGCATCGACGCCCGAAGCCGTGAAGACCGTCGCCATGCCGGCGCATATGCCCACGCCGCAGATCGTGAGCGAGCTGATGCAACATTTCTCGGAGATGCGCGCCGCGCACCCCGGACTGCACTTCGCGCTGCGCCCGGTCGTGGACGAGGGTCAGGACCAGGAAACCCATGATCCCACGAGCCTGCTCGGCGTGACCGTCGTCATCGCGAAAACCCTCCAGGCGCCGCAGCGCACGTTCGATATCCTCGTCCGCGGCCCGCACGACGACATCCACGCGATCGCGGAGGCGGTGAAGGCGGCGCTGGAACAGCGTCTGGGGACGAAAGCGCCCTGATCACGTGACGATCTCCTCCACTCTCCCCTCCGCCACCGCGCGCTTGAGCTCGAGGCCCACGCGTTCGCCCATGCTGATCGGGTGCCCGTAGAGGTACGAACCGTACGGCGTCGCCGCGATGCCCGGCGAACCCGGGATGCGCAGGGAGACATCGAAGATCACGATGTCCTCCTTCCCCTCTTCGGCGACGACGGCGCCCTGGAGGGCGAACGGCCCGATGATCCCCTTCCCGGACGGATCGAGGCCCTTCGGCAGCTTCTTGCAGGCGGCGACGAATTTCTCGCCCAGATCGAAGGCCTTCTCGAGGATCGATTCCTTCACGGTGACGGCGATGTGACCCGTCTCGATCATCTTGAGCGGGATGTGTTTCATGGCTTCGGTCTGCTGCCCGGCAGGCATGCGCAGGAACCCGTCGAGGTTCGTCTGACGGCGGGTATCGGTGCCGAGGAGCTCCAATTCTCCCGAGAGCGGCGAGTAGAAGAAGTTGAAGTTCACGGCGGCGCCGACGACGAACTCCTCGATCGTGGCCGAGCGCCAGTCCTTCGAGACCTTCCCCTCCTTCTCCAGGCGGGAACCCGTCTCCTCGTACTCCTTCGGGCTCGAGACGACGAAGAACGCCCGCTCGTACCCGCGCGTCGCCTCCGCGGCCTTCACGAGCACCGGACGATCGATCTCCTTCGCGCCCTTGAAGATCTGAGGCGTACGGATGCCAGCGTCATGCAGCAGGTCGTACTGCGTGTAGGGCTGATCACGCTCCTCGAGCTTGAGCAGTGTGCGGGAACCGAAGATCGGCACGCGGAACTCGTTCTCGACCTTGGCGAAATCGTCGAAATACACCCAGAAGTACCGGTTATGGACGAAGATCGCGTTGCGCTCCTGGAGCCACTCCTGCGCCTCCGGCTCCAGCACCTCCTGGAAAGCGTTCACCTCGAAGGTCTCATCCACGCATCCCCTCTCCCGGCGGGTCTTGAAATACGTGTCGTACGTCTTGCTGCGGCCCTTCTGCACCACCGCGAGCGTGGGAAACCCGTTGGCCTTCGCGCCGTGGCAGACATCGAGGGCGCTGTGGCCGCCGAGCACGGCGACGGAGATGTTGTTCAAATCGTAGCCATTGATCAGTGATGAGGCGTCCATGATGGAATGATACTGAGCGTCAGAGGGGAGCGAAAGGTTACGGGTTTCGTGTTACGGGTTACGGGAATCCCGTAGCTCGTAACCCGTAACTCGCAACAGAGGAATTACCCTAAAATCTTCTCCAACTTCCCCTCCCCGATCGCCTGCTTGATGTCCCGCGCGATGCGGCGGCCCGTGCTCATCGGCACGTCGTACTTCAGGGTCGTGTAGGGCGATCCCTCGATGTACGGGTTCGTGCCGGCGACGATGCGGGCCGAGATCTCGAACACGTATACCTGGAGCTTGCGGGTGACGATCGTCTCCAGGCAGAACGGACCGAAGAGCCCCTTGCCCGCGCCGAGCTTCTGGCTTTCGGCGACGACGCGGTCCCCCATCTCGAAGAGGTCGGGCAGCATCGACTCGCGGATCACGACGGGCATGTTGCCCACGATCGTGTAGCTCGTGTGGATGTTGCTCGCGAGCTGGTCTTCCGCGCGGATGCGGCCGATGGAGTCGGCGTTCGACTCGTACCGCTTGTCCATGCCCATGATCTCGAGCTCCCCCGTGACGGGCGAGTAGAAGTAGTGGACGTACATGGGCACGCCCACGATGTACTCCTGGATCACGAAGTCGTTGTCATCCGGATACTTGCGGTTCTTCACCTCGTAGAACTGTTCCGGGGACTTGGCGACGAAGTAGCCGAAGCCGCCGCCGGCGCCGTGGAACTTCACGATCACCGGACGATCGATGTCCTCGGGCTTGTCGAAGACCCTGGGCAGCAGCAGTCCCGCGTTCTGCAGCCAGACGCGCTCCTTGTGGCGGTTGCTCTCCCACTCGAGGATCTCCTTTGTACCGTAGTACATCACCTTCATGCCGCGGACGCGGTCGTGGCCGAGGTACGACACGAACGACCCGTGCGGGATGATGATCGCGTTGCGCTTCTGCAGTTCGGCCTCGAGCGCGGGGTCCCACTGCTTCCAGTCGTCGACGAAGATGTAGTCGTCCGCGACGCCGTAGCTCTTGTACGGACGCTCCTTCCCCTTCTTGCAGATCACGAGGTTGCGCATCCCCTCGTCGCGCGCGCCCTTGAGGATCTGGAGCGCCGAATGGCTGCCCATCGTCGCGATGACGAAGTCCTTCGGGTTACGCGAAGCCGGAGACTGGACGGAGGCAGTCATTGGGGGTCGGGGTATTTCGCGGACTCTATCAAAGCCCGTCCGCAAGGGCAACAAAGAAGCTAAAAAAAATCCCACGGACCGTGCGGACCCGTGGGATTCGTAATGATGCGAAAGGATCAGCGCGTGCCCATCGCGTGGTCGAGGACGCACTGGATATAGCGCGCGGTGCCAAACATCAGATCGTCGCACACGCTCGGCGCGGGATGGGCCGGGAGCGCGCGGACGGAGGAGACGGACGACGAGGACGACGGGACCGGCTCGGAGCAGTACTTGTTCTGGATCGCGAAGCGCGCGGTGGCGAGCGTCTCGAGCATGGCGGTGTTGCTCGCCTGGACGGGAACGGTCTTATAGATCACGTCGGCCATGTCGGCGAGCGCGGCGCGGGCGCCGTCGCAGGACGTCATGGCGGGAGCCGCGGACGATGCGCTCGCCGCCTCGGAGGAAGCCACGGAGGAGGAAGAAGACGCGCGCGTGACCGGAGCGGTCTTGAGATGGCGGATGCGGTACTCGTTCCCCGGCTTCACGCCGGCACGATAGGGAACGGCCGAGCCGGCGAGATCCTGGGCGGCGCCCATGGCGACGGAGCCGGCCAGAATGCCGACGACGGTGGCGCAAATTCCGAGAGCGATGGTACGGGTATGCATGTGTGTGTATGAGAAATGACGTAATTATTATAACATAATTATTTCTTTTAAGCAAATTCAGAGTTGAAGAAAACTGTCTGTCAGCATTCGAGGAACTCCCTCCCCCCTGCAAGTTCTGGAGCTACTCGTCTTGCACACCTTTGTTCTTCCGTGAAATTTTGCGGCAACGAACAGATGAACCAGCAACGCGAAGGCGTATATACCTACAATGCGCAGCGCCTCTATCTTTGACAGGTGATGCGCCGAACATCTGCGGCGATCTGCTCTTCCCAGGACATGTCATGACGCCGTATGCTCTCCCCCGCTCCTATTGGTGCCGTAGCCAAGCAGTAAGGCAAGGGTCTGCAAAACCCTCATGCGCGGGTGCGATTCCCGCCGGCACCTCCATTTTGGCGCAGGGACGTTACTTCGAACTCTCCGCGGCCGTCGGCGCCTTGAGGCTGAAGGACGAAAGGATGAGCTGGATCTCCTTGTCGAGCTGGGAAACGATCGTCACCGGCGCGAGGCCCGTGACGGTATACCCGTTGCCTCCCGACACGGCGCTCACTTGGTAGAAGCGACGAGCGGGTTCGTCGTTGAGCGGCTGCGCCGTGAAGATGTGCAACTCCACGTTGTCGCCGTCCACCGCGAGCTTCTTCGTATCGACGTGCGTGTAGCCGGGCAGGGTCGAGACCGATTTCATGCTCGCGTCGCTGTAGGTTTTGGAATCGAGCGCCTCCGTGAGGGTCTCCTTGGTGACGGTCACGGTCGGAAACTGGCCGGAGACGGCTTTGGCGGTCTGGAAGGCGGCGAGCACTTCGTCGGGAACGCCGCGATCGGCGAGCGTCTCGCGGTCGACGATGGTCCATCCGGCCGGGAGACACAGGGCGACGGTGCCGTCCCAATACTGTTCTTTGCAGGTCACCGTGGCCGTTTCACCCGTTCCTCCGCAGGAAACGAGGAGAAAAAGAGAAGCCAGGGCGATGGCAAGTCTTCGCTTCATGGAGCGCATCATACCCTCAACTACGCAGCGGTTTTCCGGAGGAAACGGAAAACGGTGGACAAATAGGCAATTGAGCGTGCCATACGCGGGGGTCCGTTGAGCTCGAAGCCAAAAAGTGCTACAATATTCGGATTTATGCGCTCGTCCCTGCGGACCCTGATCGCCCTCGGCTTGCTCCTCCCGATGGTCGCCCACGCGACCTCCCTCACCGTCACCGAGACGGTGGCGGGGCTTGATGCCGTCGTGAAGATCGTCGATGCCCCCGCGGGCGACCTCTCGCTCCACGTGCTCGCCCCGTCGGGCGAGGACGCGTCGGTCCCGGTGAAATCCGGAGCCACGCGGACCTCCATTCCCGGCGACCACCTCCAGGAAGCCGGCGCGTACCGCGTGTACCTCGCGAACGGATCGACGCGCACCAGCGGCGAAACGACCTTCAACGTGCTCCCCGATACCGTGGACCCGCAGATCTCCCGCATGGAGACGGACACGAGCACCGTGGCCGCCGACGGACGCAGCGCCGCGACGGTGTCCGTGATCCTGCGCGACGCCTACGGCAACGTGCTCCCGGGCCGCCCGGTGGAACTCGTAGGCAGCCGTCTCGAGGACGCGATCACTCCCCTTTCCGCCGTCACCGACGATTCGGGCGTGCAGTCGTTCTCCGTCACGAGCACGAAGACCGGCACGGTCTTCCTCCGCGCGCTCGATATCCTCAGCTCCACGACGCTCGATACGCGCGTCGAACTCGAATTCCAGCAGGGCCAAGGCAAGGTGCCGACTTCCGGAGTGAGCGGCGACCTGAGCCGCTACTACGGAGTCGCCCAGCCCTCCTGGTACCCGACGCCCTATCCGTACTACCCAGCCTATCCGGTTCCCTCCTACGGAGGCAGCCCCTTCGCCGCGCAGGTGGCGGGAGGCGCCGTGACGGGGCTCCAGTCCTTCGAGGTGAGCACGACCCCGCGCCAACCGCGCGCCGGCCAGTCGTTCACGCTCACGATCCGCGCCGTGAACGCGGACGGCAAGACGGCCCAGGATTACACCGGCACCGTGAGCATCACCGCCCCGGACGATCCGGACGCGGTGCTCCCGGGCCTCACGGAGGATGGCCAGGGCCAGGCAAAGTTCATCCCGAAGAACCTCGGCATGAAGGTCATGCCGCTCTCGACGAGCTTCTCCACGCCCGGGACCCACACCCTCGTGGTGGAGGACGCGACGAGCGTTCCCGGCACGACGGTCAGAGGCGAAGTGACGGTGACGGTCGGCGGCGAGGACGTCGCGAACCAGAACCACATCCAGTTCACGGATCCCGTGGACGGCGCGATCGTCTCGGATCCCGCGATCGTCCTCAAGGGCAAGGGCCCCCGCCTGCGCAACCTCACGGTGACGGGCGGAACCGAGACCGTGAACGGCGACACCGACGAGAACGGCCTCTTCGAGATCCCGGTGACGCTCGACGCCTCCAAGACGGAGCACACGCTCCACGTCCAGGACGACTCGGAGGACCCCAAGCAGCGCTACAGCGGCGACCTGAAGCTCTCTCTCGCCATCCCCGAACCCCCTCCGACTCCCGCCGACACGACTCCCCCGACGATCTCGGCGAGCTTCTCGCCCGAGAACCCGAATGAGAACGAGGACGTGACCCTCACCGTCACGAGCGACGAAGCGGACCTGCTGATCGATCTCACGCTCGGCGACCAACAGCTGAGCCTGACGCCCGACACCTCTTCTCCGGGCACCTACACCGTGCTCTTCCGCGCTCCGGCGCCGGGTTCGTACCCGGCCACGATCATCGCGACGGACGTCGCGGCGAACCCGACGGTCAAACAGATCGCGTTCACAGTGAGCGCGAAGGACATCCCCGTCCTCACCGACGTCACGGCCGAGCCGCGCCTCGGCGGCGTCGATCTTTTCTGGACTCCCGTCGACGATGACCGCGTGACCTCCTACGTCGTCTACGTGGGCACCGAGCCCCAGAACTTCGCCTTCACGCTCGATACGGGCAAGCCGACGGAGGGCGCCTCCGTCATGGGCCTCGACGCGGGTACCACCTATTACTTCTCCGTCACCGCGAAGACCAAAGACAGGGAGAGCACCAAGAGCAAGACGATCGCGAGCGCGCCCCTCGGCCTGAGCCTCACGGCGACGCCGACACCCGGCTCCGTGCAGCTCACCTGGAAATTCCCGGGTGAAGCGATCCCGGTGAAGGGCTTCATGCTCGAGTACGGCACGTCCCCGGACGATCTCACCGAGAAGCGCGAGATCCCGGAGAAGGTGCGCACGATGCTCGTGGCCGATCTCCTCCCCGGCATCGAATACTCCTTCCGCCTGACTCCCGTGGCGGAGGCGGGAGAGCCGCTCAAGGACATGAGCGCGGAGGTCGCCGCGACGCCGCTCGTCGTGGATTTCCTCCATCCCGCGCCTTCCGAGCTACTCCCCTTCCCGGTGCAGAACGACGTTCCGCCCGACAACACGCTCCATGAGGGCGCCGACAAGACGCCGGATACCGGTCTCCCGCCGCTCGGCATCCTCGCGGGCGGAGCCGTGAGCGCCGCCGCGATCCTCCTCCTCGCGCGCCGCCGCACGGCGCTCAAGGCCGAACGCGCTTTCCTTGCCGCCGCGCAGGAGCGATACTCGCGACATTGATCCAACGATGAACGCCAAAGCCCGAGCGACGGCGAAGAAGCGCACGCTCTCCGTGGGCGGCGCGACGGAAGATTTGTTCGTGGGTCTCGGGGAAGACGTGGTGAAAACGCATGAGGGCGCGCAGAGCGTGGTCCTGCCGCTCGGCCGCAAGATCCGCGTATCGAGCATGGTCGAGACCGCCGGCGGAGGAGCCGCCAACACCTCCGTCGGCCTGAGCCGCCTCGGCTGCGACAGCGCCTTCTGCGGCGTGCTCGGCAGCGATCAATGGGGCGAGCGCCTCCAGGCTTCCCTCAAGAAGGAGGGCGTCGAGACATGCTGCGCCACCGTCGTTGAGGGCGAAACCTCTGGCTTCTCCATCGTCCTCAGGGGCGGCGGTGAACGCGTGATCCTGGCCGAACCCGGCGTGAACGCGCACATGCACGACGCCACGTTCGACAAGGGGCACGCCGAAAGCGTCGATTGGATCTACCTGAACCATCTCCACGAGCAGTCGATGGTGATCCTGGACGACGTGGTGGACGTGGTGACGAGGCACCCGAAGATCGGCCTCAGCTGGAATCCGGGCGGCAGCCAGATCCGCAAAGGGATGATGGAAAGCGTGAACGCGTCGATCCTCGCGAAGACGCGACTGTTGCTCCTCAATAAGGAGGAGGCCCTGGAGTTCACGCACGCGAAAACGATCGAGAACGCGCTGCGTCTTCTGATCGGCGCTGGCGCCGTCGTCGTCTGCGTCACCGACGGCCCCAACGGGTCCTTCGCCTCCGACGGCACGGCGGTCTACGCCTGCCCCGTCGTCCCCGGAGCGACGATCGTCGACTCCACGGGCGCGGGTGACGCGTTCGGAACGGGCGCGACGTGGGCCTTGCTGCAAGGCTACGACTTGCCAACAATGCTCCGCGCGGGTACAATGAACGCTACTAGCGTTCTCGGAGCCGTCGGCGCGCAAGCCGGCCTCCTCACAGACATCGCTCTCCGCTCCCGACTGTCGGACTTGAAGCTCGATGTGACCGTGAGGACTCCGTGAGGGCACCACCCTCCCCTCCCATGTCCGACGACAACCTCATCCAGATCCAGCAACTCATCGACACCGCGATGTCCTCCCTGAAGACGGCGCACGCGCTGCTTCGGGACATGACGGGCGTCGTGGATTCGTCGCGCGAGCGCCACGTGACGCGCGCAAGCTCCCTTTCCGTCGGACCGGTCAGCGGCCGCATGATCGAGGGCATCTTCGACGGCCAGAACATGGTCGACGGCTCGGGCCAGACGTACCCCGTTCCCGCGAACTACGCCTCCAAGAGCAAGCTCGTCGAGGGCGACGGCATGAAGCTCACGATCACCGACGAGGGCAAGTTCATTTACAAGCAGATCGCCCCCACCCCGCGCCGCACGGCGCTCGGTGTCCTCATCCAGGAGGACGGCCAGTACAAGGTGCTTGCCGAGGGAAAGCCCTACCGCGTGCTCTTGGCTTCCGTGACCTTCTACCGCGCCGAAGTCGGCGATCAGGTGACGATCCTCCTGCCGGAGGGCGGCGACGCCAAGTGGGGCGCCGTCGAAGCCGTGCTTCCGAAACACATCGCCGAAGCGGCCGCGAAGAGCGCCGTCGCCGGCGAGGTCGTGAAGAAGGTCACGCGCAAGAAGAAGAGCGACGACGGAGAGCTGAATCCGGAAATGTAATCCGGTGTCGGGTGTCGAGTGTCGAGAGTGAATCCATAGGCGTTTTTTCGTTCCCGACACCCGACACTCGCAACCGAACGCCGTTCCGAGTGACGACTCCCTCTCGCCCCTCTATCATTCCCCCGATGAAAGGAGCCCGCATCATCGTGCCCACGCTCGGCGCCCTCGTCGTCACGGGCGGCGTGCTCGGCATCATGTGGTGGCAGATCACGCAGTCGCAGGAGGCCCTCAAGGCGCAACTGACGCGGCCGGCGGCCGGCGCCTCGAGCGAGGGCCCCGGCGCCGCGGACCTGACGGAGGCGGATACCGGCGACATCGTGCTCCTGCACCTGCGCAAGGGCGACCTGCTCGCCGCGCAAGGCGACTGGGCGGAAGCGGAAACCGAATACCGCACGTCCGTGGACGCCGGCGGCGGCATCCCGGCCCTCCGCAAGCTTGCGCAGGCCCAGCTGCAACGCCGCGACGCGGAGGGGGCGACGGCCACCATCGAGAAACTGAAACAGGCCGGCGCGCGCAAGGAGGATTTGCTTCTGCTCGATGTGATTTTGTCTCTGCGAACGGGAGAAGTCGTAAAAGCAAAAGATGAGCTCGCCGCCGCCGAGGACTCGCCGCAAAAGCACTACGGCCAGGCGCTCGTCGCCGTCATCCAGGGGCAGAACGACGCGGCGAAAACGGAGCTCCAGCTCGTCGTGGCGGGATGGGACCCGACGCTCCGCGCGTACGCCCGCACGCTCCAGGAAGCGTACGACGAGTTCGCGCTCTTCCCGGACAGCCCCCCGCTCCACCTGCAAACGCTCCTGGCACGCGCGCTCGCGCAGACGCAGGAATGCGAGTTGGCGCTGCCGATCCTGGACCAGGTGCTCCGCGAGCAGGAGTCGTATCGCGACGCGTGGATGGTGCAAGGCTACTGCGAGCTCACGACCGAGCGCGCGGACAAGGCGGTGGTCTCATTCGAACGCGCGTACGAGCTCGATCCCGAGAAACCCGAGATCCAGTACTTCCTCGGCCGCACGTATCTCGCGATGAAGGATTACCAAAAAGCCGCCACGTTCCTCGGGTACGCCCTCCAAAACGGCTTCTCGCCCGAAAAAGAAGTGCGCAGGCATCTCGCCGAGGCCGCGATCGCCCTCAACGACGCTCCGGCCGCGATCGACCAACTGAAGTCCCTCATGAGCCTGCCCGACGCGGACGTCGACGTGGCCGAGAAGCTCGTAGCGATCCTCCTCGCGACCGACAAAAAGGATGAAGCGGCGGACGTCGCCCGCACGGCCGTCGGCCGCTGGACGCAGAACGCCAAGGCGTATGACCTCCTCGCCTGGGCGGAGATCGAACGGGGTAACAAAAACGACGCCAAGCCCCTCCTCGAGAAGGCGCTGCAGCTGGACCCGACGCTGCAGAGCGCGCGGGAGCGGTACAGCAAATTGTGATGACATCGAGGGCAGCGAGCCCGCTCCTCATTATTGAACATGGAACCTGAGCACTTCTTCTCATGCCCACACTGCACCGCGGAAATCTCGGTTCTGCTCGATCTTTCCGAGGATGCACAAGAGTACATCGAAGACTGCGAGGTATGCTGCCGACCGATTCAATTTTCGATCAACGCTGACCAAGAAACTCTCGTCTCTTTTCATACGACGCCATGTGAATAATGCTGCGAAGGTGGGCTCTGCCCGCCTGGAGCGGCCACCTTGCCGGAAGGAGAGCCCGCGAGAGGAAACCCGGAGGGTTTTCTTTCGCGAATAAAACAAAAAGACCAGCGAGCTGGCCTTTTTGTGTTTGTGTCTCCTCTCCGGCTATCGACGGTAAAGGGTAAGTCCACCGTTGAGCCGTTTGAATGGAGAGGGTGACGGATAGGGGAGGTGCCCCGTTCTCTGCCTTGCTATGGTTTCTTGTTTCTCCTCGGAACCAACCGAAGTCCCCGTACCGGTTCGCCACGCGGTGCACTAAGGCTCCGGGGGAACACTGGGGAGAAAAGGAAGCACGCCGTGGAGCGACCTCACATCCAGGGCGCGGCATCGCAGAGCAGAGAGGACGGTGGCGGCCGCAGTTCAGCGAATACTCGCCCATACTTGTCCCGAGCTTGTCGAAGGACTTGCTCATGAACACGCGTCCCGGCGCGGGGCAACCACGGTCCTCTCTACGAGTCTTGGTGTTGGTGTGAAGGATCCTGTTTCGTGTGTGTTTTTGTGCCCGGGCACTGTGGGTGTTGGTGTCGATTTATCCTGAGCGGTGACGAAGGATAAATCTGGCCATCCTATCAGTTCAAATTTCTTCTGCAACTTTCTTCTCTTGTGTAAGCCAAATAATGTTGTATGAATACATTTATGATTCGAGGGAATTTGTCGATGAAAGTTGTCCTTTCCGCATGCGGAAGATGGAAAGGCGGTCTTTCCCTGGAGCCCCTCTCCGTCTCCCCATAGAATGCCGGGGTGAAGAAGACGATGCGCTGGATCCTCACGGGCGTGCTCGGTGCCATTCTTGTGGCCGCCGCGGGCATCGCCGTGCTCCTCATCTGGCAATGGCAGATGCGCGCGCCGCTCGCGTCTTTGGTTCCCGCGGAGCGCACGCTCGCGTTCTTCCCGCGGACCACGCTCTCGGAACTCCAAAAGACGTATGCCTCCTGGATTCCCCAGATAAGCGAATTGCCGCGGAGCGAGGGATGGATGTCGGTCGCGTTCGTGGAAACCGCCGCGGGACGCACGGCGTGGGTGATCGATCCGACGGACGAGACGAGCTTCGGCGATACGCCGGCGGAGATCCGTCTCCGCGGCAAATCGGTCGTCGTTGGGGCGGGAACCGAGTCCGCCGATGTCGGCATCCGCGAAGGCGAAACGCCGCTCTCGGCCTCCCCCTCGTTCCTTTCGCTGATCGCGGAGACTGTGACGCAGGACTGGGGTTACGTCCATACGGTGCCGTCCGGCGAAGCCGACCGCAGGGTCACGCTGCTCTTCGGCGCGCCGACGGGCGAGGCCGTGCTCGAGCGACGCGGTGAGAAGGACGCCCTCCTGACGTACGCCGTCACCGGCATCGACGGTTCCCCCGTCCGCTTCGCGTTCCCCGACGCGCTGCCCGCGGAAACGTTCTGCCTCGGCAGCGCTTCCCCCGAAACCTTCCTCCGGCTGCTCGTGGAGGACGGGGACCCGATCATCACCCAAAGCGAACGCCTCACGGAGACCGAGCGCCTCCTCGGCGCCGACCTGAGTCTCCAGTACGACCTTTTGCCGCTCCTCAAGCGCCCGGCCGTCGGCTGCATCCGCGACGAGAACGGGCGCCGCGACGTGCTGCTCTCCGGGGAAATCGAGGATGTCTCCGCCTGGGACGCGCTCGCGCTGCGCCTCCACGACGGGTTCCGCGACCGCGCGAGCAAGGGCTACGTGGACCGCAGGACCGTGGACGGCAAGTACGCCTACGCTGTGGTGAAGGACGCGATGTCGGATCTGAGGACGGACTCCTCGACCCGAAACGGCTGGTCGGTGAGCGAGACCCCGCTCACGGCCTCGGGCGGGCTCTTCACCGCGAGGCTCCGTAACCGCTTCATCCTCGCGACGGCGCCGGACCTCTTTGCGACCGGCACGGCCCCGGCGCTGCGCCCTCTCGACGGCCTCTCTGCCGGGTCGAGCGAGCTCGCCCGTTTCGCGGGCACGACCTTCCCCCCGCTCTTCGGACCTCTCCGCTCCGTCTATCCGGAAGGCTCGCGCTTCACCTGGACCTTCGGGGTGAGCGGCGGCATCGCGCGGCTGGCGGTCCGGGCCGAGTGAGGGCGATTGCGTCCCTCCCGGTTCCCCGCTACGCTTGGCGCCCAATGTCAATCCTCAAACTCTCCAAGGTCTTCCTCGGGCTCTCGGCGGTCCTCGTCGTGGTGTCCATCGTGCTCCTGATCACGCCGGGCCCGCGCCTGAGCATCGAGTTCTCCGGCGGCACCCTCCTCGAGATCCAGGCCGAGGGAAAGACGAAACAGGACGTCGAAACCGCGGTGCACGCCTACGAGAAGGCGCATCCCGACACCCTCGGAAACGTCGTCGTGTCCGCGATCAACGGCCAGAAGGGTCTCTCGTTCCTCCTGCGCACGAAGCCCATGAGCAACGAGACGCACGTCGACGTGCTCAAGTCCCTCGGCACCTCCCTCGCCGTCCCGGTGACGGAGCTCCAGTACACCACGATCGGCCCGAGCCTCTCGGCCAACCTCAAGAAGAACACGCTCATCGCGATCGCCGTGGCGTCCATCGCCATGGTGACCTACCTCGCAATCGCCTTCCGGAAATTGCCGCGCAAGCTCAACCCCCTCAAGTTCGGCGTGCTCGCCGTCATCGGCTTCATCCACGACGTCATCATCACGAGCGGCTTCTTCGTGGTCGTCAGCCGCTTCACGACCTTCGAGTTCGATCCCCTCTTCGTCACCGCGCTCCTCACGATCCTCGCGTACTCCGCCAACGATACGATCGTCATTTTCGACCGCATCCGCGACAACATGACCCACGAAAGCCGCCACGAGACGCTCGCGCAGGTCGTGGACCGCGGCCTCCGCCAGTGCGTGACCCGCACGTTCAACACCATGGCGGCCGCGCTCATCATGCTCGTGACGCTGTTCTTCTTCGGCTCCGAGTCCATCAAGTGGTTCATCCTCGCCCTCATCTTCGGCACGGTGATCGGCGTGTACTCCTCGTACTTCATCGCCGCGCCGCTCCTCGTGTACTGGAAGTGGGGACGCCGCAATGCGTGAAACCGGACCCGCTGACGTAGACTGATCCCGACTCCCCTTCCCGCTCTTCCATGCCCCAGATTTCCGAACCGAAAAAGCTCTCCCAGGCCCGCACGCAGTTCACCGTGACCTTCAGCATGGAGGAGACGCTCGCCGCGGAGGCCAAGACCCTCGCCCGCGTCGGTCAATCCGTGCGCATCGACGGCTTCCGCCCGGGCAAGGCCCCGGCCGAGGAAGTCCGCAAGCGCGTGCCGCAGGAGGCCCTCTTGGAGGAGACGGTGCGCGACGTGCTGCCGAGCGTGTTCCAGACGCTCTTCGCAGACAACACGGTGTCCCCCATCGTCCCGCCGAAGGTCGACGTGCAGCAGAAGGCGCCGCTCACGATCGTGGTGATCGCGACCGAGCGCCCGGAGGTGAAGGTGAAGGGCGCGGAGAAGATCAAGATCGCCAAGAAGGAGCCGTCGTTCGACGAGAAGGACGTCACTCGCATGCTCGAATACCTGCAATCGCAGTACCGCACGTTCACGGCGGTCGATCGCGCGGCGAAGGACGGCGACCAGGTCACCCTCGATTTCGCGGGAACCGACGCCGCCGGCAAGGAGGTGGGCGGCACCCGCGCCGTCGATTACCAGGTGGTCCTCGGCAGCCAGTCGCTGATCCCGGGCTTCGAGAAGAACCTCGAGGGCATGAAGAAGGGCGACCAGAAGAGCTTCACGCTCACGTTCCCCGCGGATTACCACGCCGAGCAACTCAAGGGAAAGCCGGTCACTTTCGCGGTCACCGTCAAAGGCATCGCCGAAGTGCACTCCCCGGCGATGACCGACGCCTTCGTGAAGGAGCACAGCCTCGGCGAATCCCTCGAGGACCTGAAGAAACGCGTGCGCGAGTCGATGAAGGCGCAGGAGGAACAAAGCGACCGTCAGCGCCGCGAGAACGAACTTTTCGACGCGATCCTCAAGGCCACGCAGATCGACCTCGGGGAGGAGATCCTCGCGCATGAGGAGCGCCAGATGTTCGCCGAGATCGAGCGCCAGCTCACCGAGAGTAACCAGTCCTTCGAGGAGTGGATGAAGCGCACCAAGCGCACGCCGGAAAGCCTTCAGAAGGAGCTCCGTGACGAGGCGAAGAAGCGCCTCACGCTCCGCTTCGCGATCGAGCAGCTCCTCAAGGACAAGCAGATCGAGGTTTCGGACGACGAGGTCGTGAAGTCCGTGACCGAGATCAACGCGTCCATGCCGGACCAGCAGCGTCCGGTTCCCGCCAAGGGCTCCGAGGAATTCGAGGAGCTCCGCTGGCGCAAGCGCGTCGAGAAGCTCGTGGAGTCGATGCTCGCGGCCTGAGCCGTCTCACAGGATCGTGCCGCAATGCTGGCAATCCCCTCCGCGGATTGCGATCTTGCGAAACGTTCTTCAAGATGGTACCATTAAAGGTACTCTTATCAGTACCGTATTCAGTATGAATATGATCACCCTCCAAGACATCAAATCACATGGCGCGAAGGCGATACCCGATGATCGCGCCGCGTATCTGATCGTGAATTCCCAAACGAAATCCGTTCTGGTTCCACCGAGCGAATACGCCATGCTGATCGCCGCGCAGGAGGAACTGGAAGACCGAAAGGCGATCGAGGAGCGGCGTCAGGAGAAGACCGTCCCCTTCGCCCACGCCTTTCCGAAGAAGAAATGAGCGATACGCCGTATCAGATCGTCCTGAAACGTTCGGTGCTCAAGGATATCCGGCGCATTCCGCGAAGCATTCTCGACGCTTTGCAAGCACGCATCACCGCGTTGGCGGAGAATCCGTTTCCGCGAGGCGCGGAGCCCATTGAAGGCTACGCGCATCACTATCGCATCCGCATAGGCACCTATCGGATCGTCTACGAAGTGGCCGCGACCATCCGCATACTCACCGTCATCCGTATCGGACACCGAAAAGACGTCTATCGGAACCTCTGAAAGGTCAGATCATCCACTTCACGCCCACTCGTCGCTCGGGGTTCCCCCTGAGCGCCTGCTTGCACTTGGCGAGGTGCACGACCACGTCCCCGCCCCGCGTGACGATCCCGAGGATGCGCTCGCGCTCCTCCGCGATCGGACCGCAGCACTTGGCGAAGCGGATGGGCATGGAAAGACCGTTCTCGATCTGGATCAACGCGTCCTTGCGCTGGAGGCGCAGCCGGGGCGCGGGTTTCGCGTCGGACGGAAGAGCCGCCCTGATCAGGTCGAACTGCCGCAGGAGCGTGCCCGCCTTTTCCGACCCCTGACCGAGCTTCATGAGCAGATCTTCGCGCTGGGCATGGGTGAGCGGCTCGCCGTTCTGGAGCCGGAGCACCGAGAGATCGGTATCGAGCGTCGGCAGGCGGCGCTTCTTCAGTTCCTCGTTCACGATGATTTTGCCGGCGGCGACGTAGTCGGCGCGGTGGGCGGTGTGCAGGTACCGCTTGAGGCGCGTGCGCGAGGACGCCATTTTCACGAGCTGCAGCCATTCGCTCGAGGGCTGCGGCGTGCGGTGCGTGAGGATCTCGACCATGTCGCCGTTCTCGAGCTCGTAGGTGAGCGGCACGATGGAGCCGTTCACGCGCGCGGCGCGGAACGTGAGGCCGAGGGTGCTGTGGATCTGGAACGCGAAGTCGAGCGGCGTGGCGCCCTCCGGAAGCTCCACCACGTCGCCCTTCGGCGACAGGACGTAAATGTGATCGACGAGCACGGGACGGTGACCGTCGGCCGACAGCGCCTGCTGCGAGGAAAGCATTTGCTGGAGCTGCACGCGCTGCATGCTCTGCCGCGTGGATCCGCCCTCCTTGTAACTCCAGTGCGCGGCGATGCCGTACTCGGCCTCGCGATGCATCTGCGGCGTGCGGATCTGCACCTCCGCGAAGAGCTCCTCCGGCACGCCGGGGACCCTCGCGATGGTCGTATGGAGGCTCTGGTAGCCGTTGGGCTTGGGAAACGCGATGTAATCCTTGAAGCGGTTGGGGACGGGGCGGCCCATGCGGTGCAGATGACCGAGCACGCGATAGCAATCGTCGGTCGTCGGCACCACGACGCGCAGGGCGAAGAGATCGCTGAGGCCTTCGATGGACGAGAGGCCCTTGCCCCGCATCTTGGCGAAAATACTGTAGAGCTGCTTCTGGCGGCCGCTCACGGAGGCCTGGATGCCGGCTTCGAGCAGCGCGTTCTCGAGCTCCTTCGCGGCGACGGGCAAAAAATCCCCATGGCGCTCGTGCAGGATGGCGAGCTGCTCGGCGATGCGCTCGGCGTCGCTCGCGTACATCACCGGGAACGCCAGTAACTCGAGCCGCTGCTTGAGGGAGTGGATGCCGAGACGCGCCGCCACGGGCGCGAAGAGGGCGAGCACGTCGCGACTGAGCGCCCGGCGCTCGACTGGCGGCATGGAGGCGAGGTTTTCGAGGAGGTAGCAACGGTCGCAGAGCACCGTGAGGAGCACGCGCATGTCGTCCGAGACCGAGAGGAGCATCAGGCGCACGTCCTCGATGGAACGCCTTCGCGAGCGCATGCTCACGTGCGACACGAGGTGGATGCTGCTCACGAGCGACCGCACGGCGACGCCGAACTCCTCTTCCAGCTCGGTGAGCGTCGTCACGCGGAGCTCGAGCGAGTGCTGGAGCAGGCACGCGATCACCGCGTCATCGTCGGGCTCGAACGGCAGGAGCGTCGTGAGGACGCCGAGCACGTGGCGCGCGAGGGACATTCCGGCCCAGTGCGCCTGGTCCCCGTACCACTGCCGCGCGAGGGTCCAGGCCTTGCGGACCCGTTCGCCGCGCATGGCGACGATCGCGTCATCCAAGACGTCTCTCGCATGAGCCGCAGCGGGCAATGGCGCATCCATCGGAGCCCATAGTGTAAGCCAAGATATCGCCCCGGACGAGAAAAAGGATACCTCGCCGCGGAACTGCGCTAACGGCCGATAGAACCTTCTCTTACGCAGCGAAGGTCAGAAGGTGTTGACACGCGCCGGTTCCTGAGTAGAATTCCCCCGTCCGAAGACCGAGGGCACAAGGCCGCAGGCCGAAATAAGCCCCTCCGAGGAATACAGCATCGGTCACTCGGCCCCGGCTTGGTGCTTCGTGCCGTGTTCCTCGCTGGTCTCCCGGACACAAAAGGGAGACCTTTTGTTTATCCCTCGACAAGCTCGGGATGACAACGTCCATCGAGCACGTCCCTCCCCTACCCCTTATGGCAGTCACCCGCGACGAAAAGAAGGTCCAACTCGCAGAGCTCGTCGAAAAGCTCGGAAAGGCGCAGTCCGTGATCTTCACCCAATACATCGGTCTCAAGGTCGGAGACATCACGAAGCTCCGCCGCGAGGTGCGCGCCGCCGGCGCGGAGATGAAGGTCGCCAAAAAGACCCTCATCCGTCTCGCCAGCAAAGAGAAGGGCTTCCCCGTGCTGGACGAGAAGGACTTCCCGGGTCCGATCGCCTGCATCTTCAGCTACAACGATCCCGTCGCCGGCGCCCAGGCCGCCCACAAGTTCGCCAAGGACTTCAAGCAGGTCTCGTTCGTCGGCGGTCTCTTCGAGGGCAAGCTGCTCTCGAAGGCGGAGGCCGTCACCCTGGCCACCATCCCGTCCAGGCAGGTGCTCCTCGGCACCTTCGCGGGCATGATCCGCTCTCCCCTCGTCTCTTTCGCTTCGATGTGCTCTTCCCCGCTCTCGGGCTTTGCCCGCAGCCTCGCGGAGATCGCCAAGAAGAAGGAGAGCGCACCCGCAGCGGCGTAACACTGCTGTCATTTATCCCCCTCATTCCTTTTCTCCCCTAATCCCATGGCCGACGCCATCACCCTCAACGCCGAAGAGCAGGCCGTTATCTCCGCTCTCGAGAAGCTGAACGTTATCCAGCTGAACAACGTCGTGAAGTACATGGAGCAGACGTACGGCATCTCCGCCGCCGCTCCGGTCGCTGTCGCCGCGGCTCCGGCCGCCGGTGGCGCCGCCCCCGCCGAGGAGAAGTCCTCCTACAACGTCGAGCTTACCGATGCCGGCGCCCAGAAGATCGGCGTGATCAAGGCGGTCCGCGAGCTCACCGGTCTCGGCCTCGGTGAGGCCAAGGCCCTCGTCGACGGCGCTCCGAAGATGGTCAAGGAGAACGTCGCCAAGGACGACGCCGAGAAGATGAAGAAGACCCTCGAGGCCGCCGGCGCGAAGGTGACCCTCAAGTAATCTTTCTCTCGCTTTCCAAGAAGCCGGGGACGACCTCCCCGGCTTTTTTGGCTTACAGAGGCCAGGAATTACACCGGTTATTCATTGACTTTCAGCCTGTTTACCCTATAATTCCCGCAGCAAGTCCTTCAACCTGATTCGTTTTACGACATCGTGAGAGAAGGTTACTGCGATTTATTTCCTTCTTCTCATCCGTATGCCGGATCAGCAGATCACCTGCCGCGATTGCGGAGCAACGTTCGCGTTCTCCGAGGGCGAGCAGGAATTTTACGCCTCCCGTGGCCTCGCTTCCCCCCAGCGCTGCAAAGCTTGCCGCGCCAACAGGAAGAACGACCGCATGGGACCCAAGCAGATGCACCCCGCCACGTGCGGTAAGTGCGGCGCCGCTTGCGAGGTACCGTTCAAGCCCCGTCCCGTCGAGGAGGGTGGCCGCCCGGTCCTCTGCAAGGCCTGCTTCGATGCCGAGCGTGGCTCGCGCATGTCGTAAGGTTGAGGGTATCCCCCTCTGCTATCGAAAAAAGCACCTTCGGGTGCTTTTTTCTTTCGCGAAAGAAAACCCTCCGGGTTTCCTCTCGCGGACTCTCCTTCCGGTAGGGTGGCGCTCCAGGTCGGCCCTTCGGCTCGGCTCAGGATAAACTCGCCGACCTTCGCGCATTTTTCGGTGCCTTCGGATCACCGAAGGGCGAGGCCCGCGCATCACGGGGGGTGAGGGGGAAGGCTCCGCGCCGAAGCGCTTCTCGACGAACCGATCCCGAAACCCTGGAGGGATCGGTGCGGAGAGACGGAGCCGGGCGGAGAGGGTTCTTGATGCGCAAGTGCTTTCTTTTTCCCCTTTTCTTTGTCACGACAAAGAAAAGGGAGAGATCCAGGAACGACTGCGAGTTTGGAATCGAGGATAACCGCGACAAAGATTCCGAAATCTCGATGCGGATCGTACGAGCAATGGTCCCGCTACGCGTAGATCCACATCCGACACCCCTTTCGTCAACGATAGAACTCTCCTCAATGGGCTGCGACGAGCGTAGACTGTCCCGGCTGATGAGTTTCACGACGCGCAAGATCCGCGGCGAATCCCCCTCCATGCAGGAAAAGGTGCTCAAGGCGGCTCCGACGATGCTGCGCGTCGGGGCGATTTTCGGCGGACTTCTCGGGCTCTCGCGGAAAGTGGAAGCGGAAAAGAAGGCGGAGGAGCGGCGGGGCCGCATCCTCAAGCGCGCGACCGTGATCCTCGTCGGTACGCTGGCCGCCGTGGTGCTCGTCGCGGGCACGGTGAAGGCGCTCGTGGCGCTCAGGATCCTCACGCCGGGCACGCTCTACAGGGTCGCAGGCAGCGACCTGCCAGTCGATGACGACGGCTTCACGAACGCGCTGCTCCTCGGCGCCGGCGATGCCAATCACGACGGCGTCGACCTGACGGACACCATCATGGTCGCGAGCGTGGACTCCCGCACGAAGAGCGCCGTCCTGCTCTCCATTCCGCGCGATCTCTACGTCACGAAGAGCGACAAGATGGGGACGGGCCGCATCAACGAGCTCTACCGCAACTACAAGTACTATCTGAAACGAACCGAGAAAATGACGACGGAGGATGCCTCCCGGGGCGCGCTGGAGGAGCTTTCCCGCGAGATCGGCCGCAAGATCGGCCTGCCCATTCACCGCGTGGTGAAAGTGGACTTCACGGCCTTCTCAGACGTGGTGGACGCGCTGGGCGGCGTCGACGTGATGGTGGAGAAAGACCTGGTGGACAACGAGTACCCGCGCGCGAACGACGTGGGATACGAGACGTTCTCGGTGAGCGCGGGTCTCCAGCACTTCGACGGCGAGACGGCGCTCAAATACGCCCGCAGCCGCCATTCCACGAGCGATTTTGACCGCGGGCTCCGCCAGCAGGCGCTCATCACGGCCCTCGCGAAGAAAGCGCAGGAAGAGGGCGTCACCTCGAGCCCGGGCAAGATCCTCTCGCTGCTCAAGATCCTCTCCGAGCACGTGGAGACCACGATGACCGTGAGCGAGATGATCGGCGCGGGGAAGCTCGCGCAGTCGCTCGACCGCGAGAAGGTCGTGAGCATGGGCATCAACGACCGCTCCGGCCTGTACGAGCCCGGCGGCTTCATCGGCGCGGCCCCTCGCGAGATGTTCGGCGGCGCGGCGGTGATGCTCCCGATCAGCCCGAAGGGCGATTGGACCGAGATCCGCACCTTCGTGCATCTGCTCACCCATAACCGCGCGACCTACCTGGCCCGCCCCAAGGTGGTGATCCTCAACGCGGGCGCGCCGAGCGGCGGGGCAAGGGTTCTTGCGAGCGAGCTCGGGCGCTACGGCTTCGTCGTGAGCGACATCGGCAACGCCACCGCCGACGGCAAGGCGCCGAAGGAAGCGGACAAGCTCGATGCCTCCGCGATCGTCCCCGCGATGCCGGAGGACAAGGATCTCGTCGACTTCTTCTCGACCTTGCTCGATCTCCCCTCGGGCGAACTCCCCGCCACCCTCTCGCGCGATCTCATCGGCCAGGTGACGATCATCCTCGGCAAACAGTACGTCTTCCGCCCCATGACGGAGCTGGTGCCGCTGCCGCCGGAAGAGATTCCCGCCGACGAGACGGCTTCGGGCAGCGGCACCCTCACCGCCCCTTGATCCTATGACGCCCCGGGAGATCATCGCGGAAGCCTGGGCCATCACGCAGCGCGAGAAGAGCTTGCGCCGCTGGGGCATCGCCTCGGCCTTCTTCGAGCTGCTCCTGAGCCTCAAGCTTCTCTCGTATCAGTTGTACTTCGGCTACGAGTACCTGCAAGGCCACCAGGGGGGCTTCTTCGACGTCGAGATCGAGATCTACAACCGGATGCCTCACTGGTTCTTCTGGACCTTCGTCATCACGTTTTTGGTGCTCTTCGTGATCGAGCTTTTCTTCCCCCATCTCGCGCACGGCGCGGTGATCGGCCTCGCGGCCAAATCGCACCGGGGCGAGAAGGCCGATGGCGGCCTGGTGCTCGCCCTCTACAACTTTTTCGCCATCTTCGCGATCCACGAGTTCTTCATCCTCGCGAGTTTCTCCACGACGATCACGGCGGTGTCCCTTGTGTTGCGCTACATCAGCGGAGACCTGCAGATCCCGATCATCATCGGCATCGTCCTCCTCTGGCTCTTTTCGAACTTGCTCAAGTTCTTCTTCAACTTCGCGCCCGACGCGGCCGTCATCAACAAGATGGGCATCTTCGAGGCGCTGGGCCTCAGCTTCAAGCTCATCGTGAGCTATCTCGGGAAGATCATGTTCCTGCTCCTCCTGCTCTTCGTGATCTCGCTCAGGATCCTCCTCAACGCCGCCGTGGTCCTCGTCATCCCGGGCATCGTCGTCGGCATCGCGGTTTCCCTCACCTGGCTCTTCTCCTCCACGGTGATCGCCTACACGATCGCGGGCATCATCGGCGTCCTCCTGATCGCGGTCGCGAGCTACTTCTTCGGCATCCTCCACGTCTTCAAGCAGACCGTCTGGACCATCACGTACATGGAACTTCGGAAGAATAAGGACCTCGATTTGATCGAATAAGGAAGCCAAAATCTCGATCGACACTCCCAAATCGATGGACACGAAAGACGGTCAAGCGGAGGATGATTCCTATGAACCGCATGCCCCTGCCGGTTTGTGAAGGGAATTGTCACGAGTGTCCCCGTGGGTACACGCTCCCCGAGAGGAGAGCGGGAGACGGATTTGCACGAATGGAGACGTCATACGGGGGGCCACGAAACGCGAGATAGAAACCGCTTTCGCGGTGCCCGTACCCGCCAAGACGGCCCTGCCGACATACGTCGATCATGAAGCGGCACTCATCCAAAAAGGCTCTATGGATGATGCGAAGTACCAGGCGCACTTGCTCAGGCTCTCGAACGAAAAAACGCCGGCCCCCTCTTCGGCTCTCGCAGCCGAGCCGGTGCCGGAGCCGGAATTGACCCAGCACGTCGCGGCGAAGTTAACCGTGCCGCCGTATAGCGACCATCGCGCGGCCCTGACCGACGAAGGACGTCAGCTATTCGACGGCACCCGGACGATCGCCGCGTAAGGAGCATCCGAAACCAACGAGTACCTTGTCGCAACCTCAACCGCAGGGGGAATCGTTGACAGTGGACGAACGTACACCGTACCATGGTGCACGTTCGTACCCCACATCCGTATGCCGACCGAAACCGCACTCACCGCCCACCAGCGAACCGTCCTGAGCTTCATTCGGGAATTCCAGCAGAAGCGGGGCTACTCCCCGTCCCTCGCGGATTTGGCCGTGGCCTTCGGGGTGAAGAGCAAGAACGCCATCGCCAAGGTGGTGAACGCCCTCTCGAAGAACGGATATCTCTCGAAGGACCCCAAGGGGCGCATCAAGATCTTCGAGCAGATCGCCGACGGCGTCGCCGCCTCGTTGAGCCTCCCCCTCTTCGGCCCCATCGCCGCCGGCTTCGCGGCGCCCGTGGAAGAACAGGCGGAGGAGAAGGTAACGCTCGAGGAGTATCTGGTACGTGATCGCAACTCCACGTTCCTCCTCCGCGTCCGCGGCGACAGCATGATCGAGGCAGGCATCCACGAGGGCGACCTCGTGATCGTGGAACGTGGACGGGAACCGAAGGTGCACGACATCGTCGTGGGCGTCCTCGACGGCGAATACACGCTTAAGGAGCTCATCCGCGAGAACGGAAAGTACTTCCTCCGCGCGAAGAACCCCGCGTATCCCGACATGTACGCCATGAACGAGCTGCAAGTGGCGGGCGTGGTCCGTGGAGTGGTGCGGAAGTACTGATCATTTGTTAGGGGAAGAAACTATCTGCGCATGTCATCCTGAGCGGAGCCGAAGGATGAGCATGCCTCATCGTCATGGTTCGTTTCTCGACTCCGCTCGAAATGACATGCTCACCATTACACCATGCCCTTCTGCCACGTCGACGCCGATGCATTCTTCGCTTCCGTCCTCCTCCGGAAGCATCCGCACCTGCGCGGAAAGGCGGTGCTGGCGCTGGGGATGGGCGGCGGATGCGTCATCGCCGCGAGCTACGAGGCCAAAGCCAAGGGCGTGAAGACCGGCATGCGCCTGACCGATGCCCTCAAGCTGGTGCCGGACGCGGTACGGATGCTCTCGGACTTCCGGGAGACGGGGCTGGCGTCGGAGCAGATCGAATCCCTGCTCTTCGCGCGCACTCCCCTCCTGGAACAGATGTCCGTGGACGAGTGGTTCCTGGATCTCCGGGGCGTTGCGGGCGGCGTGCCTCCGGATCTCGACGCCTGGACGGCGGACGTGCGTGACACGGTGCTCCGGAAAACCGGTATCTCCGTTTCCGTGGGCATCGCGCCCACGAAGCTCCTGGCCAAGATGGCGAGCGAGTATCGCAAGCCCGGGGGCCGGACCGTCGTGGACGCCGATCCTTCCCCTCCCTCGGGCATCCGGCTGAGCATCGAGGCCTTCCTGCGCGATCGTCCCGCCCCCGCGATCCCGGGTATCGGGCACCGTCGACGTATCCACACCGATGCCAAAGGCTGGAAGACGGCCTGGGACATCGCCACGGCCCCCGCGGAGGAGCTTCATGCCCTCTTCGGCAAGCAGGGCGCGGAGATGCGCCAGGAGCTCCTGGGGACGCCCCTGAGCGAGATCGTGACCGATCCGGCGCCGCCGAAGTCCGTCTCCCGCGCGCGGAGCTTCCGCAAGGAGCGCAGCCATGGCTTTCTCTGGGCGCATCTCATGCGCCACGCCGAGTACACGATCCTCAAGATGCGGCGCTCCGATCTGGCCTGCCGCGGGCTCTCCGTGTGGCTGCGGGACGGCGACTACCGCCACGTGGGCGCCTCCGTCTCGCTCCCGCAGCCGGCAAGCACCCTTGAGCACCTGGCGACAGCGCTTCGGCTCTGCTTTGACGAGGTGTATTCCCCGCGAAAGGCGTACACCCAGGTGGGACTGGCCCTGTGGCACCTGACGCCGATCGCGCTGGAGCAGATCTCCCTCTTCGAGGACGGACGGGAAGTGGACCGCCGGCAGTCGCTGCAAAAGACCTTGGACGAGCTCCACGGGCGCTTCGGGCGCAATGCCATCACGCGGGGCTCGGCCCTCGCCGTGAAGAGCGGGACCGTGATCGGTTTCGATTTGGCGGAGTTCGAAACGGCGGATTGATCCTTCGATATGGCCAGCAGTGTCACCCTGAGTAGACCGAGCAAAGCGAGGTCGTATCGAAGGGCGACCGGCGGGCCTACTCAGGATGACAAAAAAGAAGGGAGCCGGAGCTCCCCTCTTCGCCAGCCGTGAGACTGGGCTTTGATTACTGCTGGTCTGGCCGCTGCAGGTAGCGCAGCAGACAGACGAATCCGAGAACGGCGACGACCACGATGATCAGCGCCGAAGGTGAATCAAGAAACTTAAAGAAATCAGTTTCGGGATTCATAGGACGGATCTCCTTTTTCTCTCTGTTCCGAGAGAAATGATAGGGAAAGGAACGAAACAGTAATCAGACTATAATATCACATTTCTATTATTTTGGCCATCTACCGGCTCGACGAAAAAACCGGCACCGGCAGCGAGATCGCTGCGTGGTGCCGGTCGGCTGGCATTTGCGCTCCGTCTACTGTCGGAAGAGCGCGTATGCCAGCCCGACGAAGACGAAAGCAATCAGGCCCAGAAGGATGGGCCAGGCGCTGGAAGTGGGCTCCAGCTCACCGTCGCCACGCGTAATGTACTCACGCGTGATGTTGCAACGATGGCACTGAAGCCACACATGCGCACCGCTCTCCTGCGGGATGGCGGCGCTGCTCTCGGGGACCATGGTCCCCTCACACTTGTCACATCGAGGAAGCATCGAACTCTCTCCTTTTGAAGGAACGGGTGACGTAGATACCAGGTATATATTATACAATAATTTGTAGTAATTAGTCAAAATCGCTCTTATCGTTGATTCTCAGCCTTCTCAGAGAACCTTCAATCGCTGCTCGATCTTCGCGAGCTTCTCCTTCGTCGCGGCGAGTTTTTCCTTCTCGGCGGTGACGAGCGCCTCGGGGGCGCGCTCGACGAACGCTTTGTTCTTCAGCTTCCCTTCGATGCTGCCGGCGTACCGCTCCAGATCCGCCTTCTCCTTCGTGAGCTTCGCCTTCTCGGCGTCCTTGTCCACGAGGCCCTCGAGTGAGAGATGCACCTCGGCGTCCGCGAGGATGGCCGACGCGGTGTCCTTGAGACCCTTCGCGTCCGTCGAGATCGTGAGGCTGCCTATCTTTCCCAGGCGGCGGATGTGTTCCGCCTGCGCATCGAAGAGCTTGGGGTACTCCTTCGTGACGATCGTGACGGCCACCTCCTTTCCCGGTTCCACGGATTGCTCGGTGCGGAGACGGCGGACCGCGGTGATGGCGTCGATGAGAAGCTGCAGGTGCTTCTCGGCGTCTTTGTCCCGGAGATCATCATGGGAAGCGGGCCACGCCTGTTTGATGAGCATCCCCGCGTCTTTGGCCTTGATCTGCGTCCAGAGCGCTTCGGTGACGAACGGACAATACGGATGCAGGAGCGTCACGATGGTACGGAGCGCATCGACGAGCATCGGCAGGTTCTTCTCGGAACCCTTGCTGAGCTCGAGGTACCAGTCGCAGAAGAACTCCCACACGAAGGCATAGAGCCGTTCGCCTACTTCACTGAGACGGTATTCGGAAAGCCCCTT
Organism: uncultured Candidatus Peribacteria bacterium; assembly: GCA_964423795.1. GTDB lineage: Bacteria > Patescibacteriota > Gracilibacteria > Peribacterales > Peribacteraceae > CAYRGC01. The sequence continues at coordinate 22,987 of CAYRGC010000006.1, read as the reverse complement.
CGTGACGTCATCGACAAGACTTTGGAGCCCCGAAGCGAGAGCCTGATCGGCGATCGAAAGGTCTCCGCGGGTCGAAGACCCGCTCTCAGGGATGGAATGGGGATCGATTCCGGCCTTCTCGCACTCGAGAAGAACGAAGCGCGAGGCGTTCCAGAGCTTGTTCACGAAGTTGCGGTACCCGGCGATTTTCTCTTCGTAAAGACGGGAATCCGCGCCCGGGCTCTGGCCCACGATCATGGACATACGGAGCGCGTCCGCGCCGTACCGCGCGATCATATCCAGCGGATCGATCATGGTCTCGGGATCGCTCTTGCTCATCTTGCGGCCGTCGCGGGTGCGGATCAGGCCGTGGAGATAGACGGTATCGAACGGCACCTGGCCGTACTCCAGCTCCGCGATCGGACCCGTGACGTAGGTCGTCATGAGGATCATGCGGGCGACCCAGAAGAAGAGGATGTCGTAGCCCGTCTCCATGACGTCCGTCGGGTGGAACTTCAGGAAATCGGGACTCTTGAGGAGGATCTGCTGCAGCGAGAGATCCGGATCAGCGGCGAGCTCCTTGTCGATGAGCGTACTCCAGGTCCAGAGCGCAGCGCTGAACCAGGTATCGAGCGTGTCGGAATCCTGTTCCCAGCCGTCGCCCTCCGGGGGCACATGGCCGACGTGTTGGTCCACGGAATTCCCTTCCGTCCGGTACCACACCGGCACACGGTGCCCCCACCAGATCTGGCGGCTGATGCACCAATCGCGAAGGTTATCGATCCACTGGAAGTAGGTTTTCTCGAAGCGATCGGGGACGATCTTGATCAGGCCGGTTTTGACGACCTCCTGCATCACCTCCTTGAGGCTCCACTGCTTCCGCTTCCAATGGACAACGCGCTTCGACACATCGATGAACCACTGCTCCTTGATCTGCGGCTCGATCATCCCCTTCCCGCGCTGGCTCAGGGCCACGTTGTGCACGTAATCCTCCTTGATCCCGACGAGGAGCCCCTTGGATTTAAGCTTCTCCACGATCTTCGGGCGCGCCTCGAGGATCGGCATGCCTTCGAACTCCCCGGCAATCGGAAGCAGCTTGCCGTCGAAACCGATCACTTGCTCCTTGTCGAGCTTCTGGCGTTCCGCGATCTCGAAGTCGATGTGGTCGTGCCACGGGGTGATGGTCATGACTCCGGTGCCGAACTCCGGATCCACGGCCTTGTCCTTGATGATCGTGGCCTTCACGGGACCGTTGATCCACTCGGCCTCGAACGTATCGCCGTGCTTGTATTGCTTGTAGCGCTTGTCGTCCGGGTGCATCACCACGTACTTGTCGCCGAATTTGGTTTCGGGACGCGACGTGCTGATCTGGAACGGGCCGTAGGTGAAGGTATAGAACGCTTCCTTGCGCTCCTCGTAGACGATCTCGTCGTCACTGACCGTCGTCTGCATCTTCGGATCCCAGTTCACGATGCGGTGGCCGCGGTAGATGAGGCCGTCGCGGTACATCGCCGCGAAGACCTCGTTCACGCAGCGATTAAGCGCGGGCTCCATCGTGTAGGCCTCGCGCGTCCAATCGCAGGAAGAACCCATCTTTCGGACCTGGCCGCGGATCGTCGCCTTGCTCGCCTCCACGAACTCGCGGATCTTCTCGAGGAGCTTCTCGCGTCCGAGCTGCTTGCGGGGATCGCGCATCCCCTCTTTTTGCATGTTCTTGATGACCACGGCCTCCGTGGCGATGGCCGCGTGGTCGGTGCCGGGCACCCAGAGCGCCTCCTTGCCGCGCATGCGCGCAAAGCGGATGAAGATATCCTCGAGCGCCAGCATCACGGCGTGACCCAGGTGCAACTGACCCGTCGCGTTCGGCGGGGGCATGCTCACGGTGAAGGATTCCTTCTCGCTCTTCGCATCGGCTTTGAAAGCACCGCTCTCCTCCCATTGGGCGTAGATGCGGTCCTCGGTGGCCTTCGGGTCGTAAGCTTTATCCAGCACGTGCCTATCCTAAGCGAAAAACAGCGATAACGGGAAGAGGATCTGAAATACCTCCACCCCGCTCGCTGCGGCTCGCACCTCTCCTCCACTGGAGGAGGGGTCGGGGGTGGAGGCATAAAAAAACGACCGTTCCCTTTTGACAGGGGCGGCCGTTCGAGAGAGAGAAAGAGCGGGTCCGCGTTTCCGCGGAACCCGCAATTTATACGTCGCGGATTTCGCGAATGCAAGGGAAATTCGAAAAATGTCGCACTTCGCATGCCCCGCGAGCGGCGCTCCCCGAAGGGAAAAGCTGCGCTTCGTCGAAGAACGGCGACATTTTGCTATGCGCGAAACTTCGTTTCTCTCATGATTATCACCGTGCGATTCGCGAACTTGCCACCGGCGGAACATCGCCTTCTCTCCTTCTTCCGGGAGATGGGCCCGAACGTGAAGGAGTACTGGAACGATGTAAAGAAGGAGTACGGGGGCGCTATCAAGAACGGTGACGCGCTGCAGAAGGGACTCGGCGTCGTCGGCGGGGCATCAAGTTTGTTCTTCGAGGGAACCGATCAGCTCTGGGCTGGCCTCGTCGACAAGAAAGTGGAACCTCCGCAGGGCCCCGCAGGCCGCATCGTGCGGGACACGAAGGAATTCTTGAATGACGTGGTGACGCTCCATCCTCTGCGCGCGGCAAGCGACGTATTCCGCGGCATCTCGGGCATTCCGATGGACGCCATCGACCTCGTCGGCGGGTTCCACCAAGGCTACAACCACGCGACCCGATCGCAGGTTCAGGCGCTCATGAGCGAGCAAGCCCTTCCCCTTTGACATGCCCCTTCCCCCGACCATGCAACGATTCCCCTCTCCGTACGCGTTTCGCGAACGCCGCGAGACCCACGTTCTCAGCGAATTCCTCAGCGGCGCGGTCAACACGACCGTGAATGTCCTCGAGGCCCCGCTGCCTTTCACCGGCGTGAACGTGGCTTATGGCCTCGGCGCGCTCGCCGTGATCGGCGGCGGCATCTTCCTGTTCCGGAAGGCGTACGAGAAGGTGCTCGGCTGAGGTCTGCCGAGGTCGCGGGGAAGTATCCCCGCTCTCAGGATGCTAAAATAGCCTCATGCCCACCTTCGATTTTGAGTGCGCGAAGTGCAAGGCCGTCTTCGAGTTCTCGCGACCCTTCGGCTCGAAGGAGAATCCCCCGTGCCCCGCCTGCAAGGGCAAGAAGACGGAGAAGGTCTTCTCCCCGCCGACGATCGTCTTCAAGGGCGACGGCTGGTACAAGACGGACAGTCGAAAGGTTCAAAAGGTTGAAAAGGGCACAAAGGGGGAAAAGGTGTCGGAGACCGTCAAAGAATCGAAAGCGCCGGAGACGAAACCCGACCAACTGTCGAAGGGCTCAGCGTCGTAACATCTTCTTCGCGTCGGCGATCCGGAGCGTGAGTTCACGCGCCTTGAGCGAAAGCTCTTTCGACCGGGCGATCACGGGCTCGTGACGGCGGAGGGAAGCCTCGATGCCGACAAGCAGGACCGCCTTCTCATCATTGTTCAGGATGCCGCGCTTGTCCACGATTCGCTCCGCGATTTCCGCGTCTCCCTTCTCGAGCGCCCGGAGCGCCTTGTCGTACGCCTCGACGGCCTCGGCGGTCGCACGGTGATCGGCGACCTTCGTGCCGCCGTAAAAGCCGCCGGCGCCGATCGCGAGCGCCCCGGCAAGCAGCCACTTGTAGACGCCCGTACCCCGGCTGATGTTCACCTCCGCATGACTCTCGGGGACATCCGGGCGCGTCTTGCGCTCGATCGGAGAAAGAGCGGTGATGCCGTCGGAGGGAACGTCGTTTGGCATGGGGAAAAGGGGTGACGCATGATACACCCTCGGGCCAAAGAAAAGGGGCTTTCGGCCCCTTTTTTCACCAACGAGGTTAGGTCTCAGCGGCGCGGCCCGCGGTTGAAACCGCCGCCCGGAGGACCCCTGCGGGGCCCGCCGAAGCCGCCGCCGCGGGGAGCCGGGGGCACGTAGCCCTCGGGCGGAGGCGTCATCTGCTTGAGGGAGAGGCGCGTCTTGCCTTCGACCGCATCGTACTCGATGCAGATCGCTTCGACTTCCTGACCCATCTGGAGCACGTCCTCGACGCGCTCGGTGCGCTTCCACTGGAGCTCGGAGATGTGGACCATCGCGTCCTTGCCCGGGAGGAACTCCACGATGGCGCCGACGCCGTCGATGATGCGGACCACCTTGCCCTTGTACTTCTTGCCCACCTCGGGCTTCTCGACGATGCCCTGGATCCAGGCCTTGGCCTTGGCCATGGCGTCGCCGTTAAGCGCGGTGACGAAGACGAGGCCGGAGTCCTCGATGTCGATCTCGACGCCGAGCTCTCCCGTGATCTTCTGGATGGTCTCGCCGCCCTTGCCGATGACGAGGCGGATGTCCTCCGGATCGATCTGGATCGTCTCGATGCGCGGGGCGTACGGGCTCATCTCCTTGCGGGGCTCCTTGATGGCCGCGAGCATCACCTTGAGCACCTGGGCGCGGCCCGTCTTGGCCTTCTCGAGCGCCTCCACGAAGACGTTATCCGGCAGCCCCTTGATCTTGATGTCCATCTGGATGGCCGTGACGCCCTTCTCCGTGCCGGTGACCTTGAAGTCCATGTCGCCGCCGAAGTCCTCCTCGTCCTGGAGGTCGGTGAGGATCACGTACTTGCCCTTCGATTCGTCGGACATGAGACCGAGCGCGATGGCCGAGACGGGAGCCGAGATCGGCACGCCGGCCGCCATGAGCGCGAGCGTGGAGCCGCAGGTGGCGGCCATGGAGCTCGAGCCGTTGCTGCTCAGGATCTCGGTGACGGTGCGGATCGTATAGGGGAAGTCTTCCTGCTTCGGGAGCACGGGCTCGATACCGCGCTGGGCGAGGTTGCCGTGGCCGATCTCGCGGTTGCCCACCATGAGACGGTTGCTCGTCTCGCCCACCGAGAACGGCGGGAAGTTGTAGTGATGCATGTAACGGAGCTTATGCTCGCCCTCCATGCCCTCCACGAGCTGCTGGTCGCCGGGGGCGCCGAGCGTGCAGGTGGTGAGGCCCTGCGTCTCGCCGCGCTCGAAGAGCGCGGAGCCGTGGACGCGGTTCGGGAGGATGTCGATCATCGCGCCAAGCTCTCGGATCTGGTCCACCTTGCGGCTGCTCATGCGGACGCCCTCCTCAAGGACGAGGCGGCGCACTTCGGCCTTGATGATCTTGTCGATGAACTTGCCGGCGTTCTTCTCGAGCTCGGCGGCCAGCTCCTCGCCCGCCTCGTCGCCGACCTTCGCCGGAAACTTCTCGGCGAGCTTCGCCTTGGCGTCCTCCATGAGCTTGCTGAAGACCGCGCGGCGCTCGTTCTTGCGCATGTGCGTCTTCACGGCCTTGGTGATCTCGGGGAGGGACCACGCCTTGAGAAAGTCGTAAGCCTCCTGGTGGAAGAAGTCGGGCGTGGCCTCGAACTTCTTCTTGCCCACCTCCTTCTGGATGTCAGCGAAGAAGCGGGCGATCTTCTGGGCCCACTTCTTGCCGAATTCGATGGCCTTGAGCACCTCCGCCTCCGGCACCTGGTTGGCGCCGGCCTCGATCATCACGACGCGCTCGAGGGAGGCGGTGACGAACATGTCGAGGTCGCCCTTCGTGCGGGCCTCGCGGGTGGGGTTGAGGACGAGCTCGCCGCCGATCATGCCGACGCGGACCGTCGCGAGCGGGCCGTCGCAGGGGCAATCGGAGATCGCCACGGCGAGGTTCGCGGCGTTGGCGGCCGCGATGTCGTACTCGTTCTCGAAGTCGTAGCTGAGGACGGTGCAGAAGACCTGGATGTCGTTATGCAGGGACTTCGGGAACATCGGGCGGAGTCCGCGGTCCACGACGCGTCCGAGGAGGACGAAGTCGTCGGAGGGGCGGCCTTCGCGCTTGCGGAAGCGCGAACCCGCGATCTTGCCTCCGGCGTAGAACTTCTCCTGGAAGACCACCTGGAGAGGCAGGAAATCGACGTTATCGCGAGCTTTCGTGCTCACGGTGACGTTGCCCATGGCGACGGTGTCGCCGAGTTGGCAGAGGGCGGTGGCGTTCGCCTGCTCGGCGATGCCTCCGATCTTGACGACGAGCTTCTTGTCCCCAAGCTCGAGGGAATATTCTTTCTGCGGCTGCAGCATGATAATGAGGGGTACCTCGACTACGCTCGGTATGACACGATCGAGTCCGAGCGTAAGCAAAGAAAATAAGGAAGCCCCTTCCTTTGGTCTTCATCGTCACGCGGATGGATTCACATTTCGTTCTTCGTCGGTGTCATCCTGAGCGGAGTCGAAGGATGGCACCGGGATCAAAGGACGGAACGTAAACCCAGGGGCGGACGGAGCGACGAAGGGAAGGAACTGGACACAGTCTATCGCAAAAGAACGCAAAAATGAAGCCCCTTTCGGGAAAGGAGCTTCTTTTTTTGCCGGGATATCGATCAGAGGAGCCGCAAGAACGCCTGGAACCAGGCGCGATACGTTTCGACGTTCTGCTCGACCGTCTTTTGCACCGCCGGCTTCAGGGTGTTTCGCAAATACGCGAGAATTTGAGGCCCATCGACGTCAGGACCGCCGTCTTGCAGTGCTGCCGCCATGGCGCGCACCTGTTCTTTCAAGGAAGGTCGTGCGACTTGAGCGTCAACGGCATCATCGACGGGAGATTCCACGGAGTGAGACATAGGAAAGGAGGAACTGATGTACCGCTACATCATTACATCACGCGCACGGCGACGCAAGTGACTCCTTCCTTCTTTTTCACTTCTTCCTGTTGGCCAGCTTGCGAAGGAAATGTTCGAACCCGCCGGTGCCGTACTGGAGCATGCGCGAACCGCGCGTGATCTTGCTGATGCTGACGCCGTACTTCTCCGCGATCTTCCGCTGCGGGATGCCGGAAGCGAGGGCCTGGATCAGCTCCCAGCGCTCGGCGAGGGAATCGAGCTCCTGGGGCGTGAGAATGTCCTTGAGAAGCATTTCGGCTTCGTCCACGTCATCGATGGAGGCGAAGAGCCGGTAGAGTTCGCGATCAGGGGCGGCCATGGGCACATCCTACTCTTCGGCGGGCCGGAAGGCCCGCCCTCATCATGACAAGAAAAAAAGGACCGCGTCGTGCGACGGCGGCCCTTTCGATCGGAATGACGGCGTTACTTCTTGAGCTTGTGGCTCTCGAGCACCTTTTGGTACTGCTCGGGCTTGTTCATCTTGAGGTACGTGAGGAGCTTGCGGCGCTTGGCGACCTTCGCGAGGAGGCCGCGGCGGGCCGACTGGTCCTTCTTGTGCTCGCCGAGGTGATCGGTGAGGAGCTTGATCTCCTTCGTGAGAAGGGCGACCTGGACCTGGGGCGAACCCGTGTCCTTGTCGTGGGTGCGGTGCTTGGTGATAAGGGTCTTCTTGGACGAGCGCTTGATGGCCATAGGGCAGGAAAAAGAAGTTAGCGCCGGGCGCTCCAGGGGTATTCCACAAGGAGAGCGCGGACGCGGGAGGGAAGTTTAAGGATATTCGCTCCCATTTCAAGGGAAAACGTCCCTTTTCACCGATTTGTTGCGGGTTTCGGGTTGCGGGAGACGGGACTTCCCGCAGCCCGCAACTCGTAACTCGCAACCGAGGTATACGTCCGTCCACCCGATCCCCTGGCGCGTCTCGGAACTCCGGGTAGGCTCTCGGCCATGGATCTGCTCCTCCCCCTTCTCATCGGTCTCGTGGTCGGCGTCGTTCTCGGCATTCCCGTCGGACGTTTCCTTACGAAGAAATCGGAGAAAGACGTGGAAGCCATCGCGGAATCCATCGCCGGGCGCATGATGCCGAAGCAGATGGACAGCATCCTCAAACTCGCCGAGACGAAGCTCACCGGAAAGAAGGAGGTGATCGACGGCACGCTCAAGACCATGCACGACAATATGAACAAGGAATTCACCCGCGTGGAGCAGCTCATGGATAAGCTGGAGAAAGGAAGCGTGAAGATCGATACACGCCTCGACAGTGCGGCCGTCGCCATCAAGGACCTCGCGAGTTCCGCGGAAGGCCTCAAGACCGCGCTCGCCAGCAACAGCAGTCGCGGCCAGTGGGGAGAACGCATGGCGGAAGACGTGCTGCGACTCTCGGGACTCGTCGAAGGCATCAACTTCATCAAGCAGGCGATCCTCGAGACGGGTTCCAAGCCCGACTTCACCTTCATGCTCCCGGGCGAGCAGAGACTGAACATGGACGTGAAGTTCCCCTTCAACAATTACCAGCTGTACACGGAAGCCAAGACCGAGAAAGACAAGAAGGAATACCGCGAGAAATTCCTCAAGGACGTCCGCAAGCGCCTGAAGGAAGTGCAGACCCGCGACTACATCAACCCTGAGGACGGCACCGTAGATTACGTGCTGCTCTTCGTCCCGAACGAGCAGGTGTTCGCGTTCATCAACGAGTTCGATCGAGAGCTCATCGATGAAGCGCTGCGCGGCAAGACGATCCTCTGCTCCCCTCTCAGTCTCTACGCGATCCTCGCCATCATCCGGCAGTCCATCGATAACTTCAGCACACAGGCGCGTTCGCGCGAGATCTTCGACGCGTTCCAGTCCGCACGGCTGCAATGGGACAAGTTCAAGGACCAGATGGGCACGGTGAAGGATCGCCTCGACTCCGTCGGGAAGTCCTACGACGAACTGGTAGGCGCGCGCGAGCGCCAATTGGACAAGCAGTTCGCGAAGATCGATGAGCTGCGTTCCGGACAAACCCTCCCCGCCGCCCAGCTCGATGCCGTGATCGAATCCGCGAAGACGAAGGCCGTAAAGAAGATCGCGACGGGGGCGGTAGAAGAAACGATGCTGTGACCGCCGTCGGACACGGACATTCGAAAAATTGACATGTTTTTTTGATGACGTAGGATGCGGTCATCGCGCATCGCAGCGTCGTCGTCGGCATCCTTCTTGTCGTCCCTCGGGACTGACGCGAAGTGCTGAGCTGAGATCTCCTTGCTCCCCACTCCGCGTCGGGGAGTTTTTTGTTTCTACCTCTCTTCACATGAGGAATCCCGCCATCATCACCGAAAAGAACACGCCCCAAGCTCTCCAGCCTCGCCAGAAATCCCCCGCTGAACTTCATTCCGTCAGAAGTCGCGTCGAAAGCGCCGTACGCCAAACGGTGGAAGGCGTTCGGACGATCACGGAAATCACGTATGCGAATGCGTATCTGCCGATCACGGGCAAACGCCAGACCGTCGAAGTGAACGGCACGCCCATTGAAGCACGCGCCGAGATGATCTTGACCGATGGCACGCGCCTGACGTTCCAAGAAGATTTTCGCGGTCACCCGAATCCCGGCGCGGCGAGCTATCACTTTGGCAACGCATTTGCCGAACGGATGAAAGCGGAGTGGTTCAAATGGAAAGACGCCGAAGTCGATCGCGTCCATGCGAACCATCAGGCATGATGGCCACCTCGATGAGCACTGCCGACCCGATCCTCTCCGGCCTCAACGGACCGCAATGCGAAGCCGTGACCAAAACGGACGGTCCGGCGCTTATTTTGGCGGGCGCGGGCAGCGGCAAGACGCGCGCGCTCACCCACCGCATCGCCTACCTCATGCAGCGCGGCGTGCAGCCGTGGCAGATCCTGGCGGTGACGTTCACGAACCGCGCGGCGACGGAAATGAAGGAGCGCATCAAGAAGATCCTCCGCATCACCGAAGGCACGGACCTGAGCGGCGAGCTCGGCCCATTCGACTCCGCTCAGGGCCGCATGCCCGTGATGGGCACGTTCCACAGCGTGTGCGTGCGGATCCTGCGCCGCGACATCACGCACCTCGGTCGCGATCGCAGCTTCGTGATCTACGACACGGACGACCAGGAGAAGCTGATGAAACAGGTGCTCAAGGAGCTCAAAATCGACGAATCGGAACTGAAGCCCAAGCCCGCGCTCGGGTACGTCAGCCGCTTCAAGAGCGAGGCCATGAGCCCGAAGGAGGCACTGAAGGAGGCGACGACCGAGCGCATGGCGCACGTCATCCGCGCGTACGAGCGCTATGACCAGGAGCTGAAGAAGGCCAACGCCCTCGATTTCGACGACCTCATCCTCGAGACCGTGCGCCTCTTCCGCGAGCACCCGGAGGTGCTCGACCGGTACCAGGAAACATGGCGCTACCTGCACGTCGACGAGTATCAGGACACGAACCACACGCAGTATCTCCTCATCTCCATGCTCGCGCAGAAGTATCGCAACCTCTGCGTGATCGGCGATCCGGACCAGTCCATCTACGCGTTCCGCGGCGCGGATATCAGGAACATCCTGGAATTCGAGCACGAGTATCCGGACGCGATGCGGATCAAACTGGAACAGAACTACCGCTCCACGCAGGTGATCCTCTCCGCCGCCAACGGCGTGATCTCCGCGAACCCGAACCGCCCCGAGAAGGAGATGTGGTCGGAGCGGAAGGAGGGCCCGAAGGTGCTCGTGCATGAGCTCCGCGACGAGCGGACGGAGGCGCAGGAAGCCGTGAAGGCGGCCCTCGAGATGCAGAAGCAGGGCGTGGGCTTGAGCGAACAGGTGATCCTCTACCGCACCAACGCCCAATCCCGCCTCTTCGAAGAGGCGTGCATGCGCCAGGGCGTCCCCTACCGCATCCTCGGCGGCGTGAAGTTCTACGCCCGCAGGGAAGTGAAGGACGTGCTCGCGTACCTCCACGCGATCGTGAACCCGTCGGACACGCTTTCGCTGCTCCGCGTCCTCAACGTCCCCGCGCGCAAGCTCGGCGACACGACGATGGGGCACCTCCAGGCCTTCGGCGCCGCGCACGGCCTCTCCTTCTGGTCCACGCTCACGCAGGCGGACGATATCGCGGAGCTCAATGAGCCGACCAAGACGCGCATCCAAGGCTTCGTGCAGATCATCGAGCGCTTCCGCGAGCTCGCGCGGCAGCAGCCCGTCTCGCAGCTGACGGCGAACCTGCTCGACGCGATCGCGATGGAGAAGTGGCTGCGGGACGACACGGACGAGGGCGAGGAGCGCTGGCAGAACGTGCAGGAACTCCTCACGGTCACGCACAAGTACGACGCGCTGGAGCCGCTCACGTCGCTCACGAGCTTCCTCGAGGAAGTGGCGCTTGTCTCGGAGGTCGACAAGCTCAACGCGAACCGCGACGACGCCCTGACGCTCATGACGCTCCACCTCTGCAAAGGCCTCGAGTTCGAGCACGTCATCATCGGCGGCTGCGAGGAAGGCATCTTCCCCCACAGCAGCTCCCTCTTCGACCGCGCGCAGCTCGAGGAGGAGCGGCGGCTGATGTACGTCGGCATGACGCGCGCGAAGACGCACCTGCGCATGATGTTCACGCGCAGCCGCATGCTGTGGGGAGAGACGCAGGCCAACGCCCCGAGCCGCTTCCTGGACGATCTTCCCAGCGCCTACATCGAACGCCGCAGCGACGAGGTGCTCTCGGCCTTCGCCTGGGCCAGCGAGCGCGGCATGCAGCAGGCCCTCAAGCCCACGCGCCCGCACATGGGCGCCCCGCTCCAGCCGTTCCGCCAGCGCGACGACTCGCAGGGGGAGTTCAACCAGGACGGAGGGGACGGCGACCTGAACCAGGACGGCGCGGAGATCGACCGCGGCACCCGCGTGCATCATCCGTCTTTCGGCGAAGGCACGGTGACGAGCCGGCGCGGCGACGTGGTCACGATCGAGTTCGACAACGGAAAGATGAAGAGCTTCGCCCTCAGCATCGCCCCTCTCCGGATCGTCTGAGTCTGGAAATCCCTCCTCCTCGGAGGCGTTCCACGCTACCGTTTTCGCGTATGGATCGCTTCCTCGAACGAGGCATCCCCGCCGATCGAGGCGAGGAAAGGACTCTCGCGCAGGCAGTCCCGGCCGTTCTGCGCGTCACCGCGGCCATCGCCCTGCTTCTCGGCTCCGAACAAGCGGCCCGGGCGACGACCGCGATCCGGCCCGAACCCAAGCCCTCGACGAACGAGCTCAAGCGACAGATGGAGGAGGATGCCCCGGCCAAACAACTGGAACGGCTCATCACCCGCATCGCGTCGCACCGGTACCTCACGCGTGCGGAGGCCGAGCAAACGGCGGCGACGCTCAACTTGGCAGAATTCGTCCGCGTGCGCGTCGCGCCCGGACGACAGCTTGCCACGGTCCGCGTGCTCTCGAATCTCCGGCATGCCCTGGAAATGGCGCCGAAAGACGGAGCTCCCTTTCCGTTCGGGCTGGAATGGGACGGCAAACGCTGGAGCGTGCGCGAAGCGCCGATGCGCTAGGATGAACGCATGAAGGCCTTTACCGAGTACCTCGTTGTCCGCACGCCCGAACGCTACGGGTACGTGAACATCACGTCCCAAGTGGCGGAATGCGTGCGCAGATCCGGCGTGACGGAAGGCCTCTGCCTCGTGAACCCGATGCACATCACCGCCTCGGTCTTCATCAACGACGACGAATCGGGCCTTCATCACGACTTCGGGAAGTGGCTGGAGCAGCTCGCGCCGTTCAATCCCTCCCCCGAGCACTACCACCATAACCGCACGGGCGAAGACAACGCCGACGCGCACCTCAAGCGCGAGATCCTCGGCCGCGAGAAGACGATCGCGATCACGAAGGGAAAGCTCGACTTCGGCACCTGGGAACAGATCTTCTACGCGGAATTCGACGGTCAGCGGGACAAAAGGATCCTCGTTAAGATCATCGGGGAATAGCGTGAAAGAGGAACCTGTCGTGGTGAGCCTGACGAACCGCGGTTCCCCAAAACGCCGCAAGTGCGCGACATGGACGAATAAGGCGGGTAGCATTGAAAAAAGCCGGCCCCGCGAGGGAGCCGGCGTGCACGAGAGGGGGTATCCATTCCCCTTTCCGGATCCCGGCGTGATCAGCGCCGGGTTTTCCGTGCATGAAGGAAAGCATCGATGGCCCGCTCGAAGTCCCGGAGCCGGACGAGGAAGAATTCGCCGTCCGCCTGGGCGATGACGAACAGGTAGACCGTGACGTCGGCTTCGTCTTGGAACTTGCCGAAACCGGCGAGACGTAGGGGAGACTGGGTCTTCCGGCAAAGCTTCAGGGCCTTCTTGGCCTTCTGCGACAGTTGCTGGTGCCGGGAGAGGACGGTGAGAACGCGATCGCGGACTTCGACCTCCTCCCAGGCCTCGTTGACGAGCGACCGCAGGAACGGCGCAGACGTGATGTTGTCGACCATGGAACGATCCTTTCAGGAAAAGAAATGGATACCGCCCAACCCTGCCCCCGACGCGAGGGCGCTGGCTGAACGCGAATGTGGTCCAGGCCCTCTCACGATGAGAGAGACAGGGAACGGGCGGTAGGCGATGTTGTGAAGGAACGAACAAATTCCCCTCCGGCGTGTGCGGGAAGGGTGGGATTCTTTCTGGACTCTTCGGCTATCTCTCCATCCACCCTGTCGCGCACATGCAGCAACGGACCTGCTTGCAAGAAGCGGTCGTCCAGACGTGGGCCGGGAAGGAGGAGGTGACTCTCATGTCGTGAGCCCCGAAGGTTACCGGAGAAAAAAGAGGGATCAAGAGAATTTCCCGATCCCCCTTTCCCACGATCATTCGCGCGCCGGAATGATTTTCGCGACCGCGATCACTTGCTCGCGCTGCATGGATCCGATCCTGTCTCGACATTCTTCGATGTTTCGAACGTAGCCGATGCCCGCAATCGACAACGTCGCGGATTTGGGAGCGATCAGTTCCACGAAGCCGAGAATTTTTGCGCGCGCGGAATCGAGCTCGGGATCCTCGAGGATATCGGCGGGACTGTGGTAACCGCCGATCGACGGAGACGGATCGGGAATTGCGGGCGTATCGGTGTCCGGAAGGGTTTCAATGGAGTTCATGGGAAAGAGAAGAAAAAGAAATAGAGAAATCGCGGCTGGGGGAAGATGTATGGCTTTCGCCACTGCACCGTCCCCGCTCGATAGGAGCGAATGATGAGCCTGGAAAGAAAGAGAACGTTCATGAGGATATCGAAAAAATCTCCGGCGGCTGGAGGAGGGGGCTTCGGAACGGCCGGGAATCAGCCGCGCAAAAACGCCGTCCTCGCTCTAAACCAATAACGATACGATGCGCCGGTGCCGCAATGGGACGGCATCATCGGGAAGAAGGAGAACGCTTACGAACAACGGCGAACGCCGTTGCGTTGCTGGGATCGTGGTGCACGCCTTCTACGAGAACCTTGAGTCCGTACAGTTGGGCTGCGCGCTTGGACGCGAAGACTCCGGTCTGCCGATCGATGCGGCCTTCCGCGAGTTCTCGCGCGGAGAGGGCAGTATCCATCTCATCGGTGGCAGGCTCGACGGGAACATCCGGCCAGCGCTGGGCGAGCGTCTTGCGGCACTGGCTCAGGGCCACCGGATGGCCGAAGAAACGCCTCAGCTGATGGACGCCCTCGACGGAAGGATCCGTAAGGATGCACATGTTGATCGGCATCGTGAAGAGTGCGAGAAGCTCATACGAGTGTTCCCCCATCGCCTCGATGGAAGCGAGGTATCCGCCCGAGCCGGAATTCGCGAAGGCGAAGATGCCGATATCCACCTCGCCGGCGTTCACCGCGCGAAGAACGTTCGCTGAATGCACGAGTTCCGCGATCTCCGTCTCGGATTCCGGCAGGTTCGCGACCTCCGTGGAGAACCGGTGCCAGGCTTCGTCGGTGAAGGCGCCGCGGATGCCGTGGATTCCCACGCGCGTCTTTTCTCTTCCAGCCCGGAGATCCCCGGCGGTGCAGGATTTTTGAATGTAGAGGGCCGTCGGGGACGTTCGCGGCCGGTCGAAGAAGACCGCGTTCATGTACTCGAAGGACGTCGTGACGTTCCCGCGCAGCGTCGAGAAGAACTCCTCCGGCACGCGAAGGCCGTCCGCCTCCTCGGTCTGCGCCTTCAGGGTTTCGACCGCTTGGCCGAACGCCTCCGGAGCGGCGAGATCCCGGAACACTTTTCGGCAGACGGGAACGAACTCCGGCGACGTGCGCAGGAGTAGCTCCTCCCGGAGCCAGAGCGGCGTGGAATGGACCGTATGGAAGTACGTCTGGAGAAGCGAAGCAAACGCCGGGGAGCAGACCTTGGCCACGTCGCGGAGCGACGGCAGGGGCAACGCGCCGGGTTCCGCGAAGTACCGAGAGAGCACCATCGTCATCATCTCCGGAAGACCGAGGACCACGGACATGAGCCGGTCATGTTGCGCGGCATCCTCGACGACGTGGAAAAGCACCTGTTTCTCGCGAAGAAGACCGACGAACCACCGGATAAGCGGATGCGATTCGTCCGGGGCGCCGACGAAGATCCACTTCTGCTGGGCCCAGGGCGTATGCGGGCCGTTCATCGGATGCACGGAGAGCACCGTGGCACCCGTCGCTTTCATGCGGTCGACGATGTCGTGCTTCACGCTGCAGATATCGATCAGCAATTGCTCCGGCCGTAACCGCGTGCCCCGCAGGAGATCCGCAGCGGCCGGCTGCGGGATCGCCAGGATGATCACGTCGGACATCATCGCCTCAGTTCGTTCGGCTTCCGACGCATCCTTATCGATGCACCGGATGGTCGATGCGCGCTTCTCGAGGAAGGGTCGGAGGAGGTAACGACCCATTTCCCCCGCGGCGCCGACGATGGTGACGGAAGGATTAGTCATTGATCCTGAGCGAGCGTAGCTGTTCCGGTGAGAGCGGGGTACCGAGCGTGAAGATCATGTTCGGTGAGCCGAAATCGAAGATCTCGCGGAGACCGTACTCCCGGAGCGCCGCGCGCGTCGTGATGCAGGTCTGCGCAAGGCGTTCGTCGACCTTGAGCGCCGCGTCCGAGTTGGACGACGCCTTGAGGTGATGCAGGGTGCCGTCCTCGATCAGGCGGTGGACGAGCGGTAGCGGAGAAGGATGGGACGCCACGATGATCTCGGACTCTCGCGCGAGCTCCTCCTCGGAGAGGTTCGTGGCGAGCAGCATCGGGATGAGCGGCATGTGCTGATGATCGGCGAACGTCGTCTCGCCCTTCCGCATCTCCCGGAGACGGGCCATGTCATAGTAGACGGCGCATTCCATGTGCAACGGGACGACGCCCGGCGTCGCTTCCCTACTCGCCATCCCCGCGTACTGCATCGGCTCCACGCCGGACGGATGGACCTCCACGTACGCCTTGGAGCCCGGAATCGTGTGGCTGTAGAGCAGCGCCGCCTTCTCGATGTTCGTGCCGGCAGGACCGAGCGCATGGATGGGGACCGTGCCGACCGCCCGCGCGAGTACCCGCCGGAAATCGACATACGTCATGGCTTTGGGACCCAGTTCTCGATGCAGGCCCTTCTGCCTGTCGGCGATCGCGACCCGGACGTTCTGCGGCTGCGCGGGTCGAACATTGAGCTGCGCGAGGCCGTGCTCCGTCGTGCCGACGGTCTGGAGATCCAGGCCTTCGTCGAGCTCGCTCGGCACGTAATTGTGGTCCACGAAGTGATGGACGCGTTCGTCGGGGTCGGTGAAGAACCGATCCTTCAGCGTCGGGTTCCGGGCACTCTCGAGAATAAGCGGCACGGTCCCCTCCCGCACGTCTTCCGCCGCGGCGTGGTGCGGGAGGATGCCATTCAGCACTTCGTACCGGGTCTTCTGCGCGACGCCGACGACGCGGGCGTAACGCTCGGCCCCCTCGCGGGTGGATTCCTCGCAGTACGCCACCACTTGTCGGATGGAAGGATCGCGGAGCGCGCCGCCGAAGATCTCCGCGGGTGGTTGCGGGCGCCTGGCGAACGAACGAAGCTGTTCGGTGAGAGAGGAAGACATGGGATAGGAACGGATAGATACAAAAAACCCTCCGGCGGCTGGGGGAGGGCAGGGTGGGGGCAGTGGACTCAGTTCACTGCACGCACGACGCCGTCCCCCCACTAAAGGAGAACCAGAGGGCGCCGTAGAACTGCACGCGGTGCGTCATGTCCGGCGCAGTGTACAGGCGGCGGAGCGGGGGTCAAGCGGCTTCGCGGGGCGTTTTCTGTGATTCGACCCCGGGACGCCCTATACTCGCGGCGACGGTATGACGACCCCCCTCTTCCACACCCTTCCGGAACCCAAACCGGACCCGATCTTCTCGCTCCTGGAACTCGCGAAGGCCGCGGGGCCGCGGGCCATCAACGCCACGGCGGGGGTCTACATCGACGAGGCGGGAAAACCCGTGATCTACCCCAGCGTGCGCAAGGCGCTCGAGACGCTCGCCGGAAAACTGACGACGCGCACCTACAACTACCCCTCGCTCCTCGGGCTCGCGGAGTTCCGAGAAGCCGTCTCGCTCCTGCTCTTCGGGGCGGAGAAGATTCCACACGCCGCGTGCGCGGGCACCGGCGGCACCGGGGCGCTCGCCATCAACATGCGGCTGCTCAAGCTGATCGATCCCGCCATGCGCCTCGTGATCACGATGCCGTCCTGGCCCACGCACCGCATGCTCGCGGTCGGCGCTGGATTGGAAGTGATCGAAGCGCCGCACGTGAAGGACGGCAAGGCGACCATCGACGGCGTACTCGAAGCGCTCGAGAGGACCGAGGGGCCGCTGGCCGTCCTTTTGCAGACGGGCTGCCACAATCCGACCGGCCTCGACCGTCCGCCGGAGGAGTGGAACATCCTCGCGGAGGCTCTCGTGAAGCGCGGGGCGATCGCGCTGCTCGATACCGCTTATCAAGGGTTCGCGGACGAGCCGGAAAAGGACATGGAGCCGCTCCGCATCTGCCTCAGGGCAGGCGTGACGGTGATCGGCTGCTGGTCGGCATCCAAGAACCACTCGCTCTACAGCGAGCGCGCGGGCATGGCCTATGCCGTGACGGAGAACGACGCCGAAGCCCGGAAGATCGAGGGCCTCTACTCGATGATCACCCGGACGCTGCACTCCGCGGCCGCGACCTTCGGGCAATCGGTCGTGGCGGAAGTGCAGCGCAGCCACGCCGACGAGTGGCGCCGCGACATCGCGGCCGTCCGCGCCTCGCTCGCGGGCAAGCGCGAGGGGTTGAAGGCGGCGCTTCCCGACGATTTCGCCGCCTCGCTCAGGAGCCACGGCATGTTCGCCCTCCTGCCCCTCACTCCCGCGGACGTGAAGAAACTCCGGGAGGAGCACGCGTTCTTCTGCGCGGGGGACGGACGCATCAACGTCGCGGGCATCCCGCTCGACCGCATGGCCGAGCTCGGAGCCGCCGTCCGCGCCGTCCGCGGATGACGATCGACTCGATCGATCTCGGCAAAGCGTACGTCTTCGGCCTGACGCTCTCGCTCACCATCGGTCCGATGGCCCTCCTCATCGTGCAACGGTGCGTCTCGCGCGGTCCAGGAAGCGCGTTCCACACGGCGAGCGGCATCGCCGGCGCGGACCTCATCTGCGGCCTCCTGGCCTTTCTCGTCGGGAGCCCGGTTCTCAGAATGATCGAGCGTCACGGAGATGCCGTCCGCTTCATCGCGGGCGCCGTCTTAGTGGTGATGGCCCTGTCCATCGTCGGGAACGCCGTGCGGACGTACGGCGCCGGAAAACTGCCGGATCCCGCGCGTGCCCGGGGAAATGACTTTCTCTCGGCGTTCGGCCTCACCATGGTCAATCCGTCGACAATCGTGGTCCTCCTCGGATTCCTGGGATCCCTCCCCATCCCTGCGGGGATCGGAGAGGCGGTCCTGCTCGCGATCGCGTTCTTCGTGGGAAGTCTGACCGGACAATGCCTGATCGCGACCCTGGCGACCCTTGTGCGCGGCTTCTTCCGTCACCCCTTGAACCTGCTCCTCCTGAACATCTGCAGCGCGGCCGGCATCGCGTTTTTCGGCGTCACGGGCCTGATCGCCGTATTCCGATAAAGAGCGGACCCGGGTATCCTTGGGGCATGCTTCGCGAGTCCGTTTCGGCCTTCCTCTCGGACCACGGTTTCCGCCTGGAGAAGAAATTCGGCCAAAACTACCTGGTGGAGCAGGAGGTGCTGGATGCGATCGTCGAGGCGGCGGATCTGCGGAAGACCGACCGCGTGGTTGAGATCGGGCCCGGCATCGGCATCCTCACGCGCGAACTCCTTCCCCGCGTCGCATCCGTGACAGCGATCGAGCTCGATGCCCGCGTGCTTCCGCTGCTACTCGAGTATTGCAAGCCCGCGCTGGACGGCGGCGGGAAGATGGAGATCGTACAGGGGAACGCGCTCTCGGTCCCCCTTCCGGACACGCCGTACAAGATCGTCGCGAACATCCCCTACCACATCACCTCGCCGCTGCTGCGGCACGCCTTCCTGGAATCCGCACGCCCCCCGGAGACGCTCACGCTCATGATCCAACGGGAGGTGGCCGAGAAGATCGTCGATACGGAACACGCCGGGCTGCTCACGATCCTGGTCGCCCTGTTCGGCGAACCGGAACTGGTCGGCATCGTGCCGCCCCGATGCTTCCTGCCGCCGCCGCAGGTGGATTCGGCGGTCCTGCGGATCAAGAGCCACCCCAAGCCGCTTGCGAACCGTCGGACGATCGAGCGGATCTTCACGCTCACGAAGATCGCCTTCGGGCAGAAGCGGAAGATGCTCCGCAATTCCCTGGGACATTTCCCCGAGGGCGCGAAGGCGATGGAGGAGACGGGCGTCGACCCCATGCGCCGTCCGGAGACCCTCGACATCGACGAATGGATCGCGCTCGCCGAGCACTGGTTCTCGGACGGGAAAGAACCCGAAACGGATCAGACGGAAGCGGAAAAGGCCTGACCGCGCGCGGAGCGCGGAAAGACCGCCCTGCCCTGGACCGCAGAGAAGATTCAGGATTCCCGCATGGTGCGCACGCGCACGATCACGGCTTTTCTCCTGAGCATCGTCCTGACGGCGTTCGCGCTGCAGTGGTACGCGCGTCCGACGTATCCCCCGTGGCTTTGGGGAATCGGGAGCGGGATCGCGCTCCTGGGCTTGCTGCTCGGGCGGCGCGGCGCCGTCATCGTCGCGGCGGGCGCGGGCGCGCTGCTCGCCTTCGCCTGCGTGGCGCGCTCGACCCACGTACCGACCCAAGACAGCATCGACCCCTACGCGGAAGGTTCGACCGTGGAGATCGAGGGAACCGTGGAGGAGCGGCCGGAATACGGCATGAAGAAGACTGTCTACATCGTCGCCGTGGAGCGCGCGATCGTGCAAAACGAGCCCAAGACCCTCTCGGGGCGGATCCGCGTGCAGGACAAGAGCGGATGGCCACGGATCCCCTACGGCGGCCGTCTGCGGGCGAAGGGCGAACTCAGCCTGCCCTCGGCGGACAAGGAGTTCCGGTACGACCTTTTCCTGAGCACTCAGTACGTGGTCGCGCTCCTCGATACCTGGTCGGTGGAACCCGTGCCCGGCGGCGCCGAGCACCCCGTGATCGCGGCGCTGCAGGGCGTACGGGACCGCGTGGAGGCGCAGATCCAGCGCCTCTACGGGGAACCGGAATCGTCGCTGCTCATGGGGCTTCTCACGGGAGCGCGTCGCGAGATGCCCGACTCGCTCAAGGCGGATCTCGCTGCGACGGGCCTCACCCATCTCGTCGCGATCTCGGGCTCCAACATCACGATCCTGCTCGCCGTGATCGAGGCGGCGCTCTTCTGGGTACCGCGGCGGTGGCGGCTTCTCCCGGGCATCGGGCTCATCATTGCCTTCGTCCTCTTCGTGGGAGCGAGTGCCTCGGTGATCCGGGCGGCGGTCATGGGCGTGCTCGGCATGCTCGCGAGCCATGCGGGCCGGTTGCCGCACCGCCGACTCACCGTCCTCTGGACCCTGGCCATCATGACTCTCTGGCACCCGCGTCAGCTGTGGTACGACCCGGGATTCCATCTCTCCTTCCTGGCGCTCATAGGCATCGCCGAGCTGGGTCCGCCGATCAAGCGGCTGCTGCGCCGGGTGCCGGAAACGCTGGGACTACGGGAAGCGCTCACGGTCTCCTGTTCCGCGCAACTCGCAACCGGCCCTTGGAGCGCGTTCCTCTTCGGCCAGGTGTCGTTCGTGGCTCCTTTAAGCAACCTCTTCGGCCCGCCCCTCGTGCCCGCGGCGATGGGCTTCGGGGCGCTGAGCGTGGTCTTGGGGATGCTCTCGGAACCGCTCGGCCTCCTCTCCGCCCTCGTCGCGTGGCTTCCGCTCAAAGGTATCCTCCTCACGGCGAACACCTTCGCGAAACTTCCTCTCGCAGCACTCCAATGGCGCATGAACGGTACGTTGGTCGTGACGTCGTATGCCGTCCTGATAGCGTGGGTGTTGATCGAGGAGCGGGGAAGCGCGAACGCTCCCGCCACTCGCAACCCGTAACTCGTAATCCGTAACCCGACACTCGACTCTCGACACTTCTCACCACACATACCGATACACCTCTCCCTCCCCGACCCCCCACGCTTCGTCCAAGCGATGATGCGGAAAGCGGAACGCGTGCGACACGACCACCGTCCCCGGCTTCAGCTCCGCGTCGAATTTCTTTTCCAGCCGCTCCATGAGGTGCGGCACGACGTAGAGGAAGATCGCGTCGGCGTCCCGGACGGAGGTCCGGAAGATATCGCCCTGCCGCAGATCGACCTGTACGCGAGAAAGCCGGATCCGAAGTTTTCCCAGACACCGGACGGTGATCACCCGCTCGATGCCGATCGCGGTGATGCCGGGATGGCGGCGCTTGGCCTCGATGAGCACCGCGCCGTCCCCCGCTCCGAGATCATAGACGCGCTCGGTACCCCGCAACTTCGCGAGATCGACCATGGCGCGGGCGGTCTTCCGGCTCGTCGGCACAAACGGACAGCGCAGCACGACGAGGTGGTACGTGACGGTGACGAGGAAGAGCGTCATCCCGACGATGACCGCGACCGCGAAGGCGACGACGAGGGCGAAGACGAGGGTCTGCACGGCCATAGCCTACAGGATACGAAAAGGCCGCCCTCGCGGACGGCCTTTCATTGCCATTGTCTGTAGGGGTCGCGAACCCCTGCTTCTGGCTCAACGCCCCATCATGAACAGCGCCGCGAGGGCGAGCGTGAGGGTGGAGAAGAGCTTGATGAGCACGTGGAGGGACGGACCGGCCGTGTCCTTGAAGGGGTCGCCGACCGTGTCGCCGGTGACGGCAGCCTGGTGGGCCGGGCTGCGCTTGCCGCCGTGAGCTCCCGTCTCGATGTACTTCTTGGCGTTGTCCCACGCGCCACCCGCGTTGTTGAGGTAGGCGGCCATGAGGACGCCGACGATCGTGCCGACGATGAGGAGACCGGCGACGGCCTCCGCGCCGAACACGAGACCGACGACCACCGGGGCGGCCACGGCGACGACGCCCGGGATGACCATCTCGCGGAGGGCGGACTTCGTGGCGATGTCGACGGCCGCGGCGTAGTCGGGCTCTTCGGTGCCGTCCATGATCCCCTTCTTCTCGCGGAACTGGCGGCGCACCTCCTCGACGATGACGCCGGCGGCGCGGCCGACGGCGCGGATCGTGAGCGAGGTGAAGTAGAAGATCGTCATCGCGCCGAGGAAGGCGCCGACGAAGACGTTGACGTTGTAGAGGTTCACGGACGTCATGCCCACCTCCTCGAGGTACGCGGAGAAGAGCAGGAAGGCGGCCAGCGCGGCGGAACCGACGGCGTACCCCTTCGTGAGGGCCTTGGTGGTGTTACCGCAGGCGTCGAGCTCGTCGGTGACCTTGCGGAGGCTCTCCGGAGCCTTGGACATCTCGACGATGCCGCCCGCGTTGTCCGTGATCGGGCCGAACATGTCCATGGAGAGGACGTAGCCGACCACCGCGAGCATGCCCATGGTGGCGACGGCGGTGCCGTAGAGGCCGCCGCTCGTGATGCCCGTCTGGGAACCGAACCAGAAGGAAGCGTAGAGCGCGGCGCACACCGCGAGGACGGAGAAGGCGGTGGATTCCATGCCGATGGCCGTGCCGGCGATGATGTTCGTGGCGTGGCCGGTCGTGGAGGCGTCCGCGATGGTCTTCACCGGGCGGTGCTGGCTACCCGTGTAGTAATCCGTGATGTAGACGAAGGCGACCGAGCAGAGCACGCCCGAGAGGCCGGCAAGGAAGAACCAGGCGGCGGTGTTCGCGAGGATGCCCGCGTGCGGGATCA
>CAYRGC010000005.1:0-64592 GCA_964423795.1 uncultured Candidatus Peribacteria bacterium | reverse complement strand
GCCCACGGCGTACGCCTGCTCCTCCCCCCCGGGGAAGTAGCTCGTGCCCATCATGGCGGGATAGTGCACCATGAGCGGGGGCAGGAACGCCGTATAGCCGCGCTTGTGGAGCAGGTCGAGCGTGAACTGGAGCACCGCGAACTCGAGGCGCGCGCCGTCGCCCTTGAGGAAGTACGAGCGGGCGCCGGCGATCTTCACGCCGCGCGGGATATCGACGATGTCGAGCTTCTCGCCGAGCGTGACGTGATCCAAGGGGGTGAAGTCGAACGTCGGCACCTCGCCGTGCTTGCGGATCTCCACGTTCTCAGTGTCGTCCTTGCCTTCCGGCACCTTGTCGAGCGGGATGCTCGGGACGAGGAGCTGGAGCTTCATCCACTCGGCCTCGAGCGTGGCCATGGCCTCTTCCTTCTTCTTCAGGTCGTCCGAGAGCATCTTCATGTCCGCGATCGCCTTCGCCTTGTCGTCGCCTTTCATCTTCGGCACCTCCTTGCTCACGGCGTTCTTCTTCTCGCGCATCTCCTGCACGCCCTTGAGGACGGTCAGGCGTTCGGCGTCGAGCTTCAGGAACGCGTCGATATCCACCTTGATGCGCTTCTTCGTCGCGGCCTTCTTGTAGGCGTCGGGCCGCTCCCGGAGGTCATTCAAATCGATCATATTCGGAGAATACCGCAACCCGAGGCGTCATGCACCCGCATCCGCCTCCCCCTCTCTCAGCATGTCGGCGCAGTAGCCATCGAGGGCTTTTTCCAACCCTTTTTCCAAGCGTGCGAGGTTATAGGGGGGCGTCTGTCCGTTCTGATTCTGCTCCTCGCAGGAAGCCAAGGTCCCGTCGATCGTTTCGCGGGTCCTTGCGCGAAGGATCTCGATGAAGGCGGATCGGAAGAGCGGCGGAAGGCTCTCGATGATTTGCTGGGAACGCGCCTGCGTCAGGTATCCGTCGATGTTCTCTCCCGTCTCGGCGACGGCTCCGTCCAGGCTGTCATCGGGGAGAATGGTGCTCTCGATGATGATCAGCGCTCCCAATTGCACGCGGAATTCCGCGGCATAGTGTTCCTCGCTGAAGACGAACCCCGTTTTATGCGTGAGGCTTTTCGGCACGTCCGGATCCGCGAAAAGCCGCCGCTTCTCCTCCGGCACCTGCGGGCAACCCGCGAGATCTTCGGCTATCTGCGCAACCATGATGCTCCGAGCGTCCTCGTAGTTCGCCTCGAGCGTGGTGAGTTGTTTGCCGCGCATGCCGCAATTCAAGCGCGTCTTCCGCGGGAGTCAATGATGTCCGCTGCTGAGGACGGGTTTCCTCAATCCCTGGCGAAAAAATACGAAATATGATAGAATGGATACGGTTCTTTCGAACCAGAAAGGAGGTGAAAAAATGAGAAATCCACTCGTCGAAGCAGCTCTCTGTTTCACGGTGGGGATCGCAACGTTTGCGATCCTCATCCTCGGGTTTCTGGTCGAACCAGTGCTTGCACTGGTTCGACCGACGCCGCCCCAGTAGGGCGGCCCATTATCACCTTTCCGGCGTGGCACTCGTGCTACGCCGGACTTTTTATGTGCGGAATTTCCCGCTTTTCGGTGTTCGCCCCTGCCATCCGGATCTTTCTTGTGGTATGCTCAGCATCTTATGTCGAGCTCCCTCAAACTCGTGCAGAACCAGCCCTTCAAGCTGGTGTCGCCGTTCCAGCCCATGGGCGACCAGCCCGCGGCCATCGAGCAACTCGTGAAGGGCGTGAACGCCGGCGAGAAGCATCAGACGCTCCTCGGCGCCACGGGCACGGGCAAGACGTTCACGATCGCCAACATCGTGCAGCAGGTGCAGCGCCCCACGCTCGTGCTCGCGCACAATAAGACGCTCGCCGCGCAGCTCTGCAACGAGTTCCAGCAGTTCTTCCCGGAGAACGCCATTTCGTACTTCGTCTCCTACTACGATTACTACCAGCCGGAGGCGTACCTCCCCACGACCGATACCTACATCGAGAAGGACGCGAGCATCAACGAGGAGATCGAGAAGTTCCGCCACGCCGCCACATTCAACCTGCTCACGCGCCGGGACGTGCTCATCGTCGCGTCCGTCTCCTGCATCTACGGTCTCGGCAACGTCGAGGATTACGAGGCGCTGGCGATCACGCTCAAGCGCGGGATGCCCATCAAGCGCGATCAGCTGCTCCGCCGCCTCACGGACATCCAGTACCGCCGCTCCGGCATGGACTTCAAGCAGGGCATGGTCCACGTGCTCGGCGACACCGTGGAGATCTTCCCGCCGAGCGGCGACACGGTGATCCGCATCGAGGTCCCCTTCGACGAGATCGACGTGATCCAGGAGGTCGACAGCTTCACCGGAGAACTTTTGAACGAGCTCCAGGAGGTGATGATCTTCCCGGCCGCCCACAACGTCACCACCAAGGAGAAGATCGACCAGGCTGTGGACGGCATCAAGGCCGAGATGGTGGAGCAGGAGAAGTTCTTCCTAGCGCACGGCGAACACGCCAAGGCCGAGCGCATCCGCATGCGCACGGAGTACGACATCGAGATGCTCCGCGAGACGGGTTATTGCACCGGCATCGAGAACTACGTGCGGTACCTCAATAACCAGGCTCCCGGCTGCCCCCCGTCGACGCTCCTCGACTACTTCCCGAACGACTTCCTGCTCGTCGTGGACGAGTCGCACATCTCCATCCCGCAGATCGGCGGCATGCACGAGGGCAACCGCAGCCGCAAGAACACCCTCGTCGACTACGGCTTCCGCCTGCCCTCCGCGCACGACAACCGCCCGCTCCGTTTCGACGAGTTCGAGGACCGCTGCCCGCAGCGCGTCTACGTCTCGGCCACGCCTGGCCCGTACGAGTTCAAGAACACGCAGAAGGCGTTTTTCGCGGAGCAGATCATCCGCCCGACGGGTCTCATCGATCCGGTCGTGACCGTGAAGCCCTCGAAGAACCAGATCGACGACATC
Source organism: uncultured Candidatus Peribacteria bacterium (assembly GCA_964423795.1). Lineage (GTDB taxonomy): Bacteria > Patescibacteriota > Gracilibacteria > Peribacterales > Peribacteraceae > CAYRGC01. Next base: position 61,639 of record CAYRGC010000005.1, on the reverse strand, counting down.
TCGGGCGAGGTGGAGGCCACGATCAAGCGCGGCGAGCGCGTGCTCATCACGACGCTCACGAAGAAGATGGCCGAGGACCTCACGAAGTACCTCACGGAGCAGGGCAAGAAGGTCCGTTACCTCCACAGCGACGTGGAGACGCTCGAGCGCATCGAGATCCTCCGGCAGCTCCGTACCGGCGAGATCGACATCCTCGTCGGCATCAACCTCCTGCGCGAAGGTCTCGATCTCCCCGAGGTGAGTTTCATCGCGATCCTCGACGCCGACAAGCAGGGTTTTCTCCGCTCGCGCGACGCCCTCATCCAGACGATCGGCCGCGCCGCCCGTAACGTCAACGGCCACGTCACGCTCTACGCCTCGCCGGACCCGGACACGAAGAAGCCCCGCATCACCGACGCCATGAAGGCCGCCATCGGGGAGACGGAGCGCCGCCGCGGCATCCAGGAGGCGTACAACAAAAAGCACGGCATCACGCCGAAGACGATCATCAAGGCCGTGCGCGACATCGCCGAGGAGAGCCGTAAGATGGAACTCCGCCGCCCGAAGCGCGATCACACGAAGATCCCGCTCGACGAGCGTAAGCGCCTCATGGAAGAGCTCGAGAAGCAGATGGAGATCGCCGCGCAGAACCTGGAATTTGAGAAGGCTGCTGACCTGCGAGACGAAATTGAGCTCTTGAGGAGGGAGCTCACGACGAAATAGCTCCTTCTGTCACCCTGAGCCTGTCGAAGGGCGAAAAGGCTGCCGATCTTCGCCATGAGATTGAATTACTCAGGAGGGAGCTGACGACGAAATAACCGTTGTCATCCCGAGCGCAGACGAGGAGGAGCTCTTCAGACGGGAACTGACGACGAAGTGATCGTCAGAATCTCGACGAGCCTTGTTTCCCCCATTCCGGCATCTCAAGCACGATCCCCTGTACGAAGGAGCCGACGGCCTCATGCGCGTCTTCCACCTTTTTTCCTTCCCCGACCATCGCGATCCTGATCCGCTCGCTGAGGACGTAAGGGAAGCGCGGATTCACCTCGCTCGAGACGCGCGTCGTCACGGCGCCGCTCAGGCAGAAGATCAGTCGGCCCAAGAGCGAATAGATCTCCCTCCTTCTGTTTTCGATCTCTTCCTCGAGCGCCTCGGCCTCGAGATACGTGAGTTCCCGCGGCCGCGTGCCTCGCTGGAACAAGTCGAACTCGACGATGCCGATGTGGTCTTCCGCGGCCATGGCCGGGGAGCGTAGGCGAATCGTCAGCCCAAGTCGAGGACCGCCTCCTTGTACCCCTCAGGGGTGCCGGTGTCGCCCTTCGACTCCGCTCAGGGTGACACTTAGCCAAGGTCGAGTACCGCCTCCTTGTACCCCTCAGGGGTGCCGGTGTCGCCCTTCGACTCCGCTCAGGGTGACACTTAGCCAAGGTCGAGTACCGCCTCCTTCTATCCCTCGGGCGTGCCCGTGTCGTCCCTCGACTCCGCTCAGGGTGACACTCAGTGATTATCCAAGGTCGAGGACGGCTTCTTTGTAGCCTTCGGGGGTGCCCGTGTCGTACCGTTTGCCATCGAAGACGCAGCCGAAGATGTCGACGGCGTCCCTGTTCGCGATGAGCGCGTCGATCAGGCGGATCTCGCCGCCGTGCGAGCCCTCCTCGATCAAATGGAGCTTGTCGAAGATCATCTTGGGGACGACGTACTTCCCCACGATCCCGAGGTCGCTTGGCGCATCCTTGGGCTTCGGCTTTTCCACCAGGCCCGTCACGCGGCGCACGTTGCCCTTCGCGGCAGAGTTATCCACCGCCACGATGCCGTACTTCTCCGTGTGCTTGGGGTCGATCTTCTGCAGGCAGAGCATCACGGCGTCGCGGTCGCCCTTGGTGGCGTCCATCGCCGCCGTCAGCTGCTGGAGACCGTTGCGCTTCCCTACGATCAGGTCGTCGCCGAAGAGCACGGCCACCTCCGGCGTCTTCACCCAGTGACGCGCCTGCAGGAGCGCGTGGCCGTCGCCGAGCATCTGCTCCTGGTAGGTCACGTGGAAGTTCACCGAGTCGTAGCGCGTGAGATCCTCGAGCAGGTGCGTCTTGCCCTTCCGCTCCAGCTCCGCGCTCAGCGCGGGGTTCTCGTAGAAGTATTGGGGGATCGCCTCCTTGCCGCGGTTGATGACGAAACAGACGTCGGTAATGCCGACGCTCAAGCACTCGTCCACAAGCAGCGCGATGATCGGCTGATTCCCGATGGGCAGCAGCTCCTTCGGTACCGCCTTGGTCCACGGAAGGAAGCGCGTGCCGAGGCCCGCGACGGGGAGAATGGCTTGTGCAAGCTTCATGTTGGTAGGGTAGCAGAATACGGTGCGTAGATTGTATCTGGCATGGGAAATTTCATTCCCACTTTTTCCGCTTCCTTTAGGCAAAATATCATCTGCCAAATACTCCCTACTTTTGCCTCCGACTTTCCTTCCATCGTGTTTTTCGCTAGAATAAGGCACGTACTTCACATACATATCCATATGAACCCCGTTTCCTCGATCGATCGTGCGCTCGAGCGCGTCCAGAATCTGTACGCCGTGCAGACGCGCCTCATCAAGCTCCTCGAGAGCGATCTCACGGATCCGGTGATCCGCCGGGAGACGCACGCGTCCCTGAAGGAGTTCCAGACGCTCCTCCAGCGCGCCGACCACCGCTACATGGGCGGCGAGGACGTGTGGCAGTCCCTGAAGGCCCTGCCGACCGACGCGCTCGCGCTCCTGCGCAAGTCGCCGTCCTCCACGCGCCACCTCAAGGCCGTCGCCGCGAAGGCGAAGAAGGCGATGCCCGCGCCGAAGGCGAAGGCCGTCTCTAAATCGCGCGTGAGCAAGGTGAAGGGAAAGAAGAAGTCGCGCCGCTAAAAAGCATCCCAGCAACCCGTAACCAGGTAACCAGGATTTTTCCTGGTTACCTGGTTTCTTGGTTACCTGGTTACCTCGTCACGCCTCGCTGATTTTCACGATCTTCACGCGCTCTTCCTTGGGCACGAGGATCTTCAGCACGCAGTCCTTGTTGAACGTGGCTTTGATCTTGCGCGGGTCGATGCTCATCGGGAGCGTGATGCTGCGCGCGAAGGAGCCCCAGAAGCACTCGCGGAGGAAGTACTGTCCGTCCGCGGCAGCATCGGTCTGCTTCCGCTGGCCGCGGATCGTGAGAACGTTGTCGTTCACCTCGAGGTCGATGTCGCTCATGCGCACGCCGGCGATCGGCGCCTTGATGATGAAGTAGTCGTCCTGCTCGAAGATGTCGACCGCCACGCGTCCGACCTGCGGCGTCGACGACGAAGAGGGCGACGACGAGCGCGCCGCCGCGGAATCGTCGCGCGCGGGCTGGCTCGCCTGCGAGCGCGCAGGCGCCGCGTCTTGCGCTTCCTGTCCTTGCGCGAGTGCCGCGAAGATCCCGTGGAATGGAGACGATCCCATCAGGCGTGGATTCTATCAAGCGTCGCTTTCCGATGGCAAAAAGTCCAAGTGGCGCTCTCCGATGAGTTATGAGGTGCTGTCACTCCCGCGTGCGAATGGTATCCGGGCATAGTCTCGCGGTCTGTCATCTCGGTCATCGGACACGGACGCGTGTCGCGTGTATTTTTCCGAGGTGTCGTCTGCGACGGACGCGACTTCGGAGCGTCGACGTGAACGAGACTTGCCCCACCAGACTTCATCAGTAGAATTCATCCACCACCTCTCCAATCCATGTCGACCGCCTCCCTCCGCAATGCCATCCGCCGTCTCCGTTTCGAGCGGAACATGACGCAGGAGGAGTTGGCGCTGCGCGTGGGAGTGAGCCGCCAGACGATCATGTCGATCGAGCGCGGCCGCACGAACCCGTCCATCCTCCTTGCTCTCAAGATCGCCTCCGCGCTCAACGTGAGCGTGACGGAGGTGTTCACGATGGAGGGGAAGCTGGCGCCGGTCTAGAAAGAGCGAAGGAAAGAGGAAAGAGCTTGGGAAGCTTTTTAGCTTGTCCAGGCTTAAAGCTCTCTCCTCTTTCCTCCTACTTCCTGAGCGACCGGCACCCGCAGGTCCTGCAGATACATCTGCGGCCGCATGGCGCCCTGCCACGTATCGATGCCCACCTGCACGAGCAGGTCGAGAGGGATCGCCGTCTCCTGCGCGAGGTGCCCGAGCCCGAAGCCGATGAGCTTGCAGCTGCCCGCGCGCGCCTGGAGATGCGTCGCGTCGCGTCCCACGCGCCGCGCGTCGGTGAGGCGTACGCCGTGGAGGACGAAGCGCGGCTCGGGATTGCCCTGCCCGAAGGGTTCGAGATCGGAGAGCGCGCGGCACAGGTCGAGCGTGACGTGCGGCAGGCGCAGTTCCGCGTCGTACGCGAGGCTCGGCACCAGTGCCGACGCGTCCATGCGGGCGCGGACGTCCTCGGCGAGCCGCCGGCTAAGCTCCGGGAAGTTCCGCGACTCGAACGTGCAGCCCGCGGCCATGGCGTGCCCGCCGAAGGAGGTCAGCAGGTCCGAGACGCGCTCGAGTCCTTCCGTCACGTTGTATCCCGGCACGCTGCGCAGCGACGCGGTGGAGCGTCCGTCCGGGTCCGCGGAGGCGGCGAGCGAGGGGCGGCCGAACTTGTCGGTTACCTTTCCCGCGATGAGCCCGCAGACGCCCGGCGAGTAGCGCGGGTCCATCAGGCAGATCATGGCGTCGTCGCCCGCGGAGCGCGTCGCGTCCTCCGCGAGGACGGAGACGAGCGACTGCCGTTCGCGGTTCCAGTCTTCGAGTTGGAGCGCCGCCTCGGTGCTGCCGAGCAGCGCCTCGAGGGCCACGGCGGGGTCCGCCATGCGCCCGGCGGCGTTGATGCGCGGCGCCAGGCGGAACGCGATGTCGCTGCTCTTGGGCGTTCCCTCGATGCCCGCCTGCATCTTCAGGAAGGCGAGCGCCCCCCGTTCCAGCCTTCCGAGGGCGCGGAGCCCCTCCTGCGTGAGCAAGCGGTTTCCGTCTTTGAGCTCCACGAGGTCCGCCACCGTGCCCAGGGCGGCGAGCGCGAGATCCGTGTCGCGGTCCTCCCAGTCGGCGGAGCCTTCCGCGCGTTCGACGGCGTCCACGAACGCCCACGTCACGCCGGCGGCCGCTGGCGGCGAAGCGAGCGGGACGGGCAGGAGCGCGGGGTGCAAGAGCGCGTACGCGGGCGGCAGGCCCGTCGACGGCAGGTGGTGGTGATCGAGGACGATCACGTCGATCCCCCGCCGCGCCGCCTCCGCGATCTCCGCCACGCAGGAACCGCCGGTATCCGCGGTAAGCAGCAGCGTCACCCCTTCGCGCGCCATCTCCTCCACGATCGGCATCTTGAGGCCGTAGCCCTCGCGCTGGCGATGGGGCAGGCGGAGCAACGGTTTCGCGCCCCTGCGGCGCAGCATGCGGGCGAGAAGGGCCGTCGAGGTGATGCCGTCGCAGTCGTAGTCGCCGAAGACGGCGATGCGCTCTCCGTCCTTCACCGCGCGCGTCACGCGGTCGATCGCCTTCGCGGCGTCCGGCAGGGTCGCGATGGGAAACGGCCCGCCGGTACCGGCATCGACCCCGCGGTGGGCCCTGAGCGCCGCCGTGAGGGACGCGATGTCGGGATGCCGGGTCGTCCCGAGGCGCCCGTGCCAACGCTTGCCGGTGAGGGAGAGGTCGGGTGAGGACATCGAGCGCACCTTAACAGACCCGGCGTTCACGCGGGGAAGGTCGTCGGGTTTTTGTCTGGCAACGCTCGGTTATCGGCTTTGCCGAGGCTTTCCCGGCGTTCTCTGGTCTGGCGGAACGCAAGGGAAAGGTACAAAGGTTGCAAAGGTGTCAAAGGGTACAAATAGGGACAAAGGAATCCATACATACGCGAAAAGCGAAACTACCTTTGTGCCCCTTGTACCCTTTGTCCCCTTTGAAACCTCAGCGCACGAACTTCTCCATCTTCCGCGCCTTGCGGATGACGAAGTACGCGGCGGGAACCATCGCGAGCACGACGAGCGCGCTCTCCGGCCCGGAATGCACGAGGTAGCCGTCCCTGTAGTACCGGACGACTTCCGGGAGTTCGACCGGCACCACGCGGTACTGGCCGTTTTGGATGCGCTCAAGGAGGCGCTGCTGGATACGATCCGTGCTCGAGCCCTTCACGTTCGCGCCGGGATGGAGCGACGGCTCGGACGAGGAGGAGTCGGCCGCTTGGTGCGTGGAAACGGAGGAGGTCTGATCGCTCAGGTGGGGGGTCACCACGTCCTGGACCGTCGGAGAGGCGGTCTCGGACTCGTCCCACCACTCCTTCACGGTCGGGCGGGCGCTGCTCTGCTGGCTTTGGATCTTCGCCTCACGCTCCATCACGCTCTTCTCGGCGCTGCGAGGGTTCAAGCGCTGCGTCTGCTTCGCGTTCATGTAGAGCACGTCCTCGGGACCGAGGTAGATCTGCGCCGCGGAGAGTCCCGGGAGGAGCAGGGCGGCGAGGCCGAGGAGTGAGTATTGGTATGGACGCATCATCATAGTATAGCGGATATGGGCCGTTTCAGCAATTCTTCCCTCCGGCGAGGATGCACTTGTAATAGGTCTGCATGTCGCTGATGCCGTCCTGGGTCGTGGACCACAGGCGGGGGTCGGTTTCGCCGCTGTCCAACTTGCCGTTAAGGTTCTTGTCCTCGCCCATCCAGCGGCCGTAGAGGAGCTCCTTGCAGTCGCGGCCCACGTTGTCGCCGCAGATGCGATTCTCCGTGAATTGGCGGCAGTAGCCGTCGCAGAGGCCGTCGCTATCGGTGTCCTTCTTGAGGGGGTTCGTGTCGCCGAGGTCCACGTTGCCGTCGTGCCCGCGGTCCTCGAGGCCGTCGATGAGGCCGTCGCCGTCGGTGTCGCGGCGCAGCGGATCGGTACCGAGCATGAGCGCCTCCACGCCGTCGAAGATGCCGTCACTGTCGCTGTCGGGGCTCTCAGGATCGGTCTTGAGCGCCTTTTCCATCTCGGCGTTGAGCCCGTCTCCGTCGCGATCCGAACCGAAGGGGATCGTTTTTTCCGACATCACGTAACAGGTGGTCCCCGGCTTGAACTTCTCGACCTGATGCCGGATCGGTCCGTTCACCGGCATGGCGCCCAGTTCCTCCTTGGTGGGGGGATTAAAGATCGTGTAGAGAGGCTTCTTTGCCTTCTCGCGGAGCGTGCGCCACGCCCGTTCGGCCTCCGAGAGGAACATCTTCCCCGGGAAACCGGACTGGGCGACGGTCTTCGATTGCGTGTAATCGTAGTCCGGATCGAAGCAGTAGCCCCAGTAGCGGACGGTCTTGCCGGCGTCGGTGAAGAGCACCTCGCGCGTGATCTCCTCGCTGTCGGGCGGAATCGTGAAGACCACGTTGGTGCCGGCGGGGAGCGTCACGCCCTTGTCGAGATCCGTGGGGTCGAAGGTCTTCCATGGCACGTCCTCGATGCTGATGTTCTGCTGCGTGAGGAGCGCCTGGAGCCGCAATTCGCGGGGCACGCCGAACGTGTCCGGCGCGTAGACGCTCACCAGCAGCCACGCGTAGCTCAGGGAGAGCGCGGAGAAGCAGACGGAAAGGATGTTTTTTCGCGACGGCATCGTGACATTGTACCATTTTTCGTCTAGTCTTTGAAGAGGAAAAACACCCCATGCCACGCGATTTCTACGAGATTCTCGGCCTTTCCCGCTCCGCCTCCGCGGACGATATCAAAAAGGCGTACCGTCGCCTGAGCAAGGAACTGCATCCCGACAAGCACAAGGGCGACAAGGGCGCCGAGAACACATTCAAGGAAGTGAATGAGGCGTACGAGACCTTGAGTAACCCGCAGAAGAAACAGATGTACGATCAGTTCGGGACGACGGGCAACGGCGCGGGCGGTTTCCGTCCCGGCGCAGGAGGGGGCTTCGGCGGTTTCGACTTCTCGGGCGGCAACGGCCAGGCCTTCGACTTCGGCGATCTCTTCGAGGGATTCTTCGGCGGGGGCGGCGGCCGGCAGCGCGGCCCCGCGAAGGGCGCGGACGTCGAGGTGGCGATCGAGATCGAGTTCGCCGACTCGGTGAGCGGTCTCTCCCGCGCGCTCGAGTTTGAGGCGCTGCGCGCCTGCTCCGAGTGCAAGGGCGACGGCGCCGCGCCGGGCTCCAAGGTCTCCGCGTGCTCGGAGTGCGGCGGCACGGGCCAGGTGACGCGCGTCGCGTCGTCCTTTTTCGGCCAGGTGCAGCAGAGAATGCAGTGCCCCAAGTGCCGCGGCTCTGGCAAGGTGCCGGACAAGGCGTGTCCCCGTTGCGACGGCACGGGACGCCGCCGCGAGCGCGCGAAGGTGACAGTCGACGTTCCCGCCGGCATCGCCGACGGACAGACGCTCCGTGTCCGCGGCGAAGGCAACGCCGGCGAGCGCGCCGCCGCCGCGGGCGATCTCTACGTCCACGTGCGCGTGGAACCTGATCCACGGTTCGCCCGCGAGGGGGACGATATCCATTCGACGCTCGTCGTTTCCGTGCCCGACGCCATCCTCGGCGCCGAGATGACGGTGCAGACGGTCCAGGGCCCCGTCACGCTCAAGGTGCCCGCCGGCACGCAGTCGGGCCAGATGCTCAGGATCAAAGGCAAAGGGATGCCCGTGCTGCAAACCTCGCGCCACGGCGATCACTTCGTCACGGTCACGGTGGAGATCCCCTCGAAGCTCAGCCGGGAGGAGAGGAAGCTCGTGGAAGAGTGGAAGAAGCTAACGTAAAGCAACCAGGCAACCGAGAAACCACGTAACCAGGATGATCTCCTGGTTGCTTGGTTGCCTGGAATCCCGGTTGCTTCTCAGATATCCAAATTCTCCAACCCGTCGTCCTTGCTGATCACGGGCGTGAGTTCCTCGCTCGTCTTCCCCTTCTCTTCTTCCTTGAGGCGCATCACCACCTGGCGGTATTCGCCCTCGCCCACGCTCTCGGTCATGAGATCGGCGAGCGCGGGAGTGTTCGCGACGTGCAGGTGCACGATGCGGCGGAAGTACGGGCTCATCGGGGCGAGCGCGATGCGGTTGCCCGTGCGGCGGACGAAATCGGCCTTCTGCTCCGCGATGCGTCGCACCTTGTCCTCCTGCATGCGGCGGTAGCCGTCGATGTCGAGGACGATGAAGGGGCTGCGGTCCAGGTTCTCCTTGGTGCGCACGATCGACTTGAGCAGGTGCTGCACGGAGTTGAGCGTCTCGCCGTGCCAGCCGATGAGGCGGCTCGCCTCGGGCGACACGATGTCGACGCGCGTGATGTCTCCGTCCTGCGAGACCACGAGGTCGGTAAAGGGGAGGGAGAGGAGCTCGAGGAGCTTGCCGAGAATGTCCTTCAGCGAAGTGGCGTCCATAGGGGATGAGGGTTCGAGAGGAGAATAGCAGGTGGCGGTGGAAGGACAAACGAGGGAAGGACCAAGGACCAAATCTCAAATCCCAAGAGTTAGGGTTTTGATCCTTGGGATTTGGTCATTCACAAAAAAGCCCCCGTTCTCACGGAGGCTTCTTCACGATTGCGAAACGGATTTAGCGAACGGCGTCCTTGAGCGTCTTGCCGGCCTTGAAGGACGGGACCTTCATCGCGGGGATGGAGATCTTCTGGGAGGGGTTGCGGGGGTTGACGCCCGTGCGAGCGGCGCGGTGCGAGAGCTTGAAGGTGCCGAAGCCCGTGATGGTGACCGGCTGACCCTTCTTGAGGTTCTTGATGACGATGTTGATGATCGCCTGGAGCGAGTCCGCGGCGGCGCGCTTCGTGATGCCGGCGGCATCCGCGATCGCGGCGATGAGGTCCTGCTTGGACATAAAGGGATGGGGGAAGGGGTAGACACCGGAAGTCTAGTCCCGCTTTCCGCTTGTGCAAGCCATCGCATCGGAGTTTTTGGCTTGCGTAAGGCATGTTTCTTTTACAATGGCTTAGGAAAGCCAAAAACCATGAGTACGAAAAATGTACGAGAAACGGCGTAAAACCGGGTTTTTTGTCTACGCCATGGCAGAATCCCGGATCGTCAACGAATGGTGGAGACTCTTCCATTCGGTTCTGTGAGCCGGGATTCGGCGGCGAAACGGCGGCATGCGCACGTGCGCGACATCTTCTTTTTCCATCCGTTTTTTGACACGTTTCCCTCCCCTCTCTACCCTCCCGCTCGTTGCCCGGAGCCGGAACGTCGCTTCGCGGTTTTTCTTCTCCACTACGTTCACATGGCCAAGCACCTCGTCGTCGTCGAGTCTCCCGCTAAGGCGAAGACCATCAAGCGCTTCCTCGGGAAGGATTTTCTCGTGGAGGCGAGCATGGGTCACGTGCGCGATCTCCCGGGCTCCACGCTCGCGGTGGATGTCGAGCATGATTTCGAACCCGAGTACGAGGTGCCGAAGGAGAAGCAGGCGACGGTGAAGAAGCTCAGGGAGGCGCTCAAGAAGGCGGATGACCTCTGGATCGCGACTGATGAGGACCGCGAGGGGGAGGCGATCGGCTGGCACCTCACGCAGGTGCTCAAGGAGGACCCGAAGACCACGAAGCGCATCGTGTTCCACGAGATCACGGAGACGGCCATCAAGGCCGCCGTGGAGCACCCGCGCGTTCTCAACACCAAGCTCGTCGACGCGCAGCAGGCGCGCCGCGTCCTCGACCGTCTCGTCGGTTACACGCTCTCCCCCTTCCTCTGGAAGAAGGTGTACCGCGGGCTTTCCGCGGGACGCGTGCAGTCCGTCGCGGTGAAGATCATCGTGGACCGCGAACGCGAGATCAAAGCATTCAACCCGGTGGAGTACTGGTCGATGGAGGCGCTCCTCAAGAAGGAGGACGGCAAGGAATTCACGGCGACGCTCCAGAAGAAGGCGGGCCAGAAGCTCGAGATGTCCTCGAAGGAGCAGGTCGACGGCATCCTTAATGACCTCGAGAACGCGAACTACTCGGTCTCCGCGATCGAGGAAAAGGAGGTGAAGAAGACGCCGCCGGCGCCGTTCACCACCTCGACGCTCCAGCAGGAGGGCGCGCGCAAGCTCGGCTTTTCCGTGAAGCAGACGATGGTCGTGGCGCAGCAACTCTACGAAGGCATCGATATCGGCGACGAGGGGCACGTGGGTCTCATCACCTACATGCGTACCGACTCCGTGAACCTGAGCGACAAGGCCATCGCCGACGCCAACGAGACGATCCAGAAGCTCTACGGCCGCGAGTACGTCCTCTCCGAGCCGCGCAAGTACAAGACGAAGGCGAAGGGCGCGCAGGAGGCGCACGAGGCCATCCGCCCCACCGAGATCAGCCGCACGCCGCAGTCGCTCGCCAACGTGCTCGATCACCAGCAGCTCAAGCTCTACACGCTCGTGTGGAACCGCACGATGGCCACCCAGATGGCCGCCGCCGAGCTCAAGAGGGTCGGCGTCGATATCGAGGCCAACGGCTACGGCTTCCGCGCCACGGGCCAGACGATCGCGTTCGACGGCTTCCTCCGCGTGTACCAGGAGGGCAAGGACGAGGGCGACGCCGTGCACGAGGAGGAGCAGGACGGCGAGAAGATCCTTCCGCCCCTCGACAAGGGCGAAGCCTTGTCGCTGAGCGAGCCGCTGAAGCCCGAGCAGCACTTCACGAAGCCGCCGCCGCGGTACACGGAAGCGAGCCTCGTCAAAAAGCTGGAAGAGGAAGGCATCGGCCGCCCGAGCACCTACGCGCCCACGATCTCGACGATCCAGCAGCGCGGGTACATCAAGAAGGAGGGAAAGCAGCTTGCCCCGGAGGACGTGGCGTTCACCGTCACGGATCTCCTATCGGAGCACTTCCGGGACATCGTGGACCTCGCTTTCACGGCCAAGATGGAGCAACAGCTCGACGACATCGCCGACGGCGGCGAGACGGGCGCGGAGTTCCTCGGAGCCTTCTACAAGCCGTTCAAGAAGCTCGTCGACAGCAAGACGGAGGAGATCCAGAAGAAGGACGTGATGAAGGAGCGCATCGTCGGCGTCGATCCGAAGACGGGCCTCGAAGTGATCGCGAAGCTCGGCCGCTTCGGCCCCTTCGTGCAGCTCGGCCACATGCCGCCTGCCGAGAAGGGCAAGAAGATCAAGAAGGAGGACAAGCCGAAGAGCGCGAGCATCCCGAAGGGCGTCTCCATCGACGCTCTCACGCTCGAGGTGGCCCTCGCCCAGCTCTCGTTCCCCCGCGATCTCGGCATGCACAACGGCGCGCCGCTCGTGGTGGCCATCGGCCGCTTCGGCCCGTATATCAAGAACGGCGAGACCTCGGTGAGCCTGCGCGACGGCCTCAACGACCCGGCGACGATCGATTTCGATACCGCGGTCAAACTCCTCACGGAGGTGAAGGAGCAGCGCAAGAAGGCGGCGGAACCGCTCAAGACCTTCGGCGCGGACCCCGTCTCCGGCGGCATCATCTACGTCAAGGACGGCCGCTTCGGCCCGTACGTCACCGACGGCAAGACGAACGCGAGCCTCGGGAAGAACTACGACCCCGCGACGATCACCCAGGCGCAGGCCGAGGAGATCCTCGTGAAGAAGCGCGCCCGCGGTCCGGCGAAGTGGAAGAAGCGGGGGTGACCTCCATCCCCCGGCCCCTTCCTCCAGGGGAGGAAGGGGAGAACAGCAAAGAGCATTTTCCTCTGTTCCCCTCCTCCCTCGGAGGAGGGGTTAGGGGTGGAGGGAATTCATCATTTCCTTCGCCTCCCCGTTCCGCGGATCCGCCCGCAGCACCTCCTCGAGCGTTGTCTTCGCCTCGGCGTCTTTCCCTTGCGCGTGGAGCACGCCCGCGAGGGCGAGGAGCAGGTCCACGGACTTTCCGCGCGAATCGATCGCCTTGCGCAAATGATCCTCCGCGCCGGCGTAGTCCTTCTTCTTCTCGAGATGCAGCCCGAGCAGGCGGTGGCTTTCGCCGGTGCTCGGGTTCCAGTGGAGCGCCGCCGCGAGTTCCGCTTCCGCCGTCGCGTCGTCGTTCCGTTGCAGGCTGATGCGCGCGATGCCGTTACGCGCGGAGACGTACGACGGATCGGCGTCGACGGCCTTGCGGTACTCCTCCAGCGCCGCGTCGTGATCCTGCTCCTGCTCGTCGAGCGAGCCCAGGGCGAAGAGCGCGTCGGGATTCTTCGGATCCTCGTTGAGAACGGTCGCGAACTGCTCGCGCGCCGAGGCGGTGTCCCCCGCCTTGGCGTAGATCTGCCCGGCGAGAAGGTTCAGCTCCTTGTCCTTCCCGTACTTGAGCCCTTCCTTGAGCACGACGAACGCCTTCTCAGTATCGCCTTTCTGGAGGATGACGCTCGCGAGGCTCACGCGGGATCCCACCGAGGAGGGCGTCACGCGCAGCGCCTGCTCGAAGATCTTCTCGGGCGAGTCCCACGTGCGCGTCTGCGCGCGGGACAGTAGGATCGCTATCCCGACGACGGCGAGTCCGGCTCCTGCCGCGATCTTCCCGGCGCTCCATCGCTCCGCCGCGCGCCTTCCCGTCTCCGCGGCGAGGAAGACGAGGCCGAGGAGCGGCACGTACGCGTACCGGTCGACCGCGAAGAGCAGCATGCCGCCCTTCCGCGAGCCCAGAAACGTCGGCGCGAGCGCGATGAGGAAGAAGAGCCAGCCGAACGTCACCCACGGCGCGCGCTGGCGGCATCTCCACGCCTGCCACGTCGCTCCGGCGGTTAGCAGCGTTCCCGCCCAGAGCGCGGGATGCGTCGGCGAGAAGCCGCCCGCCCACTCGTGCGAGATCGAGAGGGAGACCGGCGCGACGAATTGCGTGACGTAAAACCATACGCTCCGGAAGCCCGTGAGGAGCATCTCGAAGACCGGCTGCGACCCGAGCACGCGCTCCTTGCCGCCGAGAGAGACGAGGCCGAAGATGGTACAGAGTACGAGGCCGCTGAGGGGTGCGAGAGACGAGAGGGAGAAAAGGTTTGAAAGGGAAAAAAGGGACGAAAGGTCGCTGATTTTTTGCTGCCACCACCTTTTTCCCCTTTTCTCCGTCTTCTCCCTTTTCTGCCTTCCGACAAACCAATCGATCAGCACCCACAGCGGAAGCACGATCACGGCCGTCACCTTCGCAAGGAGCGCCAGCGCGAGGAATCCGATGGAGAGTGCGGTCCGCCACCATCCGCGCTCGCGATCCGTCCAGAAGAGGAGCGACAGCAGCGCGAAGAGCGCGAAGAGCAGATCCTTGCGTCCCGCGATCCACACGACCGCTTCCGTCTGCAGCGGATGGACAGCGAAGAGCAGTCCGCCGAGCACGCTCCCCCACCGGGAACCCGTGAGCTTGCGGAGGAGCAGCGCCGCGAGGACGCCGTTGCACGCGTGCAGGAGCAGGTTCGTCAGGTGGAACTGGTGCGGCATCAGTCCCCCGAGCGAGAAATCGACCTGGAAGCTCGCGAGCGTGAGCGGAATATAGAGCTCCGGATCGTACGTCGTGAAGGCGAGCTTGAGGTGCTCCCAGGAAAGGCCGTGCGCCGCGAGGTTCTGGGTCACAAGCAGGATGTCGTCGATCGGCGCGAAGCCGAGGATGAGCGAGCGGCCGAACGCCAGGTACGCGGCGAGGGGGATCGAGAGAAGAGCCGCCAGGGCCCAATACCAGCGATGTTCGAGGATCTTCACCGCTCAAGTATGGCACAAACCCGCTTTCCATGGATTCCCGTCTGCCGTACCATTTCGCCCGGCCTTGCCCGTGGTTTTAGCGGGCGGAGTCGCATCGGTCATTCATTCCTCGTGTAGGCGCGTAGCTCAGCTGGTAGAGCATCGGTCTCCAAAACCGAGGGTCGCGGGTTCGATCCCTGCCGCGCCTGCCATCCTTCGTCAGGCTCAGGATGACAATCGTTAATGAACAATGATTTGCTGACAGTGGGAAGTTTACCCTGAGCGAGTGAGCCGATAGGCGAACGAGACGAAGGGATCCCTGCCGCGCCTGCCAATCATCATGATGTATGGATGCCGGATTCCCCGTGGTATAAGGAGAGCCGGATGCCATCCGTTCTCGTTACCGGCGGATCCGGTTTCTTCGGCGGAATCCTCAAGCGCGAGCTTCTGCGTCGCGGCTTTTCCTGCGTCAGCGTCGATCTGTGCGAGGACGAGGACCGTCACCAAAACCTCCGGTCGGTCCGTGGCGATATCCGCGATGCCGCGCTGCTCGACCGCGTGTTCGCCGAGGGGAAGTTCGACGGCGTGTTCCACTGCGCCGCGGTGCTCGCCCACGCGGTGCGGGACAAGGGCTTCCTCTGGACGAGCAACGTCGACGGCACGCGGAACATCGCGGAAGCCGCGAAGAAGTACGGCGTGCGGAAGATCGTCTTCACCTCGAGCAACTGCCTCTGGGGACGCGCCATGGGCCGTCCCGTCCGCGAGGACGACGAACCGTGTCCGGTCGAGATCTACGGCAGGTCCAAGCTGGAAGGCGAGAACGTCCTCCGGTCGTACGAGAGTGCCGTCGACGTCGATATCCTCCGCTGCTGCACGATCATCGACAGCGGTCGTCTCGGGCTTCTTTCCATCCTCTTCGAGTTCATCGACGAGGGGCGGAAGGTCTGGGTCGTGGGCGGCGGGAAGAACGTCTACCAGTTCATCTACGCCGAGGACCTCGCGGAGGCCTGCGTGCGCTGCTACGAGCGGAAAGGATCGGAAGTGTTCCACATCGGTTCCGACGACGTCCCGAGCTTCCGGGCGCTGTACGAGTCCGTGTGCCGGCGCGCGGGAACGGGCGCGCGCGTCGCATCGCTGCCGGCGCCGTTCGTGCTCCCCGCCATGCGGCTCGCGTACCGTCTCGGCCTTTCCCCGCTGGGCCCGTACCAATACAAGATGATCGCCGAGGACTTCGTCTTCGACACGTCCAAGATCAAATCCGTCCTCGGGTGGAAGCCCACCCTGACCAACCAGGACATGCTGTGGAAAGCATACGGGTTCTACCGCGAGCATCGCGCCACGCTGAAGCGGGGCGACGATGTGCCCGCGCATCGCCAGCCGGCGAAGATGGGAGTGATCCGGCTGCTCAAGTGGCTCTCCTGAGGGCTTCCCGGGCTTCATCCGCCATGACTTTCGCCGCGAGCGAGAGTTCGGATTTTTTTGTTCCTGATCGAAGGAAACGCGCACGGCGTCCAGGCTCGCGATGTACGTACAGAAGATCCTGCGCTTGCTCAGTTCCTCGACGTAGGCGCGCATGTCGATTTCCGGAAGGCGGAACGCGTGGATGAACGGCGTTGCGGGCATCTTCAGCGGGAACGCTTGCATGATGACCTGCGGGGATCCCAAAAGTTCGCTCCGGAGTTGCTGCAGGAAGAAGTCTTTGAGGGGTTGGCGTTCCTCCGCCATGCGGCGCACGGTCATCGTGGGCTTGTCGGGGGCGTTCGTGATCAGTAATCAATCCCTTTTCTTATCGATCGATTGGAGCGCTCCCCACAGGTCGCCCAGGCCGATGGCGTCTTCCGTCGTGGGTTGGATCTTCAGCGACGGATCGAACATGCCGCGGAGCACCGGCAGGTTCCTGTGCACGTGGGCCTTGCGCAGCTGATCGAATCCCGGCGAATCCACCAGCGTTCGCGCGTCGAATGCCAGCACGCCCACCGTGGGGCATCCCATGGCCTTGTGCAGGGCGCCGATGTAGTAGTCCACGCTCTTGGTGCCGGCGTCGCCGGCCATGAGTCCGCCGAGATCGACGTCGATGTTTCCCATGGCCATGGCTCCGTCGACGATGACGCGGTAGTCCAGGCCGCCTTCCTTCTTGATGTATTGACCCAAGGAGCGGACGGGCAACTCTTCGCCGGTCGCGCGGTTCACGTGCGTGAGGACGACGTGGCGGCTCGGCGTACCGAGGACTTGTCGCTGGATTTCCTCCTGGATCCTCGCTGGCTTCTTGCCGCGCGCGCCGAACACGAGGAAGCCGTTCTGGCCCAGCCATCGGCCGATCCCGGCGTGGTCGCGGGGCTGGAAATGGCTGGCGTACGCGCTCCAGGGATCGCGTCCTCCCACGTTGCCCGCGTCGCCCACGAGCAGCATGTTGAGTATGGTGCTGATGTGCGTGCCGTCCGCGAACGCGGGCGTGGAGACGTCGCCGCGGCGCGAGTGCATTCCCGAGAGCGTCGCGGCGAGCAGCGACGCCTCGCCGGCGTTGCGCGTGAGCGCGAACCAGTGGGGAGGGATGCCGAATAGGACGGACAGGCGTTCCCGGAGCTGACGTGCACCTGCTCGGTAAGCATGTGCGCCATCTCCGCTTCCTTTCTGAGCGCGAACCGCTCGATCTCGGTGGCGTTGTTCGCCGCCCGCATGACGTCGGGCTGCTCGAGCGCGAGCGACGCGTGGTTGAGGCACGCGCCGCCCGCCCGTTCGCCGCGCTGACGCTGCTCCAGGTACTTGCGATGCGTCGGCTCGTCGAAGAAATAGTCGTCGGGATCGGCGACGTCGCGCACGCGCTTGATGAAATCGCGTATGGCTTTCTGCACGACGTCGTCCGTCGCGCCCTCGCGCAGCCGCCGTTCGAGCGGTCCTTCCGCGAAGAGCTCGAAGCGGTGTTTGGCGAATTTGTTTTTGGGAACCGCTTGATGCCGGCTCATCTGTTGCAACTGCTGCTGTTCCTGTGCGAACGCGGCGTGCAATTCCATGCCGAAACCGGACGGTTTGCTTGTCATGGGCCGGGCTGCCCATTGTACCCGTTGCCCGCGCCCTTGGCACCCCTTCGGCGGCTTCGTCCCTCCCACCCCTCGTTCGAGGCGGCGTCAACCCGAAGTCGTATCCCCAAGCTGTAAAGTATCGTTCCGATGGACCGATACAAGGCGGCTATCCCGCGCTTGCTTTCTCAGCATTGGCGTCTCCTCCTCGTCCTCGGCGCGTATGCGGCGGTCACGTTGCCGCACATCGGCTTCATTCCGTTTTGGGATGGCGGCGCCTACTTGAAGTGCGCCACGGAAGCCATCGAGAAATCCTTCGACATCGCCAACTTCCGCTGCGCGGCGCACGGGGCGCCGGCGTACCTGCTTCTCGTGGGCGCGCTGCAGGCGCTCGATTACGGCAATGTCGCGCTCGTGTACCTGTTCAACATCGCCCTCGGTTGCGCCGCGGGGATTTCCTTCGCGCGGCTCGTCCGACGGCTCCTGCGGACGGATGATCCGTGGATGCCCCCGCTCGCCGCGGCGATGCTCATCCTCACTCCCGTGGCGGTCGCGCACATCTTCCATATCAATCTGGACACGCCGATGGTCTTCTTCTGGGTCATCGGTCTCGACCTGCTCTTCGCGAAGCGCTTCGGCGCGGCGGCACTGCCTTTCGCGGCCATGGTCCTCTCGAAGGAGACCGGCATCGGCGTGCTCGTCCTCACCGCCGTCCTGTACGCCGCGTTCGAGGTATGGGAGCCGCGCAAATCCGTCCGCCGCAACGCCTGGAGCTATCTGCGCGCGAGCCCCGCGTTCCTGATCCCCGTCGAGGCGCTCATCGCTTTCCTGCTCTGGGTGCAGTTCAGCGTCGGGGGATCCCTGTACTGGAAGGACGGCGGAGCGAAGGACCTCTCGTCCTATGCCGCGTTGCTCTTCGATGTGGCGCCCACGAACAGCATGAAGGCGTTTTTGATCGACATCTTCGTTCTCAACTTCCACTGGATCCTGCTGCTCCTGCTCATCGCGGGATCCCTCCATTGGCTCGTGTCGCAGGCATGGCTCGCGCCGTCCGTCGGGGACGCGAAAAAACTGAAAAACAAGGACGTGCTGTTCGCCATTTTCCTGCTCCTGGGCACGGTCTATCTCACCACGCGCGTACGACCCTGGAACAACACGCGGTACGTGCTCGCCGCCTATCCGCCGCTCATCCTCTGCGCCTGCTTTTCGGCGGTGAGACTCTTCCGTTCGAGGCTCGTCCGCGCCGGCGTTCTTTGGGGGGTGGTCCTGCTCTTCGTCGTTTCCTGCTTTCGCACGGTCGATCCGGTGTCCCGAGGCGCCTTCGGGACGTTTCCGTTCGGCGATCATGACCTGCTCGACATGATCTCGTTCTTCGGCACGCAACGCCGTGACGAGATGACGTATAACCTGGAATTCACCCGCCTCGACGACCTGACCCGCAAGATTTTCGCCGATATCAAGCCGACGCCTCATACGCCGCTCGTCGTGGGTAAAAACGCGATCTTCGAGCTGCCGACCGTCGATTGCGACACGCATCAGCCGACCAAGCGCCGGGAGAACGCGTGCCATCTGCGATACTTCCAATCGCTCAACGAGGTGTCGCCCTGGATACTCGGTCCGATCGCCAAGGGGGAACCCCTCTATTTCCTCGCCTATCCCTTCTTCCGGAACCAGCCGATGCTCGAGACGCTGCAGTCGCAGTACACCCAGCTTTGGAAAAGGACGTACCGCTCCGACGGATACGCCGTCGACGTCTATGCTTTCCAGGCCCCCTGACGCATGGAATACGTCGTCGTCCATCTGATGGCCTTCGCTTCCGCCGCCTTCGCCGGCCTGGCGCACCTGCTCGTCATGCGCGCGCGCCCCGTTCCGTCGAGGATGATGCGGATGCTGGCTCTCGCCTTCGCCGCGGGGTTCCTAGGGTACGTCCTGGCGTGCGTGGCGACGGAAGCGCCGGTGAAGGCCGCGCTCGCGGGCGCGTTCCTCTTCGGCTTCCTGACGCTCGGGTACATGGAGCTGATGTTCAAGACGTATCGGGGCTTCTCGCACACGCTGCTCACCGACGTGCATCGCTTGGGCGAGGTGACGGTCGAAGACATCCTGCGCGAATTCGCGGAGGGGACCGGCAAGGAAGAAATGCTCGCGCGACGCCTGCGCACCATGGAACAGGCGGGGCTCATCCGCCGGGAAGAGGATCGGTGGACTCTCCTTCCGTCCGCCGAGCGCGGCGCCAAGTTCGGCGTTCTTTTCAAGAATACGTTCCGTTTGGGAAAAGGAGGATGAAGGAGATCATCGTCCTCGCCGGCATCCCCTGCTGCGCCTTCGTCGCGACCGTCCTCTTGCAGCTGCTGCTCTGGCGCGCGACCCCGATGAGGGGGCTCTTCGCCTTCGTCGCGATCGCCGCCGCCTGCTTCTTTGCCGCCGCGGCTCTCGTTCTCGCGTCGTCCGCGGTCTCGCTGCCGGATGCGATCGGCTTCGGGATACCGCTCTTCGCTTTCCTCGTCCTCGCGTACCTTCACCTGTACGTCGGGCTCTACCGTTCCCTCTCCGTGCGCATCCTCGGCGAGCTCTGGGAGGCGGGCGGCGTGCTGAGCGATGCGGAGCTGGATGACCGGTACCCCCTCGAATGGATGTTCTCTTCCCGCCTCGAACTTCTCGTTCGCAAGCGTTGGCTCGAAGAGCGGGACGGAAAATACCGTTGCCGCCCCAAGGCGCGCGTCGTCGCGTCCGCGTACTCCTTCCTCAGGAACCTCTATGGCGTCCGTCAAGCCGGCTGAGCGCCTCCGCGCACTGCCGATTTTCGTTGCTGCGGTCGCGATCCTCTCGCAGGGGCTCTGGTTGCTCGCGCGTCCAGCGGTCAGTCTGACGTACAATCAGGGGCGCATCGATACCAAGGGAAGACTGCCTCTGTATCTCGTGAACGCGTCCTCGCAGGTGAAGGTGCACCTCGTGATGACGCTTCCGGCGATCCATCCCGTTCTTTATCGCATCGCCGTGGAC
This sequence comes from uncultured Candidatus Peribacteria bacterium, assembly GCA_964423795.1. Classification (GTDB taxonomy): domain Bacteria; phylum Patescibacteriota; class Gracilibacteria; order Peribacterales; family Peribacteraceae; genus CAYRGC01. The sequence continues at coordinate 41,128 of CAYRGC010000005.1, read as the reverse complement.
GATTGCCTGGTCGACTTCCGCCTCAACGGCAAGACGGTCAATCTCGAGCCGTTCGAGTCGTGCGCGAAGGAGGGGGTTTTGCCCCTGGGTCGCGCGCTGCGCTCCGGCGACAACGTCATCGACGTTCTCGTCGAGAATCGCTTCGGCGACGCGCAGTTTATGATCGAGCCCTACGTTTCCGGGGACAAGGTCTTCCTGCCGGCGAAGCTCGGCATCCTCGCCCTCTTGATCCTCGTCGCGCGGTTGCTGGCGACATCCGTTTCGCGAATGAGGAAGTCGAGCGCGAACGGGAAGAAAACACCGGGCGGAAGGCGAAAATCCCGTCCTTGACATTACCGCGTTTCACGGTCCCCAGGCATGGAGCCGGAGCTGGTTTTTTGGTATACTGTCGCGATACATGCACATCGACATCCATATTCCTCGGCCCGGCACGTTGTTCCTGTTCCTCGCCGCGGCGAGCGGTTGGGCGACGGTGCTCTTCAGCGAGAACACGGCCTCGATGGTCGCCCCCGCGGCGCAGCTCATCGCGGCTTCATCGTCTTCTTCGTCTCCCGTCGCCGTCCCCGCGATTCCCTCGCCCGTTTCGGACGAGGATGGATTCCCGTCCGTCGTCCCGACGCAGATTGACGAGCATCCCGTCGCGCCCGTCGCCGCCAGCAGCTCCTCCCGTTCGATCGACGCCTCGCTCGCGATGCAGCTCGCCACCGCGCAGAGCCGCGCCATGGAGGCGCGCGCCGCGCAGCAGCTCCTGCGCGAACGCGAGGACGTGATCCGCTACGAGCTCGAGGTGCTCAAGGAGCAGCGCGCGAAGCTCGGCGACGTCGTCGACGAGAGCCTCGAGGAGCAGTTCCGCCAGAGCACGCGTCTCTTGCTTACGCTCCTCCAGGACGAGAAGAGGGCCGAGCAGTTCCTGCTGGGGACGCTGCACCAGATCTGGGAAGCCGACGGGCGCGGCGTCGAGCTTGGCAAGAGCCAGCTCGCGCAGGGCGCGCAGATCGTGCTTGCCTGGCCGGTCGATCCGTTGCACGGACTTTCCGCGACCTTCCTCGATTCGGGGTATGAGCAGCGCTTCAAGTTCAAGCACTTCGGCATCGATATCCCGACGGATCAGGGCACCATCGTCCGCGCCGCCGCAAGCGGCACGGTGAAAGACGTGGTCGATCACGGTCTCGGCTTCAACTACGTCACGATCGAGCACCCGGGCGGATTCGCCACGCTCTACGGCCACTTGTCCAAGTTCTCGGTGAAGCCAGGGCAGTTCGTCGCCGCGGGCGACGCCATCGGCTTTTCCGGCGGCATGCCCGGCACGCCCGGAGCGGGATTCTCCACGGGTCCCCACGTGCACTTCGGCCTCTACGTCGGCGGCAAGGCGATCGATGCGGTGCCGTATCTGCCCTCCTTGCAGTGAGGAGCGACGAGTGATTGGTGATGAGAGGAAAGAGGTACAGGCAGATCCTCTGTCGTCCTTTTTCCAATCGCCGATCGCTAACCGCCCATCGCTCCCAGAGACTCCACGGCGAAGCCGTCGGTCATCCCCGCGACGTAGTCTTTCACCGCGTCGGGGAGCGAGCTTCCGGTGCGCCGTTGCAGCTCGAGCACCTTCGCGGGCGGCGACGTGAGATATCGGTCGCAGAGCTCCTCGATCACGCCTTGTCCCGCCTCGCTCGCGGCGGTCACGCGCTCGTGAGAGTACATGCGGTCCCAGAGGAACGTCTTAAGGACGGAGAGGTCGCGCGTGGTGCCTTCGGAAAAACCGACGAGCGGCGCTCGGTTGCTCTCCGCGTCCTCGACGCTCGCGACGTTCCGCAGGCGCTTCGCCGTCTCTACGTAGAGGTCCTCCAGGAGGAGATGGATGAGCGCGCCGCGCAGCGAGGTGCCTCTCGCTTCCGCGTGCTCGGCCGCACGGCGTGCGATCCCCGCCCGCAGCAGGTCCTCGCGGGTGAAGAGGCGGGCGCGCAGTCCGTCGTCGCAGTCGTGGGCGCAGTAGGCGATCTCGTCGGCGACGTTCACCGCCTGCGCCTCGATGCTCAGCGAGCGACCCCCGGGGCGGTCCGTCTCCACGTGTTTCTGGAGCCCCTCCAGGATCTCGCGGTTCAGGTTGAGGCCGGGAACGCCGGCCGCGTGCTCCTCCAGGAGCGTCACGATCCTGAGGGACTGGGCGTTGTGCTCGAAGGAGCTCCCGTGCGCGCGCAGCCACGCGTCGAGCGCCTGCTCCCCCCGGTGGCCAAAGGGCGGGTGGCCGAGGTCGTGCGCCAGCGCGATCGTCTCTGCGACGTCCTCGTTGAGCCGGAGCGTCCTCGCGATGTCCCGCGCGATCTGGGCGACCTCCATGGTGTGCGTGAGGCGCGTGCGGAAGTGGTCGCCCTCCCCCGCTAGGAAGACCTGCGTCTTGCCTTGCAGGCGACGGAAGGCGTCGGCGTGGATCACGCGGTCGCGGTCCCGCTGGAACGGCGTGCGTGTGGGGTCCTCCGGCTCCGGCGTTTCGCGCCCCAGCCTGCCGCCGTGCGGGATCGCGTACGGGGCGAGCAGCGCCTGCATTGCCTCCAGTCGGTCTCTCAGATTTGTCATGATGGACAGGAGAGTATACCCGTGAGTTACGAGTTGCGGGTTACGAGTTACGAGAATCCACAAGTTCCCGAAACCCGTAACTCGTGACCCGTAACTTCCTCACGTCCAAACGGCCGTTGGACGGGGACGCTTGTCCCTGGAAACCAGGTGGGTGGCCGCATCCACGGACCTCGGTCCGGGGAGAGTAGGCCTCCCTGAGCAAGCGATAGGAAGAAACGTACCAGTCCTGACGCGCCGTTGAGACTCGGGCGATGGTACTCCGATCCCCCCGGAGACACATCTTCTTTCCCGGGAAAACGTCGTGAAAACTAGTCAATCGATCCTGACACGGCGTCAAGAACGCATTCCATCTTCCGGACTCGATCACACCCCGAAAATGCTTCAGAATCGCTAAAAGGGGTTGTTTCTCCTTCTCAAGTCCGGTTGGTTTGTCGCTTCTTGGCGACACCCTCGCTCCCCCGGCGTCACAGCTCCTCGTTTTGGAGGAACCGGAACGTGGAGAGGATCTGTTCCGGGAGGGTGAGCAGGCTCTCGTAGTCGACGTTTCCCGCCCGCCTGGCGGCGGCGTATTCCTGGGCGGTGATCGGCGAGGCGATGGTCGCGCGGACCATGGGGAATGAGCTGCCGCCGTTGCCCAGGGGGAAATCGCGGATGAAGAGGTAGGTCGACCACAGTTTTCCCGCGTCGTCGTTGAAGTAGCCGCTCGTCATGGCGAAGGTCTTGCGATCGGCCACTTTCCAGGAGGCCATCTGCCAGTCCCTCGTCACTTCCCGCTGGGGCACTCCGCGGAATTTTTCCAGGACGATCTTTCCGTCGGGACTCCCGTCGGAGGGAGAGAGCGTCATCGTGTCGCCGTCGACGGCGAGTTCGTAACTCGGGGGGTACCGGAATTCCACGGCGAGCCCCTCATCGCGGAAGGTCTTCCATCCCTCCGTATCGACTTCCGCTCCGCAACGGACGGGTTCCACCTGCTGCTCTTGCACACGCTTCTCGATAAGCGATCCGAGCGCGCTCGGTTGGGGCTCGACGGAGGGCGTCTTCTTGGGCAGCGAGGCACCGAGCAGCACGCCGGCCACAAGACCGGGGAGGAACCAGACGGCGCGGGAACGGGTCGGCATCGGCGGCAGTGTACGAGCAAAGACGAGCCGCACAAACCCGATTCCTTCCGCGGTGATTCAGTCGTGCCGCAGCACGACCGGGATGAGCGAGATCACGTCGCGGGTCGCGTATGTCTCGCGCGTCTCGCGCAGGATCACGCCCGCGCGCTTGATCGTGCGCGAGGCGAGGACGCACGCGTCTGGAGCGGTCATGCCCTGGGCGAGCAGCGAGGCCGCAAGGCCGGCCAGCGCGTCGCCCGTCCCTCCCACCGTGAGGCCCGGGTCCCCGCCCTCAATGTCGATTACGGTGCCGTCTCCCACGGTCACGCGGTCGACGGGTCCTTTCGCGAGCACGGTGACGCCGTACTCGGCGGCCGCTCCCGCGATCGCGGAGGGGTCGATGCCCATGCGTTCCAGTTCGCCCAGGTGGGGCGTCACGACGCAGCCGCGTCCCTTCGCCGCCTGAAGCGTCCAGGGCTGCAGGGCGGAGGCGTCCAGCACGAGGGGGCAGGGGGCGGAGCGGACGAGCTCTCGCAGCGCGTCGAGCGTCGCCGCGTCCCGGGCGATGCCGGGGCCGACGACCGCGCAGTCGACGGTCGCGAGCAGCTCCAACGTGGAGCGCAGGTCCGCCCGCGCGAATTCGTCGCCGGCGAACGGGGTCACCTGGAAGTTGAGCGACGCCGTCCGCGCCACGAGCGCGTGGCAGGCCGGCACGCGCACGAAGAGCAGGTCCGCTCCCCCGGCTTCCGCCGCGAGCGCGGAAAAGAGGGGTGCGCCGTGCTGCGGCGCGGAACCGCCGATCACGGCGACCTTGCCGTTCTCGCCCTTGTGGGAATCCGGTCGACGACGCATCGGTTCCATCCTACCCCTCCGGGAAACGCCGCGTCAGCGCTTGAGGTCGCGAGCGCGTTCCATCACGTCCCGTACCGTCTCGCGGAACCGGGCGCTCGAGAACCGCTCGGCCCAGCGCCGCACCGTCGCGGGATCGAAGGTCGTACCCTCGAAACGCCGTACCGCGTCCGTGACGGACGCGACGGTCTGCTCGGCGAAGAAGACACCCGTCTTCCCGTCCTCCACGGAGTCGCGCGCCCCGCCCCGGCCGTACGCGATCACCGGCGTACCGCTCGCCTGGGCCTCCAGGGGGACGATGCCGGCGTCCTCGTGCGCGGGGAAGAGCAGCGCCTCGGCGCCGCCGTAGAGCGAGGGCAGATCGCGGTCGGCTACGAAGCCCGCGAAGCGCACGGTGGGTCCCGCCATGGCGCGAAGCCGCTTCTCCTCCTGTCCGCGCCCGGCGATGGTGAGGTCGCTCTTCGTCGCGTTTGCCCACTCCACGAGCAGGTCGAAGCGCTTGTAGGGCACGAGCCGCCCGATCGCGAGATATCCCTTGCGTCGCCCCCGCGGGGAGAGGGGCGCCGCGAGGAAGCGATCGTTCACCGGCGGGTTGGCCACCACCGACGCCCGTCCGTAGATGCGCGCGATGCGCTCCTGGGTCTCGCGAGAGTTGGCGATGAACGCGTCGACGCGTTTCGCCGTCGAGAGGTCCCAGCGCCGCAGGCGCGAGAGGAGCGCGCGGGCGCGCGAGCGGAGGAACCCGGGAACGCCGAAGTCGTCGAGGTACTGCGCTTCCATCTCCCAGGCGTACCGCATGGGCGTGTGGCAGTAGCACACGTGCGTCGCCGCGGGAGGCGGGATCACTCCCTTGCCGACGGCATGGGACGAGCTCAGCACCACGTCGTACCCCCGCAGGTCGATGCTTTCCATCGCCCGCGGCAGGAACGGCAGGAGCAGCTGGTGCTTTCCCGTGAGACGGTACAGCCGCTGCAGGCGGGTGACCCGGATGTCGGCGTCCTTGAGGGGGCCGAGCGCCTCGGGGCGCGCCACGCTCGTATGGATCGGCGCGTCCGGCCAGAGGGCATGGAGCTCCTCCAGGACGTGTTCGGCGCCGCCGAAGGTCGTCAGCCAGTCCGCGACGAGGGCGAGTTTCATCGGAAGTAAGGATACCGAGGATTCCGAAGAAACCGAAGATTCCGAGGATCCTCGATATCCTCGGATTCCTTGGCATCGTCGATATCCGGCTATCATTTCCGATCCTCGTCGTTCCGTCTGCTACGATAATCCCCGATGCTCGAACGACCGCGGCGTCCTTTGCCGCGACAATTCCGACGTCGGGTGAGTACGCAGACGCGCACGTTCGTGCGGCGCCGGCACGCGAAGGCGCGCAAGCGCAACGTCGAGCGCTGGAAGCGCACCGCGAGACGCGGCGCGGCGTTCGCGCGGTCCTCCTGGGAATTCACGCGCAGGTGGTTCCCCTTCGGGATCGCCATCGCGGTCGTCGGCGCCGTGGCGTTCGCGCTCTTCTCGCCCATGTTCGAGGTGCGGGAGATCTCCATCCAGCGCACCCAGACGCGCGTCGACGTGCGCCAGGTCGTCTCCGCGCTCACGCCGGTCTATGGCAAGCATCTGGTCTTCGTGGGCACGCATGACGTCACGGAACCGCTGCGCGAAGTGATCCCGGATTTGGACACGGTCAGCATCCGCAAGTCCTACCCCCACAAGCTCATCGTGCGCGTCACGCTCAAGCCTGTCGTCGCCCGCCTGCTCATCGAGGGGGCAAAATCGTCCGTCGCCCCCGGTCTTCCGCCGCCCCCCGCCGCGGGCTCGGGGGCCGGTTTCTTCAATCCCGCGCTCCAGCAGGCCGCCGTGCAGAAGTACGACTACCTCACGGAGAACGGGATCTACGTGAGCACGCCGAGCGCGCAGTCGGGCAGCAACCTGCTCACGCTCACCATCGTCGATTGGGCGGTGCGCCCGGTGCCGAACACCCCGCTCCTCTCCCCGGCGTTCCTGCAGCGCATCCGCGACACGGAGACCGCGCTCGCGGAGCAGTTCGGACAGCAGAGCAAGGGAAGGACGGTGTACGTCCGCGGCCAGGAATACCACTTGGACATGGGCGGTTTCAGCCTCTGGTTCGACGTGAAGACGCCGCTTGCCGAGCAGCTGGCGCGATACCGCACATTCCTCAAGGCCGTCGGCACGAAGGAGGTTAAACGGTACGTCGATCTCCGCCTCAACGGACGCGTGGTCTTCCGGTGAACCGATATGAGGGTGTTCGTGCGGCATCCGCCGTCTCTTTTCGGCGGACGGAAGGGCTCGCCATGATTTTGACAGAACCTGTTTTTGACGCAGAAAAATCAAGAGAACGCTTCCCGGCATCCCTCTCCGGCGCTACAATTCCGGCAGATGGTCACCGCTGTCCTCTCTGTCCTCATGATGGGGATGATTCCGGCGTGGGAGTTGCCCGATGTCCCGGCAGTCCCGGCCGATCACCTCTCGGTCGCGCTTCCCGCGCCGTCCCAAGGCGGGTCCCTCCTCGCTGATATCGGCCGGGGGATGACCGCTTCCGGCGTGCTGGTGGTGGATCTGCAGAGCGCCCAGCCGCTCTACGGACGCAACGTCGACAAGAGGCGCTCGGTCGCGAGCCTCGCCAAGCTCATGACGGCCGTGCTCGTCGTGGAGAATCATTCCCTGGACGAGGTCGTCACCGTGCCCAAGGCGGCCACCGTGCTCGACGGCGAGCGGTACCTCACCGCGGGGGACACCTTCACCGTGGGCGATCTTCTCTCGGCGTTGCTGATCTCCTCGTCGAACGACGCCGCTTATACCCTCGCGGCGTTCGACAGCGGCTCGATCCCCGTCTTCGCCGAGAAGATGAACCAGCGCGCCCGCGCGCTCGGGCTGCAGGATACGTCCTTCGAGAATCCCATCGGCTTCGATAACGAGAACCAGTGGTCCACGCCCCGCGACATCGCGTGGCTCGCCGCCTTCGCCCTGCGCTTTCCGGAGATCCGCGCGCGGATGTCCATGAGCGACGCCAAGATCGTGAGCCAGGAAGGCCGCACGGTCGCGCTCTCGAACACGCACGCCTTCCTTCACAAGCACACCGCCGTCGTCGCCGGCAAGACGGGTACCACGGTGGGTGCCGGCGAATGCCTCGTGTCCGTCGTGCAGGAGCACGGACGCGAATTCCTGGTCGTCCTGCTCAATTCCGCCGCCCGGTACGTCGACATGCAGGTCGTGCTCCGGGCGCTCGATGATCTTCGCGCCTGACGTTTCCCATGCGCTCCCCCGTCCTCCACTGGATCGCGTTGCGCCTGCGCCTCCTCCTGGCTGCGGTTTTCCTCGTCGCCGCCCTGTTGCCCCCCTACGTGCCGACCACCGCGCTCGGCGCGGAGGAGATGACCACGTCCTCCCGCCAGTTCCTTTTCGTGGAGGACGGTTTCCTGATGAAGACTTCCTCGGTGGGCGAGCAGGGGTCGCGCCTCGCGTATAGCGAGGGAATGGTGCATACCGTGAAGGAAGGCGAATCGCTCGATCGGATCGCCAACCAGTACGGCGTCACCACGGAGACGATCCGCTGGGCCAACGGCCTTCAGGATGACGAAGGCATCAAGCCGGGCCAGGATCTGATCATCCTCCCGGTCAACGGCGTGCTGCACACTGTGCGTCGCGGACAGACGCTCTCGAAAATCGCCGAGCTCTACGACATCCCGCAGGACGCGATCGTCCGCCAGAACCACGTGCGCGGCGGGTACATCGTGGCGGGCCAACAGCTCATCATCCCGGGCGGCAAGCCCATCGGCGCCATCTCTCCGGAGCTTGCGACGAGCGAGGCACTGCGCTTCGTCGACCGCTTGCCGCAGCGCGAGATCAAACTGCGCCTGAACCTCCCGAACGCCCCTGCCGCCGCCGCGGCCGCGACGGCGAATCCCGGCGCCGGCCCCGCCGCGGCCGCTGTCCTCACCGCGACGACGCTGCAGATGCCCTGCGAGAATTGCCAAATCACCCAGAACTTCCATCCCGGCCACTACGCGCTCGATATCCAGACCCGCGGAGGCGGACCGATCTTCGCCGCGGAGGCGGGCACCGTGATCCGTGCGGATCTCGGGTGGAACGGCGGTTACGGCAACGTGATCGAGATCGATCACGGCAACGGACTCGTGACGCTCTACGGCCACAACAAGGAGCTCTACGTGAAGGTTGGTGACACGGTCAGCCGTGGTCAGCGTGTTGCCTGGATGGGCAATACCGGTCTCGTCCACGGGCCCACCGGCATCCACATCCACTTCGAGGTCCGCGTGAACGGCGTCAAAAAGAACCCGCTGCTGTACCTCGAGTGACCTCTTCCACCCATCGGGGCCCCTCTCCGGAGGAGAGGGGTACACGGAAGCGGAAATTCCCTTCCTCCTTTGGAAGAAGGGCTAGGGATGGAGGTAGCAGGATATTTACATATATCTAAAAATATTGTATAATAATAACAACATGAATACCCAACGCAAACCCACGTTCAAAGAATTTCTTGCCGACGCCGCTGTCTGGCGTGCGCTCGGCATCTGGGTCTTCGTCGCGACGGTGTGTCTCGCGCTGTCGAGCACGCTCACCGCGCGCCTTTAATTCGCCTGCCGGAGGCGTTCGGAGAATTTAGCGTCGTTCGAGATCGAACGGATCGTCGCGGTCTTGTCCGCCTTCGCGTGGTCGATCGTGTCCTTGATGAGACCCGCTTCCGCCAGCGTCTCGGGGGTCTTGGCGGAGAGGATCATGCGTGTTCCCCACGTCGGCAGCGAGGTCCCGAGCGCCGCGTTGAGGGCGCGGAAAGCCTCTGTGGTGCAGTTGGAGACGAGTGTGTTGTAGAAGCGGGGCGATGTCCGTGCCTGTTCGCTCTGCCGCGCGAGCGCCAGGAGAAGCGCCTTGCCCTGCGCGGGCGTCAGCGCCGTCTTGAACATCTCGATCTTGTCCTCGCGCGCCACGGCGCGCAGGCGCACCAGGTCTCGCTCGGTCCCCCACACGTACAAAAGCTCGTACTGTCGCAGGGCTCCTTTCCAGGTGCTGTACGCCTCGTCCTTCTCGCGGCGCGCTTCCACCGAGACGGCGAGCGTCTGCCCGCTATCGAAGCGGAAGCTGAAGAACGTGTGCGCGGCGGACGGCAGCGTCTTGAACGGGGAGGTGAGAAACGACACGTCCATGATCTTGTCCGCGTCGTACGTCTGATCGCGGAACTGCTGCACCACCTTCGTCGTCCCGACGTATTGGAAGTCCCGGAGATCGTGCACGATGACGAGGTTGCCTTTCGTCTCCACGGTCGCGGCCCTCGCCTGGTCATCCGCCCAGAGACGGTCGCCGCGGGGACGGGTCGTGAGCAGGAGGAGCGCATAGGCGATCACCGGCAGGCAGGCGATCGCGAGGATCCAGAAGAGCGGACGGCGGGGAAGGCGCATGGATCAATGATAAAAGGTACTCGCAAAATAGCCACTGCCGTTTCGCTTTGTCGTATGATTGCGCAATGAAGTCGCTCGATATCCTCTCGGCGACGGACGACACCCTGATCGTGGAAGGGGCGCCCGATCGACGCATCATGAAATGCCTCGTGCGCCTCTCGGACGCGCCCGACGGCGGGAGTCGCCACGCCGACTCGGCCAGTTTCCTCAACGGCGAGCGGTTATCGATCAGTTTTTCGGTGTCCAACGGTTGCGTCGGTCGCTGCGAGCGGGTCTGCCCCAGCGGTCTTCCCGACACGCTGCAAAAACCGCTATTCACGTCCGAGGAAATCGTGCGTCAGATCGACGAACACGTGCGACTGCGCAGATCGGCGCCGAACATCCGCGTCATCGACGCGGGCGGCTTTGCCGACGGGGACGCCGGAAGCAACCTTCAGGCGCTGGCCGCGGCGCGCGTCTTGCTCGATCGGGAAGAACCCCCGATGGATCACCTCGGTCTCTCCACGATCGGCGTCAATCACAAGCGTTTCCTTCCGGCATTCGAGGAGCTGGCCGCGCGCTACGCCCCGGGACGGTTGCGTCTCCATTACAGCTATTACGGCCCTCTCGTTCACGACGCGTTCATTCCCCGTCCCGCCCCGCCGATCGACGAGGTGTTCCCCGCTCTCGAGCGCATCGGTGTCATGGGCTTCCCCGTGACGTTGAACGTTCCGATGATCGACGGTCAGACGGATTCGGACGGGAACATGCGGTCCATCGTGCGGCATCTGCGCGATCGCGCGGCCGCGTTCCGCGTGAAGCTGTCGTCGTTCAACGCCGGTCATTCGGTCGGCGGAGAATCGCTGCGCCCCGCGTCCGTCGAACGGATGCGTTTCTGCGAGGATTTTCTCCGGCAGAACGGACTACGTACGAAGCTGTTTCTTGCCGACACGCAGGACGACGGAACGATGGCGAATGCCGGTTGCGGCAGGAATGTCCTCGCGACGCGCGCCGCCTGCCTGCAGGCGTTGACGGACAAGAAGTGAGTCCGGCAGAAGAAAAAATCGCGGACCCGACCCCACTACGCGCTGCGGCGCTACGAGGAGTCTCGGGGGAAGTTGAAGACTGTGGAGAGGGTTGATGTCGCGTATTTATGCTGGCGGACCCGACCCCGCTTCGTCGGCGTCGGCTGACTTCGCCGGGCAAGCGGGACTCCCTTCGTCTCGTTCGCTTCGCTCACTCGCTCACCACAGGATTCTCGTCTCTTTGCTCTTGTCTCCAGGATGTCATCCTGAGCGGAGACGAAGGATGGCGGACCCGACGGGACTTGGTTCGGCTCGTCCGCTTCGGCGGACTTGCTCACCACGGGCTTCTCGTCATCGGCTTCTCTTTGCTTCTTCGCGAAAGCATTATTCCTACAACACGAAAATGGCGGACCCGACGGGACTCGAACCCGCGACCTCCACAGTGACAGTGTGGCGCTCTAACCAGCTGAGCTACGGATCCACGCGCGTGGATGACGGTGCTGTGAACGGACGCCCGAAACCACCCGTTCCGGGGCCCGCAAACGGTATCAGGTCGTTTTGCCCCTGACAATGCGCAATTTCACCGGATTCGCCCGGAATCCGATTGGCGGAGCGACGCGCGTTCGCATACTCCGCCGGTGCATCCCGAAGCGGAAAATATGATCGGCGGCACGGTCGACGCGATGGACCGGTTCTTCGAGCGTGCGTTCGCCCATCGCGGTCCGGACCTCACACAGGAGCGTCTCAGGCAGCTGTTCCTCGAGCATGCGGGCGCGGAATGCCGCGACCGTCCCCTGCGGTTGCTGGCCATGGGGGAAGAGGATCCAGCCGTCCTTGCCGCGCTCTCGAGCAGGCTCAAGCAAGCGGCCGACTTGGCCCATCCGAACCTCACGCTCGGCGTACCCGCGCCCACGATCCTCGCGTACGTCATCAATACTGTGAACGACGGCATGGGGCACGGGTCCCAGCCGCGGCTTCCCGTGGAACTCCCCTACGAACACGGGGACTCGCTCTTCGCGCATGAGGCCCGGAACGCCGATCGCTGAAGGCGGAAAGAACTCACCGCGAAGCCCGTCTTCTCTCTGCCCCCGATGACCACCGTTTCCGCTTCACCGAAGAGGAACTCCTAGGCCTCCTGCTCAAGACGGCGTGGACCCACGCGGAAAGGCGTCACGGGCTGTACGTGCTCGGCAAGGTGGTCAATATCCTCCAGGAGGGCGGGGACGGCATGTTCCGCCGCGCCACGCTCTGGCTGGCGCTCTATTCGTCGCTCAGCGTGGTCTTCTGGGCGATGCACGGGCCCGCCCACAACCTGGAGCGCATCCTGTCGTTCCAGATCACGAAGAACTTCCGGGAAGCCATGTACCGCATGGTCACGGAGCTTCTCATGCGCTGGTACCGCGACCATCACACGGGACAGACCGTCGTTTCCTCCATCCACCGCCTGCACCTGCTTCCCCTCTTCGACCGCGTCGTGGTGCTCGACGGCGGCAAGATCGTGGAGGAAGGGGCCTTCGCGGAGCTCGTCGCGCAGGGCGGCCTGCTCGCCCACCTGTGGCAGCAGTACGCGCGCGAGACCATCACGCCCTCGGCGGAGACCAGCGCTGAAGGACGGGCATGAGCGCGAGCGGTTCCGGCGTTCCCTCTTTCGTTTTCGTGAACCAGGAACGGACCGCCGAGAAGAGGGATGCCTGCGATTGTCGCAGCGTCGCGAGCCAGCGGGCGGTTTCCTTCCGTTCTTGCTGGAAGTCTTTCAGGGCGCTTGCGACGGCATTGCGGTTGAACGGATGGTATCCGCATTCATCCATGCGATCGCGGATGCAGTAGTTCATGCGGGCCCGTTGTCCGATCTCGATGTACTGCATCTGCACGTGGTTCTCGCGGAGGGATTCCAGGTGGAGCCGGGGATTCGCGGGGAGTTCCTCGTCCGGCACGGTGATCGCTTGCTTGTACCGATCGAGCCATTCCAGTTCCACGAGCAGGCGGACGCGCGTGTGGCCGAACGGCGCGGCCTTCGCCGCGAGCGCCACGGCGTCTTCCAATCCCAACGCCGGGCCCGCCCCCAGCCTGGCCGCCAGGCGCTGCCTCCAGCTCGGCGCGAGCGCGAGATCGGCCTCGAGCATCAGTTCCTCGTCCTCGCAGAAGCGGTACATGAGCTTCATCTGGTGTGAAAACGTGTCTTGCACCAATTCCTCATCGGGCACGGTCACGAGTGGCAGCGGAGAGGCGCCCGTCGCGTTCTTCGGCGCCAGGCTTTGCACGGCGGCGAATTCCTGGCGGATCACCATGAGGATTTCGTTCTGGAGGGCCAGGATGCGACTGCGGAAATCGTGAGCGGCTTCGATGCGCTCGCGCTGTTCCAGGTCGGGATCGTGGCGAATAGCGTCGAGCTCCCACCGCAGTTCGCGTTCGCGCCGCCAGCGCTGCCTGTTGGTCGCCGATACCTGGTCGACGCCGGGCTCGAAAGGGTGTTTTTCCATCAGGGATGGATTCTGCCCTCTCCTAGGAGAGGGTCAACCGATCATCGGGGCCTGGGTATTCCGGCTGCGAGCAATTGCGGAGGAATGGGCGTGAAGATCGTGCCCAGCGGTTGCGCGATCCTCGCGGCGAGCCCCCAGAATGCCGCCTTCAGCGTCGGTTCTTGCGACAGCCATTCGTCCATGCGCGTCTGTTCGTACGCGATGTCCTTGAGAACGTCCGGGTCGTCGGGAGTTCGGCCCGTCTCTTCCGCGCGCGAAGAGGCGCAGTACCGGATGCGGTACTCCACGCTCGCCCACACGACCGTCGCGCGCTTCCATTCATCGCCGTTCGTGCCGCCGAAGATCCGTGACAGGAGCTGTTTTCTGTAGGACTCCAGCACGTATCGCTCCACGTAGACGCGGAAGCGCGGGTGGTTCGGCAGGAGCGCGGCGATCTCGTCCACGGTCCCGGCGGGAAGGATGCAGAGTCGGTGAAGACCGCTGCCGATTCCGTCCGGTACGGCGTGCTGGATCGCCTCTTCGAGCATCAGTTGGTCGCCCAGGAAGGACAGCATATCGTGCCTCTGGTCTTCGAATGCCTCTTCCACGAGGCTCGGCGCCTGCCATGTCGGCGAAGCGGGTTCCACGTCGATCTTTTTTTCCAGCATCTTCGCGATGGTCGAACGGATGCGCGATGCCAGGATCGACAATTGTTCACGGCGTTTCGCGACGTCCCGGAGTTCTTCGTACGAAAGATCCGCTCCTTCTTCGCGCCGCCGGGCCTGGTCTTCCTTCTGACGATCCACGAGCACTTCTTCCACGAGGTACGATCGCCAATCGTCATGAAGAGGGCGATCGATGCCGTGGGGAACCAGCGGGTGGAGTTCCATGGTTTCCGAGCATGCGGCAAAAAATCCCGTAGTCAATTTCTCCGCAGATTCTTCTCAGATCTTCGGCTTTCGCGCGTGCCAATCCGTCGCTTGCTCGTAGGCGTGGGCCGCCGAAAGAATGCGGCCTTCCTCCCACTGGGGTCCCATCATTTGCAGGCCGATCGGGAGCCCGTCCTTGCTGAACCCGCACGGCACCGAGAGGCACGGGATGCCCGCCATCACCTGGCCGTCCAAAAACACGTCCTCGAGGTACATCGCCACCGGGTCGTTCTCGTGCGCGCCCACCTTGAAGGCGGGCGTGGGCGACACGGGCGAGAGGATCACATCCACGGTCTTGTATGCCTCCTCGAAGTCGCGGAGGATCAGCGTGCGCACCTTCTGGGCCTGGCGGTAGTACGCGTCGAAGTAACCGGCGGAAAGCGCGTAGGTGCCGATCATGATGCGGCGCTTCACCTCGGCGCCGAAGCCGGAGCTGCGGACGTCCTTGTAATACTGGATGAGATTCTCCGGGTCCTTGGCCGTATGCCCGTAGCGGATGCCGTCGTAGCGGGCCATGTTCGAGCTCACCTCGCACGGGCAGAGCACGTAGTAGGTCGCAGTCGCGTACTTGGTGTGCGGGAGCGAGATCTCGTGGAGCGTGGCGCCGAGGCTCTTCAGCACCTCCGCGGCGCCGCGCACGGCTCCTTCCACTTCCTGGTTCATCCCCTTGAGGAAGTATTCCTTCGGGAGCCCGATCCTGAGGCCCTTCACGTCCTTCTTGAGGAGCGCGCGGTAGTCGGGGACGGGCGCGTCCCCCGTCGTGGCGTCGCGCGGATCCTTGCCCGCAATGGCGCCGAGCACGATCGCGAGATCCTCGATGCTTTTGCACATCGGCCCGATCGTATCAAGGGAGCTCGCCATGCTCATCACGCCGTAGCGGCTCGTGCGGCCGTACGTGGGACGGATGCCCGTGATGTTGCAGTATCCCGCGGGCTGGCGGATGGAGCCGCCCGTGTCGGTGCCCAGCGCGAAGAGCGCCTCGTCCGCGGCCACGGCGGCGGCGGAGCCTCCGGAGGAGCCTCCGGCCACGCAATCGGTGTTCCAGGGGTTCCTGGTGACGCCGTAGCAGGAAGTCTCGGTGGAGGCGCCCATCGTGAACTCGTCGGTGTTCGTCTTGCCGATGGAGATCGCGCCGGCGGCCTTCAGGCGCGCCGTGGTGGTGGAATCGAACGGCGGGACGTAGTTCTTCTCCCGGAGCACGTTGGAGCACGCCGTCGTCTGGACGCCCTGTTCGCAGTACACGTCCTTGGCCAGGTACGGGATACCCGAAAGCGGGGAATCAAAAGCCCCTTTCGCGTCCGCCTTTTTGGCTTCCTCCAGGGCTCGCTCGAAATTCCGGTGCACGACGGCTTTCAGGGTTCCGTCCACCGCTTCGATGCGTTCGACGCAGGAGCGCGTCAGCTCTTCCGAGGAGAGCTTCTTGCTCCTGAGCAGGTCGTGCGCCTGGGCGATGGTGAGGGAAGAGGGTGAGGTCATGGGATTTCGGCTTCGAACTGGGCTCAACCGTGCGCGGACGGCGTGACGATCTGGTGGTCCGCCACCGGCAGCGGGCTTTGGGCGAGCAGGTCGTCGGGATTCGCGCCGCCCTGCCGCACCTCGTCGGGGCGCAGCACGTTCGTCTGGCCGGTCACCTGCGCCGTCGGGGCCACGTTCTTCGTGTCCACTTCGCCGAGCATGTCCACGTACCCGAGGATCTGGGTGAGTTCCTTGCTGAACTTCTCCACCTCGGCCTCGGAGAGATCGAGTCGCGCGAGCTTCGCGATGTGCCGGACAAGGTCTGGGGAGAGAGAAGCCATGGAAGGACCGTAGTCTATCGCAGAGGGTCGTAAAGTCGATAAAATTAGGAAAGATGGTGATGGGTTTTGAGCGACGGGCGACGGGAATGCGAGTGTAGATATTTGATGAAAGAGCCGAGCCTGCGTCCAATCACGATAGTTTGGTTTTTCATGTTTTCAAACTGTTCCTGGGACAGATACTGCTCATCTAAGGCGTCATACAAATGCGAGCGCACCTCTCCGCAGGATCGTTTCGAATAATTGAGGAAGAGACTGAATTGTTCATTGCTCGATGATTCGGATCCTTCTGCGATATTGGAAGAAATCGAGCGCGCCGCACGAGTGATTTGATCAACGAAAGCATAATCTTTCGCAACTTTTGGCTGTTTACATATCGCGCGAATTGCCCGTACGAGGATGCGCGCCTCTTTCCAGACATCGAGATCTTCGAATTGGTGAGTAGTGGTCATGTGATTACCGTAGTAGTACATGCAGATTCGGAAAACGGCTCCAGTGAATATGCATCCGTGACATTAGAGTTTTACTTAATCGCATGCCAAAAATTCAGTTCTTGTCTTTGGCGGAACCTCCCGTCGCTCGTCGCTCGTAACCTTCTCGCAACACCTCTATCATCCTCCCAATGCTGCTACTTCGTTTGCAGGGCCGGAAAATCTGCGATCATCTCCAGCGCAAGGGGAGGGTGTGGAAGGGCAAGCACATGACCATCCGTTCCCTTCCCGGCCATCCGCGCCGCGCGGGGGCGGATCGCTCGGACGCCGTCTACGTGGGTACCGTGGCGTCGGCCAAGCTCGACAAATCTGCCGTCAAGCGCAACCGCATGCGCCGCCGTTGCCGCGAGGCCCTCCGCCTCCTGCTCCGGGAGACCGACGCCCGAATCCCCGCCATCCAGTTGTTACTCGCCCCCAGGTCTTCTAGTCTTTGGGCTCCGTTCCCCGAGCTGCAAGACGACCTCCGGTCGTTCTTCCGACTTCCGTCCCCGACCCATGGCACCCGCCGAGAAAAAGCAGAGTAACCTCCTCCAGTTCTTCCTGATCTTCCTGGCCGTCTACTTCGGGACGCAGCTTTTCTTCGGGAACCAGCAGAACGCCGAGAAGCCGGTGCCGGGCTTGCATCTGCGGGCCGCTTCGCAGAGCATCACGATCGGGCACCACCCGATACTTGTCCTGCAGAACATTCCCGAGATGAGCGAATCCAAGGGCGCGTGGGGCTATGTCCTGTCCAAGCTCTGCGCCATCGGTCGCAAGTTCGGATCGGACAAGTCGGAACAAGAATGCCGTGCGCTCGCGGTGACGGAGACGGGGAAGACGCTCTCGCTTCCCTCGCGTTGTCCTGAACCCCCTGTCGATCTTTTCCTTGCAAACATGCCGGAGTCTTGGGAAAAGTTCGTACGTGTCACATCGTCCGAGACGATCGTTCCGTGCGAGTCCATTCCCGCGCTGCAACCTGGCGACAGCGTGCAGGTGAGCCTGGCTCCTTGGAAGTACTCCCTTTTCGAGCGCGTCGGTGCGTTTGAGGCACGCCTGCCCGGCGCCGGGAGCGGCGCGGTAGCCGCGACCGGCTCGGGTGCTTCTGTCTCGTCCGCGTCCGTGGCGCGCTTCACCATCAGCGAACCCGGCGCCTTCACCAAGCTCTATCGCACGTTCATCGCGGCTCCCCTCTTGAACCTGCTCGTCCTCATCGCGTCCTTCACGCCCGGTCATAACCTCGGTCTCGCGATCATCCTCCTCACGATCGCGATCAAGCTTCTGCTCTTCCTCCCGACACAGCACGCGCTCGAGGGGCAGAAGAAGATGCAGATGCTCCAGCCCAAGCTCCAGGAGCTCCAGAAGAAGTATCCGAACGATCAGAAGCGCGTCCAGGAGGAGACGATGAAGCTCTGGAAGGAGCACAAGATCAATCCGTTCAGCAGCTGCCTCCCGATGCTCCTCCAGTTCCCGATTCTGATCGGTCTCTACACCACGATCCGCGACGGCTCCGCGCTCACGCTCTCGCAGCATCTCTTCTACGGTCCGTACCAGAATCTTTCGTGGCACTTCGACACGCATTTCCTCGGTCTCGATCTCGTGAAGCCGGAGGTGTTCATCTTCCCGATCACGCTCGTCGTCCTCCAGTTCCTCCAGATGAAGCTCACGTTCGCAATTCAGAAACGGAAGACCAAGAAGAAGGACGCGATCATCGACGTCGGCGCCAAGGCCAAGGACGAACCCTCAGCCCAGGACATGCAACAGAAGATGATGCTCTACGTCCTTCCGCTTATGATTGGCTTCTTCGCCTTCCAGTCTCCCGCCGCGGTCGCGCTCTACTGGGGCGTCTCGACGCTCTTCGGCATCGGACAGCAAATTTTAGTGAACCGCGAACACCTCAGCGTTCGCTCATAGGCAAACGTCACGTTGAAAACCCTCGGCCGACATGAGCCGGCCGAGGGAAAGATGGAAGACGCATGAGAACTCATGGTCTCGCGATTGCACTGGGGAAGCGGATGCCGTTGATAGGCGGTCGCTCCTCCCATAGCCATCGCGTTCCTTCTTTTTTCCCGTGGTAGAGGTACGAAAATCGGATCTCGCCGGTCTTCTTGTTGATGCTGTCGATCACGAGAAAGATTTCTTTTTTCTCGATGATGCGAAGATTGAACAAGAAATCGGTGCTATCCGACTTGTACCGGAACTCACAGGAGACTTCAGGGGGCCCGGTAACCTTTGGAAAGGTATCGAGCGGATTAGGTTGCGCCACCAGATAGGCGGCGCAAAGAAACAAGGAATTCATGAGGTTCTCCTTTTGTCCTCCACAGCACCCAACCTCAGGTGCTGCCCGGTTCGCGTCAAAGCGCGATCGGACCCACCATAGACGAGGTGGGGTGCGTGGAAGGCAGACCGTGTTACCAAAGAACGGGGGCGGCCAGCGTGGCAGATTCCGGGCTTTTGCGACACAGAAAATGGTGCTCCTGTTCGGGAGTGGCTAGGAATAGACAAAAGAAAGAAATAGCTGCAAAGAGGTTCGGGAGCCGACCTGCGGTCTATGCCGAATCGTGGTACCGTAGCGACCACTTTCCTCCTCCGCCTCCATGCTCACCTTCAAGGACATCCAGAAGCACCTCGGTTCCAACGCGGACCTCCTCAAGCACCAGAGCAAGACCATCGACAAGGGGATGCTCCACCTCCCGAGCATGAAGACGGTGCAGGACGTGTTCTCCAAGTCCGATCGCCCCGCCAAGGTGCTCACGAGTCTCAAGGACCTCTACGGCCACGGCCGCCTCAAGAACACGGGCTACCTGTCGATCCTCCCGGTCGACCAGGGCATCGAGCACAGCGCCGGCGCGTCGTTCGCGAAGAATCCCATCTACTTCGATCCGGAGAACATCGTTCGGCTCGCCATCGAGGGCGGCTGCAACGCCGTCGCCTCCACGCTCGGCGTGCTCGGCATGGTGAGCAAGAAGTACGCGGCGAAGATCCCGTTCATTGTGAAGATCAACCACAACGAGCTCCTCACCTACCCGAACAAGTTCGACCAGGTGCTCTTCGGCACGGCCGACCAGGCCAAGAAGATGGGCGCCGCCGGTATCGGCGCGACGATCTACTTCGGTTCCCCCGAGTCCACGCGGCAGATCACGGAAGTGAGCCGCGAGTTTGCCCGCGCGCACGAGCTCGGCATGTTCACGGTCCTGTGGTGCTACCTCCGCAGTTCCAGCTTCAAGAAGGCCGGCAAGGCCTACCACGTCCCCGCCGCCCCCCCGGGCCAGGCAAACCACCTCGGCGTCACGATCGAGGCCGACATCATCAAGCAGAAGCTCCCGGAGAATAACGGCGGCTACCTCGCGCTCGGCCAGGAATCGAGCTACGGCAAGACGGACAAGCGCGTGTACGAGAAGCTCACGAGCGAGAACCCCATCGACCTTACCCGCTACCAGGTGGCCAACTGCTACATGGGCCGCATCGGCCTCATCAACTCCGGCGGCGCCTCGGGCGAGAACGACCTGCAGCAGGCGATCATGACGGCCGTCATCAACAAGCGCGCCGGCGGCGCCGGCCTCATTTCCGGTCGCAAGGCGTTCCAGAAGCCGATGGAGGAAGGCATCGAGATCCTCAACGCCATCCAGGACGTCTATTTGTGCAAAGATGTGACGATTGCCTGAGGCGTAACGAGGAAACAGTCGTCCTTCAATTCTCTCCGAATGACCTCGGCGAAGTCGGACGAAGCCGGGTCACCCTCGCGTAAGGATTATCGCCTGTCCGTCAGGATTGTTCCGCCGGGTTTCAACAGAGCCTGTTCCATCGTGATGATGTTCATCGTCTGCCGGTTGAATTCTTCCCTGCTCGTGGCCAGGACGTTCCCGTGTTCGGTATGCGAGTATTCGGAGGGGCCGTGCAGGTCAACGACATAATCCGCGGTTCCCGCGATCTCCGGGTGCTCGTTGAGCGCGGTGCTGAGGTTCGTGTTGATGAGGAGGACTTTGCTGCGGTCACGGATAGTCTGGCATTGCGCCAATACCTCGCAAATCCGCGCCATTTCCGGGGAGAAGAAGGGCTCGCCTTTTTCGGACAGTTTCAGGGCTTCGATGAGCATCTCTTCCGCGAGGGCGTAGTCGACGGGATCGATGGCGATCGGCCGGCGTTCGTTGCCCAATAGGCGCATCGCCAGGTGGTGCAGCAGCCCCGAAAAACCGGCGCCGACCTCGACGTACTGTTTTGCGTCGTCGATCTCGAGATCAGGCAGCTCCTTTTTGTACTGATCGAGCGATCGTCCGGTTGTGACGCTCGTGGTCGGCAAGGTCTTGAAGTGAACGTCCAACGGGCGCAAGAGCGGCCGAGACGATACGCGGAGATAGTGCTCCCGATCGGGAGACCAGAGCGTGCCGCTGCTTTCATCGGTCTCCAGTTCGAATCGTCCGATTTGCATGGTCATATCGTATCGAAGCGGCATATTTGACACAATAGAAAAATATGTATTGATAATAAATAAGGTTTTCCGCTACACTCCGCGTACTTCCGCATCATGGATGTGAACCGATGGATGGTTCCTGAGAGCGGAAGCGTCTCCTTCCAAGGAGAAAGCCGTGAAGAATGATTCTTCACCAAGGCGCACCACGCGCGCCTTTCGCCGGCTCGGACAAGCGTTTGAGCTGGTGAAAAAACGTGGATGGTCTGACGAACAGCTTTCAGAGTTCGTGCGGACCGCAGTCCTCAATGGTCTGGTCGAGGAAAAGGCCAGACGGAGGCGTCCCAGTGCAAACTGAGACGCCGCCTCCAGAGCCGACGTCCCTGCGACGTCGGCTCTTTCTTCCGTGGAATCGTTGCGCGAAGCGCCGCGCGCAGTAGACTCGCCACGTCTTGTGGCCGCGACGGTCGTGGCTCGAGGCATAATGGGCACAACGAAAAGGAGGTAGCCCATGCTCGTTCTTTCTCGGAAAAAGAATGAAAGCATCGTCATCAACGGCGACATCGTGGTGACGGTGGTCGAGATCCGGGACGGCAAAGTCCGTCTCGGGATCGTCGCTCCCCGGGAGGTCCCCGTACACAGACAGGAAGTGTACGAGGCCATCCATGGCAAGTCAGGCGCCGAATCGGCACCGGCGACGGAAGTCGTCCAGAAGCCGAACGCGCCGAATAGTTCGCGCTCCTCTCTGAGGTAGCGCACCGAGCCGGCCTCCCCTTCGGGAAGCCGGCTCAGTTTTGAGCCCTTCCTTCCCTCTCACCGCCCCGGCGTCGTGGCGTCCTGATCGTCTTCCACGTATTCTCTTCCCGTGCCCTTCCACCTCTACAACACCTTCAGCAAGTCCGAGGAGGAATTCGTTCCGCAGGATCCGAAGGACGTGAAGATGTATACCTGCGGCCCCACCGTCTACGGGCGTCCGCACATCGGCAACTACTCGTCGTTCCTCATGGCCGATCTCCTCCGTCGCTGGATGGAGGCGGGCCACGGGTGGCGTGTCCGGCACGTCAAGAACATCACCGACGTCGGGCATCTCGTCGCCGACGCCGACTCGGGCGAGGACAAGGTGGAGAAGCAGGCCAAGATCATCGCGAAGCAGAAGCGCGGCGATGGCGCGGAGGTCACGATGCAGGACGTTCTCGGCGTCGCGGAGATGTATACGTCGCAGTTTTTGGAGGACGAGAAGGCGCTGAATATCCTGGAGCCTTTCGCGCGTCCCAAAGCCACGGAAACGATCCCCGAGATGATCGCGATCATCGAGACGCTCGTGAAGAAGGGGAACGCGTACGAGACGGAGGACGGCGTGTACTTCGCGGTCGAGTCGTTCCCCGACTACGGCCGCCTCTCAGGCAACACGCTCGAGAAGCTCAACGCCGGCGCGCGCGTGCACGTGAACGAGCGGAAGAAGCATCCCGCCGACTTCGCCCTCTGGAAGAAGGCCGTGGGCGAGAACGCGCATCATGTGCTCCGATGGGAGTCTCCGTGGGGCCCCGGTTTCCCGGGCTGGCACATCGAATGCTCCGCGATGGCGCGCAAGATCCTCGGCGACACGCTCGATCTGCACACCGGCGGCGAGGACAACATCTTCCCGCACCACGAGTGCGAGATCGCCCAGAGCGAATCGGCGATGCCCTTCGACGCCGCTCAGGGTAAAAAAAAGCCGTTTTCTCGGCTTTGGTTACACAAAAGGCGCATCGACCTCGCGGGGGAGAAGATGAGTAAGAGCCTTGGCAACGTGTTAACAATTCCCGACGTCAAAGATCGTGGCTATTCCCCGCTCGATCTGCGGTACTACTTCCTCTCGGTGCAC
Source organism: uncultured Candidatus Peribacteria bacterium (assembly GCA_964423795.1). GTDB lineage: Bacteria > Patescibacteriota > Gracilibacteria > Peribacterales > Peribacteraceae > CAYRGC01. Next base: position 18,267 of record CAYRGC010000005.1, on the reverse strand, counting down.
TACCGCACCAACTTGAAGTTCACGTGGAAGGGGATGGACGATGCCAGGCAGTCCCGCCGCTCGATCACCGAGTGGATCGCGCGCGGTGGGGCGGGGGAGTCGACGCAGAAGAACAAGGGCACGGTCACCGCCGCGGACGTCGCCGCGTTCTCCGCCGAGTTCGATGCCGCGATGGACGGCGACCTCAACACGCCCGGCGCGCTCGCCGCGGTGTTCGAATGCATGCACAAGGCGAACGGCGCGGCGTCTCCCGATGCCGAAGCGAAGGCCGCGCTCCAGGCATTCACCGAGAAGATACGTCACGTTTTTGGCTGCTTTGAGCCGGAAAACGAGGCCGTTCCCGCGAACGTGCAAGCGCTCGTCGACGAACGTGCGGCCGCGCGCGCGGCGAAGGACTTCGCAGCGTCCGACCGCCTGCGCGACGCGATCGCCGCGCTCGGGTATGACGTGAAAGACACCGCGCAGGGACAACAGGTGCGGAGGAAATAGGTGTCATCCTGAGCGGAGTCGAAGGATGACAATGAAGGCTTTATCATAGTGAGCTTGTCATCTCGAGTGTAGCCCGAGGGACGAACCAACGCAGTGTCCTCCTGAGTAGCTCGCGCGAACGTACGAGGGAGACACGGTGCCAACCGAACTCACCATTACTTACGCATCGTTCGACCGCACTCTTGGTGAACCGTCCTGACATCGATGTCAGAAAAAACCGACATCTCCCATGAACCGCGACGTGCTCCAAGGGGCCTCGGAGCGACGTTCGAAATCGCGAGAGGGGATTCATAAGCGGAGGAAAAATCGACGCAATAGGCGCGAAAATTGGAGGTTTTGGACAGTAAACCATACATACTTGTCCGTTCCTCTTGTCATTTTTGGGTTATCGGAAGGAGAAACTGCCTAGTTTCCTTCTCGTTGCGCCCTTCCCGCCCGGATGCAGAAGACGGATTCTCAGTAAAAAGGGGACTCGATCACGACAAAACCGTACGTACAGCTCTGAATTCTTGCGTAAAATGCTTGTTTTAGCATTGTTCAGCGAGATAACGTCGAGCGGACGCGACAAAACGGAAACTTCGCTTGACGAAAATGCGATATTTACTAAGCAAACCTCGACCCTGGCAAGGACTTTTTTCCTGACGTTTCACACGCTTCCTCCCTAGTTTTCTGTGAAGAATTCATTAGAGAAAGCCGAATTCTCGCTTTTCTTTCCGGGAGAATCGCAAAATGTCCCCGAGTTCACGCGTAACGCGCACCGCCTTTTGGCGTTTCTCTGGGTGCCTGCTCCTTCGTAGCGCTAGCTTGATTCTCCCGAAACGGGTTCGGTAGGATTCCGCTAATCCGCTCAAGAGAAGGCGAGCGGTCTAACGTTCATGGTCTTTGACATCTCGGCCATTGCCCTCGACTTCGAGGACAATTTCTCACATTCCCCGCCCAACTCTTTTTAGAGTGGGCTTGAATCGTGTCTCTGGTTCACGTCAGCCTGCCATTGCAACGGTATCTGCCCTTTGTGTGGACTCTTTATATTTAAGGAGGAAAGCACGTCACTCAATCTTCGTGCTCATCCGCGACACAAACGCGTCGATCACCCCGGCGGTTTGATCTGATGCCTTTCACCACCCGTACGCATTCATCTTCTTCGCAGGAAAGGATTCCTGCTCCGCAGGGGGAGCCCCTGCAACCAACTTCGTTTTATTTTCCTCTCCTACTTACCTCTATGGATCTTTCTCGTTTGAAGAAAGTCCTCGCGGGTATGTCGGTTGCTGCGATCACCCTCACGCAATTCGGCGTGAAGACGGCGTTCGCTGCGTACTCCGACGTTCCCTCGGGTGTCTGGTACGGGGAAGCTGTCTCCGCTTTGACGGATGACGGCGTCCTCGATGCCTCCCAGGCGCGCTTCCGCGGCGGCGATCTCGCCAACCGCGCGGAGTTCGTCAAGCTCATCGTCATGATGAACGGTGGACTCCTTTCCACTCCCCCGGCCGTGGCCAGCTTCGATGACGTCAAGTCGTCGGCCTGGTACTACGCGTACATGGAGGAGGCCGGCAAGGAGGGCTGGGTCAAGGGTGACGGTAACTGCTACGGCAGCCACCCCTGTTACTCCCGCCCCGGCGCGAACATCAACCGCGCTGAGGCTGCCGCTCTCATCGTCCGCGCCTTCAACCTCGAGGCGACCGGCGATGCCGCTCAGTTCGTCGACAACCCCTCCGGCCAGTGGTACACGGATGCGATCCAGTCTGCCGCTGATCACTGCGTCCTCCAGGGTGACGACTCCACGGGCCGCGTTCGCCCGAACGACAACATGAACCGCGCTGAAATGGTGGTCATGCTCTACCGCGTCGACCAGGGCCTCATGTACGGCCAGGACTGCGGTGGCAACAGCACCACGGAGGCCGGCATTCAGTCGGCTCGCGCTCTCTCCAGCATGGTCGTCGAAGTCGTGTTCAACCAGGACGTCGACCAGGCCTCCGCTGAGATGGCCAGCAACTACGCGATCTCCGGCGCTTCGCCCGCCGTCACGGTCACGTCTGTCAAGCAGACGGCCGATGACACGGTCGAGCTCACGCTCTCGAGCGGCCTCTCGGCCGGTTCCGAGTACACGGTGACCGCTTCCGACATCGAGACGGCTGACGGCGACACGTTCTCCGACTCCGCCTCCTTCAACGGTTACTCCAGCCTCCCCTCTTCCAAGGGCACGCTCGAGGTTTCCGTTTCCTCCAAGAACCCGGTCGGTGACACGGTTCCGCAGGGTGCGGTCGGCGTCACGATGCTCTCGATGGACCTCACTTCCTCCTGCGACGAGGCCGTCGCGATCGAGGACGTGACCGTCCTCCACGAGGGTTTCGGCGCTCAGTCTGACATCGACGGCGTCTATCTCGCTCAGAACGGCACGCGCCTTTCCCGCAAGCGCTCGATCGACTCCAAGGATCAGACCGGCAACATCCACCTCTCGCAGCCCCTCACGATCGCGGCTTGCAAGACGGTGACCCTCGACCTCGTCGCGGACTTCATCTCCACGGCGACCACGGCCGCCGAGCACAACTTCGCTGTTGAGCTCCCGTCCGATTTCACCTCGAACGCCAAGCAGGTGACCGGCAACTTCCCGCTCCGCGGCAGCACCTTCAAGGTCGCCGCCGTCCGCAGCGGTAAGCTCTCCGTCGGCTACCGCACCGTCTCCCCCGATGAGGTGGAAGTCGGTGACAAGACTGTCGTTCTCGGCAAGTTCGAGCTTTCCTCGGACAGCGTTGAGGACCAGACCCTTTACTCGGTGACTGTCGAGCAGAACGGCACCGCCGGCGACGGCGATGTCACGAACCTCAAGATCCGCCGCTCCGATGGCACGGTGATCAGCAACACGGTTGCGACGACCGTTGGCGACTTCGCCACCTTCGTCTTCGATCCTCCGTTCACCATCCTCGAGGGCGATCGCATGACCTTCGAACTTGTCGGTGACGTCGTTGGCGGCTCCGGCGAGAGCGTGATCATGCACTTCGAGGAGGACTCCGACGTCTTCGCCGTCGGTTCCCTCTACGGGTACGGCGTGAACGGCCAGCTCTACGGCTCCCGCGTCACCCTCCCGACCTCGGACAACGCGTCCACGGTCACGATCGACGCTGGTGAGTTCACCATCGAGATCGACGGTCCCGTGCAGCAAACCTACACGCGCGACCAGAACGACGCGATCCTCGCTAACATCATCTTCACGACGGGTGGCGAGCGCATCGACGTCAAGAAGCTCTTCATCGCCATCGCTGGTACGACCAGCTCTGGCCAGACGTTCGCGTTCGGCGGCTCCACGGCTTCCGACACGATCACGGAGGTTCTCGAGAACGTGACGCTCCGCAACAAGACGACGGGTCGCACGGTCTCCGCCGTCAACCTCGGCTCTTCCGCCGCGGGTACGGCTACGATCAGCTCCACGAACTACACGTACCAGATCTACCGCTTCGACGACTTCACCGTGAACGGTAAGGAGACGTACGAGTTCCGCGTCGACTTCAAGGACAACGGCACGTCCGCTCACCCGCTCAACGGTGACACGTTCCGCGTCCACATCTGTGGCGAGCCGAAGCAGGTCAGCACGGGCACGAACACCGTCGGTTGTGTGTTCGGTGGCCTCCTCGCTGCCAACACGAGCTCCACCTACCAGATGGAGATCGAAGGTCTGTCCACGGGCGACACGGTCAACGACATCCGCCCGCGCGGCACGATCACGGGTAACGCGCACCGCATCGCTGGCGCCAACCTCACGGTTGCCGTCAAGTCCGGTGCTGCGACCGACACCGCTGTGAAGAACAGCAAGAACATCAACCTCCTCCGCTTCGAGGCTCGCGCCGGTGAGGCGAAGGACGTCCTGTTCACCAAGGCCATCTTCGCCAGCAACGCTGGCTCGCTGAACAACGGTCAGAACTACACTCTCTGGGTCGACACCGATGCCGACGGCAAGGTGGACACGATCCTCGAGAAGGGTCAGTCCGCCCAGAACAGCAAGGTGACCTTCAACCAGCTCACGGGTGGCGGCTTCGTCATCCCGAAGGAGAAGACTGTCGTCTTCGAGGTTCACGCCGACATCGCGGCTTCCCTCACGGACAGCCAGCTCCAGCTCAAGTTCAGCACGGGTGACACCTCCTACATCGAGGCGGAGCAGGTCGACCGCGGTTCCGCCCTCTCGGGCATCAAGACGGACAGCGCTTCGTGCACGTCTTGCGACATCATCGTCACCACGGCCACCTCCACGCTCTACAGCCTCGTGAGCCAGGGCTCCCTCATCGTGTCGAAGGACACGACGACGCTCCGCAGCCACCAGCTCCTCGGTGGTACGCTCGGCGACCCCGTCCTCCGTCTCCAGCTCCACGCTGAGTACGAGGATGTCGACGTCACGGATCTCCAGCTGACGTCCTCCGGTTCCCGCGCCAACAGCGTCGATCGTCTCGAGCTCTACAAGGACGGCGCCACGGCTCCGTTCGCTTCCGCCACGGTTGGTGGTTGCGGCTCCGACGATGTTCTCACGCAGAACCAGGAGATGCGCGTGACGACCTTCTGCGCCAAGATGCAGAGCCGCCAGCTCGTCGTTCCGAAGGGTGGTCCGGACGTGAAGATCTCCGTCCGCCCCCGCATGAAGTCCGATGTCGACGGCGCCACTTCCGGCACCGGCGTCACGTTCTTCATCACCAGCCAGCCGGTCTCGAACAACGCCTCCGGCTCCGGCGCGGTCCGCGCCCGCGGTGACCAGTCCAGCAACAACCTCGTTGCCAACGACGGCCACCAGGTCGCCGGCGGTCAGGTGGTGATCAGGTCCACGGGTGGATTCGGTTCCGGCTCCGACATCATCGGCGCCAAGAACCTTACGGTCCTCTCGAAGATCACCTCCATCACGAACGCCAACCCCGATGCCAACGGTTCGATCGTCCCGACGGGCGTCTCCGCCATCGGTCAGTTCAAGTTCTCCGCTGCTCCGCACAACAACTCGAAGAACGGCACCAACAAGGTGACCCTCTCGGGCGCTGTGTTTAACATCGACTCGAACAACGTGATCCTCAGCTCCTTCGCCTTGTACAACAAGACGACGGGCTCCTCGATCACGTCGAGCTGCACGGCGAAGAACTCTTCGAACGGCGCTCTCGCTTCTGCTTCCGGTTCCTTCGCCGTCGTTTGCGGCATGCTCGGTTCGAGCAGCGTGAACACGTCGATCGACCAGGGCAGCGACGAGACGTTCGTCCTCCAGGCCAACGTGACGAAGGTCACGGGTCAGACGAGCTTCACGCTCCAGGTGAGCCTCCAGAACTTCAACAACATTGGAGCCAACACCTTCGGCCCGGGCACCGCTTCCACGGTCAGCCACCTCGACTGGATCGACGATGACTCCGGCACTCTCAGCACGTCTGGGACGACCACCGAGTCTCGCTTCCTCTGGGTCGAGTACACGGACACGACGGTCAAGTCCACGAGCTACCAGCAGAGCTGAGCTCAAGACTTGAACTCGTAGTCCAGCCGCAATGGTTCCATTCAGATCACCATGAAGGCAGCAAGGACCCCTCTCGCAAGAGAGGGGTCTTTTGCGTATGGCCTCCACCCCTAACCCCTCCTCCACGGGAGGAGGGGAATCTGTTGAATATGCGCGCGACGTCCTCCCCTTCCTCCCTCGGAGGAAGGGGCAAGGGGAATGGAGGCCTATCCCAAGACTCGCCTCTTCATCTGTAGTAAGGCCTTCATCACCGGCCGCAGGACGATCTCCTGCTCCGGTGGATACTGCACGTACGTGCCGCCGAACTTGGCTTTGAACTCGCTGACGCCCGCCCAGGGATGCTCGATCTGTCCCTCCGGCGCCACGCCGAAGAGGTCGTACGAGAGGCATCCCGCCGCTTTGCAGTGCCGCATGGCGGCCCATTGCAGGGCGTAGGGCGCCATGAGCTCACGCTGCTCATAGGACGAGGCACCGTAGTAATAAATGCCCGTCGTGCTCCAGATTGCCCCCAGGAGGCCTGCGATGGGCTTGAGAGCGTCATTGTCCTTCCCGTTTTGCTCGGGGCTGTAGGCGAGCAAAAGAAAGGCACCTGGTGCGTTCTGCAAAAAAGCACGGTAACTCCGGACTCCGGAAGGCCGAAAGCCGTCGCGGACGGCCGTCTCGTCCATGAGACGGGCGAAGACATCGATATCGGTCGAGTTTTTCACCGCGACGCCGTTCTTCTCTGTCAGACGAATGTTGTACCGGCCTTTCTGCTTCATCTGGGCGAGGATCTCCTCCTCGGTTGGGCGAAGATCAATGATGCGCGTGGCTTCGGGGTGGACGTGGCGTCGAGACGAGGTTGCGAGTTGCGAGTGTCGGGTCTCGAGAGGTGCGAGAGGTGAAAAATATAAAGAAAGACACCGGTCTTTCACTGCATCCCGTTTGATCGCAGCAATCAATCCCGCAACTCGCAACTCGTCACCCGCAACCGCGAGCGGCCCTCGTGGCACTTCCCACGTGGAAAGTCCCCCCGTCGTCCGGTCGATCACGACGAGCGCCGAGACGCGGATGTCTCCCGCCTCGTCGTCGACGTAGATGCGTACCGTCCGTCCCAGGGCTTCCTGGCAGCGCTTCCATTCGAGGCTCTGCCAGAGGGTCCCCTCAGGGTGCGACTGGACCCACGCGTCGTAGCGCTCGAGGTCGGCGGCCGACGTCAGCAGGCGGATGGCTATGGGGGACAGTGTACGGTTGCGGGTTGCGGGTTGCGAGAGCGGAATCCTGACACTCGATGCCCGAAACCTGTCATCAGTCTGCGATAGGCTCGTCTTGGGAGTACACTGCAACCAGTTCCCCATTTTCGCCATGGCCCACACCCTCCCGCCCCTGCCCTACCCGTACGATGCGCTCGAGCCCCACATCGACGCCAAGACGATGGAGATCCACCACACGAAGCACCATCAGACGTACGTCGATAAGCTCAATACCGCGATCGCGGGCACGGAGTGGGAAGGGAAGCCGGTCGAGGAGCTCCTGAAGAACCTCTCCAAGGTTCCCGAAGACAAGAAGGGGGCGGTCCGGAACCACGGCGGTGGGCACTTCAACCACGGTCTCTTCTGGACGATCATCGGGCCGAAGGCGGGAGGAAAACCGTCGGGTGATCTGATGAAAGCGATCGACAGCGATCTCGGCGGCTGGGACAGGTTCGTCGAAAGCTTCAATGCCGCGGCTACGAATCAGTTCGGGTCCGGTTGGGCGTGGCTCGTCGTCGATTCCGGGAAACTGAAAGTCGTGAACCTTCCGAACCAGGATTCCCCCATCAGTGCCGGTCAGACCCCGATCCTCGGTCTCGACGTGTGGGAGCACGCGTACTACCTCAAGTACCAAAACAAGCGCCCCGATTACATCAAGGCGTTTTGGCAGATTGTTTCGTGGCCCGAAGTGGAGAAGAGATTCTTGGCCGCAACGAAATAATCCGGGCCTGCCCCGGGAGAGTCGCGCTGGGCGCGACGAGACGAAGGGCGATCGATGGGGGAGAGAAAGAGATTCAAGCAGCCGGCGGGCACATGATCCGTTCTACCACCGCGATCTCCCCGCCTTCGCCAGTTTCCGAAAGTCCCGGCCGATGGTCCCGAGCGGTCCGTGCTCCGCGTGGCTGATCGACGTGGCGAGGCGCAGTTTTCCGCCGCGCGCGTCGGGCAGATAGTCGCCGTTGATCGCGTCCGGGAAGAGATGCGAGCGTTTCTCGCGGATGCTTTGGACGAAGCCGGGCACCGCGCGCGCGAGGGCGCGCAACACCTGCGGATAGGGATCCGGCGCGAAGACGTATCCCTGCTCCGCGGCAACAACGTCATCTTCCGTGATGTCGAGGCGGGGCGTCGCCCCGTTGATGGTCTCGCTCACCCAGAGGCGGACGTCGGATGCCGGGATCAGCGACAGGAAAGCGGGATCGCGGATATCCCCTCGCAGCATCTCGAACCGCACGCGGTTTCCCACGTGCGAAAGAGCCTGCGAGGCCCGCATGAGCAGGTGGGGATGGATGTCCGAGGCGTACACGGTGACGCGCTCCGCTCCGGCGCGCAGGCCAGCGATCGTCGCGCCGAGCGCGAGCACGCCCGTCCCCGTTCCCAGATCGGCCGCGCCGAAGGATCCGTCGGCGTTCGGGGCGACGGGCAAAAAGAGGAGTTCCTTGATCAGCGCCGCGGTGGCGGCGGAATCGTGCAGGCACGCGTCGGCGACGTACCGATGCTGGTCCAGATGGGGGACGTGATCCAGTGTCCGCGAGCGTTTAGCGCCGACCGATTCGGCGTAGAGCGCCTGGTACGTCTCCACGAGGTCCATGATCGCCCGGTCCGCGCCGTACGCTTCGGGTCCGGGGAACCGGCGCGCGTTCGCGAGCGCGCGGATCTGTTCCGAGAGGCGCGGAGGACGGTAGGGAGACATAAGGGGCGAGCATAGCCCGGCACGCGCCCCCGTTCACGCCTTTTTTCCGTTCTTCCCGTTCCCGTTGCCGTTCCCATTCAGCTTCTTATTGCCGCCGCTGCGCAGCACGCGCTCGGCGGCCTCGAACGCCTGCACCGCGCGAGACTTCTCGCGCTCGAGCTTGCCGATGCCGCCGCCCTTCCAGATCTTGTCGATGTTCACGCGGTAGAGGTTGTTGTAGGCCTCGAGCTCGTTGGGGCCGGCGAGCTTGAGCACGTCCAGTTCCGGCGCGAACATCTCGGAGAAGCGGTCGCGGCGGCGGATGATCTTGGCGCGGCCGTCCTCGCGGAGGAGCACGATCGGCGCGCGGCGGATGGTGTTGAAGTTGTTTGCGAGCACCTGGGCGTAGGCGCCCACGTCCATCGCCACGAGCAGGTCGCCGGCGCGGAGCTTGGGCATCTCGATGTTCTTCACGATGAGGTCCCAGCAGTCGCAGGTGTTGCCGGCCACCGTCACCGAGTGGATGCGCGGGGAGTTGAGCTTGGAGGCAGGGAGGATGTCGTAGTGCACGTCCGTCTGCACGAGAGCGTCCGGGATGAAGTTGTACGTGGAGCCGTCGGCGATGACCATGCGGCTGTTCATGCCGAGGCGCTTGCGGGCGACGACCTTCATGAGGCCCATGCCGGCGTTGAGGACGATGCTCTTTCCCGGCTCGAAGATCAGCTTGAGCGGCGGAACGCCGCTGCGCTCGAGGAGCTTCTGGAAGTAGCGCGGGAAGTCGCGCATGTCCTCGATCGGGAACGCCTCCTGTTCGCCGATGGCGGCCGGGAAGCCGCCGCCGAGGGAGAGGCGCGTGATCGGCACGCCGCGATCGACGCATCGCTTGATGATCTTCACGATGTTGCGCGCTGCCACCTTGAACACCTTCGCGTTGTAGACGTAGCCGCCCATGAAGTGGAAGCCCTTGAAGTCCACGTACGGGCTTTTACGCGCGAGGTCCACGGCGCGGTCGATGTGGTTCACGGGGATGCCGTACTTGTTGCCCTTGGTGGAGTAGGTGCCCACCTGGAGCATCGGGTTCACGCGGATGACGGTATCGATGTGCTTCTTGAGCTTCTTCGCGGTCGCGGCGATGTGCTCGATCTCTTCGATGGAGTCGGCCGTGATGGCGTCGATGCCCATTTTGGCTGCGAAGAGAAGGTCTTGCTCGCTTTTGTACAAGCTCGTGAGGCTCATCTGCTTCGGCTTGAAGTCGGCGAGGAGCCCCAGGATGAGCTCCGCGACGGAGCTGCAGTCGAGACCGAGCCCCTCCTCGCGGACGATCCTCAGCACCTCGAGGTTGCTGTTGCACTTCACGGCGTACTGGAGATCGATGTCCTTCCCGAAGGTCTTCTTGAAGCGGCGGCAGCGGCGGCGGATTTCGCTTTCCACGTACACGTAGAAGGGCGTGCCGAACTTCTGCACCAGCTGGTCCACGGGAACGCCCTCGATGAGGAGCATCCCGCTCTTCGTCTGGCTCAGGAAATTCGCCCAGCGGCTGCGCATGTAGCGCGGCGAGACCGGCAGGCCGGAGACCTGGGTGAACCGATGTTCCCCGTCGGGGGGAGGCTCCTGATTCTTCGTGGTCTTCTTCGTCGTCAACGCGGGTGAGGAGGAAAGGAAAACTTGCGAATACTAGATCCCGTGGCCGCTATGTCAAAAGAATTTTCGGAAATGGCGTTACCGAAATCGGGAGGATTTTTTTGGAAAAGGATTCCGAGGAGTCCGAGGATACCGACGATGCCAAGGAACGATCCTCGGCATCACAGTCCGAGCAGCACAGCGGCAATCCAGGGAAATGCGACAGTGACGTCGCTCTGGATGATCTGGAAGTAGCTCTTCGTGCTGAGCTTGTCCCAGGTGATCTTCTCCTTGCCGCCCGCGCCCGAGTACGAACCGTAGCTCATCGGGGAGGAGCCGATCTCGACGAAGCCCGCCCAGTCGCGCACCTTCTTCTGCTGCAAGTCGTGCTTGAGGGACGGGACGACGCAGATCGGGAAATCCGCCGCGATGCCGCCGCCGAGCTGGAGGAAGGCGATCGGCGCGTCCTTCGATTCCTCCATGTACCAGTCGTAGAGCATGGTCATGTACTCGAGACCGGTCTTCATGACCGTCGGACTGACGTTCGCGCCGTCCTTGTTCCGGTACTTGCCCGTGTAGGTGTAGCTGGCGAAGACGTTTCCCATGGTGGAGTCCTCGAACCCGGGGATGACGATGGGGATGTTTTTCTCCCAGGCGGCACGCGTCCAGCAGTCGTTCGGGTTCGCGGCGGGGTCGGGTTTGATGAGATTCTTCTCAAACAGCCGCCGGAAGTACTCGTGCGGGAAGTACCTCTTCCCCGCCTTCTCCGCCTCCTTCCACATCTTGAGGAGGTGTGGCTCCATGATGCGCACGCTCTCGTCCTCCGGGAGGAAGGTGTCGGTGATGCGGCGCAGGCCCGCGTCGCGCAGCTCGGCCTCCTGCTCGGGCGTCAGCTCCGTGTAGCGCGGGATGTAGGCGTAGTGCGAGTGCGCGACGTAGCGGTAGTACGACTCCTCGTGGTTGGCGCCCGTCGCGGAGACCAGGTGCACTTTGCCCTGTCGGATCAGCTCCGCGAGCGTCACACCGATCTGGAAGGAGCTCAATGCTCCCGCAAGCGTCACCACAAGCTTGCCGCCGTTATCCAAGTGATCTTTCAGCCACAGCGCGGATTGCAGCGTGGAGCCGCCGTTGCAGTGCCGAAGCGCGCGCTCCGCGAAGGTCGATACGGGCGTCTTACTGCCCTTCACGTGCGTCGTTACCGTTCCGGTTTTTGGGATCGCGCCTTCGGGAACGATGTGCTTGCGCAGGTTGGTGGAGAGCTTGTTGAACTTCTTCATGGGAGATCGATGGGGAACGTCGCAAAGACTATAGAATCTTCCTCCACATTCCAGAGAATTTCTCCTATTCTCTTTGGGCTCTTCGACTCACTCAGAGTAAACAATTCGTCATTCATCATTCGCAATCCGTAATTCCCCCATGACTCGCATCGTCACCGTCGGCCTCATCCAGACGCATCCCACCGCGGACGCGAAGAAGAACCTGAAGCACGCGCTCCTCAAGATCGAGGAAGCTGCGGGCAAGGGTGCGCAGATCGTGTGTTTGCCCGAGCTCTTTCTGAGTCCGTATTTTTGCCAAAAAAAGAACGACGACTCCGCCTTCAAGACCGCGGAGCCGATCCCCGGCTCCGTGAGCGAGGCGCTTGCCGCCGCGGCGGAGCAGCACGGCATCGTGCTCGTGGGAGGATCGCTCTACGAAAAAGCGTCCGATGGCCAGTACTACAACACGGCGGTCGTGTTCGGTTCCGACGGAAAACTCGTCGGCACCTACCGCAAGACGCACATCCCGGAGGACATCCTCTATCACGAGCAGCACTACTTCGCTCCGGGCGACACGGGCATTCGCGTCTTCGACACGCCCTTCGGAAAAATCTGCCCGCTCATCTGCTATGACCAGTGGTATCCCGAGGCAGCGCGCCAGGCGGCCATGCTTGGCGCGGAACTGATCGTGTACCCCACGGCCATCGGTGTCGTGGACGAAGCGGTGGAGGAGAACATCACGGGGGATTGGGAACAGATGTGGCGCAACGCCATGCTCGGTCACGCTGCGAGTAACAACGTCTTCGTTGCGGCCATCAACCGCGGCGGCAAAGAGGAAGCCATCTCCTTCTGGGGCGGATCCTTCGTCGCCGATCCTTCCAGCAAAGTTGTGGCATTGGCAGGCAAGGGCGAAGAAATCCTGCTCGCGCAGTGCGATTTTGACCGTGTCGTCCCGCTGCAAAAAGCGTGGAGATTCTTTGAGAACCGCCGTCCCGAGACGTACGGAGCGCTCACGAAGCCGCTCAAAAATCCGTCGACGATCCGTCCGCCCAAACACGCCTGACCATGACGACGTCTCCATTCCCCGGCGCCCCGGGGTACCGCATGCCGGCGGAATGGGAGCCTCATGAGGGGACACTGCTTACGTGGCCGCATATTCCGAAGAATAAGAAGGAGCATCCCCACTGGCCCGGGCTCTTCGATCACATCCCGTTCATCTGGGCACGCATGGTGAAGGAGCTCGAAGTGGGCGAGGACGTGCACATCGCCATCCACGACGATGCGACGGAGGAATTGGCGAAGAGCGCGATGAGCGCCATGGGCGTCAACGGTACCCGCGTGCATCTCCATCGCATCCCCAACGAATTTTCTTGGGCGCGCGATCACGGCCCGATCGTCGTTAAAAATTCCAAAGGAGAACGCCTCTTCCTCGATTGGGTCTTCAATGGATGGGGAGGGCAGTGGGAAGTCCCCAATGATGACGAAGTCCCCTCTCGTTTAGCCCTAACCGTAGGGCAAAAGTCCCTGAAGGTTCCGATGGTCCTCGAAGGCGGTTCTATCGACGTCAACGGCCTCGGTACTCTGCTCACGACGGAAGATTGCCTCCTCAATCCCGACCGTAATCCGGGTCTTACGAAGGAAGACATCGAAGAGAATTTGAAAAAATATCTCGGTATCAAAAAAGTACTGTGGCTCGGAGAGGGGATTCAAGGCGACGACACGAGCGGACACGTTGATGATCTCACGCGCTTCGTCGGACCGAAGACCGTCGTCACGATCGTCTCCGACGATCCGAAGGATCCCGACTACGCGCCGCTCCAGGAAAATTTGACGCGGCTGAAAACGATGACGGACCAAGATAGTCAGCCTCTGGAGATCCTCACGATCACGCAGCCCAAACCCGTCCTCGTTTCCGAGCACGAGCCGACGAAGGCTGTTTCCAATCACGCAGACGGTTTCCGCATTCCCGCGAGCTACGCCAACTTTTATATCGGCAACGAGTGCGTTCTCCTCCCTGTGTGGGACGATCCACACGATGCTAAGGCGATCGAAACCCTGCAAAAGTGCTTCCCGACTCGCAGGATTGTCCCTATCAACAGCCGCGTTCTTACGTGGGGCTTCGGATCCTTTCATTGCGTGACTCAACAGATACCGAAGTAACTATTCGGACAAGCCCTGTCACCCCGAGCCTGGCGAGGGGCATGCGTGACTCAACAGATATCCGCCTGAGTCATGAATGGAACTTCAGCGAGTGATAAAGCACGTGCTTCTCCAGGGGTTTTCTCGCGGCAATCCTCTGTTCTTCGCGTTGTTCGTGTCGTGAAATGGGGAAGGGCGCGGTCGGCGTAGTCGTCGGCGCATAGCTCCAGCGCGCCCGCATCGTCTTGAGCCAGTTGAAGTTGCGCTGACGCGGTAGGGGAGTCGCGTGTCGCTCGATCCGCGGTTCATCGTCGAGAAGACGCAGATCGTCGGGGATGATTCCCTCGTCGTCGATCTCGGCGATTTCAATGCCGACGTGGTTCTTCTTCGCCTCTGCGGCCGCGATTTTTTCTTGGATGAGTTTCCCGTCGTGCCGCAGAAACGCTTGCTGCAAATCGGGATGCGATCGCAGCTTCCTCTCCAAGTGGTTCCGTGACCCGATCTTCACGACGCTGATCCTCTCGACGCGTGAGAGCGGCGCGGGATCGTCCTTAAGCCGGTGAAACTCTTCCGCGGCGGCGTCGGCATGGTCGTCGCTCTTTACGAGGAGTGCCTTGTCTTCCTCGAAAAACTCATCGGCCATTTCTCGCTTGCGGCGCGCGATCTTCTCCGTCACGAAGCGCGCGGCAGCAGCGGTTCCCACGGTGCTCGCCTTGGGATGCGTCACGAACATGCCGATGATGGCCAGCAGCACGACGTCCGAGATGCGCTTACTGAAGATCGCCATGTCTTCGGCGATGACGTTCCGGCGCAAAAGCTCCCGAGCTTCCGCATGCATGGGCGTTTCATCCAGCGCCGTTTGCAGCACGACGGGCGGAGGAGGATGAAACTGTTTTCGCAGCAGGAAATTGATTCCGACGTGAAATCCTTCCCTCGCCTTCTCGATGGCCTTGTCCGCTGCCGCATGTGCGACGTCGAGTATGAATTTCAGTAATTCGACGGCATCGTGTTCACCAAATTCGGCGGACATGGGAGGAAGTCTATCAATACTCTCCTTTCCCGCGACAAAATCGACTCCACCATCCTCCATCTTCCTTTCACAGTTGCCAAAAGTATTGTGTCCTTCGGATGGAAATACGTTCCGAGCATGTCTTCCTCATCCCGATCAAACAAAACTGACATTCTGTCAACAGATCTTGGCATTTTCTCGGATTTCTTTTTTGCATCGTGAAGCCCTTTCCGTAGAATTCACGCATTCCCACGGCGGTTTCGACTGTGTTGCGAGAGTCGTGGATCGGTTTTCCTGCGGCGACGAATTTCCGTCGACCGCACTCCTCCCACTCTCTCCCGTTATGGCGAGCAAGAAGAAGGCGAAGGCGTCGAAGAAGGCGCCCGCCAAGAGGAAGGCCGCTCCGCAGCAGGTCGCGGCAAAGAAGCCCGTCGCCAAGAAGGCGCCGGCGAAAAAGCCTGTTGCCAAGAAGGCGCCGGCACCGAAGAAGGTCGTCGCCAAGGCTGCCCCGAAGGCCCAACAGAAGCCTCAGGCCCAAGCCAAGAAGCCCGGTTCGCTGAGCGCGCGCCAGGTCGAGCAGCAGGACATTCTCAAGGCGCCGCTCAAGCCCGTGAAGATGCCGCCGAAGAAGGCGTACCAGCTCCACGTGGACGACGCGGTCCTTCCCCCGCTCAACCCGCACATCATCCCGGTGGCCGGTCGCGTGCCGTCTGTCTTTAACGATCTCGACGCGTCGCTCCGCCCGGAGCGCGTGGAGAACGGCCGCATCACGCTCCGTGACGACGACGTCGCCCCGCTCGTGCCGTCGCTCATCGAGATGCAGATCCAGAGCTACAAGTGGTTCCTCACGGACGGTCTCAAGGAGCTCCTCGAGGAAAGCAGCCCCATCACCGACTTCTCGGGCAAGAAGATGGAACTCAGGATCCTCGGTCACACGTTCGATGCCCCCAAGTACGACCCCGAGACCTGCAAGCGCCGCAACCTCAGTTTTGAGGCCGCGATGAAAGGCTACGTGCAGCTCATCAACAAGGAGACCGGTGAAATCAAGGAGCAAGACGTGTTCCTCGGTTCGATCCCGCTCATGACCGGCAACGGCACCTTCGTCGTCGACGGTATCGAGCGCGTGGTCGTCCACCAGCTCGTCCGTTCCCCGGGTGTCTTCTTCAGCAAGATGCCGGACCATCCGAAGTACCACGCGGCGAAGATCATCCCGAAGCGCGGTGTGTGGCTCGAAATCGAAACTGACCGCCGCGGCGTCATCTCCTGCAAGATCGACCGCAAGCGCAAGATCCCGGTCACGCAGCTCCTGCGCGTCTTCGGCTACGACACGGATTCCAAGATCCTCGATCTCTTCAAGGACGTCACGAAGTCGGACCACGACTTCATCACGGCAACCCTCGACAAAGACACCGCCCGCTCGGTGGAGGAGGCGTACCAGAGCGTCTATCGCAAGATCCGTCCCGGCGATCTCGCGACCCCGGAGAACGCCAAGCAGCTCATCGACGGCCTGTTCTTCGACTTCAAGAAGTACGACATGGGTTCGATCGCCCGTTACAAGCTCAACCGCCGCTTCGACATCAAGACCCCGAACGACGAGCAGCACCGCGTGTTCCAGGTCTCCGACTTCATGGCGATCCTCAAGGAACTCATCCGCCTGAATAACGGCGAAGGCATCGCGGACGACATCGATCACCTCAGCAACCGCCGCATCCGCTCCGTCGGCGAACTCGTGCAGAACAAGTACCGCGTCGGTCTCGTTCGCACCGAGCGCATCGTCAAAGACCGCATGACCGTGATGGATCTCGAGACCGTCACCCCCACCCAGCTCATCAACTGCCGTCCGATCACGGCCGCGATGCGCGAGTTCTTCGCGAGCTCGCAGCTGTCGCAGTTCATGGACCAGACGAACCCGCTCTCCGAGCTCGCCAACAAGCGCCGTTTGTCCGCGATGGGTCCGGGAGGTCTCTCCCGCGAGCGCGCGTCCTTCGACGTCCGCGACGTGCACACGTCCCACTACGGCCGCATCTGTCCGATCGCCACGCCGGAAGGCCCGAACATCGGTCTCGTCGTCCACTTGGCCGGATTCTCCCGCGTCAACGAGTACGGTTTCCTCGAGACCCCCTATAAGGAGGTGAAGCACACGGTCCCGATGGACCCGGATCGTCTCCTCGGCCGCATTGTCGATGTCACCATCAAGGAGGGCCGCAAGGTCGTCTTGAACGAAGGCGACAAGATCGAAACCAAGGAGCTCGCTCGCAAGGTCATCTCCGCGCTCAAGGCGGAAAAGAAGGACGAGGTTCCCGTCCGCGCGTACGTCACCGGCAAGGTCATCTACACGGATGCCGACATGGAGCGCCACATGACCATCGCCCAGTTCCAGACCGACCTCACCGAGATGAGCGAATTCGCCACGACGCGCGCTTCCTCCCGCAAGGCCGGTGAGCCGCTCTTGGCGCACGTCCGCGACGTCACGCACGTCGACGTGTCGCCTCGCCAGATCCTCTCGATTTCCACCTCGCTCATTCCGTTCCTGGAGCACGACGACAACACCCGCGCGTCCATGGGAACGAACATGCAACGTCAGTCCGTTCCGCTCATCCGCCCGTCCGCGCCGCTCGTCGGCACGGGTATCGAGGGTCTCGCGGCTCGCGCCTCCGGTCACGCCCTCCTCGCGGAAGAGGACGGCGAGGTCACGACGGCCGACTCGCAGGAGATCACGGTGGTGTACGAGTCCGGCCGCAAGCAGAACTACAAGCTCCAGACCTTCGTGCGCAGCAACCAGGGCACGTGTTTCCACATGCGCCCGCGCGTGAAGCGCGGCGATCGCGTCCGCCGCGGCCAGCCGCTCGCGGACGGTGCCGCGACGCAGGACGGCGAGCTCGCGCTCGGCCAAAACCTCCTCGTCGCCTACATGGCGTGGGAAGGCTATAACTTCGAAGATGCCATCATCATCTCCGATCGCGTCGTGCAGCAGGGTTTCTTCGATTCCATCCACATCGAGTCGTACGTCACGGACGTGCGCGACACCAAGCTCGGACCCGAGATCGTGACGCGCGACATCCCGAACGTCGGCGAAGCCAAGCTCAAGGACCTCGCCGCGGACGGCGTCGTGCGCATCGGCGCCACCGTCCACGAAGGAGACATCCTCGTCGGCAAGATCACGCCGAAGGGCGAGACCGAGCTCACGCCGGAAGAGCGGCTTCTCCAAGCCATCTTCGGTGACAAGGCCAAGGACGTGAAGGACAGCTCGCTCCGCCTCCCCGGCGGTGCCGGCGGCAAGGTCGTCGACGTCCACGTCTTCGATCGCGCCGAAGGAGACGAGCTCCCGACGGGCGTCATCAAGCAGATCAAAGTATTCGTCGCCCAGACCCGCAAGATCCAGGTGG
>CAYRGC010000004.1:0-66268 GCA_964423795.1 uncultured Candidatus Peribacteria bacterium | reverse complement strand
CGTACCTCTCGCAGCTCCTCCTCTCGAAGGGATACGAGGTGATCGGCATGGTCCGCAGCCGGGCGAAGGCGGACGTCTGGCGGTTGCGGGAGCTGGGGATCCTCGACCGCGTGACGATCGCGGAGGGGGACATGAAAGACGAGGAGTCGCTCGTCGCCGTCGTCAAAGCCGCCGATCCCGACGAGATTTACAACTTCGCCGCGCTGTCCTTCGTCGGCCGCAGCTGGACGGACTCGGTGAACACGTCGGACATCAACGCGATGGGCGCGCTGCGGCTGCTCAACGCCATGAAGGCCCACGCGCCGAAGGCCCGGTTCTACCAGGCTTCCACGAGCGAGATGTACGGCAACAGCAACGGCGAGTTCATGCAGGACGAGTCCACGCCCTTGCATCCCCGCAGCCCGTACGCCATCAGCAAGCTCTTCGCGCACTGGATGGCGGTGAACTACCGGGAGAGCTACGGCCTCTTCGTCTGCTGCGGCATCCTCTTCAACCACGAGTCTCCGCTGCGCGGGATCGAGTTCGTGACGCGCAAGATCACCGACGGCGTGGCGCGCATCAAGCTCGGGCTCGCCGACCACATCGTGCTCGGGAGCCTGGACGCCGAGCGCGACTGGGGGTTCGCCGGAGACTACGTGAAGGCGATGTGGCTCATGCTCCAGCAGGACAAGCCCGGCGACTTCGTGCTCTCGACGGGCCAGACGCATTCCGTCCGCGATTTCCTCGCGGAGGCGTTCGCCGTCGCCGGCATCGGAAACTGGGAACCCTACGTGAAGTTCGACGACCGTTACCGCCGCCCCCTCGACGTCGAGACGCTCTGCGGCAGCAACGACAAGGCGCAGCGCCTGCTCGGCTGGAAGCCAGAAGTGTCCTTCAAGGACCTCGTCCGCATGATGGTGGAGTGGGATCTGCGCCGTCTCTCCCCGGCATCATGAAGATCCTTCTCGTCGCCCAGCACGTGAAGCCCAGCGACGGATGGGGGACGCTCGCGCGGACCACCGCGCTCGGGCTCCGCGACCGCGGCCACGACGTCACGATCCTCCTGCAGAAGCCGGAACCGTCCTTCCCCGTGGCGCAGATCGCGGGGCTGCCGTCGCCGCTCTTTCTCCTGTCCTATCCGTTGCTGCTGCCGGTGGCGATCTGGCGGATCTGGCGGGCGATCCGCGCCGTGAAGCCCGACCTCGTGCACGTCCTCACCGAGCCGTACGCCCTGCCGCTCACCCTCGTGCCTGGACGGGGGCCGTGGGTGCTCACCGCCTGCGGGACGTACTCCGTGCTGCCGTTCTTCTCGCGCCCGTGGGCCGGCTTGTGGCGCAGGGCCTGCCGCGACACGCGTCACGTGCTCGCCATCAGCTCCTACACGAAACGGCGCGTGCTGGAGGATTCGGGTCCGCTGCGCCCGGTGCTCGAGCCCAAGACCAGCGTCTACACCCTGGGCATCGAGTGGCCGGCGACCCAGCCAGCGCGCGCCGCGCATCCGGAGAAGCGGCTCCTCTTCGTGGGCGGCGTGAAGGAGCGCAAGGGCGTGAGGGAGATCGTGGAAGCCTGCGGCGCCTTCCGTCGGATGTCGGACGTGCCGTTTCTCCTCGAGATCATCGGGTTCATTCCGGACAACGCGTACACGGGCGCGCTTCGCGAGCGGGTTTCCGCGTTGGGGCTGGAGCGCGAGGTGGCGTTCCGGGGCCACGTGTCCGCGCGGGAGCTCCTGCAGGCGTACGCCGACGCCGATCTCTTCCTCATGCTCAGCATCGCGGAGGGCGTGCACTTCGAGGGGTACGGCCTCGTCTTCCTGGAGGCCAACGCGTTCGGCGTCCCGGTGATCGGTCCCGACGGGTCCGGTTGCACGGACGTGATCGCGCCCGGCAAGTCCGGCTACCTGGTGAATCCGCGCGATCCGGAGGCCGTCGCGGCCGCGATGCACAAGGCCCTCTCCGGATCCGTCGACCCCGAGGCATGCCGGCAATGGGCGCGCGAGCACTCCGTCGCCCGCCAGGCCGAGGAGACGGAAGCCCTCTACCGGGCGGCCTTGGCCTGACCGAGAATCTTCCCACGGATGAACTCGCCCATGATTTCCGCCTGTTCGTCTTGCGTGAGCACGGGATCCGGCAGATGCGCCACGTACGATTGCCCCGCCGTCCGCTCCACGGCCTTCAGAAACACGCGCATGTCCCGCTTCGACGGCGTGCCCTTTCCCGCGAGGATCGCCGCGATCGCTCCCTTGCAATCCTCCAGCGTTCGCACGCGGTGCACGCCCGGGGCCTCCTGGAAGAAGCGGTGTCCGAACATCAGCACCGGCTTCCCGCGGAAGAGCGCCTCCAGTCCCGCCGTGCCCGTGGCGGTGGCGACCGCGATCGCGCGGTTCGTGAGCTCGAAGGTGCTGAACGCGCGCGGCACGCACGTCACGCCGCGGGTGGAGGCGATGGCCTCGTAGAATTCCCGCGTGCGGCTCCGCTCGCCCTGAGCGGGATGCTCCTTCACGTAGAGGGCGATCCCTTCCGGCAAACACGCCGAAAGCAACTGCACCAGGAGTTCCTGGTCGGTGAACGGTCCCGCCTGCGGGCAGGTCGACGCCTCGGGTTGAAGATGGAGCGGAACGTAGACGAACGGTCGATCCAGATCCGGCATCCTCACGTGCTTCTCGTATTCCTTCGGGACCGTGTGCTGCTGCCACTTGCGGTGCCACACGGCGGGGGAGAAGAGGGCGGAGGCGACGTGTCCCGGTTTCCTCAGGAGACCGCGGACGGTCTGCATGCCCCACTTGACGAAGAAGCTCTGCTTGGCGGGCTTCTTCTTCACCATGCTCATGAACCAGGGCGCCTCGTCGCGTTCCGTCTGCGCGCGGAAGTACTCCTCGTACTTCGGTCCGAGCGGCACGTCCCGCGGATGCTCGGCGGCGATCTCCCTCTGCGCGTCGATGAGCTCGGGCGCCGGATCCCTCCAGTCTTCCGGCAGGTAGAAGGCGTTGAAGACGACGCAGCGCTCGATATTGAGCGTCCGGATGCCCTTCAGCTTGCACAGGCAGTAGAGGACGTAATCGTACCCTTGGTGGGGAACGTGATTCAGCAGCAGGAGATCGATCTTCTTCGCCTCGAGCACGTGGTTCCAGTAGCGCACGTGACGGAGATACTTCGCCTTCCGTTCCGCGTAGGGCTCCTCCCGCGCGACGGCGTATCGCTCCGCCATGCGGAGGAAGGTGGCCTCGCAGTCCCGCAGCGCCTCGAGCAGCGGTTCGTCGAGCGGCAGCAGGTCGTTCCACTCCACGCCCGGGTACTGTCCGGCGCGCAGCGGCGCCGCCGGCATCCAGGAATGCTCCGCGGCGTCGAGCGCGGGCATCTGCGCCGTGTGGTCCATGATGGAGATACACGTGCCGATGCGCACTCCCCGCAGCGAGGCCTCGACGATTTCCTTGCACTTGTGTCCGTCGAAGGATTTCAGGATCACGTTCAGGCCGTTTTTGGCGGGAGCCGGAGCCACGCCCAGAGTATGCCAGAGGCCGTTACGCGCGGGAAAAGCACTTCTCGCCCCCGACGCCCCGAGAGTATGCTTGCCGCATGGCCCAGCCCGCACCGTCATCCGAGGAATTCATCGTCTTCGGGGCTCCCGATATCCGGCAGGAGGAGATCGACGAAATGGTCGCCACGCTCAAGAGCGGATGGCTCGGCACCGGCCCGAAGGTCCACCGGTTCGAGGAGGACGTGAAGGCCTACAAGGGTTCGCCCCACGCCGCCGCGGTCAATTCGTGCACGGCGGCGTTGCACCTGAGCATGGTCGCCGCGGATCTGCGGCCTGGCGACGAGGTCATCACGACCGCGCTGACGTTCTGCGCCACCGTGAACGCCATCATCCACGCGGGTGCTCTGCCCGTGCTCGCCGACGTCGACCCCGTGACGATGAACATCGACGTCTCCGACGTCGAGCGGAAGATCACGCCCCGGACGCGCGCCGTGCTTCCCGTGCACTTCGCGGGTCGTCCGTGCGACATGGACCGGCTGACGGCCCTCGCGCAGAAGCACGGACTCCTCGTCATCGAGGATTGCGCGCACGCGATGGAGACCGAGTGGAAGGGGAAGAAGGCGGGCACGTTCGGCGATTTCGGCGCCCTCAGCTTCTACGTGACGAAGAACGTGATCACGGGCGAGGGAGGCATGGTGCTCTGCCGCGACCAGAAATACATCGACCGCGTGAAGATCCTCGCCCTGCACGGCATGAGCAAGGACGCCTGGGCGCGCTTTTCCGACGCCGGATACAAGCACTACTACGTCACCGAGGCCGGTTTCAAATACAACCTCACGGACATGCACGCGTCGCTCGGCATCCACCAGCTGAAGCGCGTCGAGGAGAACTGGCTCACCCGCCGGAAGCAGTGGGGTCTCTACGACGAAGCCTTCGCGGGGCTGCCCATCGGGTTGCCCGCCCCGATCGGTCCCGGCGAGCGCCACGCGTACCACCTCTACACGATCCTCGTGGACGAACCGAAGGCGGGCATCGCGCGCGACCGTTTCCTGGAAGAGATGACGAAGCGCAAGATCGGGACGGGCGTGCACTATCTCGCGATCCCCGAGCATCCGTACTATCAGAAGCGCTTCGGCTGGAAGCCGGAGGATTTCCCGCACGCCACGGCCATCGGTCGCGGCACGGTCAGTCTGCCGCTCGGCCCCGGACTCCGCGCGCCCCAGCAACAGCGCGTCATCGACGCCGTCGTTTCCATCCTCAAGAAATGATCAAGGTCGCCACGCCGGTCTCGACGCTCTTCGCGAAGGCAGAAGACGCCGAGGCGATCGCCGCCGCGAGCGATTGCCTGGAGCGGCGCGACCATTCCGTCGGCGTCGTCTACGGCCGGGAAGAACTGTTCCACAGCGAGCTCGAGCTGACGCAGCCGTGGTCGGACGCCGTCCGCGCCGGCGTGCGCTCGATCGCGGCGTCGATGCCCGATCTGGCGGTCCTGTCCTTCCATTCGTCACGCTGCTGCACCGGCGCCACGGTCGAAAACGGCATGTACGCTCTCGCGGGAGACGTCCTTACCCGAAATGCATTGATCGGCAATGCGGCCGAGAACGTCGCGTGGCTCAAGGCCGCCCTTCCGCCCGGCGTCACGGTCGCGATCGAGAACAACAACTACTATCCCGTCCCCGCGTACGACGTCGTGACGGACGGGGATTTCCTCACGGAGATCGTCGAGGCGAACGGCATCGCCTTCCTCTTCGATGCCGCGCACGCCCGGATCACGGCTCATAACCGCGGACTGGACCACGCCTCCTACGTCTCGTCGCTGCCCCTCGCGAAAGCCGTCCAGCTTCATCTGTGCAAGCCCGACGTGCCGGCGGGAGGCATGGCGAAGGACGCGCATATCGCCCCGGACGGCGTCGAGTTCGCGGAGGCGATCGAGCTGATCCGCCGGGGACTGCCGATCCGCTACTGCACGATCGAGTACTACCGGGAGACGCCGGGGCTCCTGCGCGCCATCGGCGGTTTGCGCGGGGCGTTGGCTTCCCTGTAGGGGCTACCGGGTATCCGAACGCCCGGGAACTTGGTACGCTGGACGCGCATGGATTTCCGCATTTCGCACTGGGCCCCCGGCCGCAAGACCTTCCTCATCGCGGAGGTGGGCATCAACCACAACGGCGACGTCGAGAAGGCGAAGCGGCTCATCGACGCCGCGGCATCCGCCGGCGCCGACGCGGTGAAGATCCAGACCTACATCACCGAGAAGCGCACGAAGAGGGATTCGCCGATCTTCGGCATCCTCAAGCAGTGCGAGATCCCGTTCGAGGGCCAGCGCGAGCTCTTCGCCCACGCGAAGCGGAAGGGCGTCTTGCTCTTCTCCACCCCGTTCGACGGCGAGTCGGTGGCGTTCCTGGAGGAGATGCAGGTGCCGTGCTACAAGATCGCGTCCTTCGATCTCGTGAACGGTCCGCTGCTCAAGGAGGTCGCGTCGAAGGGCAGGCCCGTTCTCCTGTCCCGCGGCATGGCCGAGCAAAAGGAGATCGACGCAGCCGTCAAAACGCTCCAGGCGGCCAAGACGCCCTTCGCGCTCCTGCACTGCATTTCGGCGTACCCGGTTCCGAGCCTGTCCGATCTGCACCTCTCCACCGTCCGCGCGCTGGCCGAGCGCTACGGCTGCCCCGCCGGTTACTCCGACCATTCGCCGGGCATCGACGCGTCGGCCATCGCCGTCGCGGCCGGCGCCGACATCATCGAGAAGCACTTCATGCTGGAGAACGACGCCGACGCCCCCGACAAGCCCGTCAGCCTCGGTCCCGCGGAATTCACGAAGATGGTCGACCGCATCCGGGAGATTGAGACGATGCTCGGCGAGCCGCTCTGGGGATCCATCGAGGCCGAGGCCGGCATCCGGCAGTTCCGCCGCCCGGCATGAAGACGCTCCTGCTCTTCCCCGAAGCCTCGCTCACCGATCTGCGGGCGATCCTCACGCGGAGGACGCTCGAGTTCCTGCGGGACAAGCTGCCGGCCGGCGATCTCGTCGATTCGTCGCCCGACGTCATCGTCGCCGACGCGCGAACGATCACGAAGGAGCTCTGCGGCGCACACCCGTCCGCGGTCCTGATCGCCATCGGTCCCCGCGACGGGGGAGAGGAGGCGGACATCCGTATCGATCCCCTTGGTTCGCCGTCGCTTCCTGGCCATATCAACGGACCCGATTACCTGCTGCCGTCGATCGCCAAGGAAATCGGCGTTTCCGCGGTCGCCGAGGTCATGGGCATGCCCCCGGAGAAATTGGAGGAGAGGCTGAACGCGCCGTTGGCCGAGCGGAAACTCCTCTGGATCGCCTCGCTCTGCGCGAAGCGCGAGTGGGACAGCGCGTTCTTCGGGTTCAACGTGGGATTCGTCTCGTCCCAGCACCTCACGCCGCTCGTGCAGTCCAAGATCGACGGTTTCGTGCGGCGGGAGAAGATCGCCGTCATCGAGTACCTATGCGATTGCCACGATCGGACGTCCATCCTCGCCGCCGAGCGTGCCGGCTACTCCTTCGTGGACATCCGCCTCACCTTCGGCAAGACGCTCGACGAGCGCGACCGCGCCGAGACCCGGGACGGCGCGACCGTCCGGCGGGCAACGGAGAAGGACATCCCCGCGCTTCGGGCGATCGCGCACGACACGTACCAGCTCAGCAGGTACTACTTCGACGGGCACTTCGACCGCGCGAAGCTGATCCGGTTCTACGAGGAATGGATCGAGAAGGCCGTGCGCGGCACCTTCGACGATTACGCGGACGTCCTCGAGATCGGCGGGGAGGCGGCGGGATTCTGCAGCGTCAAGCTCGAGGGCCGCGGCAAGGCCCACATCGGTCTCTTCGGTCTCGGGGAGAAGAGCAGGGGCGGGGGTCTCGGCGGACATCTCCTCCGCGCCTCCTGCGCCGATCTTCGCGGGCAGGGCGTCCAGTACGTCTCGGTGGTCACGCAGGGCCGCAACTACGCCGCCCAGCGGCTGTACCAGCGCGGCGGTTTCCTCACCGAGAAAACGGAACTTTGGTATCACAAGTGGGCGTAAGCCGATGCATTGACGCCCCGGTGACGCGACTCCACAATCGTTCCGGTTCCCCCTCTTTTTTCTATGGCCGACAAGAGCATGTATTCAGCGACCTGGGGCAGGCGCACCGAGATTTCGAGCAAGTCGATGCCGCACGTCACCGTCGATAATTTCCACCTCTCGTCCGCCATCACGGCGCTGTACGACAGTCCCTCGCCGTTCCCGTATTTCGAGTACACGCCCATCGACGGTACCTGGTCGCTCAAGACTATGCTGTGGCGCTGGTTCATGATTCTCCGGCACCTGCACCGTTTCCGCATCCAGCTCGCGTGGAACAGCAAGGCGCCGCTCTTTCCCCATCTGGTCCCGTATTTCCCCGATCTGGATCCGGGCAAGAAGCCCCGCGGCCTCGCCCCGTTCTACCGCGAGTACCAGGGGAAGAAGTTCAACGGCACGTTCCTCAAGGCCTCCGACCAGCTTCAGGCCATGGATTCCGTCGTGCCGACGGAGAAGTTCAAGCGCGTCTGCGAGATCGGCGGCGGATTCGGCGCGATGGCGGAGATGATCGTGAAGCGGTACAAGCCGGAGATCTACGTCATCATCGATCTCCCCGAGACGCTCAAGGTGTCCTGGCTGTACCTCAGCTCCGTCTTCCCGGACATGGTCCTCAAGGCCGAGCCGGGCAAGCCCGTGCAGCTCAGGCAGGGGCGGACCAGCATCGTGTTCCTGGAATGCACCGAGTACCTGCGTCTCAAGGAGTTCGCGCCGCAGATCGGTCTCTTCATCAACGGGAACTCGTTCGCCGAGATGGACCTCGGAACCGTCCGCAAATACTTCGCGCTCATCGAGCAGTACCCCGATTGCTACCTCAGCAACACCAACCCCCCGCGCTGGGAGGGGGAGTACCTGTACGCGGGCCCCGAGACCTATCCGTACTCCGCCGGTCGCTGGGAATTCGTGTATCGCCGGCGCCAGCGCCTCTACTACTGGAAGCGCAACGGCCAGATGATCGCGCATTTCCTGCCGGAAGGGCAGACGCCGAAGCCGTTCGCGTATCCGATGGATCCCGACCCGCTGGTCGCTCCTCACTGATGGTGCTTGCCCGATTGATCGATGCTGGCCTTCCAGCGTCGGTGCACGGAGGCGTTGCCGTCGCGGATCTCCGGACGGGCGTCCAGGAAATCGATGATCTCACGCAGCGTGAAATCCGTCCGTGACCCGAATCCCTCGATGATCGCCGTCATCACCGCGAGATCTTCCCGCGTGTCGACGACGAGGTGCAGTTCTGGTCTGCGCAACTCCGCGGGCGCCTCGACGTTCTTGAGCGCGTAGAGCTCCGGATGGAGGCGGATGAACCGCGTGCCGTGTTCCCGCATCTCCGGGTCTTCCACGCGCGCCGCCGCGTCCTTGAGCGCCCGCAGCGTGAAGGTTTCGGCGAGCTGGCCGGGGGGATAGGTCAGTTTGAGGTCGTTGCCGACCAGGTCGTGCCCGGGATTCGCCCGGAAGGCGCCGACGCATTCGTCGATCACCGCCGGGTCGATCAGGAACCCGTCCCCGTAGATCATGACGCCGTTTACGGCCTGCCGGCTCTCCAGCGCGCCGATCATGCGGCCCAAGAGATCGTGCTCGGCGCCCCGGAAGCACGGGACGCCGCGCGCCGCGCAGTACCGTTCCACGGGATCGCAGTCGGGAGCCGCGGATGTCGCGATCACGATGTCGTCGAGCGTCTTGGCCAGGCCGATGCGGTCGATGAGAAGGCCGAGGAGCGGTTTTCCGTTCACTTGGAGCATCGTCTTGCCCGGGAGACGCTCGGAGCCCATGCGGACGCAGACGATGGCGACGGTACGCGGCATCGGATTCAGGGGAGGAGGGCGCTGTTCACGACGCCGCGCACGCCGCTTGCCTGGACGTGCATGAGAAACGCTTCCAGGTCCTCCCACAGGCCGTACTTCTCCAGTTCGTGGCTGTGGCCGAAGAGATGGAAGAACGGTTCGTCGCGTTTCCGGGCGCCGTCGAAGAGCGCGATCGCCATCGACCGCCACGACGAAAGCGACCGGAGCGGAACGCGGTAGAGCCGGAGCAATGGATAGATGGCGCGCAGCGGGCCGATCGGATCGAGCACCTTCCACGCCGGCTTGAACGTCTTGCGCCAGGGGAAAGGCGACAGGTGCAGGGTCATCGGCATGCGCAGCGGGTCCTCGATCCGGAAGCGGACGGGCTCCGTGGTGCGCGCGCCGCGGAAGCCTGCCTCGCCCGCAAGCTCGCGGACGTCGGCGTCGAGATCGCCGTACGGGTAGCAGAACAGCGCGCACTCCTTCCCGGTGACGCTCTCCACCCACGCCTTGCTCCCGGCGATCTCCGTGCGCGCGTCGGCGCGCGGGATCCTCGTGAGGCGAGGGTGCTTCAGCGTATGGGCCCCCACCTCGTGGGTCGCGGCGAGCGCCCTGATGTCGGGCGCCGAGAGCATCGCGCGCCCGTGTTGCGCCTTGGGGCACACGTAAAAAGTCCCCGTGCAGCCGTAGCGCGTCAGCAGGTCCGCGACGCGCCGATCCAGGGCGTAGCCGTCGTCCCAGGACGTGGTGAAGAGCATAGGTGGCGGCGGAGCGTGAGCGTGGAAGGAGGGAGAGGAGTGCGAAGGACGGGAGGACTCGGGCGAAGCCGTATCAGAGCGCGAGGTACGTCCGACCTTCCTTGGCGAAGGCCGAGGGCTCGAAGTGGGACTTGAGGTCGAAGAACACTCCGCCGGGCTTGATTGCCCTGATCATGCCCGCCTCCTTCCCCTCGAGGTATTCGCGGTGGGGGACGAGGAAGACCACGGCGTCGTACGGTTCCCCGTCGAGCGATCCGCGATCGAGGTTCCGCTTGCCGTACTCGTCGTCCTGCATGAACGGATCGTGCGCCTGCACGTCGCAGCCCGCGGCCGCGAGGTCGCGCACCACGTCGAAGGACTTGCTGTTGCGGGTGTCGGGAATGTTCTCCTTGAAGGTGAGGCCGAGCACGAGGACGCGTTTGCCGGCAGCCGACCCGAGCGCCTCCAAAACGCGGTGCGCCACGTAGGGGCCCATGCCGTCGTTCACGCCCCGTCCGGCGGTGATCACGTGGGTCTTCATGCCGAGCTGGCGCGCCTTCTCCACGAGGTAGTAGGGGTCGACGCCGATGCAGTGGCCGCCGACGAGGCCCGGGACGAAGCGGAGGAAGTTCCACTTGGTTCCGGCCGCCGCGAAGACGTCCTTGCTCGGGATCCCGATCCTGTTGCAGAGGATCGCGATCTCGTTCACGAAGGCGATGTTGATGTCGCGCTGGGCGTTCTCGATCGCCTTGGCCATCTCCGCCACCTTGATGGACGCCGCGCGGTGGATGCCCGCCGTCACCACGGAGCCGTAGAGATCGCAGAGGACGTCCGCGGTCTTCTCGTCCTGACCCGCGACGACCTTCACGATCTTGTCCACGGTGTGGAGTTTGTCGCCCGGGTTGATGCGTTCGGGGGAATAGCCCAGCGTGAAGTCCTTCCCGCAGGCGAGTCCCGACTCGCGCTCGAGGATCGCGCCGCAGATCTCTTCCGTCACGCCCGGATAGACCGTCGACTCGTAGCAGACGATCATGCCTTTCCTAAGGTGCTTGCCCACGGTGATGCTCGCGTTCTCCACGGGGCTCAGATCGGGGTCGT
This sequence comes from uncultured Candidatus Peribacteria bacterium, assembly GCA_964423795.1. Lineage (GTDB taxonomy): Bacteria > Patescibacteriota > Gracilibacteria > Peribacterales > Peribacteraceae > CAYRGC01. The sequence continues at coordinate 55,113 of CAYRGC010000004.1, read as the reverse complement.
TGTTCTCGTCGACGGGCGTCGGCACCGCGACGATCACGACCTCCGCCTTCCCGATCACGGACGGATCGGTGCTGTACTCCATGCCGATCTCCGCGAGCTGCGCGTCGGAAAGCTCGTTCGTGCGGTCATGGCCGGTCTTGAGCTCGTCCACGCGCTTCTGCGAGATGTCGAAGCCGAGCATGCGGTGCCCCGCCTTCGCGAAGGCGTGCGCGAGGGGGAGGCCGACGTACCCGAGACCGATGACACAGACTGTGCGCTTCTGCATGCACGAAGTGTATCAGACCGCCCCCGGCTTCGCCTTGGCAAGGGCGAGCTCTTTTTCGGCTTCCTTCCGGTCCGCATCCACCATGATCTTCACGAGTTCCTTGTACGTCACTTTCGGCTCGTATCCGAAGGCCTTCGCGGCCTTGCCGTAGTCCGCGATGAGCGTGCTCGTCTTGCCCGGGCGCAGCAGCTTGGGATCGATCTCCACGTGATCCTTCGCCTCGAGGCCGACCGCCCTGAACGCCTCCTCCATGAACTCGCGCACGGAACAGGCGACGCCCGTGCCGATCACGAAGTCGTCGGGTTCCCGGAGCTGGAGGATGTTCCACGCGGCCTCCATGTATTCCCCGGCGAAGCCGAAGTCGAGGCGCGCCTCGATGTCGCCGAGGAAGAGCTTCTTTTGCAGGCCCATCGAGATCCGGACGGCCGCCTTGGTGATCTTGCGCGTCACGTACGACTCGGTGCGCCTCGGGGATTCGTGGTTGAAGAACGTCGCGGTGGACGCGAAGATCCCGTGCACGTTGCGGTAGTAGCGCGTCAGATAGTAGGCGTAGACCTTCGCCGCGGCGTAGGGGCTCTGGGGATTGAAGGGCGTGGACTCGTTCTGCTTCTCGGCGTCCGTCTGTCCGAACATGTTGGAGGTCAGCGGCTGGAAGTAGCGGATCTTCGGGTCGGTCTGGCGGATGATCTCGAGGATCCTGCCGGGCGCGCCTCCCGTGATGTCGGACGCGTAATCCACGAGGTCGTAGCTCCAGCCCGCGTGATCCTGGTCGGCCTCGTTATAGATCTCCTGCGGCTTCGCCGAGGTGACGGCCTTGAGGAGCGAGGGGGTGTCGGCGAGGTCGCCGCGGTGGAGCGTGACGCGGTCGAGCAGGTGGTCGATGTTCCTCGTGTTGCCGGTGGCCGAACGGCGGATGAGGCCGTGCACCTCGTAGTCCTTCGAGAGGAGCAGTTCGGCGAGGTAACTGCCGTCTTGGCCGCCGATACCGAGGATGAGTGCGCGCTTCTTTGCCATGGAGGGAATCAGGGAACGACCCGGAACTCGGGGAGGGGAACGATGAATTGGCCGCCGGTCTTGCGCCAGGCGTCTTCCCGCTTGTAGAACTCGTCGAAGAACGCGTACGGCAGCACCAGGAAGTAATCCGGCTTCCGGGCGCGCGCGTCGGCTTCCGACACGATCGGAATGCCCGTCCCCACGGTGACCTTGCCCCACTTCTCGGGGCTCCGCTCGGCGGCGCCCTCGATCATCGAGTGGTCGAGACCGTAGTACTGCAGGATCGTGTTGCCCTTCGTGGACGCGCCGTACACCCATACCGTCTTTCCCTTGGCCGTCTCGGCTTTGATGAAGTCCACGCACTTGCGCTTGTTCTCCTCCACGCGGCGGAAGAACGCGTCGTGCGCCTCCCTCTTGTCGAGGCCCTTCTCCTCCTCGCGGTACTTCTTCAGGCGCTCGGCGGCGCCCTCGATCGCGGGCGGAGTCGCGCCCTTGAGACAGGCGTACACGCGGTAGCTGCCGCCGTTCACGAGGTTATGCTCGATGTCCACGAGCGCGAAGCCGTTGCGGTCGAAGAGGTGCTCCAGCGAGGAGAGCGAGTAGAACTCGAGGTGCTCGTGGCAGATGTTCCCCACGTCGTTGGTATCGAGCATGTTCTTGAGGCACATGAGCTGCGCCACGAACATGCCGTCCTTCTCGAGCGCAAGGGCGGCGTCGCGGATGAACTGGTTGGGGTCCTCCATGTCGTAGAACATCCCGATGGCGGTGATCACCTTCGCTTTCTTCGGCACCGCCTTCTCGTAGTTCGCGATGGTCCAGAAATCGTTGATGAAATGCGTCAGCCCTTTCTTTCCCTCCTCCGCCAGGTTCGACGCCGGTTCCACGCCGACTGTCACGAGGCCCGGCACCTGGTAGGTCCGAAGCATCGTGCCGTCGTTGGACCCGATGTCCACGACCACGTTCCCGGCCTCGAGCGGCATGCGCTTCTCGATGCTGTCGGTGATGTTCCGCAGCGCGTTTCGCATCGTCTCCGTGACGCCCGACCGGTACCAGTAGAAGCGGGAGTAGAGGATCTCCTGCGGCGCGGTATGCCGCAGCTGCACCAGGGAGCACCCGGTGCACATCACCATCTCGAGCGGCGCCTTGATGCCTTGGTCCTTCTTCTCCACGAAGTCGGAGATGTAGAGGTCGCCCAGCGAATAGAGGTCGACGAGTTCGCGCGAGCCGCAGACGCGGCACTTGCTGATCGCCGTCGTCTTGGCGCCGGCCATGGCGGGGGAGAGGGTCATTGCTCGGGGGAAGTGCGCCCAAGTCTAATGGCAAGGACCCTGAGCGCATACTTCATTCCGAGTTTCAGGAACACCCGCACGCTGCTGTCGGTCTTCGATTCCCCGCCTTTGCGCAGACCGTAGCGGTAGGGCACTTCCACGATCCGCAGTCCGGCCCGCTTGGATTTGTAGACCCATTCGGTGAAGTACTCGCCGAAGCCCTGGGGCGACAGGGGGACCTTCCGCAGCGCCTCCCGGCGCGCGGCCGCGAAACCGGAGGTCCAGTCCCAGAAATCGAAGTATCCCAGGACGAGCCGCGTGTAGGTATTGAAGACGAGGCTGAGGAACGCGCGGAACTTGTGCCGCGTGTCCATGCCGCCGGGCAGGTAGCGCGAGCCGACTGCCGCGTCGTACTCGTCGAGTTTGGCCGTGAGCAGCAGGATGTCCTCCGGGGGGATGCCCAGATCGCAATCGAGCCAGACGATGATGTCGCCCGTCGCGGCCTTGGTGCCGTCGGAAAGCGCGGAGGCCAGTCCGCGCTTGTCCGTCCTGCGGATGACTTTCCACCGGGGGTTTCCCTGTTTCTCCACGAGCTCCCACGTGCGGTCCGGGCTGTCGTCGTCGACCACGATGATTTCCTTCAGGAGGTCGCCGAGCGTCGCCGTGATGCGCTGCATCGCCTCCACGATGTTCGCGCTCTCGTTATACGAGGGGAGCACGACGGAGATGCTGGCGGGGGCGGGTGCCATAGGAACCCGTGGAGTGTAGCGACGGGGAGGCGGCATGGCGAATGGCCCGCTCTCGCTATTTGCCCAGACGCCCGCTACCATTTGCGCCTGTGACTCCCAAGAAAGCGCTCATTACCGGCATCACCGGTCAGGACGGTTCGTACCTGGCCGAATTGCTCCTTTCGAAGGGCTACGAGGTGCACGGCGTGGTGCGTCGCTCGTCCACGTTCAATCGCGGCCGCATCGACCATATCTTCAGCGACGTCCACCAGTCGACCAAATCCACGTTCCTGCACTACGGCGATCTCGGGGATTCGAGTTCCCTGCTGCGCATCGTCCTGGCCGTCCAGCCGACCGAGGTCTACAACCTCGCGGCGCAGAGCCACGTGGGCGTCAGTTTCGATACTCCCGAGTACACCGGCGACGTCACGGGCCTGGGTACCGCCCGCCTTCTCGAGGTCATCCGCGTCAGCGGGTTGCCGATCCGCTTCTACCAGGCCAGTTCGAGCGAGCTCTACGGCAAGACCTCCAACGACCGGCAGAACGAAGAGACCCCCTTCTATCCCCGCAGCCCCTACGCCGCGGCGAAGGCGTACGCGTACCACATGACGCGCAACTACCGCGAGAGCTACGGCATGTACGCCGTGAACGGCATCCTCTTCAATCACGAGTCGCCGCGCCGCGGGGAGAACTTCGTCACGCGCAAGATCACGCTCAGCCTGGCGAACATCCTCGGGGGCAAGCAGGAGTGTCTCTTCCTCGGCAACCTCGAAGCCAAGCGCGACTGGGGATACGCCAAGGAGTACGTGGAAGGCATGTGGCGGATGCTCCAGCAGGAGCGCCCGGAGGATTACGTGCTCGCCACCGGCACCACAGCCACCGTCCGCGAGTTCCTGGAGCTCTGCCTCGAGCGCGCGGGTATCGGTTTCGAGCGACGCGGCTCCGGCAAGGACGAGTCCTACCTCGACCGCAAGACCGGGAAGAAGATCGTCGCGATCGATCCGTACTACTACCGTCCCGCCGAGGTGGATTACCTCTGCGGCGATCCGTCCAAGGCCAAGCGCGTGCTCGGCTGGGAGGCCAAGACGAGCCTCCGGGAGCTGGCGTCCATCATGCTCGAGGCGGATTGCGCCGCGACGGGCGTCGCCCTTTGACGTCGCGCGAAGCGATGATGCGGCGCGCCGGCCTTCGTTTTTGCTTTTCCCGGCGCTCGGGTACCCTGCGCCAGACATGAGCTCTCCGAAGATCGCCGTCATCGCCGGTGCGGGTCCTGCGGGCCTCACCGCGGCCTACGAGCTCCTCAAACGCACGGACATCAGGCCCGTCGTCTTCGAAGCGACCACCGCCACGGGCGGCATCGCGCAGACCTTCAACTACAAGGGGAACCGCATCGACATCGGCGGACACCGTTTCTTCAGCAAGAGTACTCGCGTGATGGATTGGTGGTTCTCGGTCCTTCCGTTGCAGGGGAGCCCCGCGGCGGACACCGCCGAGAAGCAACACGAGATCGACTACGCCGCCGAGGTCATCGTGGAGTTCCTGTGCCGCGATTGCGTCTCTCAGGGAAGTCGTGAGTCGCAAGTCGTGGGTGATGGGAAGGAAGCTTCTCGTGATTCAGAGCTCAAGACTCAGGCCTCGTCCGTTGTCAGGGTGAAACGGAAAGCCCCCGACCCCGAGAAGGAAGACGGCGTCATGCTGCAGCGGCCCCGCCTGAGCCGCATCTATTACCGCCGGCACTTCTTTCCGTACCCGATCGGCATCACCCTCACGGTGGCGCGCAAGCTCGGCCTCCTCAATACCTTCCTCATCGGTTGCAGCTACATCAAGGCCCAGCTTTTCCCCATCAAGCAGGAGGAATTCCTGGATCAGTTCTTCATCAACCGCTTCGGCGACCGTCTGTATCGCACGTTCTTCAAGGATTACACGGAGAAGGTGTGGGGCGTGGCATGCAGCGAGGTGCGCGCCGACTGGGGCGCCCAGCGCATCAAGGGCCTCTCGCTCAAGCGCGCCGTGATCCACGCGGTGAAAGACCTCCTCAGCAGCGACTTCAAGAAGGCGCAGGAGGAGCGCGAGACCAGCCTCATCACCCGCTTCTTCTACCCCAAGTTCGGCCCCGGCCAGATGTGGGAGACCGTCGCGGAGCGCGTCCGCGCGTGCGGGGGAGAGATCACGTGGGAACGTCGCGTGAGCGGCGTGCGGCTCGAGGGCGGCAAGGTCGTCGCCGTCACGGTCGAAGATATGAAGACGGGGAAGTCCGAGGAAGTCGCGTGCGACTACTTCTTCTCCACCATGCCGGTGAAGCACCTCGTCGGCATGATCCACCCGCGTCCGCCCGAGCGGGTCATCGAGGTGGCCGAGGGCCTGCAGTACCGCGATTTCCTCACGGTGGGTCTCCTGCTCAAGAAGCTCCACGTCCAGGAGAAGGGCGTGGCGCCGGCGACCGCCGTTCCCGACAACTGGATCTACGTCCAGGACGGCGGCGTGCGCGTCGGACGCATCCAGATCTTCAACAACTGGAGCCCGTACATGGTCGCGGACCGCGCGAACTCGGTGTGGATCGGGCTCGAGTACTTCGTGAACGAAGGAGGCGACCTCTGGGTGATGCCCGACGAGAAGCTCATCGAGCTCGGCACCAAGGAGATGGAGGCGATCGGGTTCATCGACCGCCGCGATCTCGTCGACGCCTGCGTGCTGCGCATGCCCAAGGCGTATCCCGCCTACTTCGGCAGCTACGCGCAGTTGCCGGTGGTGCGCGAGTACGCGGACGCGGTCCCGAACATGTTCCTCGTGGGACGCAACGGCATGCACCGCTACAACAACCAGGATCACAGCATGCTCACCTCCATGCTCGCGGTGGACAACATCGTCGCCGGCCGCACGGACAAGGCGAACCTCTGGGACGTGAATCTGGAAGGCGAATATCACGAGGAGAAAAAATCGTCCTGAGTCTCACCTTGGCGAAGCTCCGCCGAGCGAAGCCGGGTGAATCTCGAAGGGGGAGTATCACGAGGAGAAGAAGAAATCGGTTGCTTAACCTACGGTCGCGGGACCCCAGGCTGTCCGTATCGCCGCAGTTCATATCCGTCATGCGCCACCGCGCGGTCGACAAAGGTCGTGTATGCTTTCGGGTACGGTGCGTCGACGCGGCCGACGGGGAAATACCGCTCGGCCATCATGCATAGCATCGTGATCGGCGTGCGATGATCCTCTGGAAGGGAGAAGCGCTTCAAGATGTCTTCCGGGCGAGCCTTACCTTCCCGCAATTCGCCGCCCAGGAGCAGATCAAGGGTTTCGATCTCCACGACGTACGCGTCGTATTCTTCGTCGATGATCACGTGCTTCCGTCCGCTTGCGTGGAATCGAAGGAATTCCATCATATTCTTTTTCCTCTGCAGCGCCTGATGCGCCAGGTGCACGAGCTCGTGGACCATCGTTAGGCGGTTCAGCGTGTTCTTGAAATCGTATTTCTCCGATATCCCCACGGAGCGCTGGATCGGGATCGTGCCGATCATGATTCCCGTGCCCCTGAGCGCTGAATCCGGTATGAGACGGTAGCCGTAATGCCGCGGATCGTTGAGAGCCAGTAGGATCGATTCCACGGGCATGCCTTGGGTCAAGGCGACGCGGGACGCCGTTTCGAAGTTCTTCAGCGTATTGCCTTTGTTCGCGTTGAGGAAATGGAACGGATTCGTGATGGCGACGCGCCGGGCAGGATCGGCTGTCTGAAGGAGAGGAGCTACCTGGGTTTCGAAGAACGACATCTCGGTTTCGATCTCGGCGATTTTCCGGTCCGTCCTGTTCTCGGGTGATTCCAAAGTGGCGTCGTTCGCCAGGAGGTCCTTCACGCCATCGGCCGTGACCTCGATCATGCTATCGAGGACAGGCATGCCGTTTTACCGAAGCAACGCCGCCTCGGCGGGCGTCAGCTTCTTGCTGGCCATGATCTTCTGGATCGCCGTGCCGTAATCGGCAGGCGGCTCCGCACGTTCCTTCATGTTACCAAAGTATACTTTTATGTAAATTTGTCAATTACGCAGAATGGCGTTCTTGCACGCTTAGGATCATTGCCGCGAGCATCAGCGTCCCTACCAGCATGTAGTAGTTGAGGAACGCCTGGGTGCCGAAAAGGAAGAGCGAAAAGAAGGTCCCGAGCGTGCAGAGCACGTAGCGCTTCATGGGCTCGAGATCCTTGAGCCACCACGCGAAGCCGCCCGACGCGCCGAATCCCAAGACCGGGATCCAGAGCTTCGGGGGCACGATGCCGGTCGCGGCGTGGAAGACGGCGGCCATCGTGGGCGTGCCGGCGCGGAAGCACGCGGAGAGCTGCATGAGGAAGCCTTCGCTGATCACGGTCTTCGCGTCCCAGAGGAGGAACGGCACCGTCGTCGCGACCGCCGAAACGGCTGCGAGAAGCAGACGCGTCCAGCGACGCTCGAGGATCAGCACGAGCGGGCCCGGAAAGGCCCAGTACTGCTTGAGCGAGACCAGGTAGCCGTAGGCGACCATGGCGGTCTTCTTCCAGCCGAGCGTCCACAGCCAGAGGAAGAAGACGAAGACGCAGCCCACGAGCGGTTCCGTCCACGCCTGTTCCACGGGGAAGAGCGCGCGCGGCTGGGCGAGAAAGAGGAGGGCGAGGAGCTCGCCGCGGGAGCGGTCGAGCAGGCGCCGCCCGAGGTCGAAGAGCAGGAGCGAGGCGAAGAGGTCCGCCGCGACGGAGACGAAGCGCGCGTCCCCGCCGAGCCAGACGGCGAGCGCGTGCGGATAGAGATTCGCGGGCGTGTAGGAGTACGCCTTCATCACGTAGCACCAGCTGAAGGAGCCGTTGTAGATGTCCCGGATGGGATAGGTGAAGGGATTGCGGCCCTGGAAGAGGTTTTCCACTCCCTGCTGGATCATGCTGAAGACGTCGATGTACGGCTTCGGCGAGGCGGAGATCATCCCCGCCCGCAGGAAGACGAGCCCGCCGAGCACGATCCAGAAGCCGATGCGTTCCGCCCTCTCGATCCTTCCGCCCATCGCGAGCCGGAAGAGCGCGTAGGCGATCGCGATGCTCGTCCACGCGAACACGCGCATGTTGTACGCCATGTCCTCCACGTAGAAGCCGGGGTACTGCTTGTAGGAGATCGCGAGGAGCGCCACGAGCGCGGCGGCCATCCAGCGCGCCGAAAGGTCGCCCGTCCTGCCGCGCCTCGTGCCCGCGCACGCGGCGACGACGCAGCCGAAGCTCGGCAGCAGGAAGAAGAGCGGCAACCAGAAGGGCTCCGGCGGATTGCCGAACTGCAGCCCGCCCGCGAGGAGGGCGAAGGCCGCGAGGAGGAGCAGCGAGGGATCCATGCCTCAGGCGTGCTTCGTGTACCACTCGACGGCCTTCTCGATGCCGGCGTCGAGCGCGATCTGGGGGTTGTAGCCGAGTTTCTCGCGCGCCTTCGAGATGTCCGCGATGTACTTCACCACCTCGCCGGTCCGGGGTTCGCCAACGTCGATGGCCGAATCGCTGCGGAGGATCTCCTTGATGCGCTCCGCGAGGTGCAGGATGGTCGTTCCCTCGCCGAACGCGAGGTTGTAGGTGTCGTTCTTCGCCTCGTCGAACTTCTCGAGCGCATGGATGATGCCCGCGACGCAGTCGTCGATGTACGTGAAGTCGAGGCACTTCTCCCCGCCGAACACCTTGAGCGGCTCGCCGTTGCGCGCCTGGCGGATGAAGAGAGGGACGACGCGGACGGAGTCGTCGTACATGCCGTACACGTTGCTGAACCGGAAGGTGACGTGGTCGATGCCGTAGCAGCGGGTGTAGGCCTCCACGAGCGCCTCGCCCGCGATCTTGCTCGCGGTGTAGGGACTCTCGCAGTTCTCGACGCGCACGGCGTCCTCCTTGTACGTGCGCTGGCCCGCGTTGCCGTAGGACTCGCGCGACGAAGCGAACAGGAAGCGCGTGATGCCGCGGCTGCGCGCGAACTCGAGGACGTTGAAGGTCGTGATCATGTTGTCGAGCGCGCGGTCCGGGTTCTCGACGAGCTCGTACACGCGGGCGTTGGCCGCGAGGTGCACGATCGCCTCGAACTGCGTCGTCGTCGCGAGCTTCGAGAGGGCCTCGCGGTCCCGGAGATCCACGTTGCGGGTGACGGCCTGGACGCCGTCGTTCCACTTGTTCGTGACCCAGTCCACGCCCGTGACGTCGTGGCCGCGCTTCATCAATTCCTCGCAGAGGCGGGTACCGATGGTGCCGGAGCTGCCGGTTACCAAAATTCTCATACGATTGGAGGGTATCGCAGAAAAATTCCAAATACCAGGAACCAAAAACGAAGAAAATACCTCTGGAAGACCAAAGAACGAACTTGGCGGTTGGATTTTACTATTTTCTTGGCATTTGGGTTTTGGCGTCTGGGATTTTTCCCCGATACACTTCGGGTCTGTGATCTCCGTCATCTTCCCGACCTATAACGAGTCCAAGAACCTGCCGCTGCTCCTGCCGGCGGTGGAAAAGGCGATGGCCGGCCTCGAGTACGAGGTGATCGTCGTGGACGACAATTCCCCCGATCGCACGTGGGAGGTCGCGCGTTCGATCGGCGAGAAGGATCCCCACGTCCGCGTGATCCGGCGCGTGGGACGGCGCGGGCTTTCCTCCGCCGTGATCGAGGGGTTCCTCGCCGCGCGCGGGGACACGCTCGTGGTGGCGGACGCCGACGGCCAGCACGAGCTCTCGCTCATTCCCGCGCTCGCCGAGGCGGCGAGACGGAACGGCGGCATCGCCGTCGGTTCCCGGTACGTCGAAGGGGGGAGCGTAGGCCAGTGGGACGAGCGCCGCCACGCGCTCTCGCGCCTCGCCACCCGCCTCGCGATCCGGCTCTGCAAAGTGCGCGCCTCCGATCCCATGAGCGGGTTCTTCGCGCTCAAGCGCGAGGTGTTCGAGGAGGCGTTGCCCCGGCTCAACCCCAAGGGGTTCAAGATCCTGCTCGATCTCCTCGTGCACGTGCCCGCCGGGACCGCGGTCGACGAGATGCCGTTCAAATTCGGACTGCGCACCCACGGCGAGAGCAAGCTCTCCCGTCGCGTGCAGATCGAATTCCTGGAGTACCTCTACGACGTCACCGCCGGACGGTTCGTCCCTCTCACCTTCGTGCAGTACGGCATCGTGGGGACCATGGGCGTCGTCGTGAACCTCGTCGTGTACTACCTCGCCGAGGCCGCGTTCCCGCCGGTGGCAGAGCCGCGCGTGCTCGGGCTCACGCTCCCGTTCCTCGCGGGCGTGGAGGCCGCGATCCTCTTCAACTTCTTGCTCAATAACGCCCTCACGTTCGCGCACGTCCGGCTGCGCGGCATGCGCGCCCTGCTCGGCTTCCTCGGGTTCACGGTGCTCTGTCTGCTCGGCGCGATCGCCAACTACGCCGTGGCGTCCTTCCTCTATCGCCAGGGGCTCTCGCAGGTCGCGAGCATCTCCGCCGGCGCGTTCCTCGGCATGCTCTGGAACTACACCATGGGACTCCAATTCATCTGGAAAGAAGCCCGATGACTGATGCTCTTTTCTCGCGGCGCGTCTTCTGGACCATCTCGGTGCTCCTCGCGATAGTGCTCGGCGATCAGGCGTGGAACCTGTCGCCGCTCTACCTTGATCCTGCGATGCGTTGCTCGGTGCAACATGCAGTTCAATCCGTTGCAGACGAGCGCGGATGGCTGCTGTCCGATCTGTCATTCGGATTTGTTCCGGAGAAATTGGGGAGTCTCGTCGTCACGCATCATGATCATCTGCGGTTCGCTGTGCCTTCGGATGTCGTGATGGTGCCGCTTTCTTCTTTCCCCCTCGCGGAATGCGCATTGCGGTAAAAGCGTGGGCGCTCGAGGGGCTGGCCGTCATCCTCGCGCTCCTGCAATGGCAGGTGGGCGTGAGAACCGATGAGGCGAAGTACCTCCTCAACATTCCATACCCGCATCCGCCAGCAGTTCGCTTTATTCTGGGGCTCACGAAAGGATTTCCGTTCCAAGAACTTTTGTGGCGTCTCGTCTTCGCGACACTCCTGCTCCAAGCCGTTTGGCTCGTGTGGGATCTGACGAAGGGATACACGAAGAATCAACGCACGATCATCGCACTGGCGTGGATCTTCTCCTCGGCGATCCTGCTCCAGGCCGGGACCGTGATGATGGCGCCGCTCACGGCGCTCGAGGCGCTCGCGTTCCTCTGGCTCTCCTCCCGTCCCGCGCTCGTGGACAGATACCGCGGATTCGTCGCGCTTTTCTGGTTGTTTTCCCTCTTCACCGCGTACCAGGCCGTGCTCTTCGCGCCGATCGTCTTCCTGCTCTTCTGGCGGCTCAAGGCGCCGCTGCTCGAACGCGCGGCTTATGCGCTCATACCGCTCCTGCTGCTTTCGCTCTATACGCTCGGCAATCCTCTCGCCGCGGCGAGCTTCGGCGTGCACGCCGGAAGGCAGATCGGGGAGTCGTCGCTCGAACGGATAGCGGGATACCTGAAGGTCTGGCTCCTCGGGGGCAGCGCCGTCGGGAGCGTCGCGGGAACGATCGGGCTCCTGCGTCTCAGGCGCGCCGACCTCTTGTTGAGCTTTCTCCTCGTTTCCGCGTACGTGCTCCTCTCGCGGTACGATTATTACGCCGTGCTCTTCGCGCCCCTCTTTGCCGTCGGCTTCACGGGATTTTTCGATCCCCGCTGCGCGACGGCTCCGTGGTTCGAGCGTCCGGTATGGATCTCGTTTTTCGCGCTCGGCGCGTGGGCGACGATCTGGTTTTGCCCTCTGCCTGGCGCCTCGCTCGCGCGGCAGGTGATGCGCGACGTCGCCGCGAGCGGCATGCGCGGCACGGTCCTGATCAGCGGGTCTTTCGGCCACGAGTGGCAGTACGAGAGTCCCGCGGCCGTGCGCCGCTTCGCGCCGGAATTGGTCGCCGGCGCGGGCGCCGTGATCTGCCTCGACGCGTGTCCGCCGTTCGACAAGACCGGATGGACGCCCGTCACGGCGGCAAGGGAAGCGTGGGTGTCCGTCAGTACCGATCGACGATAGGCTGCAGCGCCTTTCCTTTGGCGTCGTAAAAATTGCCGTGGAGCAGAAAGATGTTTTCGACGGACAAACCGAAGTACGCGAGTTGCTTTTTCAGCAGTCCGTACGATTCCGGGTCCAGATCCCGGGAGGCGAGCGCGCGCAGGTGGTTTCCGCAGAGGGGAATCTTGACCGGTAAGAAAGAGTGGCGGGGAACCGATTGAAACATGACGGAAGTGAGCGACGCGCAAAGGGTGCATCGGATCTCCTGCACGGCGAATCGGAGGTGATCACTCATTCCCACCATCAGGTTTTCGATGCAGTTCGGACAAACCGCGGTGTCCGCGATGCGATCCCAGGGGCGACGTGCGTCCTCGCAGCGCTCGCATGCGACCAACGAGGAGGATCCGCCGCGACGTATCGTCGAGGAGAGCATGGTGGTTGCAGAATACTCTTATCGTCCGGAAGGCGTTCTCAGAGGCCGTGATATTCCCTATGCCCCTCGGCTCGTCAGCCTCGGCTGACTCGCTCAGGGCAAGCCCTTATAGTCCGTGGTATTCCCGATAGCACTCCATCCTTCGTCTCGTCGCGCTGCGGCGCTCCTCGCTCAGGACAGGCCTATCAGAGACCGTGGTATTCCCTATACCACTCCACGAACTTGGGGACGCCTTCTTTGATCGTCGTTTTCGGGGCGTAGCCGAGCATCTTCTTCGCCTTCGAGATGTCCGGCTCGCTGCGGACCGTGTCTCCGGGCTGCATGGGGAGCAATTCCTTCGTGGCCTCCTTGCCGACGGTCTTCTCGATCATGCCGATGTAATCCAGGAGCTCTTCCGTGTGGCCGGCGCCGAGGTTGAAGATCTCCTCCGGGTAGTTCTTGTCGATGGACGCGACCACGCCGGACACGATGTCGTCCACGTACGTGAAGTCGCGCTGCATCTTGCCGTGGCCGAAGACCTTGATGGGCTTGTCCTTGAGGATCGCGTCCGTGAAGAGGAAGAGCGCCATGTCCGGGCGGCCCCACGGGCCGTAGACCGTGAAGAAGCGCAGGCCCGTGACGGGGATTCCGTAGAGCTTATGGTAGATGTGCGCCATGAGCTCGTTGTCCTTCTTGTTCTGTCCGTAGAGCGACACTTGATCGTCCGTGCGGTCGTCCTCGTGCTGCGGGAACTTCGTGTTGCCGCCGTAGACGGAACTCGAGGAGGCGTAGATGAAGCCGGGGATCTTCTGAAGCCTCGCCTCGTCGATCATCTCGAAGAAGCCGTCGATGTTGATCGCGATGTACTCCTCCGGATGCTCAAACGAATACCGCACGCCGGCGAGCGCCGCGAGGTGGCACACGCGGTCGCAGCCGCGCATGCACTCGCGGATCGTCTTGCGGTCGAGGATGTCGCCCTTGGTGAAGGTGAAGCCCTTGCGCTTCTGGAGCATCGCGAGACGCGCCTCCTTCAGCTTGGGGTCGTAGTAGGGGCTCATGTTGTCGAGACCCACCACTTCGTCGCCGCGATCGAGCAGGCGGTTCGCGGTGTGGAACCCGATGAATCCGGCGCAGCCGGTGAGGAAGACCTTCATAGTCGTGAGTCGTAAGTCACGAGTCTTCAGTCAAGACTTGTGAGTGAGTAATTGATGATGGAAAGCGTAGAGCATCTTACTTATTTCCTCCATTTCATCCCGTATTTTTCCATATTCCTTCGCATCGAAAAATGACTGTTGCTTCGCAATAGTGATTTGAGTCTGAAGCTCTGCCAATGATCCTTTGGCTATCAGGATGAAATTCGCAAAATCACGATTTGACGTTCGTTGACTTCCCTCGGCAATATTCGAGGGAACAGACACAGCTGCTCTTCGCATCTGGGACGTGAGACCATATATCTCTTCGCGAGGAAATTTCGCCGTAATTTCGTAGATGAAGGTCACAAGTTGCATCGCTCTCTGCCAGACCTTTAGCTTCTCAAAAGACATATGAAGCATAGCTTTTCAGCCTACTCCCTCGGGCAAAATACTCAAGACTCAGGACTTGTGACTCACGACTAGATCCCGATCCCCCGATACCTCAACCCCGCCTTCTCCACGTCCTTCGGCTCATACACGTTGCGTCCGTCGAAGAGGTCGACCCCCTTCATCGCCGCCTTGAGCTCTGCCAGGTCCGCTCCGCGGAAGACGTCCCACTCGGTGAGGAGCACGAGCGCTTCGGCGCCCTTGGCGGCCTCCATCGGGGACTCGGCGAACGCCACCTCTTTGGGCACGAGCGGCCGCGCCACCGTCATCGCCTCGGGGTCGAAGGCCGTCACGGCGTGCCCGGCGTCGACGAGCATCGGGAGCAGATCCAAGCTCGGCGCCTCGCGCATGTCGTCGGTTTTCGGCTTGAAGGAGAGCCCCCACACGGCGACCTTGGCCTTTTTCGGGAGCGCCTTCAGGATCTTCTCGAAGAAACGCTGGCGCTGGCGCGCGTTGATGCGATCGGTGGCCTCCACGATGTCGAAGCTGAGTCCGTGATCCTTCGCGGTCGCGAGGAGCGCCTTCACGTCCTTCGGGAAGCAGCTGCCGCCGTAGCCGATGCCGGCGTGGAGAAAGCGCGGACCGATGCGGTTATCGAGGCCCATGCCGCGGGCGACGTCGCGGATGTTGGCTCCCGTGATCTCCGCGAACTCCGTGAGCATGTTGATGAAGCTGATCTTCGTCGCGAGGAAGGCGTTGCTGGCGTACTTCACGATCTCCGCGCTCTCGCGGCTCATGAAGACGAGGGGTTTCCCGACGCGAGTGATGGGAGCGTAAAGGTCTTGCATGAGTTTTCTCGAATCGAGCGGGTCGTGAGTCGTGAGTCTTGAGTCTTGAGCATCTTCATCCCCATGACTCATGACTGATGACCGATGACTTTCTGTCTCATTTATCCCGACGACGATCCGATCCGGCATCAGAGTGTCATTCACCGCGAGGCCCTCGCGCAGGAACTCGGGGTTGCTCACGACGGGGATCGAGAAGTCCTTCTTCCGGTCCGCGAGGATCTTGGCCATCCGCTCCTCGCACTGCTTTCCCGTGCCGACGGGCACCGTGGACTTATTCACGAAGACCACCGGCTTCTCCGCGTGCTTCGCCACGGTTTCCGCGACGGTGAACACCGCACGGAGATCGGCCTTGAATCCCTCGCCCGGCGGGGTCGCCACCGCAGAGAACACCACGCTCACCTGGGGAAGCGCCTCGACGAGGTCGGTCGTGAAGCTCAGCAGCTTCGTCTTGAGCCCCTTCTTGATGAGCTCCTCGAGACCCGGCTCGAAGATGGTGCTTTCGCCCCTCTTGAGCTTCTCGATCTTCTTCGGGTCGATGTCCACGCCGATGACGGTATGCCCCAGCTCCGCGAAGCAGGCCGCTGAGACGAGGCCGACGTAGCCGGTACCAACAATGGCGATTTTCACGTTCGGAGTTTACGGGGAGTTCGCTGTTCTGTCAGGGGAGTTTTTAGTGTTTAGTTGATAGTTTTTAGTACAAGTTCTCCTAAAAATTCCAGATACTGCCACTTCTACAAACTACCAACTACAAACTTGCTTGAGCTTGGGGAAGCTTCCTCCCACACTGTCTCCATGAAGAACATCCTCGTCACCGGCTCCACCGCCTACGATATCCTCCTCGGCTACGGCGGCTCCTTCGCGGACGCCATCGATCCCAAGGCCATCAAGTCGCTCTCGGTCTCCTTCTTCAGTCCGTTCTACGCGCGCCACCACGGCGGTACTGGGGCGAACATCGCGTGGACGCTCCGGCTGCTCGGCGCTTCCCCGATGCTCGTTTCCACTGTGGGGAAGGACGGCGGCGAGTACAAGGCGCTTCTCGCGGAGCGGGGCGTGGACACGACGTACCTGGAACAGCTCGATGCCTACGTTACCGCGACCGCCATCATCGGCACCGACAACGGTTCGCGGCAGATCGCGTTCTTCCACCCCGGCGCGGACGCGCACGGGTCGTGGCCCGGCGCGGCGCTGCAGGACGAGCGCGAGGACCTCGCGTACGCGCTTGTGGGCGCGCGCAATCCCGTCCTCATGACGGAGGCCGTCCGCTGGTGTGCGAAGTGGAAGGTGCCGCTGCTCTTCGATCCGGGACAGGTGATCATCGGCCTTTCGAAGGACGAGCTCCTCGCCGGCATCCGCGCGAGCAAGGGCGTTCTTTGCAACGCGTACGAGTGGAGCCTGCTCTCCGAGCGCGCCGGCGTGTCCGTGGACGGCGTGCTCGAACACGCCGAGTACCTCATCGTCACGCACGGCGGGGACGGTCTCGCGCTCTTCACCCGCGGGGGCGAACGCGTGCTGCCGGCATGCAAGGCGGATACCGTCGTGAATCCCACGGGCGCGGGAGACGCGCTGCGCGCGGGGCTTTTGGCCGGACTGTCCGCGGGGTGGACGGTCGAGGACGCGTGCAAACTCGGCGCCTCGGTGGCGTCGTTCGTCGTGGAGAAGGAGGGGACGCTGCTGGACGCGCTCGATCTGGATGAGGTGTCCGCCCGGGCGGAGGCCGCCTACGGCAAGAAATTTCCGAGGTTGTGAGGTTCGGGAGAAGTCCCTAGAACCCTGTGCTCAAAACCTCTAAGCTCTCCCCATGTCCCACATCAAGGATTCCTCTTTGGCCGAGCAAGGCCGTCTCAACCTGGAAATCGCCGAGCGCCGCATGGGCGCCCTCATGGCGGTGCGCGAGCGCTTCAAGAAGGAGAAGCCGTTCGCCGGTCTCACGATCGGCATGGCGCTCCACGTCACGAAGGAGACGGGCATCCTCGTCCGCGCGCTGCGCGACGGCGGCGCCAAGGTGGCGATCACGGGCTGCAATCCCCTCAGCACGCAGGACGACGTGGCCGCCGCGCTGGCCGAGGAGAAGGACGTGCAGGTGTGGGCGTACAAGGGAGAGAGCACGGAGGATTACTACCGCTTCCTCGAGGCGGTGGTGGAGACGAAGCCCCACATCACGATCGACGACGGCTGCGATCTCGTGACGCTCATCCACACCAAGCACGCGGATCTCCTCCCGAGCCTCATCGGCGGCTGCGAGGAGACGACGACCGGCATCATCCGCCTCCAGTCGATGGTGCGGGACGGCGCGCTCAAGATCCCGATGATCGCGGTGAACGACAACAAGACCAAGCACCTCATGGACAACTATTACGGCACCGGCCAGTCCACGTTTGACGGAATCCTGCGCAGCACGAACCTCCTCATCTCCGGCAAGACCGTCGTGGTCCTCGGCTACGGCAGCTGCGGCAAGGGCGTGGCGCTCCGCGCCCGCGGCCTCGGCGCCCAGGTGATCGTGACGGAAGTCGACAAGTTCTGCGCGCTCCAGGCGGCGATGGACGGACACCGCGTCATGACGATGGAGGACGCGGCCCCCCTCGGCGACCTCTTCATCACCGTCACCGGCAACGTGAACGTGATCCGCTTCGAGCACATGCAGGCGATGAAGGACGGCGCGGTCCTCGCGAACTCCGGCCACTTCGACTGCGAGATCGATCTCAAGACCCTCGAGGAGAAGGCGAAGGGGAAGCGCCGCGTGCGCCACTACCTCGACGAGTACACCGTGGGGAAGAAGGTCCTCTACGTCGCCGGCGAAGGCCGCCTCG
Source organism: uncultured Candidatus Peribacteria bacterium (assembly GCA_964423795.1). Lineage (GTDB taxonomy): Bacteria > Patescibacteriota > Gracilibacteria > Peribacterales > Peribacteraceae > CAYRGC01. The sequence continues at coordinate 37,288 of CAYRGC010000004.1, read as the reverse complement.
TGAACCTCGCGTCCGCCGAAGGCCACCCGAGCGAGGTGATGAGCCTGAGCTTCTGCGGCCAGGCGCTCGCGTGCGAGTACCTCGTGAAGAACAAGGGGAAGATGAAGGCCGAGGTGATCACGCTCCCGCCCGCGATCGACGACCTCATCTCCGGTCTCCAGCTCGAGGCCATGGGGCTTTCCATCGACGAGCTCACCGACGAGCAGAAGAAGTATCTCGCCAGCTGGCAGGAAGGCACATGAATACCTTCCGTAGCCGGGGTTCGCCTGTGGTGAGCCATGTCGAAACACGTACCCCGGCTACCGTTTGTCATCCCGAGCGTAGTGAGGGATGAACAGCCCGTTTTCCATGCGACTTTTCGTCAAAGGGAAGCCATTACCGTTGTACCGGTGCGTAATTACTTGTCGATGGCTTGACCGGACCTATTATAGACGCGTTCTTGAGTTATAAGGAAAATGTTTTATAATTATATTACACTCCTTCCTATGTCTGAGACTTCTTATAGCGACGGCAATGAGTCTATGCAGCCCCGGAAGACGTTCCTCGTCGAGGAAGGTACGATTCCGCTTTGGGAACATGCACGTCAGGAGAAGATCAATACGGCTATGGCGGCGCATGAGAAGAACATCGACGCCAACGGTCTCCGCCTGACCAGTGACGCGAAGGAGTGCCGCAAGAAGATGGCCAACCTGTTCGCATCCCGCAAAGGACGGGGGAAGAAGCGTCAATGATCCGACTTTTGTTCCATTCCATTCCTATGCCTTCTCATTCCCCTGAAAACAGCGAAAATATCCCTTCTACACAGAATACTGTATGTCTGGGCCAGTTGCAGGGAGAAAATGACGGGGGTCTTTCCGTCCGGGAAACGCTGCAGCGTTACCGGCAGATGTGCTACAGCAATGATCTGCGGATTCTTGAGTGCATGCGACAGCAACACTGTCGCTGCGATGCATGAATGAAAAAGTCCCGGAATGATGGAGGAGACCTGGGAAGAACTACATTCCGATCCTTCACAGCACCGTTTCGTTCGTAGAAGAGATCTGTCTTCCGGCTTCGGCCAGCAGCGTCTCCCTGGAGGGAACGCTGCGAAGGCAGAACAACCTTTTCACGTCAGGAGTAGTCATGCTTCATCTTACTGTGCAACAGTCATCGTCTGCGCGGCATCTTCTCAAGAAATGGGGTTTCGTTCAGAATCTCGGTCCTGCGATTCTTGACAATCAGGCTCTTGCAGCCAGGTTGTCGACTGTCGAACCGAAGACACAGAACGAAATTGTCGAATTCCTCATCTCTCAAAAGAATCCGCCTCGTCGCCGACTTTGCAAAGTCTAAGCCCTGACGTAACTCCAGGCCGCGCCCCGTGCGCGGCCTGGATTACTCTAGAAAACAGATCTTTTCTACGGCTTCCTCGAAGTCGGAGGTGCTACCATCCCCGAATGACCGGACGTAACGCCTCCTTCGCCCACATCCTCCGCCAGATGGCGGCGCTCTTGGACGAGCAGGGCGTCGCCTTCAAGCCCGCGGCGTACAGACGCGCGGCGCAGGTGGTGGATGAACTCCCGAAGGATCTGTCCGCGTACGCGGAGAAGGAGCTTTTGGCGCTGCCCGGCATCGGCAAGGCCGTCGCGGGGAAAGCGAAGGAATTCGTGGAATCCGGCCGCGTGAAGGCGTTCGAGGAACTCGCGGGCGCGCAGGGGGGCATCGCGCCGAAGCTCCTCGAGATCGAGAACCTCGGCCCCAAGCGCGTGCGCCAGCTGCAGACGGAACTCGGCATCAAGACCATCGCCGATCTCGTGAAGGCCGCGAAGGAGGGGAAGCTGCGGACGCTGCCCCGGCTCTCGGAACTGATGGAGAAGAAAATCCTCGAGAGCGCCAAGCGCGTGAGCGAGCGCTCGCGGCGGTTCAACCGCGAGCAGGTGGAGAAGGAGACGGAGATTCTGGTGAACACCATCCGCGCGGTCCCCGGCGTCGATCGCGCGTCGATCGCGGGCTCGTACCGGCGGAAGAAGGCGACGGTCGGGGACCTGGACGTCCTCGTCGTCACGAAGGACCCGAAGAAGGTCAGCGACGCGATCGCTGCGCTTCCCTTCGTCCGCGACGTCGTGGCGCACGGGGAGAAGAAGCTCTCGTTCGATTTGAAGATCCAAGACCACGGCATCCGACCGGTCGAAGTCATGCGCGTCGATGTCCGCTTCGTCTCACGCGACCAGTGGGGGAGCGCGCTGCTCTACTTCACGGGCGACAAGGAGCACAACATCGCGCTCCGCAAGAAGGCCATCGCGCGCGGCTGGAAGCTGAGCGAGTACGGGCTCTTCCTCGGGGAGAAGGTCATCGCCAGCCGCGAGGAGGAGGATATCTACGAGATGCTCAAGGTGCCCTACGTCGAACCGGAGAAGAGGACGGGAGAATTACCTCTCTAGGCAGGCCGGAGGCCTGCCCCAAGTTTCAGAAGAGCTACCTGGACTATTGCTGTACAAGTTTTGATCAGGGCAAACACTCCCCACTGTTGGGGCAGGCCTCCGGCCTGCCGGATACTGATTGTCCTGGTTTGGGTTCTCACTAATTTTTCTGGCGGAGAGAGAGGGATTTGGTTCGTCTCGCCAGCTTCGGCAGGCTCGCTCACCATAAACTTCTCATCCCTCTTTTCAGGGATATTCATACTGCTGGTCTGGTTCATCGATGTTTTCTCTGGCGGAGAGAGAGGGATTCGAACCCTCGAGACCCTTTGGGGGTCTACACGATTTCGAGTCGTGCGCCTTCGACCACTCGGCCATCTCTCCAGCCGGGGCAGTGTACGTTGCGAACGAAACGGAGGGCAACGGATTGAAAACGTCTTTCTCCGATCTGTGCCCGTTTTTCATGTGTTGGCTGCGAAAATGCGTCAGACGTCTTCTTGACGAGAAGGAAGAATATATTTGTATTGCTATAAAGGTTTTTCCGTAAAAAAGCGTGTCTCTGGCTTGCCGCCGCGGAAGAGTCCGGATGGTCGATTTTGGCAAGGGGGCTCTTATAGGTCAGAGAAAATGCACTTGCGACGCGTTCTTCACCCCCTACAATCCTCTCACTTTTACTTCTCACCCTCATCCCCCATGAGCTACGTCGTTGCTTCCGCCATCAAGGAGCTTCTCAAGAAGCATGGCATGATGACCTCCGGCGATCTGCCCGAGGCCGCTTCCGCCCACCTCGAGGAGGTCCTCAAGACCGCGGTGAAGCGCGCCAAGGACAACGGTCGCGTCACGGTCCGCCCGTGCGACCTCTGATCCAAGGACGTTTCCTTTGATACGAAGGCGCCTCCGTAACGGGGGCGTTTTTCGTATCGTTCGCGAAAGAGCACCCTCCGGGTTCCCTCTCGCGGACTCTCCTTCCGGCAAGGTGGCGCTCAGAAGCGGGGCCCGCGAGACCCGCTTCTTCGCGCGTTTGTTCGATACATCATTCTCCTTCTCGGGCCTGCCGCTTCAGCTCCGCGTCGATGAAGAGCTGCAGGTCGCCGTCGAGGACGGCAGACGTGTTTCCCGTCTCCGCGTTCGTGCGGAGGTCCTTCACCATCTGGTAGGGGTGGAGCACGTAGCTCCTGATCTGCTGGCCGAAGTCCGCGCTCTGCGACGCGCCCTTCAGCTCTTTTTTCTGCGCCAGTTCTTCCTCGCGCTTCTTCTCGAGGAGCTTGGCGCGGAGGATGTTCATGGCCTGGGCGCGGTTCTGGAGCTGCGACCGTTCCGTCTGGCACGCGACGACGATGTTCGTCGGGATGTGCGTGATGCGGATGGCGGACTCCACCTTGTTCACGTTCTGCCCGCCGGCGCCGCCGGAGCGGAAGGTATCGATGCGTAAATCGTTGGGGTTGATCTCGATCTCCTTGGTCTCCGTCACTTCCGGCAGCACTTCGACGAGCGCGAAGCTGGTTTGACGCAGCGCCTTGGCCCCGAAGGGGGAGATGCGCACCAGGCGGTGCGTGCCTTTCTCGCACTTGAGGTTGCCGTACGCCATCTCGCCCGCGACGAGGAACGTCGCGGATTTGATGCCGGCCTCTTGGCCATCGGTCTTTTCGACGAGCGTCGTTTTCCATCCCTGGCGCTCGCAGTACCGCAGGTACATGCGCATGAGGATGGCGGCCCAGTCCTGCGCCTCGGTGCCGCCGGCTCCGCCGGAGATCGTGACGAAGCAGTTGTTCGTGTCGAATTCGCCGCCGAGGTAGAGCTGCGTCTCGAGACCCTTCCATTCTTCCTCCAGCTTCAGCGCGTCATTCTCCAGACCCGGGAGATCGCTCGGTCCGGCCATCTTCACGAACTCGATCGTGTCGGCCACCGACTGCGCCATCGCCGCGATCGGCTCCCATTGCTTCTTCAGGCCTTTCAGCTTGGAAAAAAGGCCCTGAGCCTTCTGCTGGTCGCTCCAGACGTTCGGGTCCTGGGTTTGCGCTTCGAGGTCTTTGATCTGTTCTGGAATCTTCTTTCCCTCAAAGAGAGTCCTTGCCCGTATTGACGGCGGACTGCAGGTCGGTGAGTTTGCGGAGCAGTTCCTCCACGGGAAAGGGGGTAGGGGGATCGGGTGGAAGGAGTGTAGAGCAGGAAGAGGTTGTCTCCTAGGCGGAGAAGAGGTTCTGAGGTTATAAGCGTATGACGTTCTGAGCTTGAGAGATCGAAGCTCAAAACCTCAGAACCTCAAAACCTCATGCGCTCATAACCTCATCACCTCAAACCTCCTCAGCTCTGGCTTCAAACAGGTACTTCCTACCCTTCCTTTTCCCGAGGATTTCCGCTATACTATGGAGAAAACATGACAAATACCGAAATCACCTTCGTTACCGCCGGGCTCACCCCCGCGCCCCGCGCGTCGGCCGCGACGATCCTCCGGCGCGTCGCGCTGCCGTTCTTCTTGTTCTCCACTTTGCTCTTTGGCCTGCTCGCGCTGTCGTGGTTCTTCCTGGTGCCTCGCCTCACGCGGGTGGAAGTCGTGGGAAGCGTCCTGGGCTATGCCGAGCTCCAGGAGCGCCGCAGCGACCTCAGCCAGGAGATTCTGGCCGCCGAGCGCCGTCGAGAGGATCTCACGCTCGCGATCCATCAGCCGCAGTATCTTGCGCTCAAGGCCGCGCGGGAGGCGCGTCTCTCGCTTCCCGAACTCAAGGTCCGCCTGCAGGACATCGCCAAGAAGACCGTGACCCAGCAGGACGCGATCCACGTTTCCGCGCTCAGCTACGACGTCGAGAAGAAGGTCGTGGCCGCGGAAGGGGACGTGCGCTTCGTCGGCAGCCGCAGCATGACGGTGCTCGCCGAGTTCGTGGAGAATCTCCGCGCGGACCCCGCCTTCGCCTCCGTGTCCACGCCGACCTTCCTCCGTGAGGACGATGCCGTCACGGGCCCGCACTCGCCGTTCTCCCTGACCCTCACCCTCCCGTGAAGCGCGTCGTCCTGCCCGCCTTCGGCTTCCTCGTCGCCCTCGCGCTCTTCGCGGGGAGCAAGGAGCTGATTTCGTGGCACCTGTCGGCCCTGGCCGACGTGCGCGACCAAGTGCTCCCGCTCGCGGCCGAGCTCCCGCCCCTCGAGGACCGCCTGAAGCTCCTCAAGCAGCAGGTGGAACTTTCCGAGCTGCAGGCCACGCTCCGCAGCGGCACCGCGGAAGAGAAGCTCCGCGCGTACGTGCTTCCCGAGGGGGCAGACCTCTCGCGCCTCGTCGCGTTCTTCGACGTCCTCGGTTCCACGCTCACCGAACGCGGCGTGCTCCGCGAGCTTTCGTCCATCACGGCCGAGGATCCTCGCCCGTACGACGTGCCGGTGCGCTCCGATGATGGCAAGCAGGATCCGCTCCAGGCCCAGCGCCTGCGCTTCACCGCGCAGGTGGATTCCCGCGGGTACGAGCAGCTTGTTGCCCTTCTCGATTCCAGCGGTCTCATCACCGTGGGCGACGCCCTCGGCGAGGACGACCTGCAGAAGCTCTTCGCCATCACCGAGTCGGAAAACTACGCGGGCATCGTGCCGGTGGAGCAGTTTTTGTCCGCGGATCTCCTCGAGTATCTCCGCGATCCCACGATCACCGACCAGCGCCTGACCCAGGCGTTCCCGTCGGAGAAATTCATCCAGCAATTCCACGAGCTTCTCGATTCCTCCCGTCTCGCCTCCGTGCGCACGGTGCTCGGCGGCGGGCTCGGCGACGCGCTTTCCGCGCAGAAGCTCTGGCCCATGCCGTTCCTCATTCCCGAGACGCTCGACGTCCGCGAGAGGGGGGACGGATGGATGGACGTGGAGGTGACGGTGGACGCGATCACGCGGGTGACGGAGTGATACGAAGCACCAAAGACCATGCGACAAGGACCAATTGGTCCTTGGGTTTTGGGATTGGTCCTTCCTCGAAAGGCCTTTCTCGGCTACAGTAGCGGGGTCTTTTCCCCCTCTTTCCCCTGCGTCAGCGACACCATTACCGCCCCAACCGCGTCGACGAGAAGCGTCCCCGCACGAACGACCAGATCCGCGTGCCGGAAGTGATGCTCGTCACGGAGCAGGGCACGCGCGTGATGCCGACCGCGGAAGCCATCGCGCTCGCGCAGTCCCAGGGATTCGACCTCATCGAGGTGTCGCCGAAGGCGCAGCCGCCCGTCGTGAAGATCGACGACGTGGGAAAGTACCTCTATCAGATCCAGAAGAAGGAGCGGAAGCAGAAGGCGGGGAGCAAGCAGGTGGAAGTGAAGATCCTCAAGTTCGGCTTCCGCACGGACAAGCACGACATCGACCGCCTGGCCGACCGCGCCCGCGAGTTCTTCACGGAGCGCCACCTCGTGAAGTTCATGGTCCGCCTCCGCGGCCGCGAGCTCGCGAACAAAGACTATGCCATCGAGAAGATGAAAAACCTCCTCCTCTCGCTCGCCGACGTCTCGGAGCTGGAGCAGGACATCAAGCGCCAGGGGGATCAGTTTATTGCGATCCTGAGGCCAAAAAAGTCGTAGTTGCGAGTTACGGGTTGCGAGTTGCGGGGTTCTCGCAACCCGACACCCGCAACCCGAAACCTTCAGAAAAGTCCCTTTGCATCCGCAAAATCACCCGCTATACTCCCCGCCCGTTATGCCTAAGATGAAGTCCCATTCCGGCGCCAAGAAGCGGGTCCGCAAGACCGGCTCCGGCAAGTTCGCGTTCAACCGCCGCGGCCGCCGCCACCTCCTGCAGCAGAAGAACAAGCGCCAGAAGCGCTTGCAACGCACGCACGTCGCGCACCCGACCAACATGAAGGCCCTGCGCGGTCTCCTCCCGAACCTCTAATCTTTCCCTGACGCACCCGTGAAGGGGTGCGGCTCTCCGTCATCATGCGCGTCAAGCGAGGCACCGTCCGTCACCGTCGTCACCAGAAGATCCGCAAGCTCGCGAAGGGCTACCGCAGCATGCGGAGCACGACCTTCGTGAAGGCCAACGAGGCCGTCATCCGGGCTGGTACCAACGCTTACGTCGATCGCCGCCGCAAGAAGCGCACGTTCCGCGCCCTCTGGATCACCCGCCTCTCCGCCGCCGTCCGCGCCCGCGGTTTCCGGTACTCGGTGTTCGCCAAGGCCCTCAAGGACAGCAAGATCGGTCTCGACCGCAAGGCGCTCTCCGAACTCGCCATCCACGAGCCGGCCGTCTTCGACAAGGTGATCGAGACGATCGGGCTCAAGAAATAATTCCCCGGTAGCCGAGGTTCGCGAACCTCGGCTGCGGTGGTTCATTTTTTGAGGCGCTTCTTCAGTTGCGTCATCTCCTTCTCCGCCGCCGCCTTTCCCGCTTCCACGAAGTCCATCGCCTTGTCGAATCTGAACGCTCCCGTTTTGAACGCGGGCTTCAGGACGATATCGCACGCTTCCTGGCTCTTCCGATACTCGACGGATCCGCTCTCGATGAACTCCTTCCAGCCGCCCGGCAGCCAGTCCTTCAGCGATCCGTACGTGGGATTGCAGTCGGTGCCCACCAGGAAGTCCGGCGCATAGCGCTCCCGGAGCGTGCGTGCGGGGAGGGCGCCGAACGCCACGAGGTCGATGAATTCGTCGCGGCCGATCCGCACGGGGGAGAACACCACCGGGATCGCGGACGTGGCGAGGAGCGCGTCGATGACGCGCGTCTCCGGCGGAAAGACGTACGGTTCCACCCGCTCGGCCACGAGCGGCGTGAAGGTCTTCTCGGTAAGGATCTTGTGCCAGGGGATCGGTTCCTTCACGCGGCCCGCAACGCAGACGAACGGCAGCTTGCAGTCGCCGATCACGGCGTTGCCGAGCAGCGGGCGCAGGTGCGTCTCCAGTTCCTGACGGAAGAAACCGCCGTGCAGGCCGTCCTTGAGTGCCCGCTCGCTCCACTTCGCGATCGTGAGGGGGCGGATTCCTTCCGCGATCGACCGCAGTTCGCGCGGCGAATAGCCGAGCGCGTAGAGCGCGCCCACGATGGCGCCCATGCTGCTGCCCGCGAGGCAGTCCGGACGCAGGTTCTCCTCCTCGAACGCCTCGAGGACGCCGAGGTTCGCGAGGCCCCATGCCGCGCCGCCGGAGAGGACGAAGCCCCAGGACATGAGGAGAGAGGAAAGAGGAGAGGGCTTAGAGCGTAGAGCTTTTTGCTGGTCCTTCACCAAGGGAAAGTTACAAAAAACCGCAGCCGGGGTTCGCGAACCCCGGCTGCGGGAATGTGCGTTTTTACGCCTTCCGGGCCACGCGGATGAACCCGGAGGCCGGGAGCACCTCGAGCTTCTTGTCCTCCTTCATGAGCTTGTCGAAGAGGAGGTTCACGCCGAGCGCGTCGCTGGCCATGTGACTGCACTGGATGAGGTTGAGGTGGTGCTTCTTGCCCTCTTCCACCTCCTTCTCCGTGAAGTGCATGGCGAGGATGGTGCCCACACCGGCGCGGCTCTGGCGCTCGATCAGGTCCTCCGGGCCGTTCGTGCCGCCGGTGAACTCCGTGGCCACGACCCTGCCGGGGCGGGAGCTCTCCGAGCCGTTCACGATGATCGGCGGGTTGCCCTTTTTGGCGTACCAGCGGTACTCCTCCATCTCGTAGAGGATGTTCATGATGTCCTTGAGGGAGTCGAAGCTGCCCTGCTTGTCGCAGACGTTCTTCTCGATGAAGCGCCAGACGAGGTTGTCCGTGACGGTGTGGATGCCGAACATCGGGATGCCGAGGAGCTCAGCGGCGCGCTCGGTGCGGAAGAGGTTGTCGGCGTGGATGGCGCGCCAGATGCGGTCCATCCTGGGGCGGAGGAGGCCCTCCGTGTGGTTCACGGGGACGCCAGCCTGCGCGTACACGTCCACCTGGAGCGGCATCACCTTCTCGAGGTCGGCGAGCGCGCGGCCCTCGGGGTGGTGGGTCATGATCGCGTCGATGCGCGTGCCCTTCTCGCGGAGGCGGTCGGCGAGGATCACTTCGGGCGTCTCCATGTCGATGCCTACCATGACGACCTTGATCTCCTCCTCGCCGGTGCCGTTGATGATGCGGCAATCGCTGTAGGGGTTCCAGGTGCGCTCGTCGTCGAACATCTCCTTCTCGATGCCTTCGAGCTTCTTCTGGCGGTCGCTGTACTTCTTGAGCATTTTATCGAGGTGCTTCTTGCCTCGCGGGTCGGCTTCCATGCCGATCTGGATCGAACGTTCGAAGAGCTTGTTCAGCTTCATAGGATTGGTCGGGAAAATAGTCGGAAACTAGCGTAGTGAGAGTTCCGTGGCGCCACAAGAAAAATTTCTTACGCCAAAAACGGGGGCGGCTCGGCGTCCGCCGCTTACCGAAGCACCACTTTCGCGTCCGCGATCACGACGCCGTCCGCGCGCACGAAGACGGGATTGCAGTCGAGCTCGGCGATCTCCGGGCAGTCGGTCACGAGGCGGGAGAGATTCCCGAGAAGCGCGGCGAGGCCCGGGATGTCGCTCTGCGCCTTGCCGCGCAGGCCCAGGAGGAGCTTCCAGCCGCGCAGGCTCTCGAGCATCAGATAGGCATCCTCCTCGCCGATCGGCGCGATGCGGAAGGCGGTATCGCGCAGGAGCTCCGTGTAGATGCCCCCGAGGCCCACCATGAGGAGGTGCCCGAAGGAGGGATCCGCCACGGCGCCGGCGATGAATTCGTGACCGGCGGGAAGCAGCGGCTGGAGGAACACGCCGCGGATCGTCGCTTGCGGCATGGCCTTCTGGCAGTTCGCGAGGATCTCGCGGAACGCGGCCTTCGCTTCCTCCTCGGTCTTGAGGTTCACGCGCACGCCGCCCACGTCGGTCTTGTGGAGGATCTCGGGAGAGCTCACCTTCGCGACGACCGGGAAGCCGATCGCGCGGGCGAACGCCGCCGCCTCGTCCTCCGTGGTCGCGACCTTGCCGGCAGAGAAGGGAAGATCGTAGAGGGCGAAGAGGGCGGCCGTGTCCTCCTCGGTGAGGAGGCCGGTCTTGCCTTGGAGGATCTTTCGCGCGTGCTTCGCGGCGATCCGCTCATGATCGGCGTCGTCGGCGATCTCCGCCTTCCTTTCCAGGTTCTTTTGGCGTTCGCGCAGGAACTTCAGCGCCCGCACCGCGCGCTCGGGAGTGGGGAAGTTCGGGATGTCGTGGGCCTTGAGGAACTCTTCGGCCTCCCGTACGCCGTCGGCTCCCATGAAGGAGGTCACGATCGGGAGCAGGCGCGAGGCCTGGCGCGCCTTCGCGACGGCCTCGGCGATCTCGCGGCACGGCGTCATCACTTGCGGCGTGAGGAGCACGGCGATGCCGTCCACGTTGGGGTCCCGCGCGGCGGACGCGATCGCGGCGGCGTAGCGGTCGGCGAGGGCGTCGCCGAGCACGTCGATGGGGTTGGCGCTGCTCGCGGCCGCCGGGAGCACGCCCTTGAGGGCTTCCTCCGTGGTGCGTTCGAGGGTCGTCATCGTGAGGCCCTCGCGCTCGGCGGCGTCGGTGGCGAGGATGCCCGGCCCGCCGGCGTTCGTGACCACGGCGATGCGGTCGGACGCCATCGCGGGGAGGCGCGAAAGCGCGCAGAGCGCGTCGAAGAACTCGTCGGTGTCCGTCGCGCGGAGCACGCCCGCCTGGGCGCAGGCCGCGGAGATCGCGGCGTCGGAGCCCGCGAGCGCTCCCGTGTGGGACGAGACCGCGCGCCGTCCGCGGCTCGAGGTGCCGGACTTGATGAGCACGATAGGCTTCTCCCGGCTCACGGCGGACGCCGTCCTCAAGAACCGCTTCCCGTCCTTGATACTCTCGAGGTAGAGGCCGATCACCGTGGTCTCCGGGTCCCGCGCGCAAAGTTCCAGGTAGTCGCACTCGTCCTGGGCGGCCTTGTTGCCCATGCTCACGACGAGGGAGAAATCGATGCCGCGGTCGCCCGCCGCGTCCATCAGGGCGACGGCCAGCGCGCCCGACTGGCTTAAGAGCGCGATCGACCCTTTGCGTGCCAGATTCTTGCCGAACGACGCGTTGACGCCGGCGGCGGGGCGCAGCACGCCCAGGCAGTTGGGGCCGACGAGGGCTATGCCATACTTCCGCGCCGTCTCGACGAGTTCTTTCTCGAGGGCGTGCCCTTCTGGCGTGCCGAGTTCGCCGAAGCCGGCGCTGATCACGACGAGCGTCTTCACTCCTTTCCTGCCGCACGCGTCCGCAAGCGCGGGAACGGTCTTCGCGGGCGTCACGATCACGGCGAGGTCCACGGTGCCTGGGATCTCGTCGACGGACGCGTACGCTTTCTTGCCCAGGATTTCCCCGCCTTTCGGATTCACGGGGTACACCGCGCCGGCGTATCCCTGCGTGAGGAGGTTTCGGAGCACGTAGTGCCCCACCTTGTGCTCTTCGGCGCTGGCGCCCAGAACGGCGATGCCGGCGGGGGAGAGAAGCGACATTTCCTCATAGTATACCACAAAAGCGCGACTTTTGGCATCTCTCCGTGACAAAGAACGATATACTGCCCGCGTGACGTCCCCGGTCATCATCTACGGCTCCACCAGCGGCCATACCGAATACGTCGTGGATACCCTCGTCGCCGCCCTCGCGGAGAAAGGGGTGAAGGCCGTGAAGATGCGGGCCGAGAAAGCCGAGGCCAAGGATCTCGAGGCGGAGGGGCCGCTCGTGCTCGCGTCCTCGACGTGGAACACCGGCAACGCCGAGGGGCAGCTGAACCCGCACATGTTCGCGCTCCTGCTCGACCGCGCGAAGGGGGCCGCGCTCAACGGCCGCCCCGTCGCGTGCATCGCGCTCGGCGACGAACGGTACCGCTACCGGGCGAACGCCGCCGTCTACATGGAAGCGTTCGTGAAGGGCCACGGCGGCACCGAACTCTGCCCCACGCTCAAGATCCTCAATGAACCCTTCGGACAGGAGAAAGCGGTGCAAGCGTGGGCCGATGATCTCTATCGGAAGCTCCAAGCACTAAGCACGAAGCACTAAGTTCAAACATGCGTATCTCCCTTAAAGTCGTCGGCGCAGCCGGGCAAGGCATCAACTCGATCGGCGAGATCGTGGCCAAGGGGCTGAAGCGCGCGGGCTACTGCGTGTTTGGCTATCGCGAGTATCCGTCCCTCATCAAGGGCGGACACACGAGCTATCAGCTCGACGTCTCCGACGAGCGCATCGAGAGCAGCGAGACCCAGGTCGATGTGCTGCTCACGTACAACCACCACGGTCTCGAGCTCAACCTGCATGACCTTAAGGATGGCGGCGTGATCGTGCACTTCGTCGAGGACTGGAAGTTCTCGGCGGACGACCAGGCGCTCCTCGCGAAGAAGAAGCTCCGCGTGATCAAGATGCCGGTGGAGAAGATCCTCAAGGAGATGGGTGCCAAGTCCATCCTGGGAAACGTGCTCCTCACGGGGTTCCTGTGGTCGGTCCTCGGCCAGGAGAAGGAGGCCCTAAAGAGCCTCGTCGGCGAGCGCTTCGCGAAGAAGAAGGATCTCCTCGAGGCCAACCTACAGTGCGTGGAGAAGGGCTACGCGTACGAGGATCCCGCGCTCGGCAAGGTCACGGTCGAGCTTCCGAAGCCGGTGAAGACGTGGAAGGACTCGATGCTCCTCACGGGCAGCGAGGCCATGGGCCTCGGCGCGATCCACGCGGGCGTGCGTTTCTACGCCGGATACCCGATGACGCCGTCCTCGCCGCTGCTCTCCTTCATCGCCGACCTGCAGAACAAGACCGGGATGGTCGTGAAGCAGGCGGAGGACGAGATCACCGCGGCGCAGATGGTGAGCGGCGCCATGCACATGGGTACGCGCGCCCTTACCGGCACCTCCGGCGGCGGCTTCGACCTCATGACCGAGACGCTCTCCCTCAACGCGATCATCGAGAACCCGACGGTCTTCGTCCTCGCGCAGCGCCCGGGGCCCGCCACGGGCCTTCCCACGTGGACGGCGCAGGGCGATCTTCTCCTCGCGGTCCACGGCGCCCACGGCGAGTTCGCGCGGTGCGTGATCGGCGTGAGCAACGCCGAGGACGCCTTCCGGTTGATGCCCGTGGCATTCAACCTGGCGGAGGAGTACCAGATCTCCGTGATCGTCCTCACGGACAAGCAGATTGCCGAGGCGCTCTACACCGAGCCCCAGTTCGACCAGTCCAAGACGGAGCTCAAGCGCGGTCTTCTCGTCACCGATCCGAAGAAGATCCAGAAGCTCAAGGCCTCCGACCGCTTCGATCCCGCCGCCAAGGACGGCATCTCCCCGCGCTGGCTGCCCGGCACCGAGGCGCCCGCCACCTGGAACGCCCAGGGCGACGAACACGGCGGCGACGGCTCCGTGAACGAGCACGCCGACAACGCGAAGGCGCAGATGGAGAAACGGATGAGCAAGCAGGTCGCCTTGAAGAAGGCGCTGCCGGAGCCGGAACTTTGGACGGTTACGGGTTCCGAGTTACGAGTTACGGGAAAAAATCCGGAGCTTGATGTGCTTCTCATCGGGTGGGGATCAACAAAAGGCCCGGTTCTCGACGCTCTTCGTGAATGTTCCCGTAACCCGAAACCCGTAACTCGTAACGGATATCTCCACTTCTCCTACCTCTGGCCCCTCAAGACCGAGCGCCTCCTCGCGCTCGCGCGGACCGCGAAGAAGGTCGTCCTCGTCGAGGGCAACTTCACGGGACAGCTCGGCACGCTCATCGCGCAGGAAGGCGGACTTCGGATCGAGGAGAAGATCCTCAAGTACGACGGCCGGCCGTTCTTCGTCGACGAACTCGTGTCCCACTTCCGCGACCTCTGATCATGGGTATTCCTCTGCAGATCACCGGCTCCGGAAACGGCCCTTCGATGCACGATTACTACTGCGGCAACCAGTGCACGTGGTGCGACGGCTGCGGCGACTACGGCATCTGGACCGCGACGAAGCGCGCGCTCGTGGAACTCGGCCTCCATCCCTGGCAGGTGCTGCTCTGCTACGACGTGGGCTGCCACGGCAACGGCTCGGACAAACTCCTCGGCTACCGCTTCCACGGCTTGCACGGCCGCGTGATCCCGTTCGCCGCGGGCGCGAAGCTCGCGAACACGCGCGTGCCGGTGATCGCCTTCGGCGGCGACGGCGCCAGTTTTTCGGAGGGCATCGGCCACCTCGTCCACGGCGTCCGCAGCAATTATCCGATCACCTTCGTCCTGCACAACAACGCCAACTATGGCCTCACGACGGGCCAGGCGAGCTCGCTCACCTGGCAGGGCCAGCCCATGAACACGGCTCCCAACGGCATCCCCGAGCACACGCTCAACTCCATGGACTTCGTGTTCTCGCTCGAGCCCACGTTCGTGGCGCGCGCGTTCAGTGGTGACATTCCGCAGATGACGCGCATCTTCAAGGCCGCGATCGAGCACCAGAAGCACGGGTTCGCCTTCGTCGACGTGCTGCAGGCGTGTCCCACGTACAACAAGTTCGCGACGCACCAGTACCTGCTCGATCACTGCGAGGACGCCAACGCCGCCGGGCACGATCCGCATTGCGACCTCCAGAAGGCCCGCGAGCTCGCGATCGACACCCGCGAGAAGATCGCCACGGGCATCCTCTATCAGCGCGAAGACGTTCCGAGCTTCTACGACCAACTCGTGCCGCGGAAGGGGAGGGAAACGCAGGCGGTCGACGAAGTCGCGACGGTGGACGTCGGCGACTATCTGAAGAAGTTCCTGTAATCAAAATTCAGGGCGGGTCTCCACCCATGAGGCCGGCAGGCCGGAGGCCTGCCCCATTTTTTCTTTCAGTTGCAGGATGCTTTCAATGACAGCAAACCACTCGATTCTCCTTTCTTGGGGGCAGGCCTCCGGCCTGCCGGCAAAATCCCTACAGATCAGTTACATCCCATATTCCCGAAGCCGAGGACCATGGATAGTCTTCCGGCGTTTTCGATAATCCTGCTTTTACAGGATTGTCATGGATGTATCGCAGGATAGCGGCACTGTCATGAGGCTCCTTCGCATCGAATCGCGATTGCCAGATAGCACCTTTGCCGATGCTCACTACCACTCCGACTTTGTAGCTTCGTAAGATGAGTGACAGAGACGGTCCTTTCTCCAGTGTCCGCAGTAGGATGTGCACGTGATTTGGCATGACCACGAATCCATAGAGTGAGAATGGATGGATTGATCGAACTCGATAAAGAACGTCGACCGCTTCTCGAGCATAAGCGAAATCCCGGAACACAGGGATCCGGTTTTTGATATTGGTTGTCACCAGGACGATGCAGCCTTGCTGAGTGTGATGATGGTAGAGCATGAAGAGAGCATGAGCTGCTGATCGGCAGGCCGGGGCATGCCCCACTATTCTTCTGCTTCAGGTAGCTCATTTATGGCTTCCTGAAAGCCAATTCCAGGTTCTCAATAGACGGAGAACCTGCCATACTTCCTCCCATGCGCATCGACGTGCTCACCATCCATCCCGCCATCTTCCAGGGCCCGCTCACCGAGAGCATCCTGGCGCGCGGGCAAGACCAGGGACGGCTGTCCGTGACGCTCCACGACCTGCGTCGCTGGGGTCTCGGCCAGTATCACCAGGTGGACGACTCGCCGTACGGCGGTGGCGCGGGGATGGTGATGCGTCCCGACGTCCTCGTGCCCGCGATCGAGTCGATCGGCGAGCAATTCTCCGCGAAGGGCATGAAGAAGCCGCACCGCATCTACTTCACGCCGCGCGGCCGCAGGCTCACGCAGTCGCGCGTGGAGCAGCTCGCGAAGAAGCCGTGGCTGCTGCTCGTGTGCGGCCGGTACGAGGGCATCGACGAGCGCGTGATCGACGGCTGGATCGACGAAGAGCTCTCGATCGGCGACTACGTCCTCACGGGCGGCGAGCTGCCCGCGATGACGCTCATCGATGCGGTGGCCCGCCAGATCCCCGGCGTGCTCGGCAAGGACGAGTCCGCGGCGGAGGAGAGCTTCTCCAAGGCCCTCGGCCGAAAGAAGGAGTACCCGCACTACACGCGCCCGGAGGAGTTCCGCGGCATGCGCGTTCCCGACATCCTGCTCAGCGGCCACCACAAGAACATCGCGGAGTGGCGCAAGGGGATGACGAAGTAAGAACGGCGCGCCACCCGAGCCTGACGAGGGGCGACGTGCACGGCCATGGTTCGCCCCTCGACTCCGCTCGCGATGACAGCTCACAATGACGTATCCATGCTTTCAGTTCTCCATTCCCGGCTCGCGACCGAAGGCGCGCTCACGCTCACGTTGCGCGTCCGGCCCGGAGCGCGCGTCTCCGCGTTCAAGGCCGCGATGGCCGACGGCACGCTCAAGGTGGACGTCGCCGCCGCGCCCGAGGACGGCGAAGCGAACGGGGAACTCGTCCGCTTCCTCGCGGAGGAATTCGGCGTTCCGCGGGGGAACGTCTCGATCGTCACGGGTCACGCGTCCCGGCGGAAGGTCGTCACTCTCTTCCGCTGAGTGAGGCATCGATCCAGCCGCGCAGGTCGGGATAGCCCGGGAGACCGGTCTTCTTTTTTCCGTTGAGGTCGAAACTCGGCACGAGCGTGACGTTCTCGCGCGCCGCGAGCCCGGCCTGCCACGCGACGGTGTTCGCCGTCGCCGGAGAGGCGACGCACGCGTCGAACGTCTTTCCGAGCTGGAGCGACTTTCCCAGTTTCGGCAGCGTCTTGGCTTCCATCGTGTCGTTGGCGAAGAGCGCGGAAAGCATGTCCTCGCCGCGTCCCTGCTCTGCCGCGCAGACGAGCGCCGAGGCCTGGAGCGCGGAGGACGGGTACTTCTTCAGGGGCACGATCACGGTCTGGATGCGCAGGCGTCCGCCGGCAACGAAGTCTTTGAGCAGCCGGTCGCGCTGTTCCTCCTCGAACTCGCGGCAGTACGCGCACGACGGGTGGGTGTAGACGCGCAGTACCGGAGCCGTCGGGAGCCCCGTCTCGAGGATGCCGCCCGAGAGCGCGCGCTCGAGGAGCGCGCCCGAGACGGTCTTCGGGGCGGTGGACAGGGCGCCGCTCCCGCTCATCACCTCGTCGGCGAAAGTCGGTTCGTCCGGCGCTTCGGACGAGGAGGGGCTTGCGGGAATCCGCAGGTCCACCGTCGTCACCGAGGAGCTGGAACCCGCGCCCGCGTTCATCCACGGCAGGGCCGGGGACCACCGGGAGGCGGCCTTCGAATCGCATCCCGCGAGGAGCAGGAGGGCGAAGCCGGAGAGCAGAACGGCGCGGCGCACGGGCGCATTGTAGACGGTTCTCCCGATGGACGGGACAAGAAAGCCGGGATAGGGGAGAATGGCCGCGGTGAGCGATTCCCGCATCGTTCTTCTCGGCATTCCCGTCGATCCCCTGACATCCGGGGAAGCGCTCTCGACGCTGCGTGAGTTTTTGGCGTCGCCTGGCCGGTACCACGTCGCGACGCCGAATAACGAGATGCTCGTCGCGGCCTCGCGTGACGCGCGCTTCGCCGCGGTCCTGCGGGCGACCGCCCTCAACCTGCCCGATTCGACGGGCCTTCTCTGGGCGGCGCGCAAGACCGGTCAGCGCCTTCCCGAGCGCGTCACGGGCGTGGATACCGTGGAACGCCTGTGCGCCGGGCTCGGCCCCGAGACGCCGGTATTCCTCCTGGGCGCCGCAGAGGGGGTCGCGGAGAAGGCGGCGGACGCCCTCCGGGCGAAAAACCCGCGTCTCGCGGTCGCCGGCACGCTTTCCGGTTCGCCGTCCGCGGCCGAGGCGGCGGGCATCGTCGACGCCATCAACCGCAGCGGCGCGCGGCTCCTCCTCGTGGCCTTCGGCGCTCCCGCGCAGGACCTGTGGATCGCGCGGCACGCCGCGTCGCTCTCCTCGGTACGCGTCGCCATGGGCGTCGGCGGCACGTTCGATTTCCTCGCGGGCGTCCGGAAGCGCGCGCCGAAGTGGATGCGGTCGATCGGGCTCGAGTGGCTCTGGCGGTTCATCCGGCAGCCGAGTCGCGCCGGACGGATGTGGAATGCGGTCGTCGTGTTTCCGTGGCTGGTGATCCGATACGGAAAACAAGCCCCACGCTCTGCGCTCTAAGCTTAACACCTCACTCCTTCAAATTTTCGACTTGGGCGATGTACCACTGGGAGACTCCCTTTTTGAGCAGGACCCATTTCGATCCCGTCTTGGTCTCGACGAGGTATTCGCGCTGGTCCGGGGACTCCTTGAGGAGGGTGGAATCCACGATCTCCTCGTGGCGCTGTTCCATGAGGACGAGCACCGCGATGTCGGGCTTGCGGATGACGGCGCCGTGCAGGTTCAGCGTGGCGCGGCCGAGCGTCGCGGCGACGCCGACGATGAGGCAGCTGACAAGCACCGCCATACCCAGCGTATGGAAATAGCGTTTGGCCGAGAGGAGGTGGAGCGGAAAGCGCATATCGAAGTATTCTAGCAGAATTCTGCCCGTAAGGCCATATCCGCCACAATACCTTCCTTCGAGGCTTTGGAAGATCTCCGCCTCCGTCATGGCTTGAGGCGTATGGTCGGTGATACTGTTTCGCCATGAAGAAGCTTTGCTTGATCATCATCGACGGTTTCGGCGTGGCCCCCGCGGGTAAAGGAAACGCCCGGGAGGAAGCTCTGATGCCCACGATTCGTCGATTGGAACAGGAATGTCCGAACGTGATCATGCAGGCTTCCGGCAACGCCGTGGGTTTGCCCGAAGGTCAACAGGGCGCGAGCGAGCCGGGCCATCTCACCATCGGCGCCGGCCGAGTGGTATGGCAACCGCTTGAGGAAATCAGCCGGGCGGTTCGCTTGGGTGAGTTCTTCAGGAATCCCGTGCTTTGCGATGCTTGTGATCGCGCAAAGAACGATGGCGTCGCTTTGCATCTCGTCGGCCTCTATTCGTCCGGGGGCGTGCACAGTGCCATCGATCATTTTCATGGAGCGCTCAAACTCGCCAAAGAGCGAGGAGTCCAACAAGTATTCATCCATCTCTTCGGTGACGGTCGGGATGTCCCCGAGCAGCACTTTTGCACGGATTTCAATCTGCTACGGGAAGAGGTGACCAAGCTGCAACTCGGCACCATTGCTTCGCTCGTCGGCCGTTTTTACGCGATGGACCGAGATCGCCAGTACAAGGATCGCATCAAGGTCGCGTACGATCTGCTGACAGCGGGGGCGGGCGAGACGGAGGACGACTTCTGTGCCGGCGCGAAGCGCTGGTATCTCCAAGCGAAGGACAAGGAAAAGACCGATTACTACATCCGGCCGCTCAAGACATCCGACTACCAGCCGATCGCGGCGAAGGATGTGGTCATTTGCGTCAATTTCCGCAGCGATCGCATGATCCAGATCGTCCGGGCGCTTGAGGCCGAGGATTTCCGTGAATTCCCCCGTCCGGTACGCGTGCGCGACGTCGTGTGCATGGGCCCGTATTCCGATCACCTTCCGGTAGCTTTCCCCCCGCAGAAGATCCAAAACACTCTCGGCGAGGTCGTTTCCAAGGCCGGTCTCAGGCAACTGAGGCTCGCAGAGACCGATAAATTCGCGCACGTCACGTTCTTTTTCAACGCCCAGGAACACGAGCCGTATCCCGGCGAAGACCGTATCCTCGTGGAATCGCCCAAGGTCACCAACTATGCCGACACGCCGGCGATGAGCGCTTCAAAGCTCAGTGACGAGCTCGTGAAGGCGGTCGAAAAAGGGGAGCACCAGTTCATCGTGATCAACTACGCCAATCCCGATCTCGTCGGTCACGGCGGCAAGCCGGAAGCGGTCGTGGAGGCATGCCAAGTCGTCGATGCGAATCTTGAGCGGATTTTGCCTGTTCTCGAGCAGTGCGGCTACGAATGGATCATCACCGCCGATCACGGCAACGCGGAGCAAATGTACTATCCCGGGACGGAGACGGTCTGCCCCAGTCATACGACGAACCCCGTTCAGACGTTCGTCCATGCCGACGCCTTTCCCGATTCGGCTTCCTTAAAAAAGTGTACGGGACTCAAGGATATCGCTCCTCTTTGTCTCACCGCGCTTGGCATTCCCGTGCCCCGAGAGATGCGCTGAGAAGGCGAACATCAACTGCGTTCGGACGCGTTTTCACTCCTGCCCGCTGCGGTTCCGTTGTATGCTGGGGCCATGTCCCACACGACCTTCCGCAGGCCCACGTTTTTCGACGACCTCGCCGGTCAGACGGAGAAATACGTGCATCTGATTTTGATCGCCACGAAGCCCGATATCATCAAGCAGGTTCCGCTGTACAAGGAACTGAAGAAGCGGGGGCATCTCGCCGTCCTCGGCCACACCGGCCAGCACTACGACGAGAACCTGAGCGGCGGCATGCTCAAGGAGTTCGGGGTCGAGCCCGATTTCAACCTGAACGTCCGCGGGAGCATGCACGAGGTGGTCAGCCAGATCATCGGGCGCCTCGGCGAGCTGATCGCCGAGCTCAAGAAGCGCGGCAAGATCGTGATCCCGTACGTCCATGGCGACACGACGACCGCGATGGCCGCGAGCAACGCGGGCTTCTGCAACGGCTTCGCGTCCGTGCACGTCGAGGCCGGCATCCGCACGCTCACGCCGAAGTTCAAGGAGTTCGGCTTCGGCCCCGATGTCGAACCCAAGGACTGGCATTCCTTTCTCCAGAACCGAAAGAACTGGGAACGAGGTTCCCTCGAGCCCTACCCGGAGCAGTTCAATACGCGCGCGTCCGAGGCGGCGACGGGCATCCACCTGGCGCCAGTCGAGCTCGACCGCGAGTTTTTGCAGGGCGAGGGCTTCCCGGACGATCGCGTCTTCGTCGTCGGGAATTCCGTCGTGGACGCGACGGAGGAGGCGATGGCGCGCATCGGCGAATCCAAGGTGTTTGATCGCCATCCCGAGCTCAGGGACGGAGACTTCGTCCGTTTCTGCATCCACCGCCGCGAGAATTGCCTCTCCGAGAAGCGTTTCCGCGCGATCTATGACGCGATGGTCAGCCTCGTGAAGGACGGCAGGAAGGTCCTGCTCATCTCCATGATCCAGACGGAACTCGCCTTCGAGCGTTTTGGTCTCAAAGACGAGGTCAAAGCCCTCGCGAAGGCACATCCGAACTTCGTCCACTCGCCCGTGTGGGCCGAGTACGTCGACGTCATCGCGGCGATGAGCAAGGCAGCCGTGTGCGCGACAGATTCCGGCTCGATGCAGGAGGAGATGAACGCGATGGGCATCCCGTGCGTCACGCTCCGCTTCGGTTCCGACCGCAGCGAATCCATCATCAACGGCGGCAATCTCATCGCCCCGCCGGTCCATGCCAAGGCCATCAAGACCCTGATCGAGTACGCGTGGGACAACGCCGCCATGCGCAAGGCCCCGAAGATCTACGGCACGGACGTGAGCGCGAAATGCATCGATGCCGTGGAGGCCGTCCTCGAGAAGGGAGAAGTGTTCCGGACGGAGGAGGAGAGAGTGAGCATCTGAATGCAGAAGGCGCAGGGCAAGAAA
Source organism: uncultured Candidatus Peribacteria bacterium (assembly GCA_964423795.1). GTDB lineage: Bacteria > Patescibacteriota > Gracilibacteria > Peribacterales > Peribacteraceae > CAYRGC01. Next base: position 15,531 of record CAYRGC010000004.1, on the reverse strand, counting down.
GCAGAAGGCATGCCCTTCTGCCATGCTGCCCTTCTGTCGTACACTTCCGCGGTGCTCCAGAAACTCCGGGAATCCCTGGCCCTCGTCCTCCTCGCGCTCCTTCCGTTCCATGCGCTTTTGATCACGGTCGCGACGAAGGTGATCCTGGGACCGGACCATGCGCCGCTCGGTGCGCTCGCGCTGTGGAAGGAGGGGCTGCTCGTCGTCATCGTCGCGCTCGCCTTTGTCGAGATTTTCCGGAACAAACCCCAAACCCCAAACCTCAAATCCCCATTCGATCTCCTCGACGTCGCGATCGGCCTCTTCGCGATCGTTGCGCTCGCGATCTCGCTCACCGCATCGCTCCCGCTCTCCGCGACGCTGTACGGCTTCCGCTACGACCTCCTCGCGCCGCTCGCGTTCCTCGTCCTGCGCCGCGTCCCGTGGTCGGGTGAGTTCCGGCAGACCGCAGCGAAAGTTCTTGTCGTTGCCGGGGCAATCGTGACGATTCTGGGCCTGGGGATCTACGTTTTGCCCGACGCAGTCTATCGCGCGCTCGGCTACTCCGATCTCCACTCGCTCTACGTGCCCGAGGCGCCGCTCGCCGCCTTCCAGCAGCTCGGCGGTTCGGCGTTGCGTCGGATGCAGGGAACGCTCAGTGGCCCCAACCAATTTGGTCTCTGGCTCCTCTTGCCGTGGTCGATCGTCCTGACGACGTTCTTGCGGAAACTCACGAGCGCCCAAGACCGCAAGGTCGAGAAGTACGCACTCTCCGTACTTACGCTCGGAATCGTCCTCAGTTTTTCACGATCGGCGTGGGTCGCTGCGACTGTGATTGGCGCACTCGCGCTCTGGATCTACGTCCCAAAGAGTCTGCGTAGGACGGTTGCCTGGATCGTCGCCGTGTTCCTCGCGATCTTCGCCGCGATCTTGTTCACGCTCTTCCCGCAGGCGGTCCTGCGAAGCGTGAGCAATCGCGGGCACATCGAGAAGCCGCTCGCGGCCGTCGCGCACATCGCGAAAAACCCCATCGGTTCCGGCCTGGGCGCCGCGGGTCCGGCAAGCAACCGCGTGAACGACGCGTGCGTGGAGCTTCCCGCGGGCAGCGACGCCGCCTGGGCGAAGGACCGTCCGGAGCTCTGCGTCTTCGTGGGCGGCACACAAGTGCAGCCCCTCGACTCGGTTCAGGACAAGCCCGTTCCGTGTCGATGCCCTTTTCTCCCGGAGAACTGGTACCTGCAGATCGGCGTCGAGGCGGGGATCGTGGGGATGCTGCTCTGGATCGCGGTGACGGGGTTGATGGTTTGGAAGCTGCAAAACGTTGCGAGTGACGGGTTGCGAGTCGCGGGATCGATCGCGCCGGCCGTCTTCTTTGCCTTTCTCGGCGTGAGTATCGCGGGGCTCTTCCTCCACAGCTGGGAGGACGCGTCCGTGGCCATGAGCCTGTGGCTGCTTGCGGCGGCGGTGCCGTAAGGAATGCGCTCGGCGGCTGAGCATCGCGCCGGTGGCGCGTGATCCGCTACTGCGCGTACTTGCGTACGATCGTCGCCGTTCTTGCGAAGCTCCGCGCCTCGACGTCACAAAAGAACTTCGGGCCGATGCGCGTGGCGAGTTCCGCCGCGGTCGGCAACCGGCGTTCGGTCCGCCGAAAGGCCCGAAGAACCGTTTCGCAGCGCTTGCTGACCACGAGGGGAAAGTCCCCGGTTTTCTGGTCGTGCAGGGCCTGGATTTGGATTTCCGCCGGGAGTGACTGCACGGCGGTCATGCCCTTGTTCCATGCCAGCAGCTCCTCGCGGCGCGAGTGCGGTTCGTCGCGCGCGTTCGCCAATTTCTCGTATGCCTTCGCCGTGGCGACAAGGGATGCCACGGTTTCGGCCTTCACGTTCGTGCGGCAAAGGACGGCTTCGGCCTCTGCCCGGTGTTGGCTGAGGTCCTTTGCGAAACGTTGCAGGGCGAATACGTCCTGGGTCAGTACGCATATTCTGTCGGCAACGCGCTCTTTTTCCTGATACATGAGGCCTGTCTGGTTCTGCTTGTACGCATCGATCGCTGAGGAATAGACCTTCTGGACTGTCTTTTTGGAGGCGCAGTTGGCGTCGTCCGCCCAGAGCAGGGACGCCACTCTGGCCGTTACGCTCCCCGCGATATCGCTCAGATGTCGTATGGTTTGCATCTCGGAGCCGAGCGTGATCCAGCGCCGAAGGACCTCCGCATGACCGTTCTTCTTCTGCAGCTCGGCTTCCCAATTCCGGTCATCCGCCATCATCTCGGCCAGATCGACCGGGATATCGATGCTGGCACTCTGTTCGATGAGCTCTTCCAGCTTCCGCACGCAGTCTCGTGAGAATGTGTTCATGGGGTGCGGGACTGTAGCGAATGTCGGGAATTCGCTCCAGCGCGAAGGAGCAGTTTTCGCTATTGTAGTCGCATGCTCCACCCCGGAAGCATCGTCATCCTCGATTTCGGCGGACAGTACGCGCACCTCATCGGGAACCGCGTCCGCCGCCTCGGCGCCTATTCCGAGATCCGCGTCCCGGAGACGCCGGCGAAGGAGCTCAAGGGCGCCGCGGGCATCATCCTCTCGGGAGGCCCCCAGAGCGTGTACGAGAAAGGCAGCCCGCAGGCCGATCCGGGGATTTTCGATCTCGGCGTGCCGGTGCTGGGCCTGTGTTACGGGCACCAGTGGCTCGCGCACGCGCTCGGCGGCGAGGTGAAGCCCGGGACGGTGAAGGAGTACGGACCGACGGAGGTTCGAAAGGTTCAAGAGGGGAAAGAGGTTCGAAAGGTGCCGGTGGATGTTCTCTCCTCGTTGCCTCCCTCGTTTACCACGTGGATGTCGCACGGGGACGCCGTCACGACGCTACCGCAGGGATTCATCCAAACGCTCACGTCGGAGAACGGGCTCGTCGCCGCGATGGCGAATCCCGAGAAGAAGATCTTCGGCATCCAGTTCCATATCGAGGTCACGCACACGGAGGGCGGCATGACGATCCTCGAGAACTTCGTGAAGCTCTGCGACCACGCTCCCTGGAGCATCGACAGCTTCGCCGAACACATCGGCGGCCAGGTGAAGAAGGAGGTGGGGGACCGGAAGGTCTTCATGCTCGTCTCCGGCGGCGTCGATTCCACCGTCGCCTTCACGCTGCTCAACGAGGTGCTCGGCCCCGAGCGCGTGCAAGGTCTCCTGGTCGACACGGGGTTGATGCGGAAGAACGAGGTGTCGCTTCTTCGCGACGCGTTCGACCGGCTCGGCATCAAGAATCTCCGGATCGAGGACGCGTCCAACGAGTTCTTCGGCAATCTGGACGGCGTGTACGAGCCCGAAGCCAAACGCAAGGTGATCGGCGACACGTTCCTCGCCGTGCAGAAGCGCGTGAGCGAGGAGATGAATCTCCGGATCGAAGACGGCTGGCTGCTCGGCCAGGGCACGATCTACCCCGACACGATCGAGACGGGCGGCACCAAGCACGCCGACCATATCAAGACGCACCATAACCGCGTCGATATGATCCAGAAGCTCATCGAGAAGGGGCTCGTGATCGAGCCGCTCAAGGAGCTCTACAAGGACGAGGTCCGCACGCTCGGCGAGGAGCTGGGTCTCCCGCGCGAGCTCGTGTGGCGCCATCCTTTCCCGGGTCCGGGATTGGGCGTCCGTATCCTCTGCGCGGAGAAACCGTTCGATTCTTCGAATCAGCAATCAGCAATCAGCAATTCCCTCATCCTCCCGGTGAAGTCCGTGGGCGTGCAGGGCGACGGCCGCACGTACCGTCACGCCGTGGCGCTCTTCGCGAAGGATCCGTCGACGGTCACGCCGGAGCACCTCAAGCTCGCGACCGAGATCCCGAACCGCGACCGCGAGATCAGCCGGGTGCTGCTCTGCACGTCGCGTTCCGACGTCCCGTCACTCGTCTTCAGTCCCGGATACCTCACGCGCGGGCGCGCCGACCTTTTGCGCGAAGCCGACGACAGGGCGCAGCGCGTCATGCGCGAGGACGGCCTCGGCGACGCGATCTGGCAGTTCCCCGTCGTGCTCGTGCCGTTCGGCACGGGGAAGGGGGGCCAGTCGGTCGTGCTGCGGCCCATCAGTTCCACGGACGCCATGACGGCCAATGCCTTCGTCTTGCCGCAACAGACCCTCGCGCGCATGACGGAGGAGATCCGGAGCATCCCGGGCATCGACCTCGTGTTCCTTGATCTCACGAACAAACCGCCGGGGACGATCGAGTGGGAGTGAGCAGTCGAGTGGTTACACGTTTTTGCGCAGGTGCTTTTTCACGGGGGTGTGGGAACTGTCGCGGTCCAGGACAGCTTGCGAGGCGGTCCACACGCTCTGGTTCAGGTCAAAATCGCCGCCCAGCTGCTTGCCGAACGCATCGTCTTTGTTCGCCTCCGTCCACGCCTTCTGCGTGCGGGAGAGCACGTTGGCGGCATCCGCCGCTCGCACGAGTGCCGGATCGTCCGGGGCGTAGTTCTTGTAGGTATTGCCGTTCGCTTCCGGAATGGGGAGGAGCGAACGATCGAGGAATTCGCGCAGCCGGTACTCCGGCGTCTTCGTGAGGGCCAGGGTCGCGTATCGCAGGCTCATCTCGGCGTCCGCGGAGAGTCTCGTGAGGCTCGCCGATCCCGGCGTCGAGAGCGGACCCGAGACGATGGATCGGTAGAGGAGCATGTTCGCGTCCACGCCCTTCTCGTCGGTGCCCGCCTGGGTGCGCTCGTTTTTGTGCAGTTCCCCGAGCGCGTTGCGTAGTGCTTTGACGCCGCGCCCGATCGCTGCCGCTTCGCCCAGCGCGGGGCGCGACGCGAAGATTCCCAGCTTGCGGCCGGTCTTCAGGCGCAGTTCATCCATGAGCCGCGTGCCACGCAGCACGAGGAAGGCGGCGTACAGGGGATGATCCTTCGCGAGCGCCGCGGCGCTCGCGGGGGCCGACGCGCAGGCGGCGAGCGCTTCCGCGTCTTTCGCCTGGTCGGGGGACGGCGTATCGAGGGTATCGAGCAAAGTGGGGGACGCAGTCGGCGTCTCCTGATTTTCATGGGGGATCTCGAACGATTTCGTCATGGCGGCGGGGGTAGTGTTTTCTCTGAGCTGAGAGAAATTCTACCATTTTTCCCGTGATCGGTCACGTGGGTTTTGTTATACTCCGGGCTCTCCAATGTCCGCTTCTCCCATCGAGGAAACGATACTCCAGGCGTACGTGGTGCGTGCGCAGCGCGGCGACACGCAGTCGTTCGAGAAGATCTATGATCATTTCTTCCCCGCCGTGTACCGCTACACGTCCTTCCGCGTGCAGCCGGAACTCGTGGAGGATCTCGTCGCCGACGTGTTCGTGAAAGTCTGGGAGAAGCTGCACACCTATAAGCCGCAGGGCGGCGTGCCGTTCGCCGCGTGGCTGTTTCGCATCGCGCGCCACGCGATCATCGACGCCTACCGCCAGCAGCGGCAGACGGAGGAGGTGCCGGAGGAGATGCCCGATCCCGACGCGCTCAACCGCGCCGATTCCCGCGTGCGTCGCGCCGACATGCTCGCCATGGTCCGCACGGCCGTCGAGGCGCTGCCGCATCGGTACCGCGAAATTCTCACGCTCACCTACATCGCCGATCTCCCGCACGACGAGGTTGCCCGCGTGCTGCGCCTTACCGAGGGGGCGGTCCGCATCCTCAAGTTCCGCGCCCTCAAGAAATTGGAGGCCCTTTTGCCCCCGGAAGCCCGGGAGCAGGCGTAACAACAGCCCTTTTTCCCCGTTTCTATACACGTCAGATGACCCTTTCCCCGTCGACCGCCCCGGCCGAACCCGAACGCTTGCTCCGGCAGAGCGCTCTCGGGCTGAACCCGTCGGCGGCGGCGAAAGCCAGGGTTCTTGGCAATTTGCAGCGGAAAATGACGGCCGCCCGTCTCCTTGAGACGGCCCGCGCCGCCCTCGAGCCGGCGCCGGAGGCGGCCCCCGTCCTCTGGGCGCGCGTCCGTTCCCGCCTGGATCCCGTGGCGACGACCGGTTTCTGGGACAAGGTCCGCGACGCGCTGCGCCCCTCGCCCGATTCGGCGTCCACCGTCTGGGCGCGCATCGCCCCGCAACTCGAGGCCTCTCCCGTCCGCGCCTTCCACCCCCTCAAGTGGGCGGCGGCGTTCGCGGTGGTCGCGATCGTCGTGCGCCTGAGCCCGCTCCTCGTCCTCGCCCCGCGCACCGTGGCCGAGTCGCCGATCACGGCGACCACGACCCGCGGGACCGCTTCCATCCTCGTCGGCGGCCTGTGGCAGCCCATCGGGGGCGAACTGCGTCTGCAGAAGGCCTCGCGCCTCCAGACCGACGACGGCGAACTCACGATCGTCCTCCACGACGACGCCGTGTTCCGCCTCGCGCCCCACACCACGGTTTCCTTGAACGACGTCGGCGATCGTCCGTCCTCTCCCTCCGGAGAGCCCACGCTTACCCTGGAACAGGGCAGCCTCTGGGTGATGGGCTTCGCTCCCAAGCCGCTGCGCGGCATCACGATCGGCACCGCCCAAGGGTGGGTGACGGTCCAGGAGGGGAGTCTCTCCGTCGATCAGGAGGCGCAGTCCGCCGCGATCGTGCGGTCGTGGGACCGCAGCGCCACCGTCACGCGCCGCGGCATCGCGATCTCGATCCTCGCCGGCGAGGAACTCACGCTCAAGAAGGACGAGTCGCTCACGCCCCGGAAGCTCGATACGGCTCTCTACGCTGATGCCTGGGTGACGGCGAACATCGCCCGCGACGCCGTGCACCAGAAGGAGCTCGCCCAGATGCAGCGCGAACGTCGCGCCGCGTCGGCAGGCATCCTGCCCGATTCCCGTCTCTATCCGGTGAAGCGCCTTGCCGAGGCCGTGGATGTTCTCCTGACCTTCGGCAGCGAAGCCAAGGCACGCAAGGTGCTGAACCACGCCAATACCCGCCTGAGCGAAGCCGCCGCGTTGCTGACGACGGGCACGGGCGCCGAGGCCCAGACGCAGGCCCAGACCGCCCTCAAGGAGTTCCGCGACACGGTGCTTTCCGTGGCCACGGGTTCCGGCGACACCGCGATCGACGAGATTCTGGAGGATGAGGTCGTCGCCTCCGCGACGGCCGATACCTCCGCCGCACTGCCCACGGACGACGCCTACCTGCTCAAGCAGGCCGTCCGCGAGACGATCGCCTCCCTGCCGGACACCGTGGAGAAGCCGGACGTCGCCGCGGCCGCCGTGCTCGACGAGGTGACCCTCGCCAAGCGCCACGCCGAGGAAGGGGATCTCTCCGTCGCCCAGGCGAAGCTCGCCGAGGTCCGCGAATCGCTCAGCGCCCAGACCGGCACGTCCGCCGTGCTCACGCCCGAGGGGCGCCAGGAGGTGGAAGCCACCATCGCCGCCGTCGAGAACACCGTGGAGGAACAGGATGACCGTCCGGACAAGCTGCCGGACTCCTCGGCCGCCCTCACTCGCCGCACCGATCCGCTCCTGCCGTCCGAGCCCAGCCGCCCGCCGCTCACCGACGAGGAGGTCGAGCAGTACGTGCAGCGCATCCGCGGCCAGATCTTCGTCTTCGAACTCAGGCGCTCGCAGATGAACGAGCTCCGCGAACAGATCCACTCTCTCGACCACAGTCCCGACAAGGGCCGTATCCTCCGCCGCCTCTACCACGTGATGCCCAATAACGGGCTCGCGCAGGAAATCCGTCGTCAGATCGGTATTCTCGACGAGCAGAACCGCGCCATCCAGCGCCGCATGCAGGAGTCCGCTTCGTCCGCGGACGGAGCTAGTGGCACGGGAAGCTGCGTGGAAGGATGCCAGTGACGAGGAAAGAAGAAAGAGCTTGAGGAGCCTGGGAAGCTTTCAGACTTTTCCAAGCTCTTTCCTTTCTTCTTCCCTCGTCTTGACGTCTTCTAGCCCCGTCTCCACACTATCGCCCTATGTACACCATCACCGATCTCAAGCCGTCCTTCGACGGGCTCAGGATCGGCCGGTGACAACTTTTTCTCCGACGACTATGTACACCATCACCGATCTCAAGCCGGGCCGCGCCATCTCCATTGACGGCGAGCCGTACCTCGTCCTCGCCTCCCAGTTCGGCCGCAAAAGCCAGAGCAAGGCGAACATGCAGTGCAAGCTCAAGAACCTGCAGACGGGCGTGATCATGGCCCGGAACTTCCAGGGATCCGAGAAGATCGAGCCCGCGGACGTCGGCTACCGCCACGTGCAGTTCCTCTACAAGGACCAGGAGGCATGCACGTTCATGGACCTCGAGACCTACGACCAGTTCGCCATCCAGATCGATTCCCTCGAGGGCATCGTCGGTTTCCTCACGGAAAGCCTGGAGTGCGACGCGCTCATGTACGGCGAGAAGCCCATCTCCATCAAGCTGCCTTCCACCGTGATCCTCACCGTGAAGGAGACGATCCCGGGCGTGAAGGGAGATACCGCAACCGGCGGCTCGAAGCCCGCCACCATGGATACCGGCCTCGTCGTGCAGGTGCCGCTCTTCGTCAACGAAGGCGACAAGGTGAAGGTGAACACGGAGACCGGCGAGTATCGCGAGCGGGCTTGATCACTCGTCTTTTCTGAAGACCAGCGGGATGGACCGTTTGTCGGCCTTGATATAGTCGGGCGCCCCGTAGCGTTCTTCGAAGAGGACGAGTTGGCGGCGCATCGGCTGGAGCAACGCGGCCTTTTGGTCGAGATCGACGCTCGGCGGCGAAAAGGTGCATTGGATCGGAACCGAGGGGTATAGATTGGTGAGCACTTCTCCAAAACGAAGCATCTGGTCCGTGGCATGCGATTGCCGCTGATCGGAGTTCAAGGGCTTTCCGTCATGTCCGCCCTGCAAGAGCAGTCCGACGTTCTCCGACCCGCACTGGGAGAGCAGTTTTTCGATGGCTTTCCGGTACGCATCGGAGAGATCGGTGGCGTGATAGACCGGTGCCAAGCGCTGATCGTACGAGAGAAAGCCGATCGTCCGTTCGGAAGACACTGCGCCCAGTCCCGCCAAAATGATTCCGCCGTACGCCTCCTTCAGCACCTTCACGGTCGCATCGACGGGGCTCACGGCGAAACTGCCACATTCGGGTTCGACGCAGAAATGAGCGATGGCATGACGGTCCAATTCCTCCTGCCAGGAGGACAGATTCACGAGAGGTTCAACCGAGAGTCTGATGCCTTGGATCGGCATGGGAGGCGCATGCTACAGCGCTTCGGCATGAACGCAACGTTTTCCCTCCTTCAGAGGTACTTCTTCAGCACCTGTTGCACGATTGCGGGGTTCGCCTGCCCCTTGGTCTGCTTCATCACGTAGCCCACGATGGCCCCGATGGCCTGCTGCTTGCCGTTCTTGTAGTCCTCGATGGCCTTGGGGTTCTTCTCCACGGCTTCCTTGACCGCTGCCTCGATGGCGCCGGTATCCGAGATCTGGGCCATGCCCTCCTCCTTGATGATGTCGCCGGGCTTCTTGCCGGTCTCGACCATCTTCTCGAGCACGGTCTTCGCGGCGTTGCCGGAGATCGCGCCCTTGTCGACGGCGTCCACGAGCGCGAGCACGTCCTCCACACCCGGGGCGTCTTCGATCGTCTTTTCGGCGGCGTTGAGGAACCCGAGCAGTTGCGAGAGCACGAGGCTCGAGGCGCGCTTGCCGTCGCCCGTCTTCGCCTCCACGGCGTCGAAGAGCTTCTGCAGACGGGATTCGTCGAGCAGGAGGGTGACTTCCGCTTCCGAGAGCCCGAGGCCCGCGTAGTGCGCGCGCTGGGCGGCGGGAAGGCGGGGGAGCGCGGCTTTCGCCCTGGCGATCGTGTCGGCGCTCGTCACGAGCGGCGGGATGTCCGGTTCGGGGAAATACCGGTAGTCGTCGGCGGATTCCTTGTCACGGAGCAGCCGCGTGCGGCCCTCGTCGTCCATCCATCCCACCGTGATGTTCCCGGGGAGCGGCTTGCCCGTCTCCTCCCAGAGCTTGCGAAGGCGTTCCTCCTCATAGGCGAGCGCGCGCTCGAGGGCGCGGAAGGAGTTGAGGTTCTTGATCTCGCTGCGGGGGTTGAGCGTGGTCGTGCCTTTCTCGCGGAGCGAGATCGAGGCGTCGAAGCGCATCATCCCCTTGAACATGTCGGCCTCCGAGGCGTCGACGGCGAGCAGGATGCGGCGCAGTTCCTGGGCGAACGCGCTGGCCTCGTCGGCCGAACGCAGATCCGGTTCCGTCACGATCTCCATGAGCGGCGAGCCCGCGCGGTTGTAGTCGCAGAGCGTCACGTCGCCGCGGTGAGAGAGCTTTCCCGCGTCGTTCTCCAGGTGCAGGCGCGTGATGCCGCAGCGCTTCTCTTCCTTCCCCACGAGGTACGTCACCGCGCCCTTCGAGGCGAGCGGATAGTCGTACTGGGAAATCTGGAACCCGTACGGGAGATCCGGGTAGAAGTAATGCTTGCGGTCGAAGTGGCAGTCGGGGTTCACGGTGCAGCCGAGCGCGAGGGAGGTGGAAATCGCCTTCTCGAGCACGACGGCGTTGGGCACCGGGAGCGTGCCCGGGTGGCCCATGCAGATCTCGCACACGGTGGTGTTCGGCTCCTTGCCGAACGCGTCCGTGGAACACCCGCAGAACATCTTGGTCTTCGAGTTCACTTGGGCGTGGACTTCGAGGCCGATGATGACTTCCAGATTCTTGACCATCAGTAAAATAGTAGCAGGAAACCTAGAATATGAAGAACCCGTATTCCTCCACCCTAACCCTCCTCCGGGGGAGGAGGGGACTTCTTCTCAAGATATATTCCCCTCCCTCTTCGGAGGAAGGGGCCCGATGGGCGGGATGGAGGTTTTACAGTTTCTTCCCCTTCGGCGTCGGTTTATCGACGATCAGGATGCCGTCCAGGTGGTCCACTTCGTGCTGGGCGACGCGGGCTTCGAACATCTCGAGTTTGCGCTCCTGATGCTGTCCTTTGGTGTCCGTGTACGTGAGCGTCACGGCGCTGCTGCGCGCGATCGGCAGATACACGCCCGGGAGGCTGAGGCAGCCTTCCTCGTCCACGTTCGTCTCCTCGCTCTTCGAGGTGATCTCGGGGTCGATGAGCGCGGTGAACTTGTTGTTGATCGGCACGATGCAAATCCGGAGCGACTCTCCCACCTGCGGAGCCGCGAGGCCCACGCCGTCGGCCTTGAGCATCGTCTCGCCCATGTCCTTGATCAGGTCCAGGACCTTCTTGGTTACTTTCTCCACTTTCTTCCCCTTCGTGCGGAGCAGCGGATGGTCCGCGCCGGTGAGGATGGGGAGAACGGTCACGACGAAATTCTAACAGATTCGCCTCTGTGAGCCAAAATTCTCGTTTCGAGGGGTTTTACAGCTCCCCTTGGGCGCGTCACTTCACGAGTTGCTTCACCGTGGCGCACTTCCGCAGGTCCTCCAGCGACCGAATACGGCCCGTCGCGAGCATCTTCTGCAGCACCTCGGCGGCGAGGATGGCGTCGTCGAGCGCGCGGTGACGCATGGTCGGCGATTGCAGGTTGAATTTGCGGGTGAGGACGTCGAGCGAATGGCGGAAGTCCTGCGGATGCAGGTACTGGCTCATCTTCATCGTGCAGAAGCATTCGGGAAGTTCCACGTAGCCCCAGCAGTATTCCTTCTCCGCTTCCAGGAAAGAGAAGTCGAACGCGGCGTTGTGGGCGACGAGCGCCGTTCCCGCGGCGAATTCCAGGAACTTTGGGAGCACCTCCTCGATGCGCGGGGCGTCCTTTACCATGTCGTCGGAGATCTTATTCACCTGCCGGGCCTCGAAGGGGATCTCGCGTTCCGGGTTCACGAAGGAGCTGAACGTCCTGTCCCGCAGGATCTCGCTGTTCTCGAAACGCACGCCGCCGATCTCCACCAGGCGGTGGCCTTTGCGCGCGTCGAGACCGGTGGTCTCGATGTCGAAAATGGTGAGCGGCGGAAGGGCCATGGGAGTGGGACGATACAGACGACGGATCGGAACTGTCATTGTGATCTGGAAACCTTTATGACGCCATCACATCGTCGTCGACATTTCGAATGTCGAATGGCGAATGACGAAGGTGAAAAAGGAAAAATTCACCCGCGATTCGTCATCGACCTGCTATCGTCTTCTTCCATGGAAAAACTCACCGCCGCCGGCGTCCTCGAGGTCCTGCGCAGGACCTACAAACCGCCCCGGACGTTCCTGGACCATACGACGCCTTTTCAGCTTCTGGTTGCGACGATCCTGAGCGCTCAGTGCACCGACGCGCGGGTGAACACCGTCACGCCGGCGCTGTTTACGAAGTACCCGGATCCGCAGCGCCTCGCGAAGGCGCCGCAGGCGGAGATCGAGACCATGATCCACTCGTGCGGGACGTTCCGGAACAAGGCGACGTTCATCCGCGAGCTCAGCCGGACGTTGCTCGAGAAATTCGACGGAGAGGTTCCCCGGACGATGGAAGAGCTCGTCACGCTCCCGGGCGTCGGGCGGAAGACCGCGTCGATCATCCTGTATGCCAGTTTCGGCAAGAACCTCGGCATCGCGGTCGATACGCACGTGACGCGCATCAGCCTGCGATTGGGGCTCACCAGGCACCGCGACCCGAAGAAGATCGAGCTCGACATGATGAAGGCCCTCCCGCCGGAGGACTGGGGGGAGATCAACACCCAGATGATCAGCCACGGCCGGGCCGTTTGCACCGCCTATAACCGCAAGTGTGACGAGTGCCCGTTCCAGGACCGATGCCCGTCGTCGTGGACGAGGGGGAAGCCGGATTTGGCCAAAAGTGGAGGCAAGAAAAAGAAGTAGGAATGATTGCAGTTACGGGTTACGAGTTACGGGACAGTCTCGAAACCCGTAACCCGTAACTCACACCCTCCATCACAACACGTCTCGCACAGCTGCCCGCACACGGCGCAGAAGCGCTTGAGCTTCTTTGTCACGAGGCCGCCGCCGCAGATCGGGCAACGGTCGTCGGCCGGGCGGGGGTCTTTCTCGGTCATGCCGCAGTCTACCCATAAGCAAAAGGCGTGCGCACGCACGCCTTCGCTGTTTCTTTTCACCGTCGGATTCAGCGGGTCAGTACCGTCTCCTCGATGATCGTCTTGGCGATGGTCTTCGCGCTCGGCACGTCGTCCCGCGCGAGGTCGTCCACGTCGATGTGCACGTATGCCAGTGCGCCGTGCTGGTGCATGTCGAGGCCTTCCAGCTCCACGCTGGCCGGCACGCGCAGGCCGCCCAGCGCCATTTTCACCAGGAGCCAGCAGACGGCGGAGCCCGCGACCATGAAGGCGCCGACCGAAGCGACGCCGACGATCTGGCTCCAGAGAAGTGCTGTGCCGCCGCCGTAGAAGAGGCCGTCGAAGGAGCCGACGGAGCCCGCCTTGGTGGCGAAAAGCCCGACGGCGAGCGTCCCGAAGACGCCGTTGACCAAGTGCACCGAGAGGGCGCCCACGGGATCGTCGAGCCGGAGCTTGTCGAAGGCGGGGCCCGCCGCGTAGCAGAGCGCGCCGGAGAGCAGCCCGATGCAGACGGCTCCGATCATGGAGACGGCGTTGCAGCCCGCCGTGATGGCCACGAGGCCGGCGAGCGTGCCGTTGAGCATCACGCCGAGGTCCGCGTTCTTGCGGTACCGGTACGAGAGCGCCATCGCCGAGGTCATGCCGGCGGCTCCCGCGAGCATGGTCGTCGCCATCACGTGGGACATGGCGCGGGCGTCGGCGGCCATCGTGCTGCCCGCGTTGAAGCCGAACCAGCCCATCCAGAGGATGAGGGTGCCGAGCGTGGCGAGCGAGAGGTTATGCGCCGGGAACGAGCGCGCCTTGCCGTTTACGAACTTGCCGATGCGCGGACCGAGGAGAATCGTGCCCGTGAGGCAGCACCAGCCGCCGACGGAGTGGACGATCGTCGATCCCGCGAAGTCCTGGAACGGGATCGAAAGCTTGCTTAAGAACCCGCCGCCCCAGGCCCAGTGTCCGGCGATCGGATAGAGGATGCCGATGAGCAGGACCGAGAAGAGCATGTACGCCGAGAACTTCATGCGCTCGGCGACGATGCCCGACACGATGCTCGCCGCCGCGTCGGCGAAGGCGAGTTGGAAGAAGAACTTCGCGGAGGCGGGAATCGTCGACCAGGCGAGCGACGAGAAGATCGACGTGTCCCCCGTGAAGGAGGGGAAGAATCCCCCGAGGCCCACGACGGCGTTGCCGTCCGCGAACATCAATCCGAAGCCGATCGCCCAGAAGGCGAGGGCCGACACGGCCAGCACGCCGTAGTTCATGGCGAGCACGTTGGTCGTGTGCTTGGCGCGGGCGAGACCGGCCTCGAGCATCGCGAACCCGGTGCCCATCCAGAAGACGAGGCAGCCCGCGAGCAGGGTCCAGACGGTATCGACGGCGAGTTTGAGATCGGCGGCGGAAAGCTCCATAGAGAGGGGAGAAAAAAATGACGAACGTCGAATTTCAAATGACGAATTACGCGTCGAAGTACTTGAAGAACTCGTACGGAGACGGGCGCATGTTGGACTCGTGCACCTCCGTGCGCTTCTGGGCGATGTAGTTCGCGATGAACTCCTCCGAGAAGACGCCGGTTTCCGTCAGGAAGGCGTGATCCGCCTCGAGCGCGTCGAGCGCCTCGGAAAGGGTGGCGGGAGCGCGCTTAATCTTCGCGAGCTCCGCCGGGGACATGTCGTAGAGGTTGCCGTCCGTGTGCTCGCCCGGGCTCATCTTCTTCTGGATGCCGTCGAGGCCGGCGAGGAGGAGCGCCGAGAAGGCGAGGTAGGGGTTGCAGGCCGGGTCCGGCATGCGGAACTCGACGCGCTTCGCCTTGGGATTATTGCTGTACATGGGGATGCGGATCGCGGCGGAGCGGTTGCGGGCCGAGTAGATAAGGTTCACCGGCGCCTCGAAGCCCGGGACCAGGCGCTTGTAGCTGTTGGTCGTGGGGTTGCAGAGGGCGGCGAGCGCGCCGGCGTGCTTCAGGAGCCCCGCGATGTACTGGAGCGCCATCTCGGAGAGCCCGGCGTACTTGTCCCCCGCGAAGAGCGGCTTGCCGTTCTTCCAGAGACTCTGGTGGACGTGCATGCCCGAGCCGTTGTCCCCGAAGAGGGGCTTGGGCATGAAGGTCGCCGTTTTCCCGAAGCGCTTGGCGACGTTCCTCACGATGTACTTGTAGCGCATCAGCTTGTCGGCCATCGGAAGCATCTCGTCGCGCTCCATGTCGATCTCCGCCTGGCCTGCGGTGGCCACCTCGTGGTGGAAGGTCTCGATCTTGATGCCCGCGCGCTCCATCTCGCGCACCATTTCGGCGCGGATGTCCTGCTGCGTGTCCATCGGGGCGACGGGGAAGTAGCCCTCCTTCTGGCGGATCTTGTAGCCGAGGTTCCCGCCCTCCCCCTTGCGGTTGCTGTTCCAGATGGCCTCCCCGGAATCCACCGAGTAGCTGGAGGCGTTCGGACCCATGCCGTACTCGACGTTGTCGAAGATGAAGAACTCCGCCTCGGGGCCGAAGTACGTCGCGTCGGCGATTCCGCTGTTCTTGAGGTGTTGCACCGCCCTCTTGGCGATGGTGCGCGGGGAAGAGTCGAACAGTTCGCCGGTCATGGGATCCTGCACATCGCAGAGCACG
>CAYRGC010000003.1:0-77675 GCA_964423795.1 uncultured Candidatus Peribacteria bacterium | reverse complement strand
CTTCTCGATCTCGTCGAAAAGGACGACGGAGTACGGCTTGCGGCGGACGGCCTCGGTGAGCTGGCCGCCCTCCTCGTAGCCGACGTAGCCGGCCGTGGCGCCGACGAGGCGGGAGACGTTGTGGCGCTCCATGAACTCGGACATGTCGATCTTGATCAGCGCGTCGTCGTTGTTGTAGATCTCGCGCGCGATCGTGCGGACGAGTTCGGTCTTGCCGACTCCCGTGGGGCCGAGGAAGAGGAACGAGCCGATCGGGCGGCGGCTGTCGCTGATGCCGACGCGGCTGCGGCGGATGGCGCGGGCGACCTTCTTGATCGCGTCGTCCTGGCCGATGATCGACTTGCGGAGCACCGTCTCGAGGTTCGTGAGGCGCTTGGCCTCCGTCTTGAGGAGCTTCGTCACCGGGATGCCCGTCATGCGGCCGATGACGACGGCGATGTCGTCCTCGGTGATCGTGATCGGGGTGCGCTTGTCGCCGTCCTGGGCGCTCCTGGCGGCGTCGAGCTTCTCGCGGAGCGACTGCTGTTCCTGCTTCAGCTTGAGCGCCTGGTGGTACTTCTGGTCGCGCACGGCGAGCTGCTGCTTCTGGGTGAGCTGCTCGAGCTTCTCCTCGATCTTGCGGATCTCGGGGTCGCCGTCGGCGTGCTGCAGGCTCTTGCCCGCGGCCGTCTCGTCGAGGACGTCGATGGCCTTGTCGGGCAGATAGCGCTCCGTGAGGTAGCGCTTGCTGAGATTCACGGCGGACTCGATCGCGCCGTCGGTGATCGTGAGGTGGTGGAAGTCCTCGAAGCTCTTCTTGAGGCCGGAGAGGATCTTGATGGCGTCCTCGGGCTTCGGCTCGTTCACCATGATCGACTGGAAGCGGCGCTCGAGGGCGCGGTCTTCCTCGATCGTGCGGTACTCGTCGAGCGTGGTGGCGCCGATGACGCGCAGGATGCCGCGGCTCAGGGCGGGCTTGAGGATGTTCGCGGCATCGAGGGAACCCTCTGCGGCGCCGGCGCCGACGACGGTGTGGATCTCGTCGATGAAGAGGATCACGTTCTCGGCTTTGGACGCCTCCTTGATGATGTCGTCGAAGCGCTGCTCGAACTCGCCGCGGTACTTGGTGCCGGCGACGAGCGAGCCCATGTTGAGGACGAGCAGGCGCTTGTCCCGCAGGTTCTGCGGCACGGCGTTCAGCACGATGCGTTGGGCGAGGCCTTCCACGACCGCGGTCTTGCCGACGCCGGGCTCGCCGATGAGCACGGGGTTGTTCTTCGTCTTGCGGTTGAGGATCCGGATGATGCGCTCGATCTCCTCGTCGCGCCCGATGATCGGGTCGATCTTGCCTTCCTTGGCGCGGGCCACGAGGTCGTCGGTGAAGTAGTCGAGCACCGGCGTCTTGCTCTTGGGATCGCCTTTGCGGCGGCGGCCGCCCATCGCGCCCTCCACGCCGTCGGGACCGGCAGGGATGCCGCCCTGTTGGCCGGGCTGCATGCCGACGATCACGCCCTGGAGGCCCTGGAAGAACGCCTCGAGGGATTGCTCGAGGTTGCGGTTCTGGTTCTTGAACTGGTTGATCTGGCCGAACATCTCCTCCACGCGGGCGCGGAGGTCGTCCGGATCCACCTGCATGTTCTCGAGGAGCACGGTTGCCGCGTTCTTGCCCGTCGAGACGAGGGCGTGGAGCAGGTGCTCCGTGCCGACGTTCGCGTGGCGGAACTTATGCGCCGTCACCACCGCCTGCTCGATGAGGGTGTGCAGGAACGTGGAGAGGCCGTGCTTCACGTGCTGCCCCTCGATGTTCGGGTTCTGCATCGCCCTCAGCAGGATGCGCACGTTCTCGAGCGTGACGCCCGCCCCGGTGAAGATGGAGAAGCCCAGCGACTTCGGGATGCTGAGAAGACCCAGGAGCAGGTGCTCCGTCCCGATGTACGGGCTCTTCATGGTCTTCGCCTCCTGCTCGGCGATCTGGAGCGCGAGCTTGGCGTTGGGGGTGAATCGGTCGAAGGGATGCATGGTGCGGACGGAAGTGGGGGAGTTATCACTCTAGAGTATTGAGTGATAATCGTCGAGGAGATTCCCGGGAAAATCGGTAGAAGGAAATGAGGAGGATGAAGACGAAGGGAATCAGAGCATCGTACCGCCCGCAGGGGGGACTGTCGATTCACAGGAGGGTAGCGCTCTGTCGCGGTAGTGAAATGTAAAAAACCTTCATCACTCGGCTTCGGTGAAGGGAAAAGCGGGCGAACGACGTTCCATCACTCCTTGCTCTTCTGCTCGGGCGAATTGAGCGCCCGCATGTCCTCGAGGAAGAGCGCGAGAATGGTCATCACCGGGATCGAGAGGATGACGCCGAAGATCGGATGGATGACGTCGGGGAAACTGATGCCTACGAGCATCGCGAAGGTGATGGCGACGGCGGAAAGCCCGACCGCGCGTTTCATTACGAGCGGGACGATGAGGTTGTTCTCGCACCACTGGATCGCGTAGTAGACGATCGCGATGATGAGTCCCCAGAACCATCCGCCCTGGGTGATGGCGATGATCACCGCCGGCACCGCCGCGATAAGCGGCCCAACGATGGGTACGAACTCCGTGAAGCCCGCGAGCACCGCGAGCGTGAGCGCGTACGGCATGCGCAGGATCACGAGCGCGAGGAACACGAGCACGCCGATGATCGCGCAGAGCAGGAGCTGTCCGCGGATCCATTGCGCGAGGCGCCACTGGATCGCCTCCGCCTTCTCGTCGGCGTAGGAGCGCAGTTTCCAGGGGAGGAAGCCGCGGAGCCAGGCGAGGATCTTCTCCTTCTCGATCTGGATGAAGAACGCGGTGACGAGCACGATGATGAGGTTCACGAAGAAGTTGAGCACCGAACCCGCGAGGTGCGCGGCGAAGGCGAGCGAGCCCTGGGCGCTCGTCGCCATGGTGGCCGAGAGCTGCTTGAGCGCGTCGGTGAAGTGGTCGATGGAGAGGTTTTGGATGGTGAACCGCGCGAGCTCCGTGAGGCGGATGTTGAAGTCGGTCGAGAGGAAGGGGAGCGCGATCTGCGGCTTGCTCAGGAACGCGTTCACTTCCTGGCTGATGATGACGGCGATCTGCTGGAGCTGGGTCGCGATCACCGGAATGAGCGAGACCACCAGGAAGACGAAGAGCGAGAGGAAGACCAGGTAATGGATGAGGATCGCGATGCCGCGCGGAATGCCCCTGCGCTTGAGCGCCTGCACGCCGGGATCCACCACTGCCGCGAGGAAGGCGGCGAGGACCATCAGGACGATCTTGTCCTGGAGGACGTAGATCAGGAAGCAGCCGAAGAGGATCGCGAGGATGCCGAAGCCGGATTTGGCCACGCTCTGCGGCGATACGTGCACCACCACCTCCGGCAGGGCCGGGTCGCGGGGAAGGCCTTGCGATTTCGGCGGGCCGTCGCGGCCGGAATCGCGCGCCTTCGCGAGCATCTTCTGCGCCTTCTCCCCGATGATGCGGAGCGACTGGAAGGCCGACGAGTTCTGTTTGCGCGGGCTCATGAGGCGGGACCGGAGAGGAGATTGAGGATGACCGTGTCGACGATGAGGAAGGCCAGGATCGAGACGATGAGACCGATGATCGCGTGCTGGATGCGCTTCTTCGCCCCTTGCGTGTCGCCTCCGAGACCCGCGAACGCCCACTCGTAGCCGCCCCAGACGATCTGCATAAGGCTCGTGCCGACGCCCCAGGCGAAGGCGAGCTGGATCAGGTATCCGAGATAGACGGGAAAGCAGTTGAAGTGGAATTCTCCCGTGATGAAATTGCAATCGGCGATCCTCCCGCTCTCGGGGATCAGTTGCAGGCCTTGAGGGGATTGGGCGAGGGCGACGGCGGGAAGGAACCCGAGAAGCCCGACCGGGCGAAGGCGCTTCATCGGTTCACATTGTGCGCTTTTCCGAGCCGAAAAGGGGACGTTTCGTGTTGCCGTTTGGGGCAGAATTGTGCCAAATTGTCGGTCACCGTGGCCTTCTCCTGGACCGCTCTTCCCCGGCCGATCGTCGCGCTCGCCCCCATGGCGGGCGTCACGGACGCATCGTACCGGCAGTTCATCAAGTCGATCGCGCCCGAGACGGTCGTCTATACCGAGTTCCTCTCCACGGATGCCATCCACTACGGCGCGGAGCGCACGCTCAAGATGGTTGATTTCGATCCCGCGCTGGAGCGACCGTTCATCGTGCAGGTCTTCGGCCACGATCCGGATCACTTTTTGTCGGCCGCGAAGGTCATCGAGGAGATGGGCGCGGACGGCATCGACATCAACATGGGCTGCCCGGCCGCGAAGGTGGTCTCGTCGTGCCACGGGGCGGCGCTGCTCAAGGACGCCGATCTTGCCGCGCGCCTCGTCGAGGCGACGGTGAAGGCGGTGACGATCCCGGTGAGCGTCAAGACGCGGCTTGGCTGGAGCACGGCGACGGACCTC
Source organism: uncultured Candidatus Peribacteria bacterium (assembly GCA_964423795.1). GTDB lineage: Bacteria > Patescibacteriota > Gracilibacteria > Peribacterales > Peribacteraceae > CAYRGC01. The sequence goes on along the minus strand of CAYRGC010000003.1, from coordinate 73,249 downwards.
ATCCCGTTCTGCAAGCGCCTCGTGGACAGCGGCGCGCAGGCGCTTGCGATCCATGGCCGCCGCTACTGCGACAAGTTCACCGGCAAGGCCGATTGGGAGCCGATTTACGAACTCAAGAAGAACGTATCCGTTCCCGTGATCGGCAACGGTGACGTGCTCGCGGTGAAAGACGCCCTCGAGAAGATTGGCAACCTCGACGGCGTGATGGTCGGTCGCGGGACGTTCGGCAACCCGTGGCTGCTCAAGGACATCGCGGACGCGTTCCGCGACCGATCGTCCGTCTCCTCCCCGACGGTCGAGCGTCTCACGTTCCGGGAAAAGGTTCCCTATATCCTCAGTCACTGCGAGCTCGCGGTGAAGCTGAAAGGGGAGCGGACGGGCATGCTCGAGATGCGCCGTCACCTGTGCGGATACGTGAAAGGTTTTCCGGGCGCGTCGGAATTGCGGCAGCGGTTAATGAAGATCGAGACGCTTGCCGAGACGGCGCAGGCGCTGCAGGCGACAGGCGTGTAAAAGGTACAAAGGGTACAAAGGTTGCAAAAGGAACAAAGGAGAGGACGCAGAAGCGCCTTCCCCTTTGAAACCTTTGACACGTCTGAAACCTTTGTACCCTTTTCTTACGCCTGCACCTTCACGCTCGGACCCATCGTCGGGGCGATCTGGACGGAGAGGATGTACTCCGCCTTGATGCCGGAGGGGCGAGCCTCCTTCACGGCGTTGAGGAGCGCTTCGAGGTTCTCCTGGAGCTTCTTCGAACCGAAGGACATCTTGCCGAACACCGTGTGGATGATGGCCTGCTTGTCCATCTTGATCTCGATGCGGCCCTTCTTGAGCTCCTCGATGATCCTGCCGACCTTCTCTGTGACCGTACCCGACTTCGGCGAGGGCATGAGACCCTTCTGGCCGAGGATCTTGGCGACCTTGCCGAGGTCCTTCATCATCTTCGGGGAGGCAACGGCGATATCGAAATCGATCGTGCCCTCGGAGATCTCCTTGATGAGATCCTCGTTGCCGGCCTTGTGGGCGCCGGCCTTCTTGGCTTCGTCGATAAGATCGTCCGGGACGAACGCGGCGATCTTCAGCGTCTTGCCCGTGCCGTGCGGAAGCGGGACCGTCGTGCGGACGAGCTGGTCGGCCTGCGTGGTGTCCGCGTTGATGCGGATGTGCGCCTCGGCCGTGCCGTCGAACTTGGAAACGGAGAGCTGGGTCAGGAGCTCCACGGCTTCCGCGATCGGATAGATGTTCTTCGTGATGAGCGCCTTCTTCTGGGCGTACTTGTTTCCGCGCTTACGCGCGAGGGGGGAGCGCTTGCTCGGCATGGGATTGGGGGGAACGTGGTGCGAACGCTAGGGGCCAATACCCGTAGCTCCCACGAGGGCGCCATTGTGCCGCCGCAGGCCCCTTTTCGCAAGGGCGTCCTACCCCTTTTTCCCGTGTAAAACACGGGTTTGCCACGCTTTCCAGGCATGAAACGCGGAGAAGGCGGCGAAGAAGAGATTGAGCCAGAAAAAGACCCAGGCCTGCGTCCGCAGGCTGAAGGCGGCGATGAGCGCGCTTCCCAGGAGCAGCGCGATCTCCCGGCGCGCGGTTCCGGGTTGCATCACGTATCCCACAGCGATTCCGGCGAGTCCTCCGACGAACGCGAGCGTCTCCCGTTCGGTGCGCAGCGCGAGAGACCAGGCGATCAGAAGGCCGCTGAAGACGATCATCAGGGGCACGTCGACGCGGTCGGGGACGTCGAAGAGCATGCAGGCGCTCGCCACCGCCATCAGGCCTTCGAGGAAGACGAAGAACACGGAGGCACCCTGCAGCCAGTTCGCGACGGCGTAGGCGAGCATCACGATCGCGCCCGCGCCGAAGCACCAGTTCTTATAGGAAAGCGACGCGCGCGGCACTGCACGGTCGGGAAGCATGGCGCCGATCACGAGCACGACCGAGCCGGCCACGCCGATGATACCGGGACCGCTCATGTCAGGCTCTCTTCAAGCGCGGGAACGAGAGACCTTTCTTTTTCTTCGTAACAGCCGGACGGAGCGGCGCGATGATCGCGGACTGGAACCCGCGCGGTTCCTCTGCCGGCGAACGCGTGCACCACGAGAGGAGGATGCCATAGAGGAAGAGCACCACCGGTTGCACCCACCACTCGGGCGGCAGCGGACGGAGGAGCAGCATCGTGAGGAGCGTCGAGAGCGCGGCGAACACGGTGATCACGAGGCCCACGGCCTTGAACGTGTACCAAAAGAGCACGGCGGGGACGGCGCTCGAGGCTGCGTCGATCTTCTCGGCGGCCTGTTCGTGCCACAGGAAGAGGAGTCCGCCCGTGGCGAAGAGCAGCAGGAGGGCGAGGTACGTCTCGGTGGTATAGCTTTCCGTGCCGACGAAGAGTTTCTGCGTGACGCCGAAGATGGCGGGCAGACCGCCCGCGCTCATGAGGAAGATGCCGAGGCCTTGAAACGCGTAGCAGTAGATGGCCTTCCCGACGCCCGCGGCCTTCGCGCCCGGCGAGAGCATGCTCGGAATGAAGAGGAGCAAGAGCACGCCCGCCACGGAGAGCGGGAGCACGGCACCCGTGAGGACGCTGCTGGGGTCGAACCGCAGAAGGATTTGGTCCATGTTCGTAACGAGAGAATGGTAGGCAAAGCCTACGGATCCTCCTCGTCCGTTGCACGCGAAACGCGTTGCGTCTAGCGCTCACGCATGATGGAACGCGCTTCCGTTCGCTTCGATCGACATCAGCCCTCGACCGTCACGCCCATGCTGCGGGCCGTGCCGGCGATGATGTTCTCGGCGGCCTCGATGCTTGCGGCGTTGAGGTCGGGCATCTTCTTCTGGGCGATCTCGCGGAGCTGGGCCTTGGTGATCTTGCCGACCTTCTTCTTGTTCGGCTCGCCGCTGCCCGTGCCCTTTTCCACCGGGATGCCGGCGGCCTCCTTGATGAGGGCGGACGCGAGCGGCTGCTTCACGATGAAGGAGAACGTGCGGTCCTCGAACACGGTGATGATCACCGGGACCTCCTTGCCCATCTTGTCCTTCGTGCGCGCGTTGAATTGCGTGCAGAATCCGTTGATATCCACGCCGGCCTGGCCGAGCGCGGGACCGAGCGGAGGAGCGGGGTTGGCCTGGCCACCCTTAACCTTCACTTTGACGACTTTCTTGACGACTTTTGCCATAGCCGGGGCAGTGTAGGGGGGTCGTCGCTCCTGGTCAAACCGAAGTTTGGCCCGTTTTGAGGGTCAGTCCGAGAAAGCTTGGGGCTTGAGGTCGCGGAAATACGGACAGCCCGGTTTCCGGTCTTTCTCCGGGCAAAGGTTCTGAGGTTATGAGGTTATGAGGTTTTGCGTTTCACGCCTCGCAACCTCATAACCTCATAACCTCTAAATCTCTAAATCTCATACCCTCCTCTCACTCCGTTAGAGCATCAATAAGCCTCTCCACCTCCGTGTCCTTCCCCGGGGCCACGTGGAGCTCGAAGAGCCGCTGCCGCACGCGCACGAAGATCATCTTCTCCTCGAGGAGTCCGGGATCCGTGAAGGCGAGGACGTTGCGGGGGGGCTTTTCCTCGCGCTCGTCCGTCCGGTCGATGAGGTCGTGCATGGCAGGCGAGAACGACGCCTGCAGCGCCTCCTTGAGGGCGGAGAAGTACGTCTTCACGTCCGGCGACTGCGTCCAGGCGATGAAAGCCACGCGATCGCCGTCCTTGAGCAGCACCTTCGTCTCCACGCGGCGGTCGGAAGGGATGATCTCCTTCAGTACGTTGTCCTCCTGCGCGTCTTGCATGTCGAAGCCCATCGTCCGCGTCGCCGTTTCCACGTCCGTTCCCTGCTGCACGCCCACCGTTCCCGACGAGCCGGCGGCGAAAGACGCCGTCTGTGCCGTTACACCACGGGTGTCGGGCAGGACGATGCGGTCCTTCGTGAAGGCGTAGTCCGCGAAGCCCAGGAGGACGAGCACCGCGAGGAATCCGACGGACGCGAGCGCGCGCGCGATCTTCTGCATGGCCGCCAGTGTACGGCACCCGGGCCCCGCGGAACAGGGACGGATTTTTTCCGAGAAGTCGGTGGAACGGAGGGCGGCGTCTGCTATCCTCGTCGCCATCGTCCTGAAGCGCACGCCGCCGCCGGCTCCCGCACCCGTTTCCGTCCGTCCCGAGACGACCGCCTCGGACGCGCAGGGCATGGAGCACGCGCTCCGTCCGCGCACCCTCTCGGAGTACGTCGGTCAGTCGAAGGTGAAAGAGCACCTTCTCTTGTCGGTGAAGGCGGCCCTTTCCCGGAAGGAGACGCTCGGCCACGTGCTGCTGCACGGGCCTCCGGGCCTGGGGAAGACTACGCTCGCGCACATCGTCGCCAAGGAGATGAAGGCGCAGATCCGCATCACGAGCGGTCCCGCGCTCGAGAAACCCGGCGATCTCGCTTCCATCGTGAGCAATCTCCAGGAGGGGGACATCCTCTTCATCGACGAGATCCATCGTCTCCGTCCGGTGGTGGAGGAGATCCTGTATTCGGCGATGGAGGACTACGCGCTCGACCTCGTCATCGGCAAGGGGCCGACCGCGCGTTCCATGCGTCTCAACCTCAAGCCGTTCACGCTCGTCGGCGCCACCACCAAGGCGGGCGCGATGAGCGCGCCGCTCCGCGACCGTTTCCTGCATCAGTTCAAGCTCGCGTTCTACGATCTCCGCGAGATGCAGCAGATCGTCGAGTGGTCCGCGGGACGTCTCTCGGTATCGATCGGCGACCGAGCCGCCCACCGCATCGCGCGCTGCAGCCGCGCGACCCCGCGCATCGCCAACCGCCTCGTGCGCTCCGTGCGCGACTTCGCCGAAGTCGCCGGGATTTCTCCCATCGACGAGCGCATCGTCGAGCAGGCGCTCCATTCCCTCGAGATCGACGAGGACGGCCTCGACGCCACCGATCTCCGGCTGCTCAGGGCGATCGCCGAAATGTTCGGCGGGGGGCCGGTCGGTCTCTCGACACTCGCCGCCGTGCTCGGCGACGAAGAGGAGACGATCGAGGACGTCTACGAACCCTATCTGCTCCAGAAGGGCTATCTCCAGCGCACGCCCAAGGGACGTTGCGCCACGCGGCTCACGTACGAAAAGCTCGGGTTACCCGTGCCCGAAGGCGCGCAGGCGGCGCTGTTTTCCTGAATCGCGGGTCCGCGATCAGCGCATCCTGAACGAGTCGACCACCGCGTGGAAGAGCGGCAGGTGTCCGTCGAACGCTTCCGGCGAGTCCGCGAAGGTCCAGACGACCGCGCGGTCCCGGTCGTCGATGAACCACTGCTGCTCGAGGCGCATCGTGGTGCCGGAGTAGCTCGCGTCGAACTGGATCCGCTCCGCGTCTTTTCCGAGGATGCTCGTGCGGTCGCGGAAAAGGAGGGTGAAGCTGTCGAAAAACGACCGCTCGTACTCGATCGATTCCTGCGAGTACTGGGTGAGCGTGAGCGGCGCGGTGGAGAGATCCTCGAAGACGAGGTTCATGTTGTGGCGGATCGATTCGTTGATCGTCTCGGGCGCGAGGAGCATCACGGCGAGCGTGACCCTGCCTTCGGTGCCGGAGGTCGTGTCCACCTTCCATCCTTCCGGACCGCGGAAGCTGACGCCGAAATCGTCCAGCGTCACCGGCGTGCCGGAACGCGTGACGGATTCGCGGACTCGCTTCTCAGTGCGCTTCGCCGTTTCCTGGCGCACTTCGCGAATGATCGCGCGGCGGCTCGGCCTTGTTCCCGCGCCAAGCGTGCGCGCGCTCGCGGTCGGCGCGAGGGCGAGCAGGGAAAGGAGTGAGACGGCGGCAATGGGGAGGCGACGCATGGCACCGAGCCTACGCCTGCCGGGCGAGGGCAGCGAGCGTTTCTTCGGCGGCCGCGCGGATGCCTTTTTCGAAGCGCGCGCGGTCGAAGCGCTCCGCCGATGCGCGGAGCCGCTCGGCGGCGAACGACCTGCACTCGAAGCGGCGGATCGCTTCGAGAAGAGAAGCGGATGTCGGGTCTTCGAAGAACTCCGCCGTATCCTCCGTGAGCGTCTCGAGCGCGCCGCCGGCGCGCCGCGCGATCACCGGAGTCCCGCACGCGAGCGATTCCACCGGCACGAGTCCGAAGTCTTCCTCGCCGGGAAAGAGCGTCGCGCGCGCTGAGGAATACAGGTCGCACAATTCTTCCTCCTTCTTGTACCCGACGAACGTCACGGTGGGTCCGGCCATGCGCTCGAGCCGACGTCGGTCGGGACCTTCGCCCGCGATCACGAGCGGGCGCGAGAGGGCGTTGCACGCGTCGATCGCGAGGTCGATGCGCTTGTAGGGAGCGAGCGTCGAGACGACGAGGTACGGCGCGTCTGCCGTCATCCGGCGGTCAAGCGGGCGGGAGAGCCAGACATCGTCGATCGGCGGATGGAGGACGCCGCTTTCGCGTCGCCAGTAGAGTTCGATCCTTCGCTTCACGGTCTCGGACGCCGCGAGGAGACGGTCCGGTCGGTCGGCCGCCTCGCTGTCCCATACGCGCAGGTGGTGGAACGCTTTCTCCAAGTACCGTCGTTTGACCCATCCGAGCGGCCCCTGACCGACTCGGTCGAGCACGTCGTGCGTGCGGTCCCACAAGTATCGGGCGGGGGAGTGGACGTAGCAGAGGTGCGCCGGCGCGCCGTTCGTGATGATGCCGTGCGCGAACGCGGACGACGAACTGATCACGAGATCGAATCCCGAGAAGTCCCATGCTTCGACGGCGGCCGGGAAAGCGGAGAGGTGCAGGTGATGGTTGAAGCCGAGGAAGCGCGCGCGCTGTTGCGCGCCGCTCGTCTGCACTCTGGATGCCGGAAACCAGTCGCCCAGTTTTTCCTCGTCATAGAGGAGGGTATGGATCGGCGCCTCGGGGTACATCGCCGCCAGCACGCGCAGCACCTTTTCGGCGCCGCCGCGCATCGTGAGCAGTTCGTGGACGAGGGCGACTTTCATTAGAGGAAGTGTGCCACAGAACGGGAAAAGCAGAATGATTGACGGTATGCTGAATTCTAGTAGATTGCTATCACTATGACCCTCTCCGCGAATCCCCGGGACAAGAACGCCACTCAGATCGAATTGATCAGCGAAGGACGCGCGTCCGTCGATGGATCCGGCACCGTCGTGTTCGATCCTACGATTTCGCGAAAAAGCGTGACCATGCTCAAAAGGCTGCTGCAGGAGCGAACCAACGTCGAAGACCCGAATCAATAAGCGAAGCGCGAAACCGGGATTTGTCCCCCGGAGTTTCGCCGCGCGGCGCGGTCCGCAGACGAAGCCGAATGGTGCACTCGGTGGGATTTGAACCCACAGCCTTCGGCTTCGGAGGCCGACGCTCTATCCAGTTGAGCTACGAGTGCGATGACAGGTCGTTCTTGATGGGTCGGACCCGGACTTTTGTCAGTTGTGCTTCAGGAGCCCGGGGTTGCCGCAGTCTAATTCGGCAATTGGAAAAACTCCACAGCGTTTCGCGTCGTGGCGCGGTCGACCTCCTCGAACGACAATCCCTTGATCTGCGCGATCGCCTTGGCGACTTCCGCGACGTACGAGGGTTCGTTGCGTTTGCCGCGATGTGGGACTGGCGCGAGGTAGGGCGCGTCCGTTTCGATCATGATTCTTTCGATCGGGGTCCGCTCGATCGTCTCGCGGATAACATCCGCGTTCTTGTATGTCGCCATTCCCGTGAAGGAGAGTGAATCGCCACGCATGAGGAAACGTTCCACGTCTTCGAACCGTTCCGTGCAGCAGTGCAGCACGATACGGATGGGATCGCACGCTTCCACGATGGACCACACGTCTTCCGCCGCTTCCCGGCAATGCACCACGCAGGGGAGCAGGAGTTGCTTCGAGAGCTCCACTTGTCTGCGGAAGACGATCCGCTGTGTGTCCGGGTCCGAAAAATTGTAATGGTAGTCCAAACCAATCTCTCCAATTGCTTTCACTTTGTTCGTAGACCTAACTAATTGAAGGATTTTCCCCGAAAAATCTTCCGACCAGTCCTTCGCGCCGTGGGGATGGACGCCAACGGTGCAGAAAAGTTCCTCATGCGACCTCGCGAGGACGATTCCGCGTTCGGCTTCCTCGATCGTGTCCGCGATCACGACCATGCGGTCCACTCCCGCGGCTTTCGCGCGCGAAAGCACGTCTTCCATGTCATGCTGGAATTCCTTCGCCGCGAGATGGCAGTGGGAATCGATCATGGAGGCATGATAGGGGAGCCGCGCCTTATCGACGATGGGTCTTGAAAGGAGTAGAATGGACTATGGATCGATAGCTCGGTGCACCGCTTCGCAAGCGAAGGGGTGACCTAAAGAGACTGCTCGATCCCTTTGTTCTTTTTTCCGGACGGATCATTCCTTGGGTCGGTAGCTCAGTGGTAGAGCAGAGGCCTTTTAAGCCTTTGGCCGTGGGTTCGATCCCCACCCGACCCACCACCTTCACAATCAAAAATCCTTTTGCTGGTGCTTCTCGCATGCTTGCCGTCTTTTTTTGCGGAAGGCGCTTGCATCGAATCTCAATAATTGTCTTTGACTATTCCGTTTCACGTAGACTGACTCCCGACCTTTCACCTCCGAAGGACATGTCTTTCCTCACTTCGAGAAAACTCGCGATCGCCGGTTCCGTACTGGCAGCGTGCTTCTTCGTCGGTTCGCTGGCCGGGCAGTTCACCGCCGCGGCGGGAGTCTCTCCTGCGAATTCTTTCGCGAAGAACAGGCCTCAGAAGCAAAGCCAGCAGGAAACGGATGCGCAACGCTCTTCGTGGTGGAAATGGTTCCTGCAGGTGACGCACGTCGAGGATGCTCCTGCCGTTCCCGACAACACCTTCCCGCCCGCGGATGTACCCAGCGTCGTCCCGTCGCAAGAGGGGCAGACCGAGTCCGTGGGCGAGTTGCCCGGGGTTCCGAACGCCGTTCCCGTCACTCCGCCTCCCGCTTCCTGCCCGCCGGCATTCCATTGTTCGAACGGCGCAGATTGCGATGTGAGCGCCATGGCGGTGATGCCCGAGGAGGGGGCGGTGTCGTGCGCGTTGCCCAACGGGGGAACGGGATTGTGCTGGAAGTGCCTGCAGGACGCCCCGTCTGGGCAGCCGAGCCCGGAGCCCATATCCGATCCGGAGCCGGCACTGCCGCCCATTCAGGAAATGCCGCCTATCATTGATCCTTCTTCCGCGGCGATTCCGCTGCCCGAGGTCATCGTCCCGCAAGAGCAGTCCTCCTTCGAAGAGGCGGAGCTTCCGCCTCCTTCTCCTTCGTCGTCCGAGAGCGGTGAAACGCAGGAAGAGAATGTGGTCGGCAGCACGCCCGAGATACCGGCGCCCGTCCCCGTCGCTCCCACCCCCCCGCCCGCTCAGGCGGCCCAGCCTCCGTCGGACGATTGCGGGCCGGTACCGGAAAAGGGCGCTTTCTGCGCAGAGGCGAAGTTCTGGTGCGGCCCCGCCGGTCATTGGTACGAAGTCTGTCTCTATCCTTCTTCCTGACCCATGGCCATACGCGCGCAGAGCCGGCGGCCGTTTTGGATCGCAGCACTCATCTTCGCGGGAGGCGTCTTCGCGCTCGCCGGTTTCGCCCACGGTCGGTTGTTGGCGCAGGCGGTCTCGGATAACAGGAACGTGATCAATATTCCGATGGCGTTGTACGATCCACGGGGGCAGGCGCCTTCCGTGGCTTTGTCTGTCGCCACGACGGTCAACATCTCGGACATCGATCCGAATTCGGCGTACCTGGCGAGGTGCGCGAAAGCCGGGACGCAGCAACCCGCGTGCGATCCGGGCGACGTTCTGGTCTGCATCGGAAGGCAGATCGGCGTACTCGATAAGCCGAATCCCAATTGCAACAAGAGCCAGACGTACGCGCAGGCCTCCGCCGCTGGGTGTCTCGCATCGAGCTGGGTCGATTGCCAGACGACGCTCACGGCCTTTCCGAATGCCGCTTGCGCGGCATGGACGGATGTCGGCAGGGGGCCCGTCATGGGCAATACCGCTCTGGCCGCGTGCTTCAAACCGGCGTCGGGCGCCGTTCCGGTGCAGGATGGGCCGACCTGCGTGCCCTCGAAATGCCAGGGCGTCACGTGCTCCGCCATCGATACCTGTCACCTGCCCGGCACCTGCGAGAGCGCCACCGGACTGTGTTCGAACCCCAACGCTCCCGACGGCACGAAGTGCGACGACGGCTATCCGAACACCCTGAACGATCAGTGCTTGCAGGGCGTCTGCACCGGGACGCGATCCTGTCTCGGCGTGACGTGCTACGCGCTCGATCAGTGCCATAAGCCCGGCACCTGCGATCCCTCCACGGCCGCCTGCACGAACCCCGTCGTGCCGAACGGCACCCCGTGCAATGACGGCTATCCGAGCACGGTTAACGACAGCTGCACCGACGGCGTGTGTTACGGCGATCCTTCGTGTAATAGCGTCAGTTGCGCTCCTGCCGACGACTGTCATTTCGCGGGCATCTGCGATCCGTCGTCGGGGCAGTGCAGTGACAACCCGAAACCGAACGGCACCCCGTGCAACGACGGATACGCGTCCACCGTGAATGACCGCTGCCAAAGCGGCATCTGTCAGGGGGCCTTCTCCTGCCAGGGATACCAGTGCGCCCCGCCCGACCAGTGCCAGTTCCCCGGCGTCTGCAACGCGAGCCAGTGGGGCTGCACGTACGCCTCCAAGCCGGACGGCACGCTGTGCAACGACGGCAACTCTTACACGAAGAATGACAAGTGCACGCAGGGGTACTGCCAGGGGACGCTGACGTGCAGCGCCGTGACCTGCTCGGCCCAGGACCAGTGCCACAATCCCGGAACTTGCGATCCCTCGACCGTGACCTGTTCGAACCCCGCCAAGCCGGACGGCACGCCCTGCGACGACGGCGACCAATCCACGGGTCAGGACGCGTGCAGCGCGGGAGTGTGCCGGGGAGCCCCGCTTCCGGAGTGCAAGCAGTGCATCGACGCGCCTCCTCCCACCTACGGCCCTCCGGTGACGCCCCTCAAGCCCGACAAATGCGGAGACGGGATCTGCGGGGGGACGGAGGTGTCCTTCTCGTACTCGTGGATGGGCAAGAACCAGAATCGAAAGTTCACCACGACCTGCGCCAAAGACTGCGGCACGCCCGGAGGGAATACCTGTCCCGCGGCGTATCCAACTTGCATGAATTCCACGGTGGCGAATGCCAACGGAGGAGGAAGAGGTTGGTGCGGCGATCCTAGTCGCCTGGGAGAACAGCTCGTGAGCGGCAACTTCCCCACGTGCTCCAACGGACAAAGCTACTGCCTGCGCTGCATCCCCGAACCGCCCTACGATTATTCCGCGCCGGAGAACATGCGTGCGTGCTACCTACTGGGTACGCCCGAAGATATCGGCATCTGCTGCGGATACGATGCATCCGGCAATGCCAAGTGCGAGACGGGATCGAGCTATTGCGCGTGCCAGGTATCGAGGACTCTGCGCGATCCGATCTTCTTCCACGAGCAATCCGATTCTCTCAAGATAGACACCGGCTGCATGCTGAATTGTCCGTTGGCGAGAAGCAGCCAGTGCATCGAAAATTGCAAAGAAGACGCGCAGACGAGAAGGCCGAGAAGCACCAATGACAACCATCTCGATCCCCTGACGGCGGCTTGCTATCAACGTTGCGCGCCCACGATCAGCCCCAAATGCGCCGCATGTTATCTGAAAATAGCCGAGAACGGCGGGACCGGACCGGCATCGTGCTCCCAGCCGCAATGCAGTCCGCTGTGCGGCGTCGAGCTTCCCGCCATCGATCCGTCTGCGCGGTGCAAGGGCTTTCTTCCCTCCACCAGTACCTCGCTTCTTCGGCAGTATTTCCCGGGCGGAACGATAGAGCCATGGGATGTCGGTTCTTTTTCGGGCCTCAAAAACATGATGTGCGAGGTCGATCCCGGATATTTCTATTGCCCCGCCCCGCCGATGTTGGGCGCCGACTGGTACATCGATGATGCAGGCGCGATGAAAGACATCGCATCGGTGCCCGGGCCGCTCTACACGATTTCCCTGCCCGCGAATGATCCGCGCATCACCCCGCGCTTCGTCCCCGGTCGAAAGATCTATGGCGTCTATACGGATCCGCTTCCGGGGTGGGATCCGGGTTTGATTGCTGCCATGACGGATACGCGAACGGGTATTGCGCAAATGATATGGAGTTTCATGTGCGACGGTCCTTCCGCTCCTCCGCGCAGTTCAGCCGCGTCCTCGGCACGGAGCGTCACGGTATCGAGCGCGTTTGCTTCATCGGTGGTCGCATCGTCCAGGACTTCTTCTGCTGTTTCCATAGCTTCCTCCGCGCAGTCCTCTTCGGCGAAGGTTTCCTCCTCGGCGGCCGCCGTGCGCAACGCGCAATGCGAAGTATTGGTCCAGCAGACTACGATCGAGCCCAACAGGGCTTTCCTCGCCACCTTCCTCCTCACGAACACCGGCAATACGACGTGGTCCGCGGGAGAGGGGAATGGGCACGATCTTCTGATGTCGAACGAGCCCAATGACAACGTGCTCTTCGGTCCGACGTCGATGAGGTTCGCCCTCCAGCAGGACGTGCCACCGAAGGGCACGGTCGCGGTGACGGCGATCCTCTTCTCACCCGCGCAGACCGGCACGAAGCCGATCGTCTACCAGATGGGCCTTGAGGGAACGGCGCGCTATGGACAGGTGTGCCGCGGCTCCATCATGGTGACGGCTTCTTCTTCCGCTATGAGCAGCGCCAGGACTTCCTCGGCGTCCTCGGCGGCCGTGAGCAGTGCCAGGACTTCATCGGCGGCCTCGGCGGCTGCGAGCAGCGCCAGGGCGTCGGTCGCGAGTTCTTCTGTCGCTTCTTCCTCGGCGAGGTCATCGGTTTCTTCCCTGGCTTCATCACTGGCGTTGTCTTCTCGTGCCGCGTCCTCAGTCCTTCCAGTGCTATCGTCGTCGGCTTCCAATCTTGCGCGGTGTCCGGGAGAGATCGGTTCCATCCTTTCCCTCGCATTCGACGGCAGTGGAAACCTATGGTTTGTTTTACCTGAAGGCAACGCGATCGGTGTGCGTTCGCCTGCAGGAACTGTGACGCTGTATACGCTTCCTCGTCCGAACAGCTACCCCGGTTATATTGCTCTCGGTCCTGACGGGAACATGTGGTTCACCGAGCAAAGCGGGGGAGCAATCGGCAGAATCACGCCCGCTGGTGATATCAAAGAATTCTCCATTTCGTCGGGTAACGGGCTGTCCCCGGGCCCGGCGATGATCGTGAAAGGGCCGGACGGTAATATGTGGTTCACTGAGCAGGGCTGGCATTCTGTTGCAAAGATTACGATGCAAGGCGTGATTACCCAGTATGGAGGATTCTTGCAGCCCTACGGAATTGTCGTTGGTCCTGATCAGAATCTCTGGTTCTCGGAACAGATGGGCAATTCCATCGTCCGCATGACGACAGCTGGCGTAAGTAAGCGCTTTACTCTTCTTACGCGGGCCGGTCATCTTGCCGTAGGGCCCGATGGAAAAATTTGGTACGCAGGTTATCCTGGAAACAAGATTGGAAGAATCGACAGCGCGGGCATTGTGAATGAATATGCTCTACCAGCCGGTGAGAACTCGATGGGGATCGTTGCGGCAGGTACCAGCGTGTGGTTTGGAGTTACCGAAAGCGCGAAGATCGGGAAGAGCACGGTGAATGGAACATTTTCCTGGTATTCATTGCCGCGAAACTACACCCCGCCTTCATCGCTTATCTTGGGCTCGGACGGAAAAGTATGGTTTGGAGAATTGGGCAGCGGCAAAATTGGCACAGTGGACGCATCCGGAGCGATAACCGAATATCAGATTTGCAACCATTGATCGGCGTAGAGTTGCTATGAGTCGCTTCATTGCCACGTCTTTACGAGACAATGCATGTCTCCCATCTCCATCGCTGGGACCTCTCCCCGAAGGACGCGATAACGTTGCAGCGCGATCTTTCGGCAAGGGTGAATGCCACGCGTCGCAGAAGGGCGGACTGCATGCGGATCATCGCCGGCGTCGACGTGTCTTCGGTGCGGTTCGACAGGATCCTGACCGCGGGCGTCGTAGTCTGGGACGCGGATACGGGTCGCATCCTCGAAACGACCTCCGTCCGCGAGGAGGGGGCCTTCCCGTACGTGCCGGGCCTGCTTTCGTTCCGCGAGATCCCGATACTCTCGAAGGCCATCGAGGCGCTGGATTCGGTGCCCGACGCCTTCCTCGTGGACGGTCACGGCATCGCGCATCCCCGCGGCATGGGCATCGCGGCGCATCTCGGGCTCCTCATCGGCGTTCCGACGGTCGGAGTCGCGAAATCCCTTCTCTGCGGCACCTATGATCCGATCGAGACAGTCGGCGACATATCAGAAATACAGTTTCAGAAACAAACTATCGGATGCGCTTTCCTGACGAAAAGGGGATCGAATCCGATTTTCGTCTCCCCCGGGAACGGCATCGATCTCGAGTCGTCCGTCGCCCTCGTCCGCCGCTGTCTGCGCGGTTACCGTCTTCCCGAGCCGACGCGCCTGGCGCATCTTCACGTCAACGCGGTGCGCACCACGGGGCACGGTCTGCCCGTGTCCCCGCCGGCGATGCTCTGATCAGCGCCGCGCGCGGACGTCCGCGAGGACTTCCGCGGCGTGCTCCTCGGGGCGCACGTCCGGGTACGCCTTGGCGATGTTTCCGTCCGGCGCGATGAGGTACGACACGCGGCGGATGCCCATGTGTTTCGATCCGTCCGACCAGGTGTTTTCGCCGTACGCGCCGTACGCGTTGACGGCGGCCATCCTGGTATCCGCAAGGAGCGGGAAGCTAAGCCCGTACTTGTCCGCGAAGGCTTTGTGGCTCTCCGCGGTATCCGCGCTCACGCCGAGAACGACGCAGTCCGCGGCGTCGTAGTCCTTCATGGCGTCCCGAAGTCCGCAGGCTTCCTTGGTGCAGCCCGGCGTGTCGTCCTTGGGATAGAAGTAGAGCAGCACGAAGCGTCCCCGCAGGTCCGCGAGCGCATGGTTCTTGCCGTCTTGATCGGGGAGGGAGAAGCCGGGTGCCGGGGTGCCTGGAGCGAGCATGGGGCAGGGGAAAGTGTTCAGGAGCGTACCGCACCGGGGGACGATCAAGAAACCGCGTTCTTTCCGCCAAGGGCTGTTTTTTCCGCGAAAAACGGTCTACAATCGCGCGTCTTTTCCCGCGGTGCACACCGCTTTTCCATCCATGGAACACGGCGACGTTCTCCTTCGGTTCGATAACGTGGACTTCTTCTACGGGCACCAGCGCGAGAAGCCCGTGCTCAAGGGCGTGGATTTCTCTGTCCGCGAGAACACGAAGCTCACCATCATGGGCCAGAACGGCGCCGGCAAGAGCACGATCTTCAAGCTCATGACGGGGGAGCTCCAGCCGACCGAGGGGCAGATCCACCTGAAGAAGGGCGCCACGATCGGCATCGCCCGGCAGGTGGTGCCGCACGCGGACCTGGAGAAGACCGTGCGCGAGTTCTTCGAGGGGGCGTTCCGGGAGAAGAAGCACGATATCGACAAGCACATCGCGAAAGCCCTCGACGCCGTGAACCTCAAGGCGGACCTGAAAAAGAAGGTCGGGTCCTTCTCCGGAGGCCAGAAGGCGCGTCTGCTCCTGGCCTTCGCGCTCATCCAGGAGCCGGACATCCTGCTCCTCGACGAGCCGACCAACAACCTCGACACCGACGGCATCGACCATCTCACGGGTTTCCTCGTGATGT
The DNA here is from genome assembly GCA_964423795.1 of uncultured Candidatus Peribacteria bacterium. Lineage (GTDB taxonomy): Bacteria > Patescibacteriota > Gracilibacteria > Peribacterales > Peribacteraceae > CAYRGC01. Next base: position 57,546 of record CAYRGC010000003.1, on the reverse strand, counting down.
ACGAGAAGACGGCGATCGTGATTTCCCACGACGCGGCCTTCTTGAACAGCTTCACGCACGGGGTGCTCTACCTCGACGCGCACCTGCACAAGGTCGACCAGTACGTGGGCGACTACTACGACGTGCTCGAGCGCATCCAGGAGCAAATCGAGCGCGAGCAGCGCCAAAACGCCCGCATGGAGAAGCAGATCCAGGACCAGAAGGACAAGATCAACTTCTTCTCCCACAAGGGAGGAAAGATGCGCAAGCTCGCGAGCAAGATGCGCGATGACGTGGCCGAGGCCGAGGAGAACATGGTCGACGTGCGCCGCGAGGACAAGGCGCTGCCGCCCTTCACGATCGAGTCCGACCCCTTCCCGAAGCCCCTCGTGAAGATCACGTCCGTGACCGTCATGAAGGATCATGAGCCGGTGAAGAAGAAGGTCGAGCTCACGATCCCGCGCCGTCACCGCGTGCTCATCACGGGTCCGAACGGCATCGGCAAGACGACGCTCCTCGAATCGATGGCGACCGGCAAGGAGAAGGGCGCTGTCATCGAGCCGGGCGTGAAGATCGGCTACTACCGCCAGGATTTCTCGGGCTTGCCGCTCGACAAGAGCGCGTACCAGATCCTCGCCGAGGCGATGGAGATGGAGAACAAACAGACGATCTACGCCACCGCCGCCAGGTTCCTGCTGCCCTCCGACAAGCTCCAGATTCCCTCCGGAGCGCTTTCCGAGGGGCAGAAGGGACTGCTGTGCTTCGCGCGGTTCACGCTGCAGCGGCCCACGCTCCTCATCCTCGACGAGCCCACGAACCATATTAACTTCCGCCACCTCCCCGTGATCGCGGAGGCGCTCAACGCGTACGAGGGCGGCATGATTCTCGTGAGCCACGACCAGGAGTTCGTCCGGCAGGTCGAGATGAGCGAGGAGCTCAACCTGGGCGATCTCTGACGCGGCCGTTCACAGCCGCATGCCCGCGCTCCGCATCGTCTCCCGCACCGCGCGGTACCACTCCCCGTAGCCGTCTTCCGTCAGGTGCAGCAGATCCGGGGCGTAATACCGCGGGATGTCGCTGAGGAAGAGATCGTCTTCCGCCTCCCCGAAAAGATCGACGTACGCCACGCCCTTTTGCTCCGCGACCTTCCGGTACACGGCGCGGTACTCGAGCGTCTTCGCCCGGTAGTAGGAGGAGAGCGGCCAGGCGAAGAGGGGAGCGAGACCGACGTTTCCCGAGTGCAGCGCCACGACGTTTTTGCCTGCGCTCATGGCGCGGTCGAAGAGGCTCCCGAGGTCGCGTTCGAAATCGGCGTGCGGCGTGCGGCGGATGATGTCGTTGGCGCCGATCTGCAGCAGCACCAGATCGAACCGCTTCGGCGCCGTCGCGGGGAAGCCGGCGAGCGCATCGCGGACTCTCCAGCCGTTCACGCTCAGGTTCCGGATGTCGGCGTCCGGGAAATCCGTACCGAACCGCCCGGCGACGGAGCCGCGAGGATCGCGGACGCCGGTGCCCACGCCCGTACTGTCGCCGACGACGAGAATGCGGGGGGTGCCGCCGGTGTTCCGTTCGAAGGGCCTGCTCGCCGCCACGAGCTTGGCGCTGATGGAGGCGAACCACAGCAGGCGCCCCACGAAGAGTACCGCGACGACCGCGAGCGCGACGCCGATGATGAGGAGGATGCGGAGCATGGACTTATCTGATCGCCGCGAAGCCTCCGCGGATCCTGTTCTCGAGCGCCGTCACGGCGGCCCATTCGGTCTGGGACAACGTGCGGTTCTTCGACGCGAGCACCCAGGGGTAGAGCTGGTAGATGAGGTCGTTTTGCACGCTGAGCGTGTTCAAGAGCGCGGCGGCCGGCGCGCTGCCCATCGTCCTCGCCCGCGCGATTTGTTCGGAATAGTTCGCGAGGTACTGCTGATAACGGACGAGCAGATCCTGATGGCTCGGATCCTGCGTTTGCCCCGAAGAGGCGCTCGCGGCGTTCGGAGGATTGAGCGGCGCGAGGTCGTAGGCGGTCGCGGACGAGGGCGCGCTCGAGGCGGCGGATGAAGTGCCGCTCGAGCTCATCGACGACGAGGCCGGCGCGGAGGTGGACGACGAGGAGGAAGAGGAGACGCTCGCCCAAGAGGCGGACAGTGACTCGGAGGACGCCGCGGAGGACGAGGACGCCTGCTCCAGCAGGAAACCCGACGGGGCGGCCGGCAGGTCGTCGAGCGGACCGCCGCCGCAATCGGGATACCGTAACCCGCTGACGGAGCGCTGGAGCATCGCGAGCATCTCCGCCTCGTTCATGGGGTCGCCCGGACGCACGGTCGTCTTGCCTTCGTCGCCGCGCAGGATGCAGCGGCTGGAGGCGATCGTCACGTACTCGGCGTACCAGGCCCCGGCATCGACGTCGCTGAAGGCCGGCGCCGCTCCTTCCGCGGAGAAGCGGAACGCGCGCACGAGCAGCGCCGCCGCCTCGGCGCGGGTCACGGGCCGATCCGGCGCCGCCAGGCACGGATGGCTGCCCGCGCAGTTCTCGATGCCGAGCACCCACCCGTCGCGGGCGCCCTGCTGGAAGGCCGCGAAGGACCGGTGCCACTGGTCCACGTCGTCGAACACCTGGTCTTGGAACGGGAACTCCACCTTGCCGCCGAGCAGCTTGAGCGTGAGCTCCACGAAGAGCCCGCGCGCGGCATCCCTCGCGGGCACGATCGATTCCTCGGTGACGTAACCGGCCCGGACGAACGCCGATACGGCGCCGTCGTACCAGGCGGCGTTCGCGGAAAGCGGCGGGAGCAGGAGTCCCAGCACGAAGAGGGGAGTCAGACGTCGCATGGCCGTGAGGGTACAGGAGTTTTCCCTCGTCGTCGGAAGTTCGGCAAGTTTTCCTTCACGCAAAAAAAGCCGCTCGCGCCGGGCGGGGAAATCCTTGGAGCGGGTTACCGGAATTGAACCAGGTATCTCCACCGTGGAACGGTGGTGTCCTGACGTTGGACGAAACCCGCAAAGAGCGAAATCATTGTACAGAAAACCGTGCGTTTCGGAAAGGCGTCAAACCGGGGAAATGTCCCCGTTTAGGCCGTCATCGCGCTCTTCTTGCGTTTCACGCACGAGAGGAGGAACACGTTGAGCACCGAGAAGAACAGCACCGTGAGGACGAGCGGACGCATGGGGTCGAACATCACGCGCGTGAGGAGCGCCGCGCAGCCGCCGCAGATCCAGAGGTGCACCGTGATGAGGAGCAGGAAGAGTTCGGAGGCCTTCTTGTGGCGATGGAGGAAGACCGCGATGGTCGAGAGCGCAAGGAGCACGCAGCCGAAAAGCACGGCGACGGCCGTGTAGACGGGGCTTGCCTGCACGGGATCCCAACCGTTGACGCCGGCCACCCACCAATCCGGAAAAAACAACGAGAGCGCCGCGCCGTAGAAGGCGATCGGGCGCGTGAGAAGCACGCCTCCGGCGAGGGTCCAGAGGGTGACCGAGGCCGCCGAGGCCATGCGAAGGGGGATGGATTTCATGGGGGTCATCCTATGACACTCGCTTCACGCGCGCGAGTGGACGGCATTCGTCTATTGGAGCGGGATACGGGAGCTTATGAGGAACTTTTGCTGTGAATATCTCAATTAATTGCGTGGCTTCCACACCAATGGTCGACCATGGACTGCAAGTGCTTCGTCGATTATTCCATGCTCAGAAAGTGCTTTATTGACCTCAACCATGAGATCCCACAGCCTGGAGAATGGCTCTCGTTCATTGGCCAGTCCCAGCCTCGTCCACAGAACACGCGAGTCCATCGCCCTTCTTTCGTGGATGAGAATGCTTACAAGTTCGGACCCTCTTGGTGAAAGCTTCGCGAATTCCTTGGATAGCACAGGCAACTCTTTCCCTGCGGAATGCTTTTCTGATGCAGAAGACATGTTATTAAATTATATATTTTTAAATTTTTGTCAATTGGAGCGGGATACGGGAATCGAACCCGCATCTCAAGCTTGGGAAGCTCGCGTACTACCACTGTACTAATCCCGCCTGCATAAAGAGCCGAATGACGATGATCCGGCTCGGTTCAATGATCAACGATGGAGCGCATGAAGGGGCTTCCTTCGTTTCATCTTCGCTTCGCTCGGATTCGCTCAGGATAAACTTCTCGCCCGTACATCAATGATCGAATGATCGGTATGGAATCAAAATGGAGCGCATGAAGGGGCTCGAACCCTCGACCTTCGCCTTGGCAAGGCGACGCTCTAGCCAACTGAGCTACATGCGCGAAGCTCGGGAATCCTACCCGGTTCGCGTGATGTTGCAAGGGAGTTCTGCCATGACTCGTCCTTCCCCGATACGCCTGGAATTGGCCAACGGAAGGGATTTTTGGACTCCCCAAGAGGCCCATTTTCTGCTATACTATTTCGATGGTTTTCTCGCGTCTCCTTGCGACGGTTTCGGGCCTCCCGGTTTTCCTTCTGGGGATCCCGCACGCCCTGGCCCAGGACAGCGTCAAGCTCCTGGAGCCCATCGGGGACACGACGGAGATCACGCTCGACGGATCGACCCTCGGCGCCTTCGGCACGTACGTGAACCTGCTCTATCCCTGGGTGCTCGGCATGGCGGCCGCCATCGCCGTGCTCATGGGCATGTGGGGAGGCATCGAGATCATGCAGGCGGGTGCGGACCAGGGGAAATACGACGGCGGCAAGAACAGGCTGCTCATGTCCCTCGGCGGACTCCTGCTCACCTTGCTCGCGAGCACGCTCCTGCGCGCGATCAATCCTTCGTTCTTCAAGTGATGTCCCGCCGCCTGCTCTCCGCCGGCCTGGCCTGCCTCGGGGGAATGCTCCTCGGGATCGAGCGCGCGTTCGCGCAACAGATCCCGTCGGTCATCTGCAACGGCCTCATCGGATGCGGAGCGGGTCCCCGCAACCTCGTCCTCGACGGCGTGATTCCCGCCGCGGGCATGATCCTCATGCAGCTCGCCGGCGGTCTCGCCGTGATCTACATCGTGCTCGCGGGAGTGAAGATGGTGACGAACGGCGCGGACGACGACGGCGGCGCGGGCAAGAAGGCGATCATCTACGGCCTCGGCGGCCTGGGTCTCGCGATCTCCGCGGCTCCCATCGTGTCCTTCATCACCTCCGAAAGCTATGCCGACGCGGGGGGCGACATGCTCCTCGTCGGCGTCATGGCGGCGGTGATCCGGATCATCATGACGGTTTTCAACGTGATCTTCATTGTCGTGATCATCTATGCCGGCACGCGCATGGCCATGTCCATGGGCAGCGGGGACGAGTTCAAGAAGGGCACGTCGATGATCAAGTGGTCTGTGATCGGCGCGATCACCGTGAACCTCGCGCGCGCGCTCGTGCAGTCCCTCCTCAACCTCGGCATTTGACCATGCATAGCCTCCTCCTCTCGTTCCTGGCCCCCGTCGCCCACGCCGCCGGCGTCGATACCATCGGCGCGGGTTCTCCCGGCATCGACGAGATGTGGGGCATGATCCGCGACACCTTTCCGTTCACCGACGTCGGTTCGGGGGGCGTCACGTTCATCGCCATGAAGATCACGGCCATCATCCTCTCCACGATCTCGGCCATCGCCGTCGTGATGATCATCTACGGCGGCATCAAAATGATCATGTCGGGCAGCGAAGAGGGATTCACCGAGGCCAAGAAGCTCGTGATGTACACCGCGGCGGGTCTCATCTGCGCGATGCTCGCCGACGGCATCGTGATCTACGTGATCACGCTGCTGAACCAAATAGCCGGCACGTGAGGGAAAAATTCCAGGATCCAACATCCACGTAAGGAGAAGGGGGAAGTGCAAAACTTCATCGTGTTTTTTCCTAAAACCTACTTGGGTTCTGTGCCCTGGTATTTCCTGGAAGACATGCGATTTTTGCCGTATTCTCCGCCTATGTCTCGCCAGTATGTCACCACCGCCATCGACTACCCGAACGCGGCCCCGCACATGGGGCACGTCCTCGAGAAGGTGCTTGCCGACGTCGTCGTCCGGTGGTTCCGGTTGCGCGGGGACGAGGTGCGGTTCCAGATCGGCACAGACGAGCACGGCATCAAGATCCAGCAGACGGCGAAAAAGGAGGGCGTGACCCCGAAGGAGCTCGTGGATCGCAACGTCACGCTGTTCCAGGATCTCTATTCGAGCCTCGGCGTCTCCGCCGACGTCTTCATCCGCACGTCGGACCAGAAGGTCCACTGGCCCACGGTGCAGGCGCTTTGGAAGAAGCTTCAGGAAGCCGGGATGCTCGAGCAGCGCACGTACGAGGGTCTCTACTGCGCGGGCTGCGAGCGCTTCGTGACGGAGAAGGACCTCGTCGACGGCAAGTGCCCCGATCACGGCGTGCCTCCCCAGAAGGTGTCGGAGAAGAACTGGTTTTTTCTCCTCGGCAAGGAGACGGAGTGGCTGAAGAAGCTTCTCAAAGAGGACTATCGCATCGTGCCAGGTTTCCGCGAGGCCGAGACGCTCTCGCTGCTCTCGCAGGGGATGGAGGACGTGTCGTTCTCACGCCCCAAGTCGAGCCTCGCGTGGGGCGTTCCCGTGCCGGGCGACGACGATCAGGTGATGTACGTGTGGTGCGACGCGCTCACGAATTACATCTCGGGTATCGGGCTCCTCACGGATCATGCGGAGTCGAAGTTTTGGGATGATGCGACCGTCACGCACGTCATCGGGAAGGACATCGCGCGGTTCCACGCGCTCATCTGGCCCGCCATGCTGAAGTACGCGGGCATCCGCGCGCCGGATCGGCTGCTCATCCACGGTTTCCTCACGAGCGAGGGGCAGAAGATGAGCAAGAGCATCGGCAACGTCGTGGTGCCGCAGGAGGTGCTCGACGCCTACGGCGCGGAGGCCATGCGCTTCTACCTCAGCCACGAGATCCCCGTGGGCAACGACGGCGATTTCTCCTGGAAGCGCTTCGGCGAACTCTATGATGCGAAACTGCGAAATCAGTTAGGCAACCTCCTCAATCGCGTGCTCGTGCTCCTCAACAAGGACGGCGGCGCGATCGAGGTCGTCGACGCGCCTGAATCGGCCGTCGTGGCCGAGACATGGAAGGAATACCGCGCGCACATGGACGCCTTCGAGCTCAGCGAGGCGCTCCAGGCGACGATGAAGCTCGTCGACCGCATGAACGCGCGCATGAATGAGGTCCAGCCGTGGAAGATGGTCGGCGACGAGAAGCGCCGAGCGCTCGGCGTCTTCGCGGAGCAGCTTCGCCACGTCGCGCTCCAGCTCCTGCCGTTCCTGCCGACCACCGCCGCGACGATGGCGACGCAGCTCGGCCTGCCGGCGGCCGCCGCGTACCGCGAAAAATCCTTCGTTCTCACGGACGACATCGCCGCGTGGGGAGGGGAACGGGGGTGGACCAAGGCGGGCACTCCGTCGATCCTCTTCGCCGCGATCGAGAAGAAGTAGTCCATCGACAGGTTCCGGTTCGCTGGTACAATCGTTCCGCTCTCGGAAACACGTTAGACGGCGACGATGGTGAAAGAAACCAACGGTCGCGAGCGACGAGGTGAAGGGAGCCTGGTTCGACTTCGCTCACCATGACAAGAAGGAGCGAATTCCTATTCTTTCCCCCATTCCTATGTTCGATCCCATGGCAGATCTCACGGGCGATCGCAGCGACATGTCCGGCCTCGGCGGCGGCATGCCCGATCCCACGGCCCGCCCTCCGCGTCCGCAGCACGGCGGTCCGCGCGGCGGCGGAGACCGCGGTGGCGACCGCGGCGGACGCTACGCCAACGACCTCCATTCGATTACGATCCACGCCCGCCAGCGCACCTTCTACATCGACCTCAAGGAGTCCGGCAACGGGCGTTTCTTCAAGGTCTCGGAGAAGTCCCGCGGCGGCCAGAAGACCACGATCATGTTCGACGCCGAGGACCTTGAGCAGTTCATCTCCGCGTTCAACGAGATGAAAGGTAAGCTCGGTGCGTAAGGGTAAAAAGGGATAAAAGGGTAAAGACGGAGAAAAGGTGTGGAAGAGAAATTCCTTCCAGGCCTTTTTTCCCTTTTATTCGTTTTTTCCATTTTTCCCCTTTGCTGCGGCGCCACGTCTCCACTCTTCGCCGCTTATCGGCTTCCCGCCTGGGGTCTGCACCTTCGTCATGTGCAGGATCGTCCAGTCCGCGCAGGAGACCGGAAACGAGCCCGTCGTGGGCTCCAGGGCCGTCTCCAGGATCTTGAGCTCGGTACCGTCCACGGGCATCGTGACGCCCGGCCACGGCGTGAGCGCGCGCACGCGGCGGTCGATCTCCTCGGCCGTCTGCCTGCCCGGATCGCACTTGCCGTCCTCCCGCGCGAGCTTTCGGCAGACGGTCACCTCGGATTCGTCTTGGTCGCGGGGCGTCGGCGACGTCGTCAGCGCCTCGAGCAGCGGGGCGGGACTCATCGCCGCAAGGCGGTCATGCAGCGTCCGGAAGGTCTCGCGTGGCGAGAGGGGAGTCGAGGCTCGGGTGAGGACGGGGCCGGCATCGAGCGCGGCGACCATGCGCTGCACCGTGACGCCGCTTTCGCGGTCGCCGCTGAGCACCGCGTGGTGCACCGGCGAGGCGCCGCGCCAGCGTGGCAGCAGCGATCCATGCACGTTGAGAGGCATCTGCGTCGCCCAATCGAGCACCGGTCGCTTGAGGAGCTGTCCATAGGCGATCACGACAAGAAAGTCGGGTGACGGGTTTTGGGTCGCGAGTAGCGGGTTCGATTCCCACTCCGCGTTGATGTTCTCGGGCTGCCACAGGGGTAGTCCAAGTTCGAGGGCGAGGGTCTTGATCGGCGACGCGGTCAGTTCCTGTTTGCGTCCCACGGGGCGGTCTGGCTGCGTGATCACGAGCGGGATCGTGAAGCGTTTGTCCGCGGCCAGCGCCCTCAGGCTCGGGATGCCGAAGGCGGAGGTGCCGGCGAAGACCACGGTAATGCTCATCTCGGTGGAGTGTACAGCACTTCCTCCACCCCGCCCCTTCGCCTCGGCTCAGGGGCACCCCTCCTCCGGTGGAGGAGGGGATGGGGGTGGAGGCTTTCTGCGGTTCATGCGATACTTCCCCCATGTCCAAGCGCACGCAGATGCTCGGCTCGGTGGTGCGGGAGATCGTCGCTCCCGCGCTCAAAACGTGTCCGCCGGAATGCGGCATCGTGACGATCACGACCGTGGACATCTCGTCCGACAGCTCCTACGCCACCGTTTACGTCACGGCGTTCAAGGAGCCGGAAAAGGCGCTCGAGCACCTGCAGGAGCAGCGTCATGAACTGCAGCGCCGCATGGGAAAAATGGAGCGCGCGCGGATCCCGCTCCTTCGATTTCGCATCGATCACAGCGCCGACGAGGGCAATCGCATCGATGAGCTGTTAGGAAAACTTTCCAAGGAAAAACCGGAAGACACTTCGGACGGATCGCAAGGTCAACGGGATTGAAGACGTCGCGATGGGAGTCCTACACTCCCGTCCTTTATGCGCGACTCTTCCTCCCTGCCGGCTCTCCAGGAGCTTTTGCGGGGCGCTTCGGGCGTGCACTGCATCTGCCACCGCGCGCCCGACGGCGACGCGATCGGCTCCATGCTCGGCATGGGGCTCTTGATCGAGCGGAATTTCCCGGGGAAGCCCGTCACGTTCCACTGCGTGGACCCGGTACCCGCCACGTTCCTGTTCCTGCCGGGCGCGCACCGCGTCGAGCGGGCCCCCGTGCTGCCCGAGCCGGGGAGCGGCGACGCGTACGTGTTCCTCGACTGCGCGGAGCCCAAACTCACAGAGATGCACGTCACGCATCCGCGGCTCTTCGACGGCACCTTCGCGACCGTGATGGTCGATCATCACCACATGAACCCGCGTTTCGGCACGGCGATCAACGTGCTGGAGGCGTCCGCCTGCTCCACGGCGCAGATCGTGCACGATATCGCGCTCGAGCTCGGATGGGACGTGGATCCCGACGTGGCAACGTGCCTCCTCACGGGCGTCTACACCGACACGGGCGGCCTGCTCCACAGCAACACCACGGCGGACGTCTACCGCGCCGTGGCGGCCCTCCAGCGCGAGGGTGCGCGGCAGCAGGAAGTGGTCACGGCCGTATTCCGCTCGGCGAAGATGAGCACGCTGCGCCTCTGGGGGCGGGTCCTCGAGAAGATCACCCTCACGGAGGAAGGCGGGGCCATCTCCGCCGTCACGGAAGGGGATTTCCGCGCCACCGGCGCCGACTACAGCGAACTTACCGGCGCCATCGACTACGTGAACGCCGTCCCGGGCATGCGTTTCTCGCTCATTCTCTCCGAGCGCGACGGGAAGGTGAAGGGGTCGCTGCGGACGCTGCGCGACGACGTGGACGTCTCCAAGATGGCGGGCGCCTTCAGCGGCGGCGGACATCCGAAAGCCGCGGGCTTCGCCCTCCCGGGGAAGCTGCGACCGGAGGTGAGATGGAAGGTGGTCGAGGAATGAGGAAAGAGTTTGAGGAGCGTAGAGCTTAGAGTAGAATGATTCGCTTCGCGGACGTTGTCAGGCCTTCGGCGCGGCGTCGGTCGGCGGCGCGGGTTCGGCGGGCTTCTGTTGCGCCGGAGCGGTCTCCTGGGGCACCGTCGGCGACGTTTCTTCGTGCGTGCCAGTCGTCGCGGGCTGCGCGTTCGCGGCCGGTGCGGGGGCGGCTGTCGTCACGGAAGGCACCGCTCCCACCATGCGGCGTTCCTTGAGGGCGTCGACCTCCTTCTCGAGGGCTTTGCGCGCGAGGACTTCCTCGGGCTTGGTCGTGATCACCTGGGCTTCCTCCGGTGAGGCGATCACCTGGATCGCCACGTGCTTGTTGCCGGCGAAGAAGATGCCCTGTCCCACGCCGGAGTTGAGGAGGATCTGCTTCTCGCCGTCGGTGAGGGCGAAAAGCTTCTGGAGGTTGTCGATGGCGGTGGAGGACTGCCTGAGCAGGATCTGGAGTGCCGAGTTCGTGATGATCGGCTTGCCGTAGGGGGAGTTCACGAAGTCGTCCACGTCCTGCGTGATCGTCGTGATGCCCAGGTAGTACTTGCGGGCGCGCTTCACGATGCCGAAGAGGAAGCGGGCGGAGTCCTCGTACTGCATGAGGTTCCAGGCTTCGTCGATCACGAGGTAGCGCTTCTTCAGTTCCGTGCGGACGCGGTTCCAGAGGAAGTTCAGGGCGATGTAGATCGCGATCGGACGGAGCTGCTCCTCCAGGTCCCGGATCTGGAAGACGATCATCTGCTTCGTGAGCTCCACGTTCGTCCGTTGGTCGAAGAGGCCGGCGAAGCTGCCCTGCGTGTACTTCTGCAGCACCTTGGCCATGTTCTCGCCGCCTTCGGTGGTCGAGAGCACGTCCACGAGGTCGCCGAGCGTCGGAGGCTCGAGGGAGCCGGGATTCGGCGTCTCCAGCGTGATGCCCTTGAGGGCGTAGGTATCGAGGATCGCCTTGTCCAAAATGCCGTCCTCGGCCGGCGTGAGCGTGCCGAGCATGAGCCGGAAGAGGCCGTGGAGGTTGATGACGGCGCCGCGCAGGGCGTCGCCCGTCTCCGCCTCGTCGCCGCGCAGCGCCTGCGGTAGATCGAACGGGTTGATGCGGTACTTGCTTTGGAGCGAGAGGGGGATGAACGATCCGCCGACGGTCTGGCAGAGGTCGACGTATTCGTTTTCCGGGTCGATCACGAGCACTTCCGTGCCGTACATGAGCGAGCGGAGGATCTCGAGCTTCACGGTGAAGGACTTACCCGCGCCGGACGTCGCGAACACGTTGGCGTTCGCGTTCGGCATGTCGAAGCGGTCGAAGATCACGAGCGAGTCGTTATGACGGTTGATGCCGTAGAGGATGCCGTGATCGGACGTGAGGTCGGAGCTGGAGAAGGGGAACGACGTCGCCAAAGGCGAGGTGTTCATGTTGCGGTTGATCTCGAGCTCGTCCAGGCAGAGCGGGAGCGCGCTCGTCCAGGCGTGCTCCATCTGGAGGAAGGCCGGCTTCGTGAGCACGAGCTTGCCGCCGAGCAGCGACTCGACGTCCGTCTGGAGCTTCTTAAGCTTCTCCTCGTCGTCCGCGTAGAGCGTGACGTACATGCCGAACTGGAACAGCTTCTCGCGGCCGCGGGCGAGCAGGTCGCGGAGCTCCTCGGCGTCCTGGAGGGCGGCCTCGAGGGTCGGATCGCGGACGATGCCGCGCTGCTCGAGCATGCGGATGGAGCTGCGGAGTTCGGCCACCTTGCGGCGGAGCATGCGCATGATGGCGCCGTTGCTCGAGGGGTAGATGAAGTGCGTGATGTCCATCACCGCGTCGAAGTTCACGAGCTGGCTGAGCCAGTTGGGGTAGATGTAGTTCGGCCAGTTGTAGACGTACAGCGTGCGCGCGTGCTGGTCGTTCAGGATCACCTCGCCGCGCTTCACTTCCATAGAACTGGGCGCGATGATGTCGAGGATCTTCTGCAGGCCTTCCTCGTAGAGCTTGAGGGCCTTGCGGTCGTCCTCCGTGAACACTTCCCCCTCGCGCGTGGGATCGAGCACCTGCTCCACGGACTTATGCAATCCGAGGAGTTCGTCTACCGCGTACAGCAGGACGTTTTGATGGCCGGGGGTGGGGGTGGGTGTGGTCGCCACGACGCGAATACGAGAAATCCTCTTAGTATAGCAAAAAACGCGTCCTTCCACAATGCGGGAACGGCCTCGGACGTCCGCACCCGTACAGGGGCCTTACCCTCCAAGAACATGCCTAAAACAACGATTCTCCGGATCCGCTCAGAGCGTGCCGAAGGGACTGTTCGTGGTGGTGTTGCGGCGGGTGCCCGATCCGGGCTGGATGGCTCCCACGCCCTGCGCCCCTGGGACGTCGACGGCCTTGAGCCCCGCGACGAGCACCTCGCGGTTCTGTTCGATGGCCTGGGCCCGCGCGTGGGCGATCGGAACCAACTTATCGAAGTAGCGGTCGAGCTCGGTGAACTGCTTCTGCTCGGCGTCGTTCTTCGAGATCTCGAGCTGCAGGTCGCTCATCGCCTTCTGATGCTCGGAGGCGCCCGTGAAATCGCCCGCATCGAGCGCCTTGCGGGCCGCGCGGTTCTCGTCGTTGAGCTGGCTCTTCGAGTCGCGCTGCTTCGTCCGGAGCGTGGCGATGTAGTCGTTCACTTCGGTCTGTCGGCGTTCGGCACGCGTCGTGATATTGGCTAACCCTTGCTGATATTCCGTGAGCGTCGTCGCGCGATCCGGGCTCCGGTCCAGCAGATCGGGGATATCGATCTGCAGGATCGTGCCGAATTCCTCCAGGAGGGCGTACGTGTTCTCGAGACTCTCGTCGGTGGGCTTGGCATGCAGCTGCATCTGCGCCATCACGCCGGAGCGGGCGGAAAGGACCGGCAGATAGCGGCCGTCCGCGTAGTACATGCTCGTGTAGACGCCGATGAGCGCCGTGGGCCGGTACGAGAGCGAGCGCGTTCCGACGAAATTCGCGACGTTCACCGCGGCATCCTTCGCTCCGGTGACGACGACGTTCGGCAGGTTCTCTTTCGATCCGCCAAGGCAGCCCGCAAGAAGCAGGGTGAATCCGAGGAGGAAGCGCGCCGGCGAGGAAGCGGAGACCTTCGCCATATAATATTATAATACCATAATTATAGTAATATATCAATTATAGTGTTTTCCTTTCCAATAAGCCAAGAAATCATGCCTATTCCGTACCGATCCTTCATCAGTATAGAAAATGTATGCAGAAAATGACTCCTTCGCTTTTTTGACCGGCTTTCGACACGAGAACAGAAGTTTCATCCGAGTCGTACAGGTGAACGAATGTGCACACAAAATGTGCTCACGTACTGAGGACATTCTGTGTGCAAGATCAAATTTTGTTTTCACCTGGATGGCCCTCAAGGAACTGCTACATTCTGCGCATTCTCTTGAGCAGCTGAATTGCTCAGGGGGCTTCTCTCTGTTGATGTTCTCCCGCCTCTCAGAACGGGCTTCCCAGATCCTCCGAAAGGAATTCGGAGTGGAGGGGGTAGACGTGCAGTGGCAATTCCCGAAAGACGAGACGCACGGCGACCTCGCGACCAACGCCGCGCTCGCGAACGCGAAGGCGATCGGGAAGAAGCCGGCCGAGATCGCGAAGGTGGTCGCCGAGTCGCTCGCGAAGGAATCCGATCTCATCGAGAAGGCGGAAGTGGCGGGTGCGGGATACGTGAACGTCTGGCTGAAGCCGCAGGCGCTCTTCGAGGCGGCGACCCAGGCGCATGGGCTGACGAATCCCAGAAAGACGAGGAAGAAGGATGCTCCGATCATCGTCGATTACTGCGGGCCGAACATCGCCAAACCCCTTGGGGTCCATCACATTATGGCGCACTCGCTCGGTCAGGCGATCGTGAACCTGTACAGGCATAACGGCGACAACGTCATTGGATGGAGTTACCCGGGTGATTGGGGAACGCAATTCGGGAAGCTTGCCGTCGCCTATCACACATGGGGCGGCGAGAAGCCGATCGCCGAGCATTCGGTGGAGGATTTGCTCAAACTGTACGTGAAATTCCACCAGGAAGCCGAGAAGAATGCCGCGCTCGAAGATGAAGCGCGTGCCGTCTTTGCCAAGATCGAAGCCGGCGACAAGAAACTCCTCGCGTTCTGGAAGGAGGTGGTGGAGATCACGTACAAGGATCTTGAGAAGCTCTACAAGAGACTCTCGATCACGCTCGATGTCGTGACTGGGGAGAGTTTCTATCAGGACAAGATGGCACCGGTGCTCGCTGAAGCAAAAAAGAAAAAGGTGATGACGGAGGGGAAGGAGGGCGCGCTCATCGTCGAGTTCCCGGAAGAGAGCAAGATGCCGCCCCTACTGTTGCAGAAGAAGGACGGGGCCACGCTCTACGCGACGCGTGATCTGGCGATGGTTCGGTATCGCCTGGATACCTACAAGCCGTCCGCGTTGTACTACGTGGTCGATGTGGCACAAACACTCCATTTCAAGCAGTTGGAAGCTACCTGCCATCTCCTCCAGTGGGATATGCCGGAGTTCGAGCACCTATCGTACGGCCGGATGCGTTTCGCCGACGCATCGATGAGCACGCGCAAAGGTACGGTGCTTCGTCTCGAGGAAGTGTTGGACGAAGCGGTGTCCCGCGCCGATGCGATCATCAAGGAGCGCGGCGAGAGCATTCAGACCGATGATCCGGCTGATCTCGCGGAAATGATGGGCGTCGGCGCGCTCGTGTACGGGATCCTCAGTCAGAACCGCAAGCTCGATATCGTTTTCGACTGGGACAAGATGCTCAGTTTCGAGGGCAACAGCGCGCCGTACCTGCAGTACACGCACGCCCGGGCGCGCTCGGTCCTGCGCAAGGCCGACGCGCAGGCGCCCGCGCTGCCCCGGGAGCACGTGGAGCTCTCCGCCGGCGACCGCGCGCTCATAAAGAAGATGCTGGGGTTCCCGAAGGCGCTCGAAGAGGCTCGCGAGAGCCACATGCCGCACATCCTCTCCACCTATCTGTACCAGCTGGCGCAGGACTACAACGCCTTTTACAACGCAGAGCCCATCCTCAAGGCCGAGGGGGCCACGCGCGACCTACGGTTGGCTCTCACCGGGGCCACCGCCGACATTCTTCGCTGCGGCGCGGAGCTGCTCACGCTCCGCGTTCCCGAACGCATGTGAGCCGTTTCCCATCTTTTTTCACCTTCTTCCCATGAACCGGTACCGCACCCGCCGCGTGACGCGCACCCGCACCCGCTCGCGCACGCGCTCCCGATCGGGATTCTCCGCCTTCAGCCCCGTCGTGGCGTTCCTGCTGATCGCCTCGTTCGGCATTCTCTTCGCGGGCTGCAGCTCGGTGGAAGTGAAGGGGCCGGACAGCGCGGATCTGAACGACAGCTTCACCGCGTCGGACGTGGAGAAGCTCAATACCCTCGACGACACCTCGACGGGCAGCCTGATGGGAGGCGCCTCGTCGCAGGACGCGGGCACGGCGGCCAGCCTGCCGAAACTCGATATTTCCGCGGGCACGGCGTCGGGAAGCGCCGTGGCGGCGATCGATCCGGAGACGCGCAAGAAGTACGATGCGATCCGCACGCCCTCCACGGCCGAGGCGGCGAACGTCTACCGCGTGAACAACGAATTCGTGAACGTGCGCTCGGCGCCCGCCTCGAGCGCCTCCAGCGTCGCGCGCCTCACGATGGGGGAGCGTATGACGCTCGTGGAGTTCGTCAACGGCGCGTGGGCCAAAGTGAAGCTGGCGTCCGGACAGGAGGGATTCGTCTCGACCCGCTACATCGCCCGCATGACGACGGATACGCAGCTGGCGCAGGATAAGAAGGCCACGGAGGGCATGTATTTCGTCGATTACGCGTTCGTGAACGTCCGCAAGACCGCGGACGCCAAGAGCGACAAATTGGGAGAAATCCCGGGGCAAACCATGGTGAAGCCCTTGGGCGTGAACGGGGAGTGGGCGCACGTGTCGTATAACGGCATGGACGGATACGTCTCCACGCAGTTCCTCAAGCCGTTCTCGCCGCAATTCATCGTCCGACAGGAAACGTTCCAGTTGCCGATCCTGCGCTACGACGCGAGCGAGCCTGGCGCCATCGAGACGCTCGTGGCCCACGCCAAGAAACTGCGCGAGGCCGGCGCCACGCTCACGACGCTGCGGGTCTTCCAGGAGCTTCTGCTGACCCAGGAGGTGCGCGACGTGCGCCTGCCGCCCAAAAGCGTCGTGATCGCCGTCGCGGGCATCACGCCCCAAAACATCCGCCAGCTCTCCGACGCGCTGTACGGAGCGAACGTCCCCGCCACGTTCTTCATCGAATCGCGCCACGTGGGACTCTCGGGCATCAGCCAGAAGATCATCGCGACGCTGCAGGCCAACGGCTTCGATCTGGAAGCCACCGGACACACGGGGGACGACCTCCGCGGACTCACGAATTCGCAGGTGCAGCTCGAATTGGCGCAGAGCAAGAAGCTTCTCGAGGACCTCATGAACCGATCCGTCGTGGCGGTGCTGTATCCCCAGGGAGGCGTGAACGAACGCGTCTCCACGGCCGCCGCCGACGCGGGATACCTCTTCGGCGTCGGAGCGGTGCCGGACAGCTCCTTCATGCGCGACGAGCTCCTCCGCCTGCCAAGCTACGCCGTGACGGGATCGATGACCGCGGACGACGTGCTGAAATGGGTGAAATGAAATGAGGTTCGGAGGTTCTGAGGTTCTGAGGTACAGCGCGGGGTGCTTGGGTCTCGACTGTGCTCGAGACAAAGCCATGGCTCGAAACCCGCCACTCGCGCTCCTCTAGTTCTTCGGAATCATCCCCTTGATGCTGTCGAGGAACTCCTTGGACGAATTCTTGGAGTACTCCGCGGCGCTCTGGGCGGCCTGCTTCGTGATCTTCGTGAGGATCTCGTCCATGTTTCTGTAGAGATACCAGGTGCTTGCGAGGAAAATCACCAGCGGGATGATGCTCAAGAGCGAACGCACGAAGCCGCCCCATGTCCGCAGGCGGTCTCGTTTATCCATGCGCTCGAGATTCTCGAGGATGCGATGGAGGGTTTCGGTCATGTCCTCGGCGGCGGTCACGGTCGCCTTGGGTTTCGCGGGAACGTCTTCGATGCGGGGCATGGGGAGAGGATAGCACCTCGGATAGTTGGTAGTTTTTAGTTTGTAGTTCGTAGTACGAAAGCTTTCACGCCGTTGACCTCCTGATTGCTAGAAATTCATCAGAATCCCCGTTTCCACTTGCGTGCGATCTCGAAGAGGCGCGTGACGCGGTAGGACGGCGCGAGCGGGAGATCGATGCAGTGGAGAAGGGGCAGGCACGCGCCGCCGAAACCCGTCTTGAAGAGCGTCACGCCG
This sequence comes from uncultured Candidatus Peribacteria bacterium, assembly GCA_964423795.1. Lineage (GTDB taxonomy): Bacteria > Patescibacteriota > Gracilibacteria > Peribacterales > Peribacteraceae > CAYRGC01. The sequence continues at coordinate 39,790 of CAYRGC010000003.1, read as the reverse complement.
GCGAAGGGATGCCCCTTCTCGGCGCGGAGCGTGCCGTCGGCGTCGGTGGTCGTCGGCGCGATGCCCCAGAAGTTGTAAACGCGGTCGCCGCGCCGGAGCGCGTCCTCGACGGCCTTCCACTGCAGCAGGTAGCTCGCCGGGATCTTCTTGAAGGCGTCCGCGGAGGCGCCGTGGTGGTAGCTCGTCTCGCCGAAGGCGTGCATGTGGATCGCGCTTGCGATCACCTGGCCCTGGTAGCGAGCCAGGTACAAGGTGCACATTCCATTTTTTGCGAAACGTTGAACCTGAGCCGAAAAGAAGGCATCGGTGTAGGGAGTGAACCCGTGCCTCCTCCGCGTTTCGTCGTGCAGGGCGATGAAGTGCTTGAGGTCGGCGACCGGATCGGGCGACGCCTCGATCGTCACGCCGTCCTTCTCCGCGCGGCGGACGAGGTTACGGGTGGTCTTGCGCAGTTGCATCAGGATCTCGTCGGCCGTCCGGGGAGAGGAGACGGCGTCCGCCGTCCAGGGATCGGGCGAGCGCAGCGGCAGGTACCAGAGGTGCTCGGCGAGGAGATGGAGCGGGGAGGGGACGACGGTCGCCCCCGCGGTCCTGAGCGCCTGTACGAAGGCCGCGCCTTTCTCGGCGGGCACGAAGGGGCTCATGCGGATGAACGAGCAGCGGTGGGCCTTTGCCGCCGCGCGCAGGGCCTTCAGGAATTCCGGCAGTATCTCCTGGAGCGCCGCTCCCTCGAGGTCGTCACGGAACACCGGGCCGTAGGGGATGCTCAAATGGCGTCCGCGCCGCGCGGGCACGACGTGCCCGAAGCAGATCCCGACGAGCGCGCCGTCCCGGCGGATCTCCAGCCGTACGGCAACCTGGCCGATATCGGCGTAGACCTCGCCCATCGTCCAGCTCTGCAGGAAGGGGCGGTATCGTCCGCTCGAGAGGAAGCCGTCCCACGCTCCGGAGTCGCGGGCTTCGTTGACCGTGATCATCGGCGTCATCGTACCGTCAGGGGAGCAGGGGATCGAGGGCTTCGACGAGTCTCTTCGCCTGGAACACCGTCATGGTCGGATGCGTGGGCAGACAGAGGATCCGGGAGCCCGCCTCCTCCGCCACGGGATCCTCGCCGTCGCGGTAGCCGAGATCGGACGGGCAGACCGTCGAGGGGCAGATGACGCAGCCGGTCCAGCCGTCGTGCAGGTGGATGTTCTGGCGACGCAGCGAGGCACGGATCGTCTCCGCAGAGCGCGTGAACAGGGGGAATTTCTGGAGCGGAAGATCGGGCGAAAGGCAGGCATCGATCGTCCAGCCCCGTGCCTGCGCCTCGCGCAGGTAGAACGCCGTGAGCACGCGCCGCTGGCCGTTCAAGGCGCCGAGGCGCCGCAGTTGCTCGAGGGCGAGCGCCGCGCACGCGTCCGGCATCCGGCGGAGCGTCGTCCGCATGGTTCCGCGCTTCTCGGCCGCGGTCAGGATGGGCAGCAGCAAGCGCAAGAGCGCCGCCGCCTTGAGGACGGCTTTCCCGAGGCCCGAGCCGTAGAGCGGGCGGGCGAACGCGTAGATCTGCGGATACTCCAACAGTCGCGCGACGGTCCACCAGGAAAGATCCGCCGCCGCGTCTTCCTCCGCGCGGATCCGTGCGGGATCGAGCAGGCGCCGGGTGACGATCGCGCCGCCGGTGACGCCTGAGACGGCTTTGTCCCGGCCGAAGCTGAGGAGCACGGCGTCTCCGGTGCGTCCCACGCCCTCCGGCCCCTTGGCGTCGGGCAGCACATGCGCGCAATCCTCGATGAGCAGCAGCCCCTTTCGGTCACAGAGCGCCCGAAGCGCCGCGAGCGGGGCGGGGATGCCGAAGGTGTGCTGGCAGAGGATCGCCCGCGTTTTTGGAGTCACGCGCCGCTCCGTGTCTTCCACCGAAAGCGAGAGGCTGGCGGCATCGACGTCGGCGTACACGGGCGTGAGGCCCGCGGCCGCGACGGCGTTCGGCACCACGGCGCAGGTGTATCCCTGGACGATCACCTCGTCTCCGGGGGCCCAACCGCGGGTCCGCAGGAACGCGAGAAGGGCCTCGCGGCCCGTCGAAAACAGGCAGGCCTTTCCGCCGAGCAGGTCTTCCACGTGCGCGCGCAGGCGCTGCGCCGCCGGCCCGCGGCGGTAGCGCCAGGGCACATAGGAAAGGCGCAGCGCCAGGCGACGCTGACGGGTATCCCCGAGCGGGGCGAACGTGTGGTGGATGGGCGCGCTCACGGCAGCAGGCGGGAAACGGTCTTGCCCGACATCCGCCCGACGCAGACGAGCAGCGATCCCGGCTCCACCTTGGGGGTTTGCGTCGAATAGAGCTCCGTCTTCTCGCCGTATCCGTCGGCCACGTGCGAGCGGCTGGCGGGATCGAGGACGATCACCCGGTCGAAGACCGCCTTGCAGAGACCCCCGAGTTCGCGCTCGACCGGCGCCTGTTTCTCTCCGAGTTCGATGAGGCCCGCCGCGAGCAGCGTCTTCCTCTCCTGGGGCTGCGTGCGCGCCCACGCGATCGCCGCGCGTATCGAGCTGCTGCTGGAATTATGCGTGTCATCGAGCACCGTCACCGTGCCTTCCGCGCGCACCGAGAACGTCTGGTGCGGCGGGCGGAAACTGCGGAGCAGTTCGGCGATGCGGGGGAGGCGAATGCCCAAATGCTGGGCGACGCTCACGGCCAGGAGGACGTTGACCACGTTGTGCGTCCCGCGCATGGGGAGCAGGAGCAACGTGTCTTGGGTCCGGAACTGCAGACCGGCTTCCGTCTCGGTGATGTCGAACGCCTCGACGTCGAGGCGGCCGCCCGTGCCCGCGAGCGTCACCGGGCACGCGGCGCGTTCCGCCATGGAGCGCACGAGCGGTTGGTCGCCGTTGAGGAAGGCGCGACCGTCCGGGGGCAACGAGGCGATGAGTTCGCCTTTCGCCTGGGCGATGGCTTCCTCCGAGCCGAACAGCGCGAGGTGCTGGTCGCCGACGGCGGTGACGACGCCGACGGTCGGTCGCGCGATGTCGCTTAAAAGCGCGATCTCGCCCTTGGAATACGCGCCCATCTCGATGACGAGGGGGCTCGCGTCTTCCGGAGCACGCGCGGCCAGCGTGCGGATGAGCCAGCGCGCCACCCCGATCTCCGCGTTCATGTACGCGGGGGTGACCGCGGGGTGCAGGTCCTGCAGCAGATGGCCCAGCAATTCCTTGGTCGTGGTTTTGCCGACGCTGCCGGTGATGCCCACCACGACGAGGCGGGGGAAGCGCCGGCGCATCGCCCTGGCGGTCCGAAGGACCCGTCCCTTGAGCCAGCGGTCCACGGGCCAGAAGAGCAGCCACGAAAGCCCGATCACGAGGGGTTGCGCGAGCGGCAGGAGGAGCAGGAGCAGCGGCCAGTCCCAGAGAAGCACGAGGCCTCCTCCCGCCATATCGAGCGTTCCGGCGAGCGCCGCGATGCAGAGCGCCTTGGGAGTCCACCGCGGCATGCGCTGGCGGCCCATGGCGAACCCCGCCCCCGAGAGCAGCGCCAAGAGCAGCAGGCCCGTGCCGAGCGCCGGTGAGGCCAGCGCGGGATCGACGAACGCGATGATTGCCGCGATGCCGACGATCGACGGCCGGGCGCGGCCGACCAAGGGATACAGACCTTCGCGCGCCAGTTCCTCGCGCAAGCGATCGACGCGCCACTCTTTCAGCTGCCATAACCACGCGTATGTCAGCAGGGGAGACGCGGACGCAAGGAGCGCTGAGAGGAGCAGCAAGGGGGACGGTAACACGACAGAATCCTAGCAAAATCCGCATTCCCTTGCGGCATTTCCGCGGTCGAGGGTTATTGCTCAAATATAAAATATATTGTATAATATATTCATTACTCGTTACACAAACACGGAATCCAATGTCGCGCAACGTTTCTCCTTCGTCGCTCCTCACGCTCTGTTTCTGGGCGCTGGTCCTCATGGGCACGACGGTCGGCGTGATGCTTTTTTCCAATACGGACCTGAGCGCGACGATTCGGCCCCCGACCCTCGCGCAGACGGTGACGGGCTTGCCGCCTGCGCCGTCGCTGGAAAACCTTCAGCTTCCTTTCGGAGAGGCGGAAGAGAGCAGTGAGTCTTCCGCCGATCCCGCCACGTACACCGGCATCATCGATTTTCTCCGGATGTTCACGCCGGAGACGGATCCCACGGTCGCGCAGCCGGTCACGGACGAGCAGGGGATCTCGTCAACCGATTCCTCCGTTTCCGTCTTCATTCCGGTCGACGATTCCCAATGTTGTCGCATCGGCGATTCCTGCAATGAGATCGGCGAACTGTATGCCGCGGACCAATGTGCCGCCGACGGCGGTCTCCTCGAGCCGTGCGCGGCGTACTGCAAGGCGTCCGATATCGTACGCGCCGCCAACGCGTTGATTGACCGCGTGAATAAGGGCGAGTCCTTCTCGGCCCGGTCGTCGGCGTCCGCCGAGGCTTCGTCGATCTCTTCCGAATCGTCGGCTGCTTTCCCGACGGAGATCTGCGGGGATGGCATCGATGAGGACGGGGATTTGCTGATCGACGAGGTCGATCCGGACTGCGTCGCCGTACTGCTCAACGTCGGCGCGCCGCAGGCCTTCGATCCCCCGCCGCCTGAGGACACGGGTCCCATTCCCGTCCCCGATCCGTCCATGTACCAAGACGGTTCGGAAGCCGTTTCGTCGGAGGCGGACTCCCTTCTCGATGCCGAAGCAAACGGCGTGGATGTTCCGTATCCTATCCAGAACCTCGTGATCGAGCCGATTCCGGACACTGGTCCCTCCGACGGTCTCACGCCCGAGGAGATCGCCGCGCAGCAACTGCAGCAGCAGCACGACTCGTGGTGGGGCACGATGCTCCAGTTCCTCGGACTGTGATCGGGCCGTCGCGCTCCAGGATCTTCGTCAGACTCAGGGCGATAACGCCGTCTTCAGCGCGGCGTCCCGTTCGAGAATGCGTTGCGCTATTTGGACGGCCGAGTCGCGGTGCACGCGATGGCGGATTCCCGGGAACACGGTGAGTTCGCTTCCGCGGATGCGCTCGTGCATGAGGTAGGCGTCGGAGACCGGCGTCATGCCGTCTCGGTCGCCCCAGAAGATATCGGTCGGCACCTCGATGTCTTCCAGAAGGTCTCGCAGGTCCTCCTGCGTGACGTTGATGAGCGTCTGTCGCATGAGCGGGCTCGCGCGCTCGTAGTCGTGGACGCGCACGAGTTTGTAAAGGAGCTTCTTCGCGAGCGGCGCCAGGCGGTTGAGGAAGGGGATCTTGAGGAAGAACTTCCCGGTTTTCGCGAGAGTGAGGCCGAACGCGCGCTTGAGATGACGGGGGTGCTTGATACCCGCGGCCGCGCACAGGAACAACCGATCGATCCGCGGCATCCCTTCCCGCGATTCGGTCGCGAGCTTGATCGCGATGCGGCCCCCGTGGGAGTGCCCGAGCAGGAAAAACCGGTCGACGTGCGCGTTCCTGCGTTTGAGCTCGTCGCGGACCCACAGCGCCGTCCAGTCGGCGTAGTCGTCCGTCGTCCACGGACGCGGGGGCTCGGGGTTGGCGCCAAAGCCGGGCAGGTCGGGCGTCAGCAGAACGAGATCGCTCGCCTTAAGCGCCTCGCAAAGTTCGGTGAAGGACTCGGAGGACCCTCCCCAGCCGTGTAGACAAAGAAGTACGGTCGACACAGGCAGATCGTACCAGAAAGGCAGTAAGAAGCCCTTCCCGGACAGGCCCTGCGCCCGTAGAATCCGCCTGCTCTCGCTACACCGTGCCACGCTCGCTCAGCTGGCCGCAGCGAGCGAAGCGAGACGCGCTTCAAAAAAGTTTGCTCTTTCCCTTATCATCATCGACGTTTGATCCCTTATGCCACGGTAGCTCAGCTGGTAGAGCACAGGACTCATAAGCCTGGGGTCACCGGTTCAAGCCCGGTCCGTGGCACCATTCGATCATCGGTGATGATTATTGTGCGGGTACCTTCCGTTTGTTCTTCTGCCAAAGGGAATGGTGTCTATTTTTTGCTTGGGTGAAGAGCCTCCCAGGGGGGCTCAGCCCGGGGAAGTCCTGAGCCTCGATGGTGGCTTCACGCGCTCAAGCGAACATGCGGATGAGGTGCCGCTTCGATACGTCTGTACCCGGATCGGGCACGATCTCGGTGCGTCCATGCAGCATCCATTCATTACTGAAGAGGAGTGCCTGTTGCGGTTCAAGAGCGAAGCAGCGCATCGTTTGCTTGAGCGTCGCAAGCAATGAGCGAAGCGCTTCTTTCAGCAGCGGCGACAACCCTTCGATTTCGTCGATGCCGTATCGGTACCGCAGGATGTGATGATCGCCGTTTTGGCGCCGGACCGAGTCCAGGACGCGAATGTCTACAGTTTCTCCCTGGGAAGCTCGGAGAGCCCGAGGGGTCGGATACCGCACCGTGGTCGTTCGCAGCGCGTCGCGTTGAGTCTCGGTGAGGAGTCGAAGGCCATCGCGGGCGTCGGCAAGGAGCGACTCGCCACCGCGGGTATCCCTGGAAAGGCATAGCAATCCGATGTATTCGGGTGGTATCGGATACAGTGCCCTATCGGTATGCAATCCGAAATGTGCCGAGCCCTTTGTGGAGAGGGGATGGCCGCTGTCTTTGGGCTTCACGTCGCTTGCGTCCTCGATAGTCGGAGTGCCAAACCGAGAGAGAATTTCCTCGAGGCGCTTGCGCGGTTCCGTCAGTGGAATGTTCCCGAGTACCACGAAGCCGTCACGCGAGATTTCTTCGCGAATGTCGTTTCCTCCGAGGCTTGCTTCACGGATACGCATCGGTGATCAATCAGTCTTCGACCCCGTCTGCGCCCACGACGTCCTTCTCCGCGCAGAACGTGAGGCTCGATTGGTCGACGCGGTCCTCGCCCAGGCCTTCGAGTGTGACCTCGGTGCCCGCGGGCAGCGCCACCTCGCCGACGGTCTCAAGCGTCGTGCAGGTGCCGGATTCGTCGCCCGAGCGCTTCTGGATGAGGAGGCCGTCCTGCGTGCGCGTCACGACGAATTCGTCGCCGCCTCCGGCCCACCACGCGCTGAGGACGAGGATCGGCGCCCCGTTCGGCTTCTTGTAGAGCCCGTAGGCGCTCTCCTTCACCACCTGGAGCGGACCCGCGACCTCGCCGAGGTTCACGATCGTCGTCACGACTCCCGTCACGTTGAGGCGCGCCTTCGTGTGCACGGTCGCTTGTGCGTCTTCGGAGGCGGACAGCTCGAGCGTGACCGTCGCCGTTTTTCCGTCCCGGATCATCGTCGGCGTGCTCGTGGACGGGGCACCGTCAATCGGCGCGATCGTCGGGGCGCACGCGACGAGCGCGAGCAGCAGGAGAGGGGACAGCGAGAGGGGGGAGAGGCGCATGGGCCGAGTATGCGTTTGACACCCCGTCGAGGAAAGGCGAAATCCATGCCGATTTTCCCGAGGTTTTTCGTGGCCGCCGCCGCGAGAGCGGTATACTGACTCTTCCTTTCTCCCTGCCCGGTATGCGTCGCTTCTTCCGTCTCCTCATCGCGCTCCTGTCGGGGGCATCCGTCGCGCCCGTCGCGATTCCGGTGCGAGCGGACAGGGCTCGCCGGCTCTGAGGGCGTCGTCAACCGGTCGCCACGTGTCGCCGACTTTGCCGGGCCCATCGTGACATGGACATTGTCCGTGGAATAGTATGAGACCATGATCGAGGGATCTTCACGGGCGGCGATAGAGTCGATCGCCGACGTCGTTCGTCTGTACGAAACGACGCCTGAAGGGCGTGCTCCGGAGACGACGCTCCTGGGCATCGCACGCGTCGTGGAACTCATGCGGACGGAGTTGCCGACCGGCCCCGATATCCTCCGGGGCCAGTCCCGGGAAATCGAATCGATCCTGACGGGCTTTCGGGCGGTGTTCGACGCGAAAGTCGGTCAGCTCATCGGGCGCCTGTACGCCACGGCGAATGCGGACATAGCGAGCGAAATCCTCGTGCACCGGGGCCGAATCGCTCTGCTCGACGCGAATGACGATCTCCCCACGGTCTTTGACCTATTGGTCGCCACGGGATGGCAAGCGCCTTCCTCCAGGGAGGAATGGATCGCGAGTCCCCGCGAGCGCGCCCTCGCGCGCCAGACCGAAGATTTTTGCATCGGTCGGTTGGAACATGAGCAGTCGATCTTGCGGAGGCTGTACGATCGATTTGTCACGCGGGAAACGGCATGAGCTTCATACGGTCCCCCGTGCCCTGCGCTATCATCAAACGGTGGTCGCCTTGAGCATCGCCGCCGGACTCCTGACGTTGCTCGCGTACATTCCGTACGTCGCGGGGATCGTGCGGAGGACCACGGTGCCGAGCGCGGTTTCGTGGTGGATCTGGGCGCTCGTCGGGTTGCTCTTGGTTTCCACGTACGCAGCCGGGGGAGGAAAAGCGGCGCTGTGGCTCGCCGGCGCGGCGCTCCTCGGGCAAGTGCTCGTCGCGCTGCTGTCGATCCGGTACGGAAGAGGCGCGATCGGGGCGGTCGATATCGCCTGCGCCGTCGCAGCGATCGCGATCGCGGCGCTCTGGTGGTTGACCTCGTCGCCGTATCTGCCCCATGCCCTCGTCCTCGCGCTCGACGCGTGCGCCTGGTTTCCCACGTTTCGCAAAACCGTGTCCGCTCCGCGGAGCGAAGACCCCTGGGCTTGGGTGCTCTGGACGACGGGCGCCGTCCTGTCGTTGCTCTCTGTACGGTCGCTCGGGTCCTTCGAGGCCGCGTACCCCGTCTACATCGTGGTCACGGACGGGCTCGTGACCGTCGCGATCCTTCGGGGGCTTCGCCGGCCCCCGATCCGCTGAATCGCCGGCGAAAACGGCCGGGAATGTTGCTCTTCGGCGCCTGCGGGACTAGCATGCGTCCCTTTTTGCGTACTCCTTTTCTCCTCTCTCCCATGACGAAAAAGACGCTCGTTTCCGCGCTTTCCCTCTCGATCGCCCTGTTGCTTGCGGCATGCGGCAAGCAGGCACCGGTACTTCCTGACGAGGCGGCGCCGTCATCCTCCTCCTCCGAGGCGTCCTCGCTCGCGACGGAAGGAATGAATGACTCGTCCTCGTCCGTCCGCGTCATCGATCTGCGCGATTCGTCCAGCGTCTCGTCTTCTTCCGAGATGAGCGCCGACGAACTTCCGATCGTCACCAAGGACGGCGCGCCGGCCATGGATCGGACGTCGTCGTCCGGATCCTCCTCAGCCGCGGTTCTCTGAGAGTCATCCGTATGTTCTCAATCCGGCGGCGGTGCCGATGGGTTCGGCGTACACTCCCTTCATGATGAAACGCCTCTACATCCTCCTGGTGTCCGCCTGCGTGCTCGTGCTCCTCGGGATCGGCGCCAAGCGCTACTTCACGCCCGCGACGAATCCCGATCCCAACCATACGCACGCGGATTTCGCGGTATGGATCGGCGGGAAGGAGCTCGATTTCTCGGACAAGAAGTACATGTCCGGCCTCTCCACGGACGCGAACCACGACAATGAAGAGGGGCTGCGCAAATACCTGCATCTCCACGACGGCAACGGTCACGTGATGCATAGGCATAAGCCCGGTCTTTCCGTCGGGGATTTCTTCGGTACGATCGGTTTCTCCTTCGGGAGCGTGAAACGGGGGGAATTCTGTTGGTACGCCCTTTCCGCGGATCATCCTTTTGCGGGTTGCGAGAGCGGTCCCATGCGGCTGTTCGTGAACGGGAACGAAGCGAGCGCCTCGGAAAACGGACCGGCCGGGTACGTTTTCGCCGACGGGGATCATCTTCTCTTCACGGACGCTACCGATGAGACGGAAGTGAAGAAGGAGCTTGATGCCATGACCGACGACGCCTGCAAGTACTCCAAGATGTGCCCCTGGAAGGGCGCGCCGCCCACGGAGAACTGCATCGCGGATCCGACGGTGCCGTGCGTGGTGCAGTAAACGGGCTCAGGCGCCGCGTTCGTCCGGCAGGAAGTGCGGGCCGAACATGGTGCTTTCGGTCCGGCAATACCTGACGATATTCTCATCGGACACGGTTACCGGATCGATGCCGTTTCGCCGCAATTGAAGGAGAAGAAACGTCGAATCGACGTCGTTTCCCAGAAGCGTCCGCAGCCGCCCGTGGAAGTCCTCGGGGAACATCGAGCGGAGGACGATGGCGTGCGATTCGGCCTTTGGCAAGGATGTGCCATCGAGTCGGTTCTCTGGAAGATTCATGGTGCAGATCGGGAAGCGAAGACGTTCTGCCATTCATCACGAGCCCACCATGCCGTCGAGTTGCTCGCGCAACTCGCAGAGCCATGCGTCCACGACGTTTTCCGATTCGGGCGCAGGCGCTTTCCGGGGGTCGATGCGATGACGCTCGATGATTTCCGGCAAACGTTCGGGAAAGGGTCGGCTGACCATGGGGGAGGGGAAGGGAATGGGTGACGAGAGCCTAGAAGAAGACGCCCGTTGCCGCGATGGCGAGGAACGGCGAAGTCGACAAGGCGCGCACGTAGCCTTTCCGTACACGGCGAACCCGGGGAGGGGGAAGTCGCTCAGCTTCGGCGCACGTGCACGTCGGCTCGGAGCATGCCCATGGAGCACGTGAGCACGAAGTCTTTCTGCGGGTTTTCGATGGGGCCGAGCCAATTCCCGCCCACTTTCACGGGCACGGAAAGGTTATAGGCCGGCGCTGTGAGGAACGTGGCGCAGCCCTTGAGCGCGGCTTGCGCCGTCGCGTACACCCAGGTGGGTTTGCCGGGGTCGATCGTGATGGAATCGGGGGTGTAGCCCGAGTCGCTCACGGCCAGATTGATGATTTGTCGGCCTTCGGGATCGATCGTCACGTGCGCGTCGGCCGTCGCTTGCATGGTCGGGCGGCGGAGCGCGCGCGCGAGCGTGCCCTCTACGTCGATGCCGGTCTGGAGCAGGCCGCTTTTCAGGTTGAGGACGCCCAGCACCACGGCGACCGCTCCCGCGAAGCGGAAGAAGCCGCGGGCGGTATTCCCCGTGAAGGCCGTGCTGAGCACGCTGATGCCGAGCAGCGCCGGAAGCGTGCCGAGCGCGAACGCGAGCATGAGGAGGCCGCCTTGGAGGAAGCTGTGGGTCGTGAGCGCGGTCAGCTGCATCGACTGCGTGAAGCCGCAGGGTAGGAAGAACGTGAGCGCGCCCAGCAGCAGGGGAGTGAGCGGACCCGGAGCGGTCGTGAGCGCGGCGATGCGGCGGCCGATCGCGGTGTGCTGAGGGAGGCGGCACGCGGCTTTCGGCAGCAGTTCGAGCATCCGAAGTCCGAGCCACAGCATGACGACCGCGACGATCACCATGAGCAGGCCGGTCGTGCGCACCGAGGGCGACACGGCCTGGCCGAGGAGTCCCACGGCGCCGCCGAGGAGGAAGTACCCCGCGAGGCGTCCGGCGTTGAAGAGCAGGAGCGGTTGGGCCTTGCGCCAGCGGGAGGCCGAGGCATTGCCTTGAACCCACGTGGCGGACACGGAGAGCAGCAGGCCGCCCACCGCCGCGAGGCACGTGGAGCTGGCCGCGACGAGCCCGACGAAAGCCGCCCCGCCGAGCGTTGCCGCCCCGCCGACCTTTGCCGTGAGGTCGGTCAAGCCGAGGGCGCTCCCGACGAAACCGATCACGACCACGAGCAGCAGCATGGCGAACGCCTCCGCGCATTTCTGGGCAACGGGCGTTTCCGCGCAATCGCAACGATCGTGATGTCGGGGGTCCATCGCAGATCAGTATACCCCCGGTCATGCAATCGTCCGAGCGTTTGGGAGGGAAAATCAGGTCTGGTACCATGGGTCCGTGAATTCCCCGGTGGATCCAGCAGCATCGGCCGCTTCCTCGGGCTCGGAAGACGAGCTTGCGGCGCTGCGGCGCCAGGTCACTGACCTGACGGCGCAGGTGCAGAAGCTCACCGACATGGCGGCGCGCGCCCAGGCGGATTTGCAGAACGCCAAGGGCCGCATGCAGCGCGACCGCGAGGAGCTCGGTCGTTTCGCGACGGAGAACGTCGTTCGCCTGCTGCTTCCCGTGCTCGATCATTTCCGCCGCGCCGTGGAGCATCTGCCTAAGGATCGCAAGGACGACGAGTGGACGAAGGGCGTGCTCGCAATCGAGCAGGAGTTCTTCCGCGTCCTTTCCGAGCTCGGTCTCGCGCGCATGGAAGTGCTCGGCGCGCAGGTAGATACCGCGCGGCACGAGGTGCTCTCCGTCGGTCCCGGCGCGGAAGGGGAGGTGACCGAGGTGTTCGAGGACGGTTACGAGATCGCGGGAAAGGTCATCCGCCCCGCGAAAGTGAAAGTCGGCGACGGATCCGTCCAGAAGGACCAAGGACCGAAGGCCAAGGATCGCTAAATTCCCGGGAGCGTCAGCGACCCGCGAGCAGGAAGAGGGCGATGCCGAGGGTGTTCAGCGTGAAGCAGAGTGCCGCGAATTTCTTCGGATCGATGTCGGTCACGCCGCTTAAGAGCGCCACGCCGAACTCGTCGGGAAGCGGCGAGGCGATGACGAGGCCCGCGAAACTCCACAGGACCAGTTCGCGCATCCGCTTGGAGACGAATTCGTGGAAGATGAGTGCGCGGATCTTCCGCGCGACGACCGTCATGCGGAGCCGCACGATCTCCTCGTGGAACACCGAGTACCGCATCACCGAGAGGATGAAGAAGTCGGCGAGCAGCGCTCCCGCGCCCGCGAGCGGCGCCGCGACGAGGATGTTCACGTCCGGTCCCATCTCGAGGAAGAGAGGAATCGCGAAGGGGGTCGTGAAGCCGTAGCTGAAGAACAGGCCGGCGACGAAGACGGATACGTAGCCGTACCCGTTCACGTGCGCGTGGATCTCGTCGAAGAGGCCGAGCACGTAGAGCAGGTACGCGATCGCCGAGCAGAGGACGAATCCGAGGAGGCGCGGATATCCGGAGCGAGTCATCCTCTCAGTATAGCGGAAAAAGCCTTTTCAGGCCACCACGCAGGCTTGGAACCGGTCGCCCTTCTCCTCGAAGTTCTTGAACATGTTGTAACTCGGGGACGCGGTGGAGAGGAGGACGATCGGAGTGTCGGGTGTCGGGTGTCGAGTTGTGAGTGTCGAGTTGCGGGTTGCGGGGGTCAGTTCACGGGCGACGCGTACGGCGTCTTCCATCGTGTCGGCGTCGACCATGGTGACGGGGGCGGTGGCGGATGCAATCGCTTCACGGATGCGGGGGCCGGAGCCTGGGAAGAGGATCACCGTTTGGACGGAGGACGCCTTGATGCGCCGCGCCAGCGCCGAGAAGTCGTACCCGCGGTCCTGACCGCCGAGGATGAGGGTGCGTACCCGGTCGCCGAGCGCGTCCAGGGCGGCGATCGTCGACTCGGGCGTGGTCGAAATGGCGTCGTCCACCCATTCGATGCCGTGACGGACGCCGATCGATTGCAGGCGATGGGGGAGCGGATGAAACGCCTTAATGGCCTCGACGGCTTTCGCCGGGTTCGCGCCCGCGCGCAGGGCGGCCTTGTACGCGCCTGCCACGTTGCTGCGGTTGTGCTCGCCGCGCAGCGCCATTTCCTCGGGCCGTACGGGGCACTCGGCCGCGGTGAAGGGGATTTTCTCGCCGGGGCTGTGGTCCGCGATCCATTTCGCCCCTTCCGAATCGCCGGCATAGAAGACCGCGTCGTCCTTCGTTTGCAGCCGCGCGATCGAGGCCTTGGCGTGCCGGTACGCCTCGAGGGATCCGTGGTAATCGAGGTGGTCGGGGAAGAAGCTCGTGACGACCGCGATCTCCGGGGAGCGCGTGAGCTCCATGAGCTGGTAACTGCTCATCTCGAGGACGAAGATCTTGCCGCGCTTGGCCTCGTCCACGTGGGCGATCGAGGGCTCGCCGATGTTCCCCACGAGCGAAACGTCCTTGCCCGACGCCTTGAGCATGTCGTGGAGAAGGCTCGAGGTGGTGCTCTTCCCCTTGGAGCCAGTGATGCCGATGAGGAGCGCCCCCCGGTCGATGGCTTCCTCGACGAAGAGTGCCGTCGCGGATGTCAGCTTTCCTTCCGTTCTCCAGCGCTCGATCACGGCTTCGGGCTTGATACCGGGGGATTTGATGACGACGTCGGTCTCGGGGATCTTTTGCAGATAGTCCTCGCCGCCGATGAACAGCACCGGCGTGGAGGAACCCGGTTCGGAGGCGGGATTGCGATCCGCCACCACGACCGACGCGCGCGGGGCGTGCACGCGCAGCGCCGCGAGGGTCGCGCGGCCTTCCTTGCCGAAGCCGAGGATGCAGACGCGCTTGCCGTCGAGGTCGGCGAGGCGCACGTCAGGCGGTGGGAATGTTCGCGAAGCGGTCGGGGATCGCGTGGTCCCCGGACGGGGCCATCACGCCGTCGATGAGCGCCTTCGGGTCCTTGATCGTCGGGAGCACTTCCTTTGCGAAGAGCGCCATCGCCGCCGCGTCCTTATGGTCGCCGCGCTCGCGCGCGAGCAGGAACGCCGCTTTGGTCTCGTCGCTCGTGCCCACGCATTCGAACGGCTTGAAGCCCTCGAGCCCGAGCAGCTCCTTGTAGAGGGGGAGGAGCGCCTCGTCCGCGAAGAGATCCTTCCCGAAGAGTTTCGCGGTCTCCGCGCGCGGCAGGAACGCCGCGAACATGGCGTAGACGAACGCGCACTTGGGGCACTGGCCGCACCAGAGGCCGCCGGAGAGCTTCTTGCTCTTGGCCAGGATCTTCCAGTTCTCGTTGCAGCTCGTCGCGAGCGGCAGGTACTGCGGGAACTGGGTGAACAGCTGCGTGATCCGCAGCTCCGAGAGGGGGCGCAGCAGGCTGAACACCTCCACCTCGGAAAACGCGCGCACCTGCTCCTGGAACGCCCGCTCGAACGCGAGGGACTTGCTCCACTGGTGGTTGATCTCCATCCCCAGGTACTCCACGTTCCCCTCGTTGGCGCTGCGCTCGTTGCTGAAGACCACGGCGGTGTCCCCGCGCAGGATCGCGAGCACGAGGGCAAGCGCGTTCAGATACGCGGTGATCGGCACGTGGCCGTTCAAGGCGCCCTGGGCGTTGAGGTCGAAGAGGGCGGCGGAGAGCGCGCGCTTCACTTCCAGGAGCGGGAGTCCCGCCGCCACGGCCTGGGCCGTGATCACCGGGTGGCTGCCGATTCTGAGCAGCGTCACGGGGACGCGCTGTTTCTGAAGGAGCTTGATCGTGACGAGCGAGTCCTTGCCGCCGCCGA
Source organism: uncultured Candidatus Peribacteria bacterium (assembly GCA_964423795.1). Classification (GTDB taxonomy): domain Bacteria; phylum Patescibacteriota; class Gracilibacteria; order Peribacterales; family Peribacteraceae; genus CAYRGC01. The sequence goes on along the minus strand of CAYRGC010000003.1, from coordinate 24,647 downwards.
TGGGGACGAGGCAGCGGTCGCCGCCCGGACCCTCCTCGGAGGGGATGAAGGGCTTCTGCTCCTCGGTCGCGAGGGCGGGAAACTTGATGAGGTCGCGGAAATCAACGTCGTTGCGGTAGAAGAATTCGCCGAGTCCGTTCTCGTAGACCTCGTTCCAGAACGCCGCCTGCGCGTTCGAAAGCTGCCCCGAGCCCACCTCGATGCGCTTCGGGAGACACGTCTTGAAGTAGCTGATGCCGCCGATGAGATGCAGCTGGAAGAGCGCGCGGTTGAGCTCCTCCTCGCGCGATCCGTCCCACGAGGCGATCGGGGGGAAGGTCAGCGTTTCGGTGAACTCGATGGGATTTCCCCCGTCCTCGGGATCGCGCAGGGCGTAGTCGAGCTCGATCCTGCCTTCCTCGGGAAAGCAGGCGAAGGAGACGAAGGTGAAGGTTTGGTACTTCTGCATGAGGAAAAACGGTAGTCGCATCGTACCATGAAAACCGACGGCATACCGCTTTTTCGCGCGGAGGCGGAAGGGTAGAATCCAGGGGTTCCCTTTACCGCATGCACGCGTCGAAAACACGTCTCCTGGCCGCGTCCGCGTCGTTCCTGCTCATGGCGGCGTCGTCTGTTTCCGGGACCGCAGAGATCAAGGAAGCCGCGTTCAGCGACGACTTCGAAGAGGTCACGGTCACGCTCTCGGAAGTCACCCCGCGCGCGATGATCTCCTGGCAGCTCTTCCTCAACGACAACGGGCTCGCCTGGAGCAGCGGCAGCGTGGAGGTGCGCAACGACGATGCCAAGGTGCTCCGCGGTTTTCGCGATCAGATCAAAAAGAACGGCGGCACGGGGAAGGGCACGCTCGAGATCCGCATCTGTCCCCAGGATCCGAAGACGATGGATATCACGAGCGCCACCTGCGGCGAGGCGTACCGGCTCGCGGTCGATGCCGGCGCGACCGGATCGTTCTCCGACGTGGACGACGCCTCTCCCCACGCCCAGGCCATCCGCTACGTGCATGACGAGGGGATCGTGGCGGGCTATCCGGACGGCACCTTCCAGCCCGATGCCACCATCAACCGAGCCGAGTTCACGAAGATCGTCATCCTGTCGATCGCGTCCCAGGAGTCGATCAACGGCTGCGTGACGAGCTCCTTCTCCGACGTGTCTTCCGACGAGTGGTACGCGCGGTACCTGTGCCACGCGCGCGACAGCGCGCTCATCGGAGGGTACCCGGACGGCACGTTCAAACCGGCGGAGTCCATCACGTTCGCGGAGGCGGCCAAAATCCTGGGCAACGCGTTCGGCATCGCCAAGTCGTTGCCGGCTTCCGGCGAGCAGAGGTGGTTCGAGCCGTTTGTCCGGGCCCTTGAAGCCAAGCATGCGATTCCGCTCACCATCAATCGCTTCGATCAGAAGATCAGCCGCGGCCAGATGGCCGAGATGATGTACCGGCTCCGCGCGGGCGTCGCGACGAAGGAAACGGCGACCTACGATTCTCTCGTCGTCCGGCAGACGTGCGATCAGCGCCTCGCCACGGGGGAGGGGAGCTGTGAGTGAGGTCGATTGAAATTTTACAAAAACAGTATAGGATAGACATATGACACATTCTCCGGAGACATTTTCGCAGGTGACGTGTGCACAGGAACTTGCGGGTTCCGAGGCGTTGTTTGAAACCACGTACAACTCGGTGCGTCATGCGTTCCAAGAAAGCCAGGCGGGAAGCATGCTTCTCCTCGAGTTCGCCGGTCATACAGATCCGCTTCTCTCCGCGACAAGGCATATCGTGCAGGAGCATTGTAAAAATCGTTCGGTAGATCCCCGACAGCTCCTTGATGATGAGGCGACGACGATCGCTCGAGTCATTCTTCAGCTCGCGGAAACACGCGAAAAAGCGTGAGTGTTTCGCCTCCTTCCTCATTGCATGTACCAATCTCGGCGTAGTTCCCGAAGGAACGAAGCCGGATGGTGCCGAAGGAGGGACTCGAACCCTCACACCTTGCGGTACACGATTTTGAGTCGTGCGCGTCTACCAATTCCGCCACTTCGGCAAGAAGTGTTGAAAGAAAGAACATGATGATGCGAAGAGATCAGTCGGCAGCGCAGTGTACCCTGAGCCGAGACGAAGGGCGTCTACCAATTCCGCCACTTCGGCAATGATGGAGAAAAAACGGAGTGTCGAAGCCAGTCATCCTTGAACGGTCCTGAGCGAAGTCGAAGGGCCGCCACTTCGGCACGCGCCGATTGTACGCGCAGCAGCTCTTCCCGGAGAAGGTCTCTTCGCGCGGTTGTTCAGGCAGGCGTCTTGAAGAGGCTTTCGAACGTTTTCAGGGGAAGGGTCGGGATATCGAAGAGCATGGGCCCGAGAGGGGCCGCGTCCTGTTTCTTTTCTCGAGCGGGCGGGATGTTGAGGGACCGTCGCCAGTTGTCCTCGCCGACCTGCTGGAGCTCCAGGAGTTCCCGGAGTCGCTTCTCGGCCTCCGCTTTCGCCTTCGCCTGGTCGGACGCGAAGAAGTAGTCCTTCACTTCCTTTTCCGCGAGTTCGCGCAGGATGATCCGCATCGCGTGGGTATAGGTCGGATACCGGTCTCCCGGAGCGTCCCGGCGCTCAAGGCTTGCGCTCTTCGCCATGGCGGCGCTCATGAGGGGGTAGGCCGGCATGCCCGTCATCTCCGTCAGTTTCGTGGCCGCGGGTTCGTGCTTCGCGAAGCCGTCCGCCCAGGGAACCCGCGAGAGGCCCTCGGGAAGGAGCGAGGAGAGATAGTCGATGTCCGCCTTGTTTCCCTCGTCGCACCAGAGCGTCTCGCGGATGCGGTTCACGGTTCTGCCGGAGACGAGCTCGGTGCGGCGCATGATTTCCGCGTCGTCGGAACCGAGACCCACGCTCAAAAAGTGCGCCATGCCTTCGCGATCGGCGTGCTGGGAGAAATAGTCCTCCAGGTCCCGCGAGGCGGCGGCGCGGGTCGGATAATGCGGATCGCCGGTGCGTCGCACGAGTTCCGCGATGCAATGCTGCGGCATGAAGGTCACGTTCTCCTCGTTTTTCTTCTTGAGCGGCGGCGGCTCCGCCAGCGGAGGCGGAAGCTGCTCCTGCGCCAAGAGCGATCCCACGCTCGCGATGACGGGCGCGGCGAGCAGGGCGAGCCGCGCCTTCGCCGCGGACAGCCGCGAGCGCTCTGGAGCGTGCGCGTGCGCTTGTTCCGGGGACGAAGGGATTCCCAAGGGGTCTCTGGGCATTCTTCCATTCTCGTCCGTTCGATTCTCCGGTCAATATTCCGGAGGAACCCGTCGCGATATTTCCCCGCGCGCAGCCCAAAGAACGTCCAGCGGAAAGACGCGGCGATGCGGGTCAGCGCGCGCGGACGAACGCGTACTCCGTCCCGCGGGGGGAAACGTCGAAGACACGGTAGCCGCGTTCCCGCAGCCGTTCGATCGCGGCGCGCGTCTGATCGAGGGAATGCCCGGGCATGCGGTGGTGGAACTCCACCAGGATCTGACCGATGGGGGGAGGGGAGCGGAGGATGTCCTCGAGCACGGCGTACTCCGCGCCCTCGATGTCCATCTTGAGGATGTCGATACGTTCGTGGCCGAGTTCGCGCATGATGGTCGAGAGCGTCTTCACGGGGGCTTCCGTGTCGCCTTGCCCCATCACGAAAGACACGCGATGGCCCGCGGGGAGCGAGAAATTCGCCGTCCCGTCATAGTCCGCGATGCCCCATTCTCGAAACGAGAAATTCAGCGGCAGCTGCTGAGATTTGAGCCAGCGGATCGCGATGGGAGTGGGATCGAAGGCGAACACGCGCGACGAAGGGGAGCGCGCGAGCAGGCCGCGCTCGAAGCGGATGTCCTTGCCCACGCCGAAGGAGTAAACGATGTCCGCCGGCTCATCGCGCGCGATCGTCCACTCGCCGTCGCCCGCGCCGAGCCGCAGGAAGGGGATCCGCACGTCGCGCCGAACGGAGAGTTCCGTGCCGCGGAGCACGCGCACGCGCGTATCGATCCGTTGCAGCGTTTTGCGGACGGGAACGAGAATCGGCGCGAGGAAGCGGCGCAATCGGGCGAGCACCGTGGCAGGATAGCAGGTCTCAGGAACGTCGTGTCGCGAAGGCGACCTTGAGCCCGAGCAGGATGAGGACGCCGCCCATCACGCGGTCGATGACCCCGTGCAGCCTGGTCACACCCCGGCGGACGACCGAGACGTTGAGGAGGCTCGAGAGCAGCGCGAACCACACGAAGGTTTGGGCGCTCATGTACAGACCGTAAAAGAGCTGCATGGCGACGGGCGTCGAGGGCGAGATCACCTGGGTGAAGAGCGCGAGAAAGAAGACCGTCGCCTTGGGGTTGAGCGCGTTGCAGAGAAAGCCTTCGGCGAACCACCGGCGCCAGGGCTGCACGCGACGCTCAGCATGAACGTCGAGGGCGTGAGTGCCGGTACTCGCCAAGAGCGCTTTTCCGCCGATGAAGAGTAAGTAGAGGGCTCCGATCCACTTGATGGCGTTGAAGAGGAGGATCGATCTTGAAATGAGGATTCCGATGCCGAGAAGGCAGTACGCCACGTGCACGAGGATGCCCGCGGCCACGCCCGCGCACGTCCAGAGGCCGCCGCTCCTCGAGCCGGAGACCCCGTTTTTGAGAACAAGGGCGAAATCCGGACCCGGGCTTATCACGGCGAGGAGATGGACGATGGCGACGGTGAGGAAGGCGGACATGAAGAGGATCGTAGCGCGGCCACCGTGATTCGCAATGCTGCCGTTGATGTTTTAGCTCCGCATCGCCGCGATGCAGACGAGGAGACCGATGAGCGTGAACGCGCCGCCTATCATTTGCGCTTGGCGCCGGAAGGTTTGCCAGGAGTATTTTTTCGGATCGGCGAGAGGAAAGGACCGATGACCGGCGAACGTCGGTTTGGGAAGGCGCTCTTGCGCCGCCGCGTCCTGCGCGCGGTACCACCATTGGTACGTCTTCAAAAAGGGAACGATCCGTTCGGGGAGGAAGAGTCCGGCGGCGCCGATCGCGAGGAGGAGGATGCCGACGAGGATTCCGATGAGCATCGACATGCGCGGGATGATAGTGATCCTGCGACCTCCGTCAAGCGGAGTGCAGTGACGCATCTTCGTCGTTGATCCAAGAATTGCGTCGACGTTCTTGATCGCTCTCCGCTTTTCGCCGTATCGTCCGGATGTCCCTTTCACTCTTCTCCAATGACCTTCTCCGAGATCGAAGCGATCGTCGCCGATAAGAGCCTTCTCAAGCACCCGTTCTATCAAGCCTGGAGCAGGGGAGAGCTCACGAAGGAGCACCTCGCGGTGTACGCCAAGGAGTACTTTCACCTGGTGCAGCGCATCCCCGGCATCGTCGCCCGGGTGCAGGCCCAGCTGAATGACGATGTCCTCAAGGCGTCGCTCGACCATAACCGCATCGAAGAGGAGGAGCACGTCGAGCTTTGGAAGCGCTTCGCGAAGAGCCTGGGTATTTCGGAAGCCGAACTTGTTTCCCATGCGCCGTCCGCCGCCTGCGCGAAGGCCGTCGCCGATTTGGAGGCGCTCGCCGAGCGTTCCGTGGAGGAAGGCGTGGCCACGATGTACGCCCTCGAGTGCGAGCTCCCGGCCATCGCGAAGACGAAGATGGAAGGCCTCAAGGAGTTCTACGGCCTCGCCTCGGCCGACGCGCAGATCTACTTTGAGGAGCACCTCAAGGAGGAGAAGCACCTGCAGGAGTGGAGAAAGTTCCCTCTGGGCGCGCGTTCCTCGGCCGCCGCCGCTTCTTCCATCGCCGCGCAGAACCGCGCGCTCGACGCCGTCTGTATGGAATGCGGTCTCTCGACCGTCTGCTGATCCGTACGCCCCTCCGCATCGCGTTTTCCGAGAGGGGCCTTGCGCCCCTCTCTTTGTCCTTCGGCTTCGCAGGATGTCACTCTGATCAATTCCCACCTATCTCCATGGCCACCGCCAAGACCCCGTACCAGCGCTTCCGCAAGAACCTCGCCGAGACCTTCGAGCTTCTCGAGGTAGGGAAGAAGGAACGGCAAAAGTTCGATGAACCCAAGGCGATCCATACGAAGAAGATCACCATCACCGGCGACGACGGCAAGAAGAAGACGTTCGACGCCTTCCGGGTGCAGTACAACGACGCCCGCGGCCCCTACAAGGGCGGCATCCGAGTCCGTCCGCACGCCGACGAGGACGAGGTGAAGGCACTCGCGGCGCTCATGGCGATCAAGACCGCCGTCGTGGGAATCCCGTTCGGCGGCGCGAAGGGCGGGGTGCAGTGCGATCCGAAGAAGCTCAGCAAGCGCGAGGTGCAGGAAGTCTCCCGCGCCTATGCCCGCGCGTTCCAGCCCGTCATCGGCCCCGATATCGACATTCCGGCTCCGGACGTGAACACGACGCCCGCGATCATGGCCTGGATGCGCGACGAGTACGAGAAGATCACGAAGACCTACGCGCCTGACGTCATCACGGGAAAGCCCCTGAGCTACGGCGGTTCGCTCGGCCGCGGCACGGCCACGGGACGCGGCGGCTTCTTCATCCTCCAGGAATTGATGCAGGGTGAGGCGCTCGAGCCACGCGACCAGAAGGTGGTGATCCAGGGGTTCGGCAACGCCGGCGGTCACATCGCGCACTACCTGCAGGACGCGGGCTACACGATCGTCGCCGTCTCGGACTCGCACGGCGGGATTTATAACCCCGAGGGACTCGACCCCATCCGCATCGAGAAGTACAAGGCCAAGACCGGCTCGGTGACGGGCGAGTACTGCGAGGGGTCCGTCTGCGACGTGGAGAAGATGAAGATGGACCACGTTCGCGTCGTCACGAACGAAGAGCTCCTGGAGCTCCCGTGCGACATCCTCGTTCCCGCCGCGCTCGATAACGTGATCACCGAGAAGAACGCCGCGAAGGTGAAGGCCAAGGTGATCCTCGAAATCGCCAACGGCCCCGTCACGCCCGAGGCCGACGAGATCCTGGAGAAGAAGCGCGTCCGCGTGATCCCCGACGTGCTCGCCAACGCCGGCGGCGTCACCGTGAGCTACTTCGAGTGGGTGCAGGGCCGCAGCGGCGAGCAGTGGACGGAGGGGCGCGTCGACGCCGAGCTCAAGCGCATCATGCTCGACGCCTTCAAGGCCGTCCGCCGCGAGGTGCACCGCCGCAAGGTGAGCTACCGCAAGGCCGCGTTCATCGTGGGCCTCGGTCGCATCATCGAGACGATGAAGGCGCGCGGATGGTTCGAATGAACGCTGTTCTTCGAATAATGTAAAATCTGACTCATGCAGAAAAGCTTGTTTATCAAGGCCTTAGCGTATGCAGGTGATCATCCTGATGGTTTTACATTGGATGATTTGAAAAACCATCTTGGTACGGATCACTGGGGTCCGTTACGTGATGAATTCACAGGACAGAGGCCCAAAGATAACCTGTTTTTTCAGTCCGGTGACATAAATGGCAAGGAACGATATTGGCTTACAGGAAAGGGACATCGGTTACTTTTTGAAATTAAGGAAATTCAAGATGTTGCTGACGATGCAAGGCGGACCAGAATTATCGCTCTGATTTCAATCATTACATCTATGATTGTTCCTATTTGTATTCAATTAATTTGGCCTGGTAAATAAGCAGTGATTGCCCGCGGTCGCTCCCGTCCCGTACGATGACGTCGTCTTTCCGCCCCATTCATGTTCGACGTGCTCATCATCGGTCTCGGTTGCGCCGGATACACCGCCGCGATCTACTCCGCCCGCTACAAGCTGAAGACCGCGATCGTGGGATTGGAAGAGGGCGGCATGGGCGCCACCGCCGCGGAAGTGGGCAACTGGCCGGGCATTCTCGAGATCAAGGGGCCCGACCTGATGGAGAGCTTCAAGAAGCACGCGGTGAGCTTTTCGGAGGTCACCCACACGATCGGCCGAGTCGAGCGGATCGAGAAGGCCGGCAACGTCTTCGTGGCGCATCTCCAAAGCGGCCAGACGATCGAGGCCAAGACCGTGATTCTCGCGACCGGCAGCAACAAGCGCCATCTCGGTGCGCCGGGCGAGGAGGAGTTCTCCGGCCGCGGCGTCACGTACTGCGCGACGTGCGACGCGTTCTTCTACCGTGGCAAGACCGTGGCCGTGATCGGAGGAGGGGACAGCGCCGTGGAGGGCGCCGCCATCGTCGCTCAAGTCGCCAAGCAGGTCTATCTCATCCACCGTCGCGGCGAGTTCCGCGCGGAGCCGTACTGGATCGAGAAGGTGAAGCAGAGCCCGAACATCACGCTCGTCCTCGAGCGCAATGTCGTCGAGATCGCCGGCGACACGAAGGTCCGTTCCCTGCGCCTGGACGCCCCATGGAACGGCCAGGACACGCTTGCTGTCGACGGCGTCTTCATCGAGATCGGCTCCGTGCCCGCGACGGCCCTTGCCCAGCAGCTCGGCGCCGAGATCGATCCCCGCGGCTTCCTCAAGGTCCGTCCGGATCAGAGCACGAGCGTTCCGGGCCTGTTCGGCGCCGGCGACGTTACCTCGGGCAGCAACTACTTCGCCCAGTTCGTGACCGCCGCCGGAGAAGCGGGCGTGGCCGCGAATTCGGTGTTCAATTACCTGGCGACGGGGAAATAGGCCGGCAGCGGGTTTTGTGTGTCGGATTGCGGGAATGCCGGCCCTCGACGGCCGAGGGCCCTCATGCGTTTCTCGTCTATTTTCGCCTTGCACCTGCTGCTGCCTATCAGTAAAGTATCGCAGCTATGCCCCGTGGAAAGAGAACCGTTTTCGCCGCGTTCTGCACCAACGATGAGTGCAAGAGCCGCGTGTCCACCTTCCGTCTGCACCGCCAGAAGGAAGGCGTGTCGTGGAAGGATTTCAAGATCACCAAGTTCTGCAGCAACTGCCGCAAGCGTCAGCCGCTCAAGTTGAAGGAAGAGCGCCACTCCAAGTAACGCCGCAAATTCCCCGTATCCGCGAGGGAAAAGAGGAGTGATTCGCTATGTCCGCGTCCCATCTCCCGTATAGTTTCTCCTCATGACCGACGTGTACCGTCAGGCGGCTTCGATCCTCGTGCTCCGGCCCGTTTCCGCGTGCGGACCCGACGGCTGCGGCGAGGCGTATCAGATCCTTTTGCTCCATAAGCCCCGCAGGCGCGACAACTGGCAGATTCCTCAGGGGGGCATCGAGCACGGCGAGAGCGTCGAGGAGGCCGCCATCCGCGAGTTGCAGGAGGAGGCCGGCCTCACCGGCTGCCGCGTCCTCGGCCAGAGCGCGAAGCTGTACCAATACGACTTTCCCACGTCCTTCCGCCGCTTCCGCCCGGACAACGTCCGCGGACAGCAGATCCGTTTCGTGTATGCGGTGGCCCCCTCGGATGCCCGCGTGCGCGTCGATAACAAGGAGATTGACGGACACACGTGGACCGAGAAGGGGAAGCTTTCCTCGTACCTCAAGCGCAAGGAGTACCTGGGGCTCGTGAACGACCTCTACGACGAGGCCGTGGATCTGCTCACGCACACGCTCTGAGCTTTACAGGAGCTCGATGCTCCGCATGATCTCGACATCGTAGACGGACGTCGCCTGGCCGTTGGAGCCGAGGAAATTCTTGCGCCCCACGATCTCCGGGCCGCCGTTCTTGCTGCCAAGCGAGCTATAGAGCGCGATGCCGTGCGTCTTGTTCCAGGTGAACGAATCCCCGCAGATCATGGCCGTCTGGGCATCCGTGAATTCGGGACGCGCCTGCACGAAGATCCGCACGTTCTCGCCGTTTTCCGTGCGTTCGCCCATGACGCATTTCTTGCTGAAGACGGCGTCGACGAACGCCGCGAGATCCGCTTCCGTCTTCGCCGGACGGACGTGGATCATGGCCCAGCCCCCGACGATCGCCTGGAAAACGTCCCCGTCCGTCGCGGACGCGCCGTTCCGTACGGCTTCGTCCACGACATCGGTCGGAGACGGCGACACGCGGGTCTTGCAGTCTGTATCGAGGGCGTAGGTCGTCGTGAAGATCACGCCGTCCTTGAGCTCGCGGGCCTGCAGGGGGATATCCGCATCGCAATCGGCCGAATAGATCGTCTCCGGGTAGCGCAGGGTGATGCCGAGCTTCTTGGAGGCGAAGCGTTGCGAGAGTGCGTCCTCCAGAGGGATCGCGGTGGCCTTCGCCATGGGCGCGAGCTCGTTCGGGTCCACAGGGATCACGACGGATCCCGGCTTGTCCGTGAGCGGATTACCCGGGTCGGTGGCGGCTTCCTTGGGCGTGCGCGCTGCGCAGGACGCGAGGGAGACCGTGAGGAGGCAGGCCAGGGCGGAGCGGAGCAGGGGAGAGCGCATGACGCGATGATAGAGTCGTCCCGTACGCGCACCAAGATGAGTTCTTTCTTTCCTATCCGGGCCGGGCGGTACGCTACTATCCGAGTCCTACCGATCGCTCGCCACCAGTCACTCCTCACGTCGTGCGTCTCCTCTCCCTCCAGCTCGAGCACTACCGCAACTATCCGCGCGCGTCCCTCGCGTTCGGATCGGAGGACCTGCAGCTCTTCCTCGGGGAGAACGGGAGCGGGAAGACGAACCTTCTCGAAGCGATCTCCGTCCTGTCGCTCACGAAGTCCTTCCTCGGTGTCGATGACGATGACCTGCGGACGTGGGGAACCGCCTACTACCGGGTTTTCGCGACGGCCCGGACCGACGCGGGGGAAGAGATCCACCTCGAGGTGATAAGCCAGACGGAACCGCGTCGCGCAAAGGCCTGCCGCCGCAACGACGTCCGTCTCAGCATCGCCGATTTCGTGGGGCAGCTGCCGGTGGCCGTGTTCCTGCCGCAGGACATGGGCATCTTCACGGGCGCTCCCGGGGAACGCCGCCGCTTCCTCGATCAGATCCTTTGCCAGGTCTCGCCGGAGTACATGCGCGCGCATCTGCTCTATCAACGGCTCTTAAAACAGCGCAACGCCTTCCTCCGCGCGATCGCGCAGGGCATGGCCCAACGCGAGGATCTGCAGCCGTGGGATCAGCAGCTCGCGGCGGCGGGGGAGAGGGTCACGGCGATGCGACTGGAGCTCGTGGGGACCTTCAATCTCACGCTCGGGGACGAGGTGCGCGGCCTCGGCGAGCGCTGGAGCGAGGTTTCCGTGCGCTACCGCGACAGCGTCCGGGAATCCGACGCCGGGGGATCGATGCTCGAGGCCTTGTCCCGCGTTCTCGAGCGCGACGTGCAGCTCCAGTCCACGACGGTCGGCCCCCATCGCGACGATTGGGGCGTGGTCGCGGACGGGCGTCCCTTGGAACGTTCCTCCTCGCGCGGACAGCAGCGGGCGGTTGTCCTGGCGCTGCTCTTCCTCGAAGCCTCGTTTTTGGAACTGCGACGGGGCGAGAAGCCCATCATTCTCTTGGACGATATTTTCTCCGAGCTCGACCAGGCGCACCGCGACCGCGTCATGCAGGCGTTTCCGGAGCACCAAGTCTTCCTGGCAGCCATCGAGTCGCCGCCCGAAACGCCGGATGCACGGTTCTGGACGATCGCCGACGGAATCACGAATCAGCAAGAGACAAAGAAATGATCGGAAAACAGAAGTGCTTGGACCCTTCCTTCTGCGTATCAATGGTTTCTTGCTGATTGTTTCTTGCTTCTTCCACTCCCTCCGTCGGCGTACACTCCGACGCGATGGACCAGCGCGCCTATCTCCACGACAACGAGACGCTTCTCTGCAGCGTGCGCGCCAGCGGCGCCGGTCTGCTGCAGGATCTCCTGCGCGGGCTGATCGAGGGGCTTTGCTTCGGCGCCGTGATCGGCATGGCCGGGGCGATGACCGCGCTCGCCGCGGGGTGGAGTTTCGGCCTTCCGCTCGGGGTCGCTTTGCTCGTCATCGGCGTCGCTCTCGTGCTCGTCCAGCGCGTGCGCCTGTGGTCGCATACCCGCCTTCGCGTGACGACGGAGCGCCTCCTCGTTCCCGAGCCCGGTCCGCTTTTCCATCCGCCGCTGCACACCATCAAGTGGTCCCAGTACCAGGAGAGCCACGTGGGGCATCGCCGCTTCCTCGACGTGCTTTTCTTCGCGCGGCCGCTTCTCATCCGTTACGGCACCGCGGACGCCAACAAGGAGGTCCGTTTCCCGTCGCTCCGCTACGCCGAAGACCTCAAGCACTACTTGGACAAGATCGACAGCTGCGTCCGGAAAGGGGATCTGAGCACGCTGAAGCCGTTCGTGGCGAAGCCCCGTGGAAAGAGGGATATCGCGGGTGAGGCTCAGGAACATCTTTGAGAAGGAAAGAGGAAAGAGCTTGGGAAGCTCGAAAGCGTTCTACGCTCTTCAAGCTTTTTCCTCTCTCCTCTGTGCAACAAGATCTTCCCTATACGTCAGCGCTCCGTAGACCGCCATCGCGAGCGCGTCCGCCGCGTCGTCGGGACGGGGGATTTCGCCGAGTCGCAACAGGCGCACGAGCATGTCTTGCACCTGGCGCTTGTCGGCTCCTCCGTCGCCGGTGATCGCGAGTTTCATCTGCATCGGACCCACTTCGACGATCGGGAGACGGGCCTCTTGCAAGCAGAGCAGGATCACGCCGCGGGCGTGGGCCACGTCCAGCGCCGTCGTCTCGTTCTTCGCGAAAAACACCCGTTCGATCACGGCCACATCGGGTTTGACTTCTTCTATGAAAGTTTTGAGATCATCATGAATTTCTTTCAGGCGCTCAGGGAAGGGTTGCGAGCTCGCGGTGGAGATGGTCAACCACTCGATGGCGCGAAGATTCCTCGTATTCACGCTTTCGACGAGGCCTAAGCCCGTGGTTCCGTAGCCGGGATCGATACCCAGGAAGCGCACGGAGTTCATCATCACAGAATCCGCGATTCTGGCAAGGAACCCGGCGTTGCCCGAGGGGTCGATTGTGCTATCGTGATAAGAAATATGAACACCAACATCCACAAGATCCACAGGCATATTGTCGCGGGACCGCTCTTTACCCTCGCGCTTTTTGGCATCGTCGCCACGACCTCGGGCACGGTCGCGTCCGCGGTCTTCACCGCCACGGTATCGGATCGCGTGATCGGCATGACGGGTCGCGACCAGCAGTTCACGCTTGAGGACGGCACCTTCGGCCGTCTGTCCGCCGAAGGCTCCCTGGACGTGAAGGACGGCCGCGCGGAACTCCTCGGCGGAGGCGCGCTCGTCGCGTCCCGCGGGATCGTGTGGCTCAAGACCGGCGATGCCGCCCTGCTCGGCCTTCGCGGCGGGATGTACGTGCACCGCAGCGAGTCCACGGTGACGGTCGCCGCGCTCTCGACCCCCGTCCTCCTCCGTCACCAGGGATTCGTGGCCTTCGTGCCCCAGGGGGGCCAGGCCACCTGGAAGCTGACGGATCTGCCCGCGACCCCCGATCATGCCCGCACGCTCACGCTCGCGGACGCGGTGGGCCCGATCGACGGCGATTTCCTCCGTGACCAGCTCCAGGATCTTCAGACGCTCTCCGCGGGCAACGAGGCGGAGCAGGGGACGACCGTCACGGACCGCGTGCTCTCCGCCGGCACGGATCTTCTCGGATTCCTTCGCCTGCCCGCCGCCGCGCGCCGCCTGCAGACGAGCGATCTCACCCTCGCCTTCGACCGCATCGATCAGCTCCTGGCGGAAAACGACGCCGCCGGACTCAAGGCCTTCGTCTCCGACGATGCCGTGAGCCAGTACCTGCTTTCCTCGCCGGAGACCGCCCGTCGGCTCCCCGGCGCGCTGCGCGCCGCCGCCGACCGCCCGGCGCTGCTCGACGAGCTCTATCCGTTCGTGTCCGATCCGGATCTCCAGTTGCTGTCCGCGCTGCATCCCGCGCTTCGGTCCGTCGCCTGGGCTTCGCCCGTGCGCGCCGAAGACGGCGGCGACACAGCGCTCCTGCGCGTCTTGCTCTTCCCGCTCTCAGACAGCCTTCCGGAGGCCGCCGCGGAGCCCGTGGTGCGCCACTGGGGCGACGCCCTCCAGGCCCAGCTCCAGGCCGCCGAGGATCCCACCGCGGTCGTTCGGGACGTATTCCCGGCCGTGAACCGCTTCGTGGCCCAATCGAGCCGCCTCGGTTATCCGGACCGCCTGAGCCGTCTCCTGGATGCCCTTTCCTCGGCGTTCTCGTCGTCGGAGGGCCTCCTGACCGATGACGAGCGACTGCTCCTCGCCTCGTGGAGCGCCGCCACGGTTCCGGCCCAGCTCGAGGCCGCCGCGGGCGATGCCGCTTCCTCCTCCTCGTCCTCCGAGGCGTCCGTCGCTTCCGCACAGTCCTCGTCTGCGGACGGTTCCGATCTGGAAGATGTCCTGAAGGCCTTCGGCCGGGGCGCCCCCGCTCCGGCGTCCGGATCCCTTTCGTCCGAGGACGCCAAGACGCTCTCCGAGGCAGTACAGGAAGAACTCGTCGCCGCGGGCGCGCTCCTCACGGTCCAGACGAAGATCGAGGCCGTGGGCGCCGACCACGTGGCCGTGAGCCAGGTGGTGTTTTCCGGTCCCTCCGGCGATCACTTCTACGGTTTCGAGTACCAGCCCAGCGCCAAGACCCTCACGAGCATCACCCGCGACGGCGCCGAGCAGCTCTTCGGGATGACGCTCGGGGACTTCCTGACGTGGGCGACGAAATGACGGGAGGAGGGGAAGGGCCCTCTACGACGCGAATGCACCTTGCCGCTGAGCCAAGCCCACGGTACCCTCTGGCGGCACCGGAAAGACCGTTTCGGGTGCCTTCAGGAGTCCGTCGACGGATCATTCTCCACCATCGGGCGATTAGCTCAGGGGTTAGAGCGCGACACTGATAATGTCGAGGTCGATGGTTCAAATCCATCATCGCCCACCATCTCGTTTTTCATCGTGGGTTTCAGCGACTGACATTGATACTGTCGAGGTCGATGGTTCAAATCCATCATCGCCCACCATTCGACTCGCCGCTACGGCGGCTCGCTCATGGTTCTCGTCCGCCTAGGCGGACTCGAGCTATTTTTTGCTTGTGCGCTCATCAGGTCGAATGACCCTAAACGGCCTTTACTCTATAGCTACGAAAAAGGCGCCCGAGGGCGCCTTTTTGAGTACGTAGGAAGTCCTGATTATTTCGAGCTCGCGGCCGAGGAGGTCGCGGCGGACGACGTGGCGGCGGAGGACGTCGCGGCGCTGCTCGTGGCGGCGGACGACACGGCGGCGGAGCTCACCGCGGCGGAGGAGACGGAGGACGAGGAGCTCTTCTTCATCTCCATCATCTTCTTCTCCCACTCCTTGACGCGGGTCTCCTGCTGGCGGGCGCGCTCCTTCAGCTTGATGGAACGGGCCGTGAACTTCTGGATCTTCTTCTCGATCTTTTCCATCTTCTTCTCCATGTGGTTCTGCATGACGTTCTCGGGCATGCGGGCGAACGACGTCGTGGAGAGGGTGAGGGCGACCGTGCACGCGGCGGCGACGGCAACGAATTTCTTCATAGAAAAAGGGGGCGAAAAAATACGACCCGGAGAGCCTACTCTCTCCAGAGGGATCCGAAAATTGTCAAATATCTTAAAATATAGTTTATTTATACATATCCGTCACACTCTGTCCGGATTGCACGTTGCGGATGACTTGTGCCAAAAGCGGGGCGATGGAGACCACCTGGAGGCCCGGGAACGCCGCGGGATCGACGGGAATGCTGTCCGTCACGACGACTTCCTTGAAGGCGGCCTTCTTGAGGTTCTCATGGGCCTTTCCCGAGAAGAGGGGATGCGTGACCGCCGCGTAGAGATCGGCGTTGGCCTTCTTTTTGAGCAGCGCCTCCTTCGCCGGAACCATCGTGCTTCCGGTATCGATCATGTCGTCGAGGATGATGCAGGTGCGTCCGTCGATGTCGCCGACGACTTCCAGGATCTCCGCCTTGTGGTGCTCGGGGCGGCTCTTGTGCATGAGGGCGAGTTCCGCGCCCATGAGGTCGGCGAACTTCTTCGCGCGCTTGGCGCCCCCCGCGTCCGGAGCGACCACGACGGGGTCTTTGAGGTTCTTGCGCTTGAACTCGCGGGCGAAGAGCAGGCGCGCGTCGAGGACATCGACCGGGATCGAGAAGAATCCCTGGATCTGGTCGGAATGCAGGTCGAGCGTGATCACGTGGTCGGCACCCGCCTTTTCCAGGAGCTGCGCGATCAGCTTGGCGGAAATGGGCTCGCGCGGCTGGGCCACGCGATCCTGGCGCGCGTACGGGAAGTGGGGGATCACGACGTGGATGGATCGGGCGAAGCTCAGTTTCGCCGCCTGGCACAGGAAGAAGAGCTCCATCAGGTCCTCGTTGGGATTCCGGGAGCCGGTCTGGATCAGGTACACGTCCTTGCCGCGGAGCGTCTCCTCGTACCGAACGTAGATCTCGCCGCCGGAGAAGCGCTTGCGCGTCACGGCGCCCAGCTCCACGCCGAGCTCCTTGGCGATGGCCGCCGCGAGAGCCGGATGGGAGGATCCACTGAAGAGGAGCATGCGTGTGGGAAGATCGCTATCATTCTAGCAGATGCACGTCCGTTTCTCCACGGCTCTCGGCCTGCCCGTCTGCGAAGAGGGGTCGCACCTGCCGCTGGGCCATATCGCGCATATCGTCATCCATCCCGATACGGGCAGGATCGAGGGGTTTTTCGTGGGCAGAGGGGGATTCTTCGGCGGATCCATGCTTTTCCTGCCGACCATGGACATCCTGCGCTGGTCGCTTCGGGTCGTCGTGTCCTCGGCCGACGTGCTGTGCGATCCGGCGGACGTGGTTCGGCTGGAGCCGCTCTTCGCGGCGCCGCGCCCGATCCTCGGCCAGCGGATCGTGACCGTCGGCGGCAAGCCCATGGGCAAGTGCCGCGACGTGCAGTTCGACACCACGCACTTCCTCCTCGAGTGGCTTTTTCCGAAATCGCTTTGGACGTGGGGCGTGCCCGTGCCCGCGAGCCACATCGCGGAAGTGCGCGAGGATGCCATTGTCATCCGCGACACCAAAGCCGACGTGAAGGAGAAGGCCGGCGCGCTTCCGACGCCCGCGACCATGCTGCCCCCGGTGACGGAGCCCGAGGCGGCGTGAGGACGGAGGGTTTCAAATGGGACAAAGGTTTTAAGGGTTTCAAAGGGGCCCCCTTTGTCCCTTTTGCGACCTTTGTACCCTTTGAAACCTCTAAAAAGCGCGCCCCGGAGGACACGCTTTTTTTTGAGAGCTGCGTGGAGACCGTCAGATCAGGGTCGGCACCATCGTGAAGGTGCTCGGGACCGTCTGAGTGAAGAAGCCGACGATGACGCGGGCGAAGAGCACCACGAGGAGACCGACGATGACGGCGATGATCGTCTTCTTGGCCTTGTCCTTCGCGTCGTCGCTGCCCTGGGAGACGATGAGGCGGATACCGGCGATGATGATGAAGATCACCGCGGCGAGCGCCAGGAAGTTCAAGACGAACACGAGGGCGTTCAAGATGACGTTGCGGATATCCGTCTCACTGTACGCGGCGGGCGTGCCGGGGACGTCGGGGATGGGACCGCCGAAGTCGCCCTGAGCAAGGGCCTTGCTTACCGGGACGAAGCCCGCGGTAAGGGCGAACCACGTCTTGTACGACAGACGCTGAAGAGTGGACATGAGAAAGGGGGGATGAACCGGACACAGTTGTACTGGAAACGCTCAGTCGGACTCAAGTCAACTTCGGCTCCAGGCTGCGAAAGAGCTTGACGGGTCCCCAATTCAGGACCGATTGTTCAGTAATCCGACGCCGATCAGCAGGAGCGCGGGCAACGCGAACCACAGATCCTGATTCTGCAGCAGGATCGGCAGGAGCTTGCTCTGTTGCACGATCGGCGAGAGCGTCGCCGAGGTCGTGAGGTGCATATCGAGGATCGCCGATTGGCTCATGTACGCGATGACGGTGGAGATGATGAGCAGTGCACTGCCGAAGCCGAGTGCCGCCGTCACGCCGATGTTGACGAGCGAGCCCATGTTGTCCGCGTACTGGATATCGAACCCCGAGCGCACCGCGAGCGACACGACGATCGAGATGAAGAGCACCATCTTCACGACCGAGAGGACAGGGAAGTTGATGGAGAACCCGAGCACGTCGAACGCGCCCTGCTGCTCGCCGATGAGCCGCGTGAGGACGTTGCTCAGTCCCTGGACCGCGACGATCGCCATGTAGCAGGCCACGATGATCTTCACCGCCTCGCGCTTCCCGATGATGAACGTGTACGTGATGACGAGCGCGAAGAAGACGATGATGAAGAGGTCCCAACTCAGCGTTAAGTTCATGGGGATGATCGTACGGAGATCGCCTCGCCGTTGCACTTGCGATAAGCGGTTGCGGGTTGCGGGTTACGAGTTACGGGAATTCCTCGTCTCTCGTAACCCGTAACCCGAAACTCGTAACTTTTCCCGCGGTTTTTCTGCTACTCTCCTTCCATGCGACACGGTTTTTTACTGATCGACAAGCCCGCCGGCATGACGAGCCACGATGTCGTGGCGATCGTGCGCAAGGCGCTCGGCGAGCGGTCGATCGGTCACCTCGGCACGCTCGACCCCGCGGCGACGGGGCTGCTCGCGCTCGCGGTGGGCCGCAAGGCCCTCAAGGTGGTGGAGCTCTTCAACGCGCTTCCCAAGGAGTACGAGGCGCACGTCCGTCTCGGCCAGGTGAGTTCCACGTACGACGGCGAGGGCGTGATCGAGACGCCGCCCCCACGACCCGGCTGGACCGTGCCCGAGCAGGCGACGGTGCAGCGCGCGATCAACGACCACTTCGTCGGCCGGATCTCCCAGGTGCCGCCCGCGCATTCTGCGATCTCGATCGGCGGCGTGCGCGCGTACGACCTCGCCCGCAGCGGCAAGGAGGTCGCGATGCCGGCGCGCGAGGTGGAGATCGCCTCGTGCGAGATCACGAAGTACGCCTATCCCGACCTCTTCCTCACGGTCTGCTGCGGCAGCGGCACCTATATCCGCTCGCTCGCCAACGATCTCGGCCGCATCCTCTGGTGCGGCGGGTTCCTCAAGGCGCTCCGGCGCACGAGAGTGGGGGAGTGGAGTGTCGCGGACGCGATCGATCCCAAGACCGCCACCTGGGGACGCGTGCTCCCGCTCAAGGACGTGCTCGCCCCGCTCCCGCGACGCGACCTCACGGATGACGAGTGGGACGACGTGCAGCACGGTCGCGTGATCGAAGCGCAGATCGAACCCAACACGATCGCCTGGCATCAGGATCTCCCCGTCGCGATCCTCGTGCCGATGGGCGAGGGGATGGCGAAAGGCCGGAAGGTCTTCGGCGGCGAAGGCGGCGGCGTCAAACGCGGTCCGCAGGAGCCGATCGATCCGGATTTCGATATTTAAAGAATATGACTTCCGAATTAATCCCATCTGAAGCTGTAGTCATGGACAAAGTGGTTCCTGGCTTAACGGGAATTATTAAAACTGTTATGTCTGGAAATGGAGGGGATCTGGTTCAGGCTGCATCTAATGTTGTTCAAAAAGCAAAAAAAGAGGGGCTGCTCAAACCATTTCTGCAAGAATGGGAAAAATTGGTTTCTGAAGGAAAAGTTCAGCCAGAATTTGGTACTACCGAGATTGGCCTTTCTTGCATTCAGGAATTACTAGATAGCTTAGATAAAGACTTGCCCGATGATCTTAGATTTCAAGCTATGAAGACACTATTAATAAAGGCAGCAGACGTTAGCTCTGCCGAACAAGAAAAAATCAGAATCTTTCATTTAATGAAAATATGTAGGCAACTAACAGGGGCCGAAATTCTAATTTTGAATGCGAGCTATAGGCGCTTGCTCATAATGAGAAAGCCAACAGGGATTTCAGAAGTTACTAGCGCAGCTGCATGGCCAGCTGCAGTAGCAGACTTTATAGAGAATTTGCTTTCTGAAGGTGTAATTGAGCATCACGAAACTTCGCTAATAAGAAAAAATATTATTGGAGATAGGACTCATACCGATCGCAGTGGCTTTGCAAATTCACAAAATTTTCGACTAACTAAATTAGGAATTGAATTGGGCGAGCTGTTAGCAATGTAAGTGGTGGGTCAGCTGGGATTTGAACCCAGGGCCAATTGCTTAAGAGGCAACTGCTCTACCGGACTGAGCTACTGACCCACGGAGAGAACGATGATGAGAATGAGACCTTGGGACCGAGCAGTTCTTTCTGTGCAGGTTCTTCCGAACCTGCGCGGACTGAGCTACTGACCCACGGTAGAAAGGACTGCGAGCCGGGGAATGGTACTCAATAAAGAGCCTTTGCTCAATAGTTCTTGTCTATCCTTCGACTCCGCTCAGGATGACAATTCTTCCGAAAAAAGGTTCAAACGCCCCTCGTCAGGCTCGGGGTGACATTCTGATGGTCGGTGTCACTTTTTGACGGATTCCATCGCGTGCTTCTGGATCGTTCTCCAGTCGTAGGGGAACTTGTAGGTCTCGATGGCGCGGACAAGGGCCGCGAAGGCATGCCAGTGGGTCTTGCCCTCGATCACGAAGGCATTGCCCGCTTCCTGGACGGGGTTGTAGTTCTCGAGGAGATCGGCGCCGACGGAGACGGGGATCACGCCGTACCCGAGGCAGATCGTGAGCTCCTTGGCCGGGGGCGGCGTGAGGAAGAGCGCCATGTCGGCCGCGGCGTACATGCGATGCACGTCCGTCTCCTTCTCGGGAATGATGGCGATGCGGTGGCGGTGCTCCTTCTGAATCTTGGTAAAGAGCGTGCCGTACTCCGCGGACCCCTTGCCGAGGATGAGGAGCTGCACGTTCGTGGAGGAGAGGATGCCGGGGAGGAGCGCCTGCAGGAGTGCTCCGCCGAGGGCCTCCGTCATCCCCGCGGGAAGGCAGAGCATCGGGACCTTCGCCTCCTCGGGCCAGCCGAGCTCTTCTTGGAGCGCCGTCTTATTCCTGATCTTCTGCTCCAACGTGGCGTAGGAGTATTTGTGGACCAGGTGGGTGTCGGAGGCGGGGGAAACCGTCGGCATGGAGAATGGAGGTATCGAGAGAGTATAGCGGAAAAACGGACTTTTGAGGAGCGTGAAGACGTTGACGAAAAAGAGGGCGGTGATGTTATGTATGGTTTACATTTTAAAGGGTACAAAGGTGGCAAAAGGTACAAAGGTTTCAAGGGGTTTTTCAGCGTACCTTTGTACCCTTTGAAACCTTTGTCACTTTTGTACCCTTCCCTCTTTTTTGCGAGTGCTCTCGGAGATGCCGGAGTATGCTTATCGCCGATGAAACACTTGGTGCTGATCGATGGCCACCACCTCATGTACCGCGCGTACTGGGCGATCCCGCGCACGCTCAAGACGACGGCGGGGGAGCAGACGAACGCTGTGTTCGGCGTCGCCACGATGCTGCTCACGATGCTCAGGACCGAACAGCCGGACGCCCTGCTCTTCGCGTTCGATGCCGGCAGCGAGACGTTCCGTCACCAGGAGCATACGGAATACAAGGAAGGGCGGGCCGAGACACCCGACGATTTCTACGTGCAGATCCCGCGCATCCGCCAGCTGATCGACACCATGAAGATCGCCTGCGCCGAGAATCCCACGTACGAGGCGGACGACTTCCTCTGCGCCTACGCCACCGCCGCGGAGAAGGCGGGATACCGGGTCACGATCGTCACCGGCGACCGCGACGCCTTCCAGCTCGCCACCGAGAAGATCCGCATCGCCATCCCTCATAAGGGGTACCAGGCGCCGGAGTACCTGGGGCCGAAGGAAATCTACGCGAAGTACGGCATCCGCCCCGATCAGGTCGCCTCCTATAAGGGGCTCTGCGGCGATCCCTCGGATAACCTCCCCGGCGTGCACGGCATCGGGCCCAAGGGCGCTGCGCAGCTCTTGCAGGCTTACGACACGCTCGAGAACGTGTATGCCCATCTGGAGGAGATCAAGCCGGCCACGAGGGTCAAATTGGAGAAGGATCGCGAATCCGCCTTCTTCTGCGAGCGCATGGCTCGGCTGCTGTGCGATATCCCGTTGCCGATCCCCATCGAGGAACT
Organism: uncultured Candidatus Peribacteria bacterium; assembly: GCA_964423795.1. Lineage (GTDB taxonomy): Bacteria > Patescibacteriota > Gracilibacteria > Peribacterales > Peribacteraceae > CAYRGC01. The sequence continues at coordinate 2,771 of CAYRGC010000003.1, read as the reverse complement.
CTCCCTTTCAGGCATCCCTTTGCCAGAAACCCTGAATCTTCTCCAGGAGCTCCAGTTCCAGAGCCTCTCCTCCCGCGTCCGCTCCTTCGCGAGCCAGCCGTACGGTCAACGAATCTTTACCGGAGGAGAAGCACTCTCGACCCAGACGGCAGCCAAAGAGGAGCCCTCGCAGCTCTCGCTGTTCTGACTCATCCTTGACCAGTTTCTATTCAGAAATTTCAGCGTATTCAACGATTCGCCTTTTCGTGCGGCTACAATTGCACACAGACTGTGTTCATAAGAAACCACGCGGAACGTTTGTTGAATACTTTTGTTGTTTCGTCCTTTCTATAAGCCAAAAATTGAGAATACAAAATATGATCGGAAAACGTGTTCATGATCACCAAAGATACTCATCAACTCCTTGCGGGGCTTCCAGATGCCGCGATAGACTTATCGCCGTTTTCTCTGCGGACGAAATCGCCGCCGCAGACTGTCTCACCGCCCCCCAACGCCATGCCAAAAGAACGCGTCGTCGCCAGTCTTGATATCGGAAGTGCCAAGATTCGCACCGTGATCGCCGTCGTCGACGGCTCGCGGGAGGATCGCCGGATGCCCAACGTCATCGGCGTGGGTCTGTCGCCCTCCCTCGGCATGCGCAAGGGGCACGTCATCGACGTGGAGGAGCTCATCCATAATATTATCTCATCCCTCGAGGACGCCGAGCGCATGGCCGGCGTGCCGGTGAACCACGTGTTCGTGGGCATGAGCGGATCGCACATCGAGTCCTTCGACAGCCGCGGCGTCATCGCCATCTCGGGCGCCGAGATCACGCTCGAAGACATCGGACGCGTGCTCGACGCCGCCCAGGCCGTTTCGATCCCGCCGAACCGCCGCATCCTCCACATCGAGCCCAAGGGCTACGCGGTGGACGAGCAGCGCGGCATCAAGAATCCGCTCGGCATGACGGGCATCCGCCTCGAGGTGGAGGCTCACATCATCACGGGCCACGTCCAGCACGTGAAGAACCTCGAGAAGTGCGTGGACCAGGCCGGCGTGGACATCGATGCCATCATCCCGTCCACGATCGCCGTCTCCGAAGCCACGCTCACGAAGCGCCAGAAGGAACTCGGCGTCGTCGCCATCGATATCGGCGCCGGCTGCACCAGCATGGCGGTGTTCGAGGAGGGGACCATCCTGCACTCGGTGTGCCTCCCCGTCGGCGGCGAGAGCATCACGAGCGACGTCGCCATCGGTCTTCGCACCTCCATCGACACGGCCGAGAAGATCAAGGTGGAATTCGGTTCCGTCCTCCCGGGCGAGATGAGCGAGCGCGAGATGATCGACCTCTCCTCCGTGAGCAAGGTCGACACCCAGACCGTCAGCAAGAAGTACATGGCCGAAATCATGCAGGCCCGCTATCACGAGATCTTCTCCCTCATCAAGGCGGAGCTCGCGCGCATCGGTCGCAGCGGCATGCTCCCCGCTGGCGCCATCCTCACGGGCGGCGCGGTGAAGGCTCCGGGCGTGCTCGATCTCGCCCGCGACGTCCTCGGTCTCCCGGTCCAGATGGGTTTCCCGGTGGAGATCGGCGGCGTCATCGAGAAGGTCGACGATCCGGCCTACGCCACCGCGCTCGGCACCCTCGTCTGGGGCATGCGCGAGCACGAACAGGGCGGCATGCGTCGCATGGGCGGCATCCAGATGAAGCAGGCCGTCCAGCAGGTCGGTTCCTGGCTCAAGAGCCTCTTCCCCTGATCGAACTTCCCTTTCTATTTCCCGCAACCCGCAACTCGCAACTCGCCTTCCCATCCTTCCCATGTCCGACACGTTCCGCTCCATCTTCAGCCGCACTCCCGCCCCCCAGCCCGGCAGCAGCCGAGGGGATGATTCCGCCCAGGCCCAGGACGGCACCCGCGAGGTGCGTCCGGACGTGATGCCGGGAGCCGTCATCCGCGTCATCGGCGCGGGCGGCGGCGGCAACAATGCCGTCGCGCGGATGATCCACGAGAAGGTCCAGGGCGTGGAGTTCGTCTCCGTGAACACCGACGCGCAGGCCCTTTACCACAATCCCGCTCCGAAGAAGATCACGATCGGCCGCGGCACCACGCGCGGGCTCGGAGCCGGCGCCAACCCCGATGTGGGAAAGAAGGCCGCCGAGGAGAGCCTGGAGGAGATCAAGGCCGCGCTCGAGGGCACGGACATGCTCTTCATCACCGCCGGTCTCGGCGGCGGCACCGGTTCGGGCACCGTCCCGGTCGTCGCGGACGCCGCGCGCTCGATGGGCATCCTCACGGTCGCCGTCGTCACGAAGCCGTTCTCCTTCGAGGGATTCAAGCGCCGCAAGCAGTCCGAGGAGGCGCTCGAGAACCTCCGCAGCAAGGTGGACACTCTCATCACCATCCCGAACGACAAGATCCTCTCGCTCATCGACAAGACCACGCCCCTCACCGAGGCTTTCCAGGTCGTCGACGAGGTGCTGAAGCACGCCATCGAGGGCATCTCGAACCTCATCACGGTCCACGGTCTCATCAACGTCGACTTCGCCGACGTGAAGGCCATCATGCAGGATGCCGGTACGGCACTCATGGGCATCGGTTACGGCACCGGCGACAGTCGCGCGGCGGAGGCCGCCCGCGCCGCCGTGGACAGCCCGCTTCTGGAGACATCCATTGCGGGAGCTCAGGGCATTCTCTTTAACATCACCGGCGGCAATGATCTCTCCATGTACGAGGTCGACGAGGCTGCGCGCATCATCATCGGAGAGCCGGCATGAGCGAAGCTGCGCTGCC
>CAYRGC010000002.1:0-154189 GCA_964423795.1 uncultured Candidatus Peribacteria bacterium | reverse complement strand
CGACGGTCTGCTTGGCGATGTCGCCGAGGCGGATGTTCTTGCCCATCTTCTTGTCCCTCGCGTGCACCTCGAGGATCTGGAGGCGGGCCGGGAGATCCGGCTTGTCGACGAAGATGCGGCGGTCGAAGCGGCCCGGGCGGAGGAGCGCCACGTCGAGCACGTCCGGACGGTTCGTGGCCGCCATGACGATGACGTTCGTGTCCTGCTCGAAGCCGTCCATCTCGGTGAGGATCTGGTTGAGGGTCTGTTCGCGCTCGTCGTGCCCGCCGCCGAAGCCGGCTCCGCCGCGCTGGCGGCCGACGGCGTCGATCTCGTCGATGAAGATGATGCAGGGGGCGTTGCGCTTCGCCTTCATGAAGAGGTCGCGCACGCGGCTGGCGCCGACGCCAACAAACATTTCGACAAATTCAGAGCCGGCAATAGAGAAAAAGGGCACGCCCGCCTCGCCCGCGACGGCGCGCGCGAGGAGCGTCTTTCCCGTGCCGGGCGAACCCACGAGGAGGACGCCGCGGGGGATCTTGGCGCCGATGGCCGTGTACTTCTTGGGGTTCTTGAGGAAGTCCACCACCTCGATGAGGTCCTCCTTGGCCTCATCGGCTCCCGCAACGTCGGTGAAGCGGGTGCGCACCTGCTTGGCGTCCGCGACCCTGGCGCGGGACTTGCCGAAGCTCATGGCGCTCGACTGGCTCCGGCTGATACCGCGGAAGAGCCAGGCCACGAGGCCGAAGACGAGGATCAGGAAGAACAGATCCGGCAGGAACGCGAAGAACATGTTCGACGCTTCGCGGTTCTCCACCTTCACGACCGTCTTGTTCTGGGGGTCGTTCCAGCCGAGACGGCTCACCGTGTCGTCCGCTTCCTTATACGACTGGATCACCGAGCCGCTCTCCGTGAACGCGTACACGCGGTTGTCGCGCACGAGGATCTGCGTGAATTCCTTGCCGGCATAGCCCTGCGTGATGCGGCTGATGGGCACTTCCGGCGCGTCCGCGAGCTTGCGCTCCTCTTCCCGGTTGGGGTTGAAGATGAGCGTGACGGAGAGGAAGACGAGCACGCCGAGGAGCAGGAGGCTCACGAGCCACTGTTGACGGTTTCGCTGCGGCGGACGGAGGGAGGGAGGCATCGGCCGGACGATAGCAAAGGCTCCTGATTCGCGGAAGCGGAAGCCAGAGTTTTGACGAGCCGCGAGACGCTTTCTTTCCGTTTTTCCCGGGGCGGCTGCCCTTGGCAGAGGACCGGCCCTCTGTACACTGGCGGTCATGCACGCCGAACTGAACATCCCGTGGCTCCCGAAGGGGCTGCGCAGCCCCAAGAACCTCTTCCTCGTCCTCGTGACGTTGCTCGGGTTCTTCACGTACTTCTACCGGTACTGGGATCCGCCGCACGTCTTCTGGGACGAGAACTACCACATCGCTTCCGCCCAGAAGTACCTCCACGGCGTGTACTTCATGGAGCAGCACCCGCCGCTCGGCAAGCTGCTCGTGGCCCTCGGCGAGAAGATCGTCCATCCCAACGAGCGCACGGACCAGTTCCTCGGCACGGATTACGGCACGCAGTTCGACGGCATCTCCTTCGCGGGATACCGCCTCTTCTCCGCGCTCTTCGCGTGGCTCGCGGCGCCGCTCCTCTATCTCGTCTTCCTGAAGATCTCGAAAAACCCGCTCGTCGCCTTCCTGCTCTCGTTCCTCTACGTCTTCGACAACGCCCTCATCGTCCACAGCCGCGGAGCGATGCTCGAGGGTCCCCTCATCTTCTTCTGCTGCGGATTCCTGCTGCTCTTCTTCCACCTGCTCGACCAGGAGAAGATGGGCGACCGGAAGTTCCTGTGGATGAGCGTCGCGATCGGCGCGGTCTTCGGCCTCATCATGACGACCAAGGTGCTCGGCCTCATCTTCGTCCTCCTCTTCGGCGCGCTCCTCTGGAAGATGTTCCCGAATCTCCACCGCATCGGGCAGTTCGTCGTGCTGTCGCTTCTGGGCTTCCTCGTGGTGTACGTCGGCGTGTGGCAGACGCACTTCGCCCTCGGGTCCACGATCAATCCCGCGCTGCCGGACCAGGGGTATTACCAGGCGTCCCAGGGATACAAGAACATCCTCGCGGAGGGGAAGAACGGCTCGCTGTTCTCGTTCCCGACGATGATCGCCGATTCGCTGCGCTTCGTGGGGCACTACAACGCGGGCGCGCCGCGGCTCGATCTCTGCAAGCGCGACGAGAACGGCAGCCCCTTCTACTTCTGGCCCTTCGGCGCCCGCGCCATCAACTACCGCTGGGAGACGCCCAACGGACAGGAGTACCGCTACCTGTACCTGGTGGCGAACCCCGTCGTGTGGTGGGGCGCCTTCGCGTCGGTGGTCCTCGCCGGTGCCTTGCTCCTCCTCTCGTACGTCACGCCCCTGCAGCACGCCGTGAAGAATAGGTTCCTGCTCACGGTCTTCCTCGGCACCTACGCGAGCTACATGATCGCGATCAGTCGCATCACGCGCGTGCTCTACCTCTATCACTACTTCATCCCGCTCCTTCTCAGCTTCGTTCTCTTCGCGCTGATGGTCGACGAGATCCGCTCGTTCGGGCGCAGGCTCGTCACCGACCGCGAGCGCATCGTCGCGCTCTTCGGCTTCGGCGCGCTCGCCTTCGCGGCGTTCGCGTTCTTCAGTCCTCTCACGTACTACCAGCCCCTGTCGGACGGACAGATGCAACTGCGATCCCTCGTGCCCCTGTGGGAAGTGCACTGCGTGAAGTGCCAGCAGGAAAGCGGGCTCGTGATCCCGACGAAGTGAACACGGGAACCGGGCGTCTGATGACGAGCGTCGGGTACGGATGATTCCCGACGCCCATCGTTCGGCGTCCGGTGCCCGAAACCGTCTTTGACAGATCTTCCGAACGAGGAGATCGCTTCCTTGCGCGGCATTCGGGGTCCTGCGCATACTGAAGGCCTCTTTCCCATCCCTTTCGACATGGAGATCCGTCCCACCCTGTCTCGACGCGCGATCGCGATCGTGTTCGCCGCGGGCGCCTTCTTCGGTTCCGCCGCGACCGGCCTCACCGCCGGGATGCTCGGTTCCGCCCTCTTCTCCGACGTGCCCACCGGCTCGTACTTCGACGCCGCGGTCGGACGCATGTACGACGCCGGCCTGATGAAGGGCGCCGACGGCAAGTTCCGTCCCGGCGACTTCGTCACCCGCGCCGAGCTCGCCACCGTGCTCGACCGCGTGGTCAACGGCGGCGTCTCCGTGAGCAGCTCCTCGCGCTCCCGCTCGAGTTCCAGCTCGTCCACCTCGAGTTCCAGTTCCAGCTCTTCCTCGGTGGCGACGACCGAGGCGGGCAACATCCACTTCACGACGAGCGCCTTCAGCATCAGCAACAAGGTCCAATCGCTCTCCGTGAGCGTGATCCGCAGCGGCGGTTCCAAGGGCTCCGTGAACGTCGATTACGCCTTCAACGGCGGCACGGCCGTCTCGGAGAAGGATTACAACCCGGCCACGGGCACGATCAACTTCAAGGAGGGCGAGACGAGTAAGATCCTGACGCTCCACGTCCTCGCCAACGCCGCGCTCAACGGTTCGGCCACCGTGAACCTCACGCTCACGAACCCGACCGGCGGCGCCGTGCTGGGCAGCCCCAACGCCGCGGTCGTCACGATCCTCGGCACCGGCACCGGCAACGGATCCAGCAGTTCCTCCTCTTACAGCTCCGTGAGCTCCGCGGCGGGCGGCACCATCGCCTTCAGCGCCCTCGGCTACGCGGTGCCGGAGAAGGACGGCAAGGCCACGCTCACCGTGACGCGCACGGGCAGCACCTCGGCGGCCGTGAACGTGGAGTACGCGACCGCGGACGGTTCCGCGAAGAGCGGTTCGCAGTACTCGCAGACGTCCGGAACGATCAGTTTCGGCTCCGGCGAATCGTCCAAGACGATCACGGTGACGATCACCGACAACTCCTCGATCGACGGCAACAAGTCGTTCACCGTCATCCTCAAGAACCCCACGGGCGGATCCAACCTCGGCTACCCGACCACCGCGACCGTCACGATCATCGATGACGAGGCGGTGAGCTCCGGCTCCGGCGTCATCCAGTTCTCGACCGACGCGTACATCGGCAACGAGTCCGACGGTTCCGCCACCATCACCGTCATGCGCACCGGCACCACGACGGGTTCCGCCAGCGTGAGCTACGCCACGAGCGACGGCACGGCAATCGCCGGGGCGGACTACGCGTCCACGTCCGGCACCCTTACCTTCGCCGCGGGGGAAAGCACGAAGTTCTTCATCATCCCCCTCACGAAGGATTCCTCCCCCGAGGACGAGGAACGGGTGAACCTGCTGCTCTCCAACGTGAGCGGTGCCCAGCTCGGCAGCCAGACCACCGCGACGCTCAAGATCCGCTGATTCCTGTCCTCAAACCCTCCTCCCGTCTCCGGGGGGAGGGTTTTTGCGATCGAAAAATGGATCCTTGACGAAAATCCGTCTTCTGATGCTTTGCTCTTCTAGAGGCCGTGAAAGGGGTATACTTCCCGTACCCGCTTCCCCCTTTTTCCTATGAGCTGTGGTTCCTGCTGTTCTTCCGGTTCCAAGTGCATGGCCTGCAAGGTCGTCGCCGTGATCGTCTTCGTCCTGATGGCGCTCCTCGCCGTCGCCGCCCTCCTCGGCGTTTGGACGACGCACATGGGTCCCGCCGGTCTCCAGTTCGGCACGCCGGAGGCGTCGCTTTCCATCATCGCCGCCGCGATCGCCCTCATGATCGCCAAGAAGATGGCGTGCAAGATGTGCCCCTGCGGCAAGAAGGCTTGCTGCGACGGCAAGTGCGACAAGCCGGCCGGCATGTGATCGTTTCGAGACATTCAAGAAGGCACCCCCCGGGTGCCTTTTTTTGATCGGTCGAAGCCGGAGGGCTGCTCCTCAAGGGGGAGATCCTTCCGGATTCCCAGGTTTTTTGTTCAAAGGAAGCCAAAATCGTTGTTCTTCCGGGTGGAGGAACCTCGTCAAAAGAAACCGGGATGTCGATGTCTTTAGGCTTCCAAAAGCCGCTTTTCCTTGCTACTATCCATCGTCTTTTTCAGCTCCGTCTCTTCCCCGTGCCCATGGAAATCCGCAACATCGCCATCATCGCCCACGTCGACCACGGCAAGACGACGCTCGTCGACGCTCTCCTCAAGCAGGGCGGCGCCTTCGCGGCGCACGAAACGGTCGGGGAACTCCTGATGGACTCCAACGCCCAGGAGCGGGAGCGCGGCATCACGATCTATGCCAAGAACTGTTCGATCCGGTACAAGGATTGCCGCATCAACATCGTCGACACGCCCGGGCACGCCGACTTCGGTTCCGAGGTGGAGCGCGTGCTCCGCACGGTCGACTGCGTGCTCCTGCTCGTCGACGCGCAGGAGGGTCCGATGCCCCAGACGAAGTTCGTGCTCAAGAAGTCGCTCGAGCTCGGCCTGCGCCCCATCGTCGTCATCAACAAGATCGACAAGCCCGCCGCCCGCGCGATGGAGGTGGTCAACGAGGTCTTCGATCTCTTCGGCGCGCTCCGCGCCACCGACGCGCAGCTCGATTTCCCCTACGTCTTCGCGATCGCCCGCGAGGGCGTCGCCAAGGCGAACCTCGCTGACGATTCCAAGGACCTCACGCCGCTCTTCGAGCTCATCCTCAAGCACGTTCCGGCCGCGGCCCAGGACACGGAGAAGCCCTTCCGCTTGCAACCGTGCTCGCTCGGGTACGACAACTACCTCGGCCGCCTCGCCGTGGGCCGCGTGGTCGAAGGGAAGGTGAAGACCGGCGACAAGGTGTTCGTGAAGACCGCCGACGGCAAGACGCGCGCCGGCAAGATCACGAAGATCTTCGGCAACCAGGGCATGAGCCGCCGCGAGATCCCCGAGGCCGCAGCCGGCGACATCGTCACGCTCGCGGGCATCCCGGACATCTACGTCGGCGAGACCATCACGACGTCCGAGAGCGCCGAGGTGCTCCCGGCGCTCCAGATCGACCCGCCGACCATCTCCATGGAGTTCCGCGTCAACGATTCGCCGTTCGCGGGCAAGGAGGGGACGCTCGTCACGACCCGCCACATCAAGGCTCGCCTCGAGCGCGAGCGCGAGACGAACGTCGGTCTTCGTCTCGAGGAAATCCCGAACTCCGACGCGTACAAGGTCTCCGGCCGCGGCGAGCTGCACCTGAGCGTGCTCATCGAGGACATGCGCCGCGAGGGCTTCGAGCTCCAGGTGTCCCGCCCCGAGGTCATCTTCCGCGACAACGCCGGCGTGAAGGAGGAGCCGGTCGAGCAGGTGATCGTCGACGTACCGGAAGAGTCCACCGGCACCGTCATCGACATGCTGTCCCGCCGCAAGGGCGAAATGGTCGGGATGCAGACCCACGAGGGCCACGCCCGCCTCGAGTTCAAGGTGCCGACGCGCGGACTCCTCGGGTTCCGCGGCGACTTCATCATCGAGACCCGCGGCGAGGGCATCCTCACGCACGCGTTCATCGGATACGAGCCCTACAAGGGCGATCTCGGCGGGCGCAGCCGCGGTTCCATGATCTCGATGCTCAGCGGCGAGGCCGTCGCCTTCGCCCTCTGGAACCTGCAGGAGCGCGGCACGCTGTTCGTCATCCCGGGCACGAAGGTGTACGAGGGCATGATCATCGGCGAGAGCGCGAAGCCGGACGATCTCGTGGTCAATCCGACCAAGGAGAAAAAACTCACCAATATGCGTGCGTCGGGAAGCGACGAGGCTATAGTGCTGACTCCCGTCACGCCTATGACCCTCGAGCAGGCTCTCGAATACATCGCCGACGACGAGCTCGTGGAGGTCACTCCGGAGAACATCCGTCTTCGCAAGAAGCTGCTGAACGAAACGGATCGAAAACGCGCGGAGAAGTGATTTCCTAGCCGAAATCCCTCTTTATTATTATGCAATATTCTGCTATAATTGACAAGAATACGGTGATGACCACACAAACATCCAAACGACGGCCCCTGCGCATCCTACTCTATAACGTGGGGTATGCCACGGCGCTGGACGGATCCATGCGGAACTACGTCCTGAAGTTCTACCGCTATCTCTACACGCCGCGCGCCATCATCCGCCGCGTGCGTCTGGCGCTGCACTCCCTCCTCAATGCCGAGAAGCCCGACGTGTGCTGCTTCGTGGAGGTGCACCGCAGGCATTCCTTCATCCCGCACGAGCACGACTATCGCAGTTATCACATGGCCAACAAGTATGGCAGTAAGAGCATGCTCCGGCACATGCCGTTCTTCCGCGACAACTGCAACGGCTTCGTCTCCAAGGAGGAGGCGCCGTTCGAGCGCTTGTACTTCAAGAACGGCACCAAGAAGCTCGTGTACTGCATCAACCTCCAGCACGGCATCACGCTCTTCCTCGTGCACTTCTCGCTCAAGGAGGCCACGCGCCGCAAGCAGGCGGACGAGCTGCGCCAGATGCTCGCCGGTCGCGAGAAGGTGGTGGTCTGCGGCGACTTCAACGTCTTCCGGGGCCTGAAGGAGCTCCACGCGCTGGCCAAGGACTGCCGGCTCCAGGTGGTGCACACGAACCCGACCTTCCCGGCCGTGAAGCCGAAGAAATCCCTCGATCTCTTCCTCTGCTCGCAGGATCTGGGGCCCGCCACCGCCCGCGTTCTCAACGACGTGCAGGTGTCGGACCACCTGCCGGTGATGCTGGAAGTGGGAGTCTGAAGAAGTTGCGGGTTGAGAGTAGTGAGTTGCGGGTAATGAGGGTCTGCTTTCTTGCGACCCGAAACCCGTAACCCGCAACTACTCCGCGTCCTCGTTCACCGCGCTTTCGGCGATCTCCGTGAGCTTCTTGTCGGCGTTGCCTTCCTCGTCGAGGGTCTCTTGGAGCAGGCCCTCCGCGCCGGATTCTGCGATGGAGCGCGCGAACGTGCGGCAGCAGCCGTAACCCGCCATCTCGTAGTGCTCCACGCGCTGTGCCGCCGCGATTAGGCCGGCGTCGCGCACGTTCGGAGCCATCTTCTTGTCCTTGATGAACTCCTCGCCTTCCTCCAGGAGGCCCTTGATGCCCTGGCACGTCTTCTTCTTGGCCGGGACGCCGAGGATCGAGAAGACCTGTTCGAGGCGGTCCACGTGCGTCTTCGTCTCCTCGAGGTGCTCCTCGAAGGCGGCGCGCAGTTCGGGATGGCTCGCGGCTTTCGCCATCTTGGGGAGAGCCTTGAGGATCCGATGTTCCGCGTCGTAGAGGTCCTTCAGCTGTTCGACGAGCAGGTCGGAAAGTGACTGGAGCTTCATGGGAGGGAGGGGGAAGGAAAAGGAGGTATCAGGCATGCGTCGCGCGTCGCCGGGCGTCGTGCCGGCGGTACCACTCCAGGACGCCGCTCACGATGGAGCCGACGGTCGCGACGGTGGCGAGGGTTTTCCAGAAGGTGTGCAGGCGGCTCAGCATGGAGAGGCGGGGAAGGGAAAGGCGCGGGATCGCTACGGGGATGACGCTGCGTTTCGGCGGGACTTACGCGGAACAGCCCGGTTTTGCCTTTTTGCCTCTTTTTTTGGGTTTTGATCCAATACTTTCCTTTGATTGGAGCCAAAAACTGGAGTATTGACAAATATAAATAAAGTAGTAAAGTTTCACGTCCATGGTCACCACCCTCCTCACCCGCCGGCTGTCCCTCGTCGCCGTCCTTTCCGTCGCCGTCCTTTGCCAGGGCTGCGCCTCGACCGTCGGCTCGCTGCCGGTGGAGCGCGCTTCCGCCGAGGGTATGGCGGCTTCCGAGGCCGGTTCGTCCTCGTCCAGCCGTTTCGGTTTCCTTCGCGACATCATCAACGACGCCCTGTCGTCCGATGCTTCCACGGCGTCCTCTTTGTCCTCCGTCTTCGCGCTTCCGCCTCTCAACGCTTTCACGCAGGATGACGGCAGCGTCTCCTCCGGCGCTTCCTTCTCCGCCTTCTCGTCCGTCGCTCCGCTTCCCGCGGTTCCGTCTCCCGTCGTGTACGGCGGCGTCTGGACCTCGGTGAACGACGTGGTGTGCATTTCCTCCAGCCCCGACCGCACCGAGGTGTTCCCCGGCGATACGGTCACGATCACCATTCGCGTCTGCAACAAGTCCGCCCAGACCCTCACGAACGTTCCCGTCACCTTCGCCTACAGCGGATACGAGATGACCTTCCTCGGCGCCTCGAGCGGCGGTTCCTACCGCTCCGGCCGCCTGCTGCGCCGCACGGCCCCCCTCCGCTACGACCTTCCCCCGATGCGCGTCCAGGCCGCGGTGCCGACGGATGCCGTCACGACCGACGCCGCGGGCGTCCGTTCCAACCAGGACCGCGTCGACTGGACGATCCCGACCCTCGCCCCCGGCGAGACGGCCACCTTCACCGTCACGCTCCGCGTGAGCGAATCGCTCCATCGCGGCGACGTGATCCGCGGCGATTCGATCGCGGCCCCGGCCGGGTACCCGTCCGTCCGTTGCCTGGACCAGATCACCGTCCTCGAGCGCATGCCGTCGACCGGCGTCGACCTGCAGCACCCGAACTCCTCTTCCGAAGCTCCCGCCATCGACGAGCCCTGGAGGCACGAGTGAGCCGGGAGGGCCCGCACGACCGAAACAAGACGCCGCGATCGCTCGCGGCGTTTTTAGCGGCCGTTCTCACTCGAACGTCGGCCACTGGAGCGGCACCGTGATCGGCGCGCTCAGGGCCTTGCCGTCCACGCGTACGTCGACGAGCGCCCAGGAACGGAGTTCCACGGGTCCGGGGAGCCCTTCGACGGGCGTCGAACGAACGGCCTCCTTCACCGAACCGACCGCGATCGCCTTCGTCTCGGTGCCCGGGGGAAGCTCCCGAGTCACCGCCTCGACGACGCGCTGCTTCACCTCCTCGAGCGTCAGGGCGCGTACCGTGACCGGGCGGTCGCCGCGTTCGGGATCATGCATCGTGGCGGTGCCGGGAAGGCCTTTCGGCACCGCGGCGTCCGCAGGAAACGTGACCTCCGGTTGCGCCAAGCGCATCTGCATCATCATGGACGGTTCCGCCGACGGCGCCTCGGGAGCCGCGAGGTTCTTCCGTTCCGGCGTGTCGGGCGAGGCCTGGAACGTGTCCGCGGCATTGCCGACCGAGGACTCGATGCCCCCGCCCATCCCCGTCGGCAGCGGCGCGAGGCCCGCGGGCGCGCGATCGTCGCGGATGCCGGCGCCGTCTTCTTCGTAATACATCTCCCGCGTGGCGGGGGTCGCCTGCCGCGAGCGCGTGAGCGATTCGCGCACGCCGGGAAGGAAGAGCACGAGGAGCGCCGTCGCGGCCGCGGTTCCCGTGAGGGCCATGGAAAGGCTGAGGAGCCAGCGCCTGCCCGCGGGCGCGGAGAGCGTTTCCGTGCGTTCGCGGAGCTCTTCACGGAGCGTCGTGACGAAGGCGGGGGAAGGCTTTTCCACCGGATCGTTCGCGAGGAGCTCTTGCACGAGGGCGCGCAGCTCCTTCTCCCGTCCCTTGAGGGAGGAATCCTGCGCGAGGAGCTCGCGCACCAGCCGTTCCTGGAGGGGATGCGTCATCGCGCGAGCAGGAAGAGGAGGAAGGCGGCGAGCGGCAGGTGGTCGCGAAGGGTGTCGAGGGAGCGGGAGAAGATCACTTTGCAGTGCCCCTCCTTCTTTCCCGTGATCTCGGCGATCTCGGCGTAGCTGAGGCCTTCCCAGACGCGGAGCGTGACCACTTCGCGCTGGATCGGCGAGAGGCGGACCAGCGCGTCGCGCAGCTGAGCGGACTGCAGGCGCACGTGCACGGCGTCGCGCACGTCATCGTCGCCCGGCACTTCCTCCGCGAACTCGATGGGCTCGCCGCGGCGGTCCCGGCGGAAGTGGTCGGTGAGGAGGTTGCGCGCGATCGTGAAGAGCCAGGCCCTCAGCGGCCCCTTGGCGGCGTCGTACTTGCGGATGTTCTCGAGCGCCCTCAGGAACGTCTGGCTCGTCAGATCCTCGGCCGTCTCGCGGTCGGGCGAGCGGCGGGAAAGGTAGCCGTAGACGGATTCCGCGTAGCGCATGTAGAGCGTGTCGAAGGCCGAGAGGTCGCCTGATTGGCAGGCGGCGATGGCGGGCGCGTCGGAGGAAACGTCCAAGGGATCCACGCGCATAGGATACAACGACCTTCCCCGGAATGGGTAACAGGGATCTCGTTCCTTTCTTGCAGGCCCGCCTTCCCCCTGGGGACCGTGTCGTCGTTCAGCTCGATGCAGGAGGCGAAGCAGGTGTTTCGTTCAGTGTCGGTGAACGTGCCCGGTCGAGGGGGTCGGGGGCGCATTCTTGAGCAGCATGACCGCAAACCAGGTGGAAATCGGGACTGCGAGCAGCAGCGTGGCGCTGCCCACGAGGGTCCGCACGATCTCTTCCGCGATCGCTTCCCCGTTAAGGGTGAGCCACAGGGGGTAGCTGTCCTCCGTCCGGAAGAGGAGCAAAAGCGGCAGCGACGCTCCCGCGTATGCCAGCGCGAGGGTGTTGATGAGGGAGGCGATGTGCTCGCGTCCCACCGAGAGCGCTGCGCGGCTGAGCGCCGCCGCCGTCATCGACGGGTTCGCTTTGCGAAGTTCGTCAACCACGGCCGTTTGGGCGGTCGTGATGTCGTCGAGGACGCCGAGGCAGCCGATGACGATGCCGCCGAGGAGGAGTCCGCGCAGGTTGTACGCGTGTTCTTCGGACTGGAGGAAGAGACTGGCGTCCGATCCGAGCCCGAACAGCGTGCCGACGCGGACCGAAAGCACCGCGAGCACGACCGAGAGCGCGAGCGAAACGAGCGTGCTCAAGAGGGCGACGGACGTCCGTCGGTTGAAGCCGTGCGCGAGGTACAGCGAGGTGCAGGCGATCGCGGTGCTTCCCACCAGGGAGATTAGCAGGGGGTCGTCTCCGGCTGCGATGCGCGGGACCAGGACGAGAGCGAGCGCGAGGATGCTTGCGACGAGGCCCAGGAGAGCCGTGAGGCCCGTTCGCCTGCCGAGCAGCAGCACCAGCACGACGAATCCCGCGCAGAGCCAGAGCACGCCCGGGAGACGGTAGCGTTCGCGCCATTGGTATTCCACCGAGCCGTCCGCCCGCGTGACTTGCGCGACGACCACGCGTTCTCCGGCCCGGAGCCGCAGATCGTCCCGGCCTGCGTCAACGTCGTTCTCGATCCCGATCGTCTGCCCCTTGCCGCTCCCGCTTTCGATGAGCAGTCGGACGCGTTGCGTGAGCCCCTCGTTTCCCGCAGCCGGTTCGTCGGTCACCTGGAGCACACGCGCCACGCCGAAATCCTCGCTCGGTGCCCCGGCGTCCTGCGCGAAAACGGGCGCGCAGACTACGCAGAGCGCCAGGATCGCGGGGACGAGACGGAGGCGGCCGGCGATCACGCGCATTTGCGGCATCGACCGTAGAATTCTAGCTCGTGCCGGTCGATCGTGAAGTCCGTCTTTTCGCGGATGCGCTTCTCCATCGTGTCCAGGTCGTGTGGCAGCTCCACGGCCTCGACGGCTTTGCAGGACGTGCAGATGAGGTGGTGCTTGTGTTCGCCCGCCTTCGCGTAGCGGCGCATGCCGTCCTCGAACTGCACGGACTCGACGAAGCCCATCTCCTCCAGGAACGCGAGCTCGCGGTACGCCGTGACGCGGTTGATGCGCGTGCCGCGGCGGCGCAGGCGGTCGAGCACGTCGGCGACCGTGAGCGGGGGCTCGTCCCCGAGCAGGAGTTCCACGATGGCGCACCGGCCCTTCGTGAGCCGGAAGCCCTTTTCGCGCAGGAGCGCCAAGGCCGATGCGGACGCGGCGACGGTCATCGGGCGGGAGGGGAGAAACGAAGGAGCAGCGGCCGGAGGAACGCGCTGAGAAGGAAGAAGGCGATCGCCACGAGCACGATCGTGCCGCCGCTGCTGATGCCGGCCTTGTAGGAGAGCAGGAGGCCGCCGAACACCGAGACGAGCGAGAAGGCCACGGCCAGGACGGTCGTGCGCCGGAAACTCAAATCCCACTGCATGGCCGCGATCGAGGGGATGATCATGAGGGCGCCGATGAGCAGGATGCCCACGATGCGCATGGAGAGCGCCACCGTCACGGCGCAGAGCGACACGAAGAGCCGGTTCACGAGCAGCGTCCGCACGCCGCCCGCCTCGGCGAGTTCCTCGTCGATGGCGATGGCCAGGAGCTCCTTCCAGAGCATGCCCACGAGCGCGACCGTCACGAGGCCGAGGCTTCCGATGATCCTGAGGTCGTCACCGGAGACGGTGGTGATGCTGCCGAAGAGGATGCTGCTGAGGTTCACATTGAGGCCGCGCGCGGCGCTCAGGAGCACGGCTGCCAGCGCGAGTCCGCCGGAGAGCACCATCGCGAGGCCGGCTTCGCCGAGCACCTTCTGTTGGGCGCGCAGGTATTCCACGAGGAGGGCCGTGAGCACCGCGACGACGATCGCCGCGCCGATGGGCTGCGTGCTCGTGAGGTAGCCGACAGCCACGCCCGCGAGCGACACGTGCGCCAGCGTCTCCGCCAGGAACGACGACCGGCGCGCGACGAGGAACACGCCCGTGAGCGGCGCGGTCACGCCCGTGATGATGCCCGCCACGAGCGCGAAGACCATGAACTCGTGGCTGAAGATGGAGAGGAGGCTCGCCATGTCAGTGCGCGTGGGGATGGGAGAACTCGACGTGCTTGCCGTAGAGGCGCGTCATTACGTCCTCGGAGAGGAACTCGTGGCTGGAGCAGTGGCAGATGAGCTTTTGGTTGAGCGCGAGCACGAAGTCCGCCTCCTGCGCGGCGACCTCCACGTCGTGCGAGACGAAAAGGATGGTGAGGCCCTTCTCCTTGTGCAGCGTCTTCAGGAGGGCGTAGAACGCCTCCTTCGCCGACACGTCGACGCCGGTCGTGGGCTCGTCGAGGAGCAGGATCCTCGGCTCCGCGGCGAGCGCCCGAGCGATGAATACCCGCTGCCGCTGTCCGCCGGAGAGCTGGTACAAAAGCTTCCGTCGCAGCGGCGCGGTGTCGGTGAGCGCGAGCGCGCGCTCGACGGCTTCGTGGTCGGCGCGGCCGGGAAAGCGGCAGAGGCCGATAGCCGACGCCCGCCCCGACATCACGGTCTCTTCCACGGTCACGGGGAAACTCACGTCGCCCTGGGCGACGCGCTGGGGGACGTAACCGAGCGTCCCGCCGCGCCGCGCCGCGCGGGGATCGAGACCGAGCACACGGACGGTTCCCGAGGAGGGCGACTGGAGACCCAGAAGCACGCGCATAAGGGTGGTCTTGCCGGCGCCGTTCGGTCCGACGATGCCGACGTAGCGGCCTGTGGGCACGGCGACGCTCACGTCGTCGAGCGCGACTTGTCCGCGGAACGCCACGGTCAGGTGGGCTGCGTCGATTGCGAGCGTGCCGGGGGAGGAGACGGTTTCCGTCATGGAGCGCAGCGCAGGGCGGTTCTGAGTTGCTTCAGATTATCGTGCATGATGCTCAGAAAATCTTCACCCTTCTCCGCCTGCTCGGTCGTCAGGCCCTCGACGGGATTGAGCACGAGGGTCTCGGCTCCCGTTTCGCGCGCGATCGTCTCCGAGAGTTTCGGGCTCGCGAGCGTCTCCGTGAAAACGTGCTTGATTCCTTTCTGCTCCACCAGCGCGGCGATGTCCGCCATGGTTTTTGGGGCCGGTTCCTCCTCGGGAGAGAGTCCCGCGATGGCGATCGTGTGTATGTTGTAGCGCACCGCCAGGTAACGGAAGGCATCGTGCGACACGACGACGTCCGAAAGAGGACAGCCTTTGAGGCCCGCGCGGTACTCGCGATCCAGTCGCTCGAGATCCGCCGAGAGGGCGGCCGCGTTCTTCTGGAACGTTTGCGCGTAGTCGGGATCGGCCTTCGTGAAGAGATTGCGGAGGACCGGGACCGCCCCTTGTAGGAATACGGGATCGAGCCAGACGTGGGGATCGAAGGCGCCACCTTCCTCCGAGCCCTCGCGCGCCGCGATCAGTGGGCCCGCGGTTGTCAGGGCGAACGTCGGCGTTCCTCGTTTTTCCAATGTGGGTGCCAGTCTGTCCGCCCACGGATCCACGCCGTTCCCGTTCCAGAGGAAGAAATCGGCGTCTTCCGCGGCCGCGATGTCGCGGGGGGAGGGGTCGTAGTCGTGAGGTTCCACGCCCGTCGGCGTCACGACGACGACCGTCGCGCGGTCTCCGCCGATGCGCTCGGCGAGGAACCCGATCGGGTAGACACTGGCCGTCACGGTCAGCGTCCCGGCGTCGGCCGCGGGCTGCGGCCCGCACGAGGCGAGGAGAACGCCGCAGATGGCGAGAAGGGCGAACCTATTTTGCATGAGTACAGCAGGGGGAACGATGTCGATGCGGATATTAGTGCAACTCATTTGCATTTGCAAGGCGGGTTTGCTTTTCCGGCGCTTCCCCTCGATCCTGGGGCCGATCCATGTCGTTCGATGACGTCCTCCGATCGTACGATTACGAGCTGCCCGAGCGGCTCATCGCGCGGTCCCCGGCTTCCCCGCGCGACGCGGCGCGCCTCCTCGTCTACGAGCGCGCGGGCGGGACGACGCGCGAGTCGACCTTTCGGTCCCTCGGCGATTTTCTCCCGAAGGGCGCGCTGCTCGTGCTCAACCAGACGAAGGTGATTCCGGCGCGGCTGCGGTTTTCCCGGACGACCGGCGGCGCGGTCGCGGCGCTCTACCTCGGGATGCGGGACGGAGCCGCGCGCTTCCTCGCCAACAAGCGCCTGCGCCCGGGCGAGGAACTGGCCGTCGCGGATCGCCGCTTTGTCGTGGAAGGCTCCGAGGGGAAGGAGTGGGTGCTGCGCCCGTCGTTCCCCGCGGGGGAGATGCTCTCCGTCCTCGAGCGGCACGGCGAGACGCCCCTGCCGCCCTACATCAAGGAATCGCCGCTCACGGAGGAGGAGCGACGCCGCGAGTACCAGACGGTGTTCGCGCGCGACGCTGGCTCCATCGCGGCGCCCACCGCGTCGCTGCACTTCACCGAGGCGCTCCTGGAGGAGCTCCGCCGCCGCGGGGTGGAGACCGCGTCCGTCACGCTGCACGTGCACCTCGGCACGTTCGCGCCGCTCACGGAAGAACAGTGGGACGCCGGGGCGCTGCACCGCGAGGAGTACGAGATCCCGCCCGCGAGCGTCGCGCTCGTGCATGCGGCGAAGCGCGAGGGGCGGCCCGTCATCGCCGTCGGCACGACGAGCGTCCGCACGCTCGAGTCCGCCGCGGACGAGTGCGGCAGGCTCGTGAAGACCTCCGGGGAGACGGATCTCTTCATCCGCGAGGGGTACCGCTTCCGGATCGTCGACGGCCTCATCACCAACTTCCACGTGCCACGTTCGAGCCTGATGATGCTCGTTTCCGCGCTCATCGGCCGGGAGACGCTCCTTCGTCTGTACCGGACGGCTATCGAGAAGGAGTTCCGGTTCTTCTCCTTCGGGGACGGGATGCTGCTTATTTGAATTCTTATGCGTGATTCCATCGTCGTTCTCGAAGACAATCTGGATCGGATAGCGGTTATGAGTCAGGCGTTAGAGGATGTCTGCATCGGTCTTGATAAACGATTTTTTCGCGTACCCATGGAGATGATCGCGTGGCTCCGGGGAAATCTGAGCAGTGTCGCTGTCGCATCTCTCGATCACGACATGAATGATCTCGAGTCACCCGAGAATGATCAGACCGGCATGCAAGTTGCGGAACACCTCGCTGCATCGACTCCATCTTTCCCGGTCATCATCCACACGACCAATGACATCGCACGAGCGGCGATGGCCGTGGTCTTGAAGGAAAAGGGTTGGAAGACACGCGTGGTAGTTCCTTACGAGGATACGCTGTGGATCCGAGAAATTTGGATTCGAACGGTCAAGAAATGCCGTCGTCAATGATATCGTAACCAAATTCTCACCGCGCCGAGATGGCGGTCGTTCCGGGGACCGGCATCGGCTTCGGCGAGTCCGTCTCCGCGAAGGCGTGCGGGTAGTCGGGATGGAGCTCGTGTGCGCCGATCATGAACTCGCGCCAGATCGGCGCCGCCACGTCCAGGCCGTCGGCCTGCGGCGAGAGCGCCGCGAAGGTGGCGTTGCCCGCCCACACGCCCACGACGAGCGACGGGGAGAATCCCATCGTCCACGTGTCGGAGGGCAACCGCACGGAGCAGAGCCCGGTGCGCACGTCGATGCCGCGGCACTGGTTGCTGGTTCCGGTCTTCGCGGCGGTTTCGACATCGCCCGTGTCGAGCATCTTCCGCCAGCCGCCGGCGGGGCGGAGGCTTTCGTTCTTGAGGATGTCTTTCAGCTCGCGCGCGGCCTCGGGCTGCATGCCTTGGACGGGATCGGGATCGGGGAGCGCAAGCAGCGAGCGGCCGTCCTTGGCCTGGGCGATGGCGGAAACGGAGGTGAGGGGGAGCATCGCGCCGTCGTTCGCGATCGTCGCGTACCCCTGCACCATCTCCCGGAGCGGGATCTCCGCGGCGCCGATCGCGAGCGGCCAGCCGAAGGTGAAGTCGGCGCGCTCGTCGCGCTCTTCTGTGCGCGTGAGGAGCGGGGTGTGGATCCCCGCCTCCGCCGCCACGCGCAGCACCACGTCCTCGCCCCCGGCGATCAGGAACGCCCGGATCGCGGGGATGTTGCGCGACGCCGCGAGCGCGTTCTTCACGCGCATCCATCCCCAGAAGCCGCCCTCGTAGTTCCGGGGCTTCGCGTCGCCCAGCTGCAGCGGGCCGTCGAGGATGCGGCTGTCGGGCGAGAGCTTCCCCTCCTCGAAGGCGGCGGCGTACACGAACGGCTTGAAGCTGGATCCCGGCTGGCGGGGGATCGATGCCATGTCGTAGTCGCCGCCGGGGACGTCCGCTTCCACGTTGCCCACGTACGCCAGGATCTCCCGCGTGCGCCGGTCGATCGCGACGAGCGAGATGTTGGCGGCGCCGAAACGCGTACGGAACGCGTCGGCGTACTTCGCGATGGTGTTTTCCGCGAGGCGCTGCAGGTCCCGATCGAGCGTCGTGCGCACCTCGAGCCCCGACCATTGCCGTTCCCGCAGCTCCGGCGTGCTTCGCAGCAGGCGGGGGAGTTCCTCGCGCATCTGGCGCACGAAGTACGGAGCGTCCGGTTCGCGCGGGGCGGGGTCCTTGAACCGCAGTCTCCGCAGCTCATCGGAGCCCTTGCGCTCCGCGGCCGCGGTGATGGTGCCTTCGTCGCGCAACCGCTCGAGCGCGAGGTCGGCGCGGCCGGGGACGAGGAACGTGCTCCCGCTGAGCGCGGGGATGCGGATGCCGATGAGGCCCATCGTCCACGAGTCCTCGGGCAGTTGCGTGGCGGACGTCGCCTTTCCCTCTCGGATGAGCATCTCCGCCTCCGGTCCCACGCGCGAGAAGCGGTTCCCGCCGTAGGGGCTTAGCGACGTGGGACGCTGCGGCAGCGCCGCGAGCACCGCTGCCTGGGCCACGGAGAGATCGCGCGCGTGGACGCCGAAGAACGTCCTGCTCGCCTGCTCCACGCCGTACACGTCCCCGCCGAACGGCACCCGGTTGAGGTAGAGCGTCAGGATCTCCTCGCGTGGCAGCGACCACTCGAGGCGGCAGGCCAGGAGGATCTCGTTCACTTTGCGGCGGATGGTCCGCTCGGTGCGGTTCTCGAGAAGCAGGCCCACAAGTTGCTGCGTGATCGTCGACGCCCCCTCCACGCGCTCGTGCAGCAGATACGCGGTTCCCGCGCGCGCGAGACCATGGAAGTCCACGCATGGCCGGTTCCAGAAGCGCTTGTCCTCCAGCGTCACGAAGGCCTGGCGCAGATGGTCGGGGATGTCGGCCGGCGCGAGTTCGACCACGTCGTGACCCTCATGGAAGCGGATGAGCTCGCGTCCGTTGCGGTCCGTGACCATGATCGTCTGCGGCAGGGAGAAGACGGACGCGTCGAGCGCCGGGATCTCGCTCCAGAAACGCGCGGCGTACACGCCCGCGCAGGCGGTCCATCCCACTATTAAGGCCGCGAGGGCGTGCGTCACGACCGTGCGCCGGCGGGGGGAGGAGAGCATGGGCACGCGAAAGGTGCCGATTCTACCCCCGATCCTCACGCTTCTGCCATCATTGTCCCGAGATCATGGCTTCGATCTTCCCGAGCAGGTCGGCGCGGGATCCCGCGCTTTTGCGCATGGCGTCGCGCCAGTACTCGAGCGAAGTCACCGTGTCGGGCAGGCTCGGGCAGCGGCTGAGCGATGCGCAGGAGTCATGAGTTTTCTGCAGGGCGGAGCGCGCATTTGCCAGTGCTTCCACGGCTTCGGGCAGCACGCGGACGTTCTGCGAGGAGAGCAGGTCATGGGCGCCGGGCGCCGCGGCCACGATGCGGTCGAGCGACGAAAGGACTCGCGTCATGTCGGCGTCCGAGGGCACGGGCGCGGTTTGGGCGGCGTGTTTCATGGATTCCTTCACGGCATCGGTCGCGCCGGAAATCTCCCGCACGGCCCGGGCGAGGCGTTCGTCGATCTCCGTCACGGTGAGCGAATCCGTGTTCGCGAGGAGCTGACGCAGATTGGCGATGCGAAGCCGGACCGTCGCCTTGGCGGACTCCGGAAGCGCCGACCCCTGCGCGAGGCGGTCGAAGGACGCCACGGCGTCGAGGACGGAGGACGTGAGTCCGTCGATTTTCGCCGCGCGCGTCTGTCGCGCGACGAATTCCTCGTCGATGGCCGCGCGAACCGGCGCGTCGTTCTGAACGGCGAGCGCTTCGGGATTCGTGCTCGCGGGGCTCGAGGCGGCCGCGGAGGGGGCGGTCGACCGCGAAGACGCGGAGCTCTTGTCGTCGTCGTTGCGACCGTCGATCGTCAGCTGCTGGATGAAGGGCTGCTGGTTCGCGGCGCACTCCTTCCGGTTGTCGGTCCATTCTCCGTCCTCCGTGAAGCATCCGAGGTCGATGCGGCTCGCGTCCGAAGGGTTCTTCCACTCGGCGATCGAGGGGATGACGGGCACCGCCTCCTCGATCTTGTCCCACGTAAGGCGGCGGCGGATGTCCGGGGACAGCGCGGACGCGCTTTTCTCCGCCGACGAGGACGAATCGGCTTTTGTCGAGTTGCCGTTGCCGGGACCGGAGGTGCCTGTCGAGGTCGTTGCGGGAGCGGAGGGTTGGACGGTTGACGCGCCCGTCGGTTGTCCGCCCGCGGCGGAAGACGAACCGTCCTTTTTGGACGAGCTTGCCGCGGAGCGGGAGGAATTCGTGGAAGACGAGTTGGTCGTTCCGCCGGACGTTCCCGTCGTCCCGGACGGGATGAAGTACGCGAACTCGCTGGAGGAAGAGCCCTGGGTCGTGACCGTCGTCGCGGCCTGCGTCGAGCTCGAGCGCGACGCCTGCGCGGAACTGGCAGCGGCGGAACGGGAAGACGATGTCGAACGCCCGGACGTTCCGGTCGTCACGGACGCGGGATCCTCGGGAACCAACGTGGACGTCACCTGCGCGAGCAGCATCGTCGCGCTGAACGACGCGAAAACGACCGCGTTCGCGATCATGAGGACGATGAAGAGTCGTTGGTCCTTTGTCCGCATGAAGTGATGTGGATGTACGCCTCCATTCTACGCTTTTTTCGCTTCCCGCACAAGCATCCCACCCTTCCGGACCACCTCGAAAAGGAGTACAATGAGCGGAAATACACATGCAACCCGTCGCGTCGCGATCGGCCGGCCGGAGACGGAACCCGCCCCGTCGCCAAAAAAGCCCTTTCTTGTGGGCGCTTCCCTTCGTGGCGGCGATGTTGCCGGTGGCGCTGCTCAGCGTCGTCACGTACCGCATCGCGTCCCAGTCGGTGGAGGCGCTCGTCGACGCGAACAACCTCGCGGAAGCGAGCGACGTCTCCGATCTCGTGTCCCGCGACGTCTCTTCCATCCTGGAGGTGGCGCAAGGCGTCGCGGCGTTGCCCGGCACCCTCGAGGCGGCAAAAACCCTGGACGACGCCCTGCAGACGCGCCTCAAGGCCGTCGTGTACGCCTATCCGCAAATCGAGCGCGCGTTCGTCACGGATTCGCAGGGTCTCCTCTGGACTGACTATCCGTCCGTCGAGGGCGGATACGGCGTGAGTCTCGCCGATGAGGAGTGGTTCCGCGATGCGTCTCTCCGGGGCAAGCCGACCGTCAGCGGCGTCGCCGTGAGCAGGCTCCGGTCCCAAACGCCCGTCGTCGAGATCGCGGTGCCCATCGCCGCCGAGAACGCGAAGCCCGCGGGGTACCTCGTGCTCGAATACGGCTTGAAGCAGACGGGCCGCTCGCTCCAGAGCGGGAAACTCCAGGGCGACGGATACGCGTACGTGCTGGACCAGCACGGCGTCCTCGCGGGTCATCCGCTGCTGTCCCTCCAGGGCGCGCTCAAGAGGCAGTACGCGATGATCGATCCCGTCCGGGAGGCCATGGCCTCCGGCAAGATCGTGAAAGGCACGTACGTCGATCCCGTGTCGGGAAAGGAGATGGCCGCGGTGTTCATGCCCTTCGTCGTCGGCCGGAACACCTGGCTCTCGGTGGCGCAGCAGTCCGTCGCCCAGGCATACGAGCCGCTCACGCGCGTCCGCGCCAACATCTTCGTGGCGGGGCTCCTGCTCTCGGTCCTCAGCGCCGTCTTCGTGGTCGCCCTCGCGAGATCCTCCGCCCGCATCGAGCGCCTCAATCGCGAGCTCGACGGCAAGAACCAGCAGTTGCGCGAGGTGGCGTCCATCGTCGGCTCCTCCAACGACGCGATCGTCGCCCTCACCCTGAAGGGCGCCGTGAAGACCTGGAACGCCGCGGCGGAATCCATGTACGGCTTCGCCGCGGCGGACATGCTCGGCAAACCGATCTTCGGGATCGTGCCGGAGGCGGAGCAGGGAACGATGCGCCGGCTGCTCAAGCGTCTGCATCACGGCGCGAAGGTGAAGAATGTGGAGACGGCGCATCGCCGCAAGGACGGGTCCCTCGTGCCCGTGTCCGTCACGCTCTCGCCGGTACGCGACGAGGACGGTGCGGTCGTCGGCGCGTCCGCCATCGTCCGCGACATCACCGAGCGCAAGCAGGTGGACCAGATGAAGAGCGACTTTATCTCGATCGTGAGCCACCAGCTCAAGGCGCCGATCACCGCCATGAGCTGGACGATCGAGCTCCTGCTCGACGGGACCTTCGGACAGCTCGACGCGGAGATCAGGAAGCCGATCTCCGAGATGCAGGACATCGTCCGTCAGAACTACGCCCTCGTGACCGACATCCTCAACGTCTCGCGCATCGACCGCGGCGTGATCGAGGTGAAGCTCGCGCCGGCGAAGCTCTCCGAGGTGCTCGAGCAGGCGGTGCGCGCGTACCGCCCCACGTTTATCCAGAAGAAGCTCGAGCTGAGGGTGGAGAACGCGCCGGAGGACCTCGTGGTCTGGGCCGACCGCGACAAGCTCGCCGAGGCGATCGGCAACAGCGTGAGCAACGCGCTCAAGCACACCGAGACGGGCTCCATCACCGTGCGTTCCCGTCGCGGCGACAAACCGGGCACCGCCGTGATCGAGGTGATCGATACCGGCAAGGGCATGTCACCGGAAATTCTTAAGAAGCTCTTCAGTCGTGATCAGGTACTGAGCAGCAACGCGAGCCCGGAGAGTTCGGCCGGCCTCGGTCTCTACATCACGCGCAACTTCATGCGCCTGCAGAAGGGCGACGTGCGCGCCGCGTCGGAGCCCGGAAAGGGCAGCACGTTCACGTACACCATTCCGCTGGCCGTCGCGGGGAACGACCAAATTCCGCATCCCAAAGACCAAAAATAGGATTTTTTGAGGAGAACAATAGGGAGGCGGTGCTTGGACCTGGGGATTCCTCCGATTGAAGGAAAACCGGGAAAATGCTATAATTCACCTGAAATACACATCCCACACCCTTGCGTCGTCCCTCCCTCGCGTTCGGCATCACGGCGTCCGTCCTCGGTCTCGTCGCGCTCGTCCCCGTCACGAAGGCGTTCCTCGACGAGCTCGCGATGCTCCGCACCGAGATCGAGGTGTATCAGGTCAGCCACGTCGGCGATTTTTCCGATCTCACGCAGAAGCTCGAGGACATCTCCGGGCCGCAGTTCCACGATGTCCGCGAGAGCGATTGGTTCTCCCCGTACGTCGGGTCCGTCGCGTCGTGGGGCATCGTCACCGGGTACAAGGATACGCAGGGCGTCCCGCTCGGAGAGTTCCGTCCGACGAACGCGGTGACGGTCGCGGAGGCCCTCAAGATGGTCTACAAGGCGGCGCACGTCGACGAGACGCTGTGCTTGCGGCCGACCATCAACAAGCAGGCCGCGACCCATTGGGCCAAGCTCTACGTGTCGTGCGCGGAGGAATACGGCATGCGCCTGTTCCAGGGCGCGGAGGTCGACCTCAACCGTCCCGTGCACCGCGCGGAGCTCCTTTCGATGATGCACGACGCCTTCGGCGACAAGGTGCTGCCGCTCTTCTCCTCCTTCAAGGACACGCAGGGGCACAAGTACGAGGCGGACGTCGCCTACGCGGTGAGCCGCGGGATCGTGAGCGGCGACAAGGACGTCTCGGGCAATCCCACGGGCGTGTTCCGTCCGGACGCGAACATCAACCGCGCCGAAGTCGCGAAGATCCTCTACACCCGCCTCAAGGTGAAGGTGAAGGAGGAGGCCCGCGTCTGAATCCGTGTCGTTCCCTCTTCCCCGTCCATCCATGATCCGCTCCGCCATCCGCGAACTCGCCGACGTCTTCCCGCTCTTCGCGGTCGTGGGCTCGGTGACGATCTGCGCGTCGGGCCTCGTCTCCTTCGATACGTCGCTCGCGCTCGTGCGCGGTGAGCGCGCGATCCATCGCGCCGCTTCCTCGTCCTCGCAGGCGCCCGCGAAGCGCAAGATCGGCGGACGCACCTTTCTCGTCACTCCCACCACGCGCCGCCAGGTGCTCAGGACCGCTTCCGGCGCCGCCGCCGAGGCGTCTTCCTCCTCCCGCGCGCCCGTCGAGTACGAGCGAGCGCGCTGCGGGGACAAGCTGATCCTCCTCAATGAGGAGTGCGACGACGGCAACGCGGTCTCCGGCGACGGCTGCTCGTCCGCGTGCAAGGTCGAATCCGGGTTCAACTGCAACAAGGGCCAGCCTTCCTCGTGCTGGTACGCCTGCGGCGACGGCGTCATCGCTTCCGGCAAGGAGGACTGCGACGACGGCAACGCCTACGACGGCGACGGCTGCTCCGCCTACTGCCACGTCGAACCGGGATATTCCTGCAGCGGCACCCCGAGCACCTGCACGCAGAGCTGACGGTCAGCGCCCCGCCAGATACGTCGCGACGACCGCGGCGGTTTCGGCGCGCAGGGTGAGACCGCCGAGCGACGCGATCGCATATCCGCGTTCGGTCGCCCACGCGGCTTCCGCGTCCGACCAGCCGCCCTCGGGGCCGATCCAGCACGCGACGGGACCGTTCCCCAGGCGCGTTTCCCAGGAGGGATCGCCGCCGAGGTGGAAGAAGACCGACGGTCGGTCCTTCAGGGCCTGCGCCGCCTCCGCGAGCGTCATCGGTTCGTCGATCGACGGGAAGGTCCCCCGGCCGCACTGCTCCATGGCCTCGATCGCGATGCGCCGGAGCCGCTCCGCGTTGAGCCCCGTCTTCACCGTCCGTTCCGTCAGGAGGGGGATGATGCGCTTCGCGCCCGATTCCGTCGCCTTCTGCACGACCCATTCGAAGTTCTCGCGCCGGAGCACGGCGCAGCAGAGCGTCACGTCGCGCTCCGCTTCCCGGCCAGACGTCCTTGCGGCGCCGACGCGCACGCGGACCGCCTTCTTGCCGACGGACACGATCTCCGCGTCGGCTTCGTTGCCCTTTCCGTCGAGCAGGACCAGCGACGACCCCTCGCGCAGCCTGAGCACGCTCGAAAGCTGGTGCACGAGGTCGCCGTCCGTCAGGTCCGTCTCGCGGTCCCGATCGAACGCCGTGCCGACGAAGAAGCGGTGGAGGCGCACGGACGCATTCTAATCACCAAATCCCAAAACCCAAATCCCAAGCCGGCCGGCTTGGGATTTGGCGCTCGGTCCTCGGGATTCATTCCTTCATCTCCTGCACCGTCACCTCGAGCGTCATCTCCCTGCCGTCGCGCAGCACCGTGAGCCGCGCCGTTTCGCCCGGGGACTTCGTCTGGATGAGCCGCAGGAGCGACACGTCCTCGGTGAGTTTCGTGCCGTCGATCGCGACGATCAGGTCGCCGGCTTTGATGCCGGCTTTCTCCGCCGGGGAGCCGGGGAGCACGGCGACGTCGCCGGGATCCTCGCCGGGCGCCACGAGCACGCCTTGATCCACCGGCAACTTCCGCTCGTCCTTGAGCTCGGGCGTGACCACCTCGTACCGGACGCCGATGTAGGTGCGGACGATGCGGCCGTTCTTCCGGTAGTTCGCAAGCACGCGCGAGAGCTCGGAGGCGGGGAGGGCGAAGCCGATGTTCTGGCCGATGGAGGAGACCGCCGTGTTCATGCCGATCACCTCGCCGCTCGTGCCGATGAGCGGCCCGCCGGAGTTGCCCTCGTTGATGGCGGCGTCGGTCTGGAGAATCTCGTCGAGATGCTCGGGGGAGCTCGCGCCCGACGCGACGATCGAGCGGCGCAGGCCGGACACGATACCCACGCTCACGGTGTTACGGAACTCGCCGAGCGCGTTGCCGATGGCGATCGCCGTCTGTCCGAGGCGCGGCTCGGCCGAGGAGATGGTGAGGAACGGGTACCCCGATCCGTCGATCTTGAGGAGGGCGATGTCGTTCGTCGTATCGCGGCCCACGACCGTCGCGGGGACCCGTTTGCCGTCGTTGAGCAGCACCGTGTATTCGGCCTGCTCGTCCTCCACGACGTGGCGGTTCGTCATGAGGAGGCCGTCAGAAGTGACGAAGAAGGCGGTGCCGCCTCCCACCTCGCGCTTCTCGGTGCCGTTCTGCTGGAACTGCGGGATGCTGAAGAAGGAGTCGCCGGGGAAACGGTTGCCGTACATGGGGACCTGTTCGTAGACGCGCTCGATCTTCGGCAGGTCTTTCGTGATGATCACGCTCACGACGGCGGGATCGGATGTCGCTACGGCGTCGATGATCGCTTCCTCGGCCGATGCGGCGGCGACGGAGGGCGGCGGCGTTTGCGCTTGGGGTTGCGCTTGCGCCGGGGCCTGCGCGGAGGTGCCGGCGCACGCCGGCAGGAGAAGGGCGCTCGTGAGCGCGAGGGCCAGGAGGCCCGACGGTCGGTTCGTCATGGGAAGGTTCGGGAAGGAATCGCAGTCGTTTCCGGCTCTGCTTCGGAAGCGGACGATTCTTGCGGAAGGGGGACCGACGCCGATGTGCACGCTCCGTCGCAGATCGCGGAAACTACATCGCGAGTATATCCCCGCTTCGCCCTCCCGTGGAGCGGGACAAGCAAGAAACTCGGGAAAAAAGTCGGGGATTTCCGGTCACGGTTTGCGTCCCGTCTTCCGGGGGTTAGGATGACCGCATGGTCGCGTTCGCGCTCCGCCGCATCCTGGGCCTCGTGTGCCTCCTGTTCGGCTTCGTCGCGCTCGTGACGCCGATGACGCCGGGGGCGTGGCTCATCCTCGTGGGGCTGGAACTTCTCGGTCTCGGCTTTCTCATTCCCCGGCCGATCCGCAGGTACTGGGATGCCTTCAAAGCGGAGCTCAAGGCCCGTTGGCGGAAGCACTTTCCCCATCGCGAGCGATTGTCCGAGAAAGCGGACACCCGCTGACGCGCCTCCTGCGCATGCGCCGCTTCGCCCTCCTTCCGCTCCTCCTGCTCGCCGCCTGCGCGCGGACGCCGTCGGCTGGCTTCGGGAACGTGTCGTCGCTTGCGTCCTCCTCCGTCGCCGCCTCGTCCGATTCGGCGCCCCCGGAGCTTCCCCGCGGGATCTGCGACCCCGCGCGGGTCACGAAGAAGCCTTTCGGCATCAGGATCGATCCCAAGACCTCGCCCGTGCAGCCCGAGCGTTTCTCCGGCTACCACGCGGGGGCCGATTTCGAGGTTCGCGACGGCGAGGACCCGCACGCGCTCCCGGTCTCGGCGCTTTGCGACGGAACGGTCCTCCTCGCGCGACGCGTGAGCGGATACGGCGGCGTGCTGGTGCAAAGCTGCACGCTCGGGGGAGAGGCGCTCACGATCCTCTACGGGCATCTGGACGCCGCGTCCCTGCCGTCGGTCGGCGCCGCGCTCCGGCTCGGCGACGCCGTCGGGCATCTCGGAAAGGGCTTCTCGGCGGAGACCGACGGGGAGCGTCCCCACCTGCACCTCTCGGTGCACCGGGGCGCGGCCGTCGAGCTCAAGGGGTACGTCCCGTCCGCCGCGGAACTCGGCGCGTGGCGCGATCCGCTCGCGTTCCTGTCCTTCTGAAAATCTCCGGCATTTCCGTGCGCGCTTCCCGGCCGCGGGTACGATATTCCCCATGAAGAAGCGTTTGTGGTTCGCGGCGAAACGGTACGGCTACGGTTGGGTTCCCTGCACGTGGGAGGGATGGGCCGTGCTGGCGGGCTACGTCGCCTTCCTGCTCCTGCCCACCTGGGTGGCGCTGCTTCTCGGCGTCGATCGGCAGCAGTCCGGCGCGGCCTTCGCGGCGTTCTTCCTCCCGTACGTCTCGCTGCTCACCGGCGTCCTCCTCTGGATTTGCATCGCGAAGGGCGAGGAACCGCGCTGGAGGTGGGGGAAGTAGACGGAAGACAGAAGGACGATGGAAGACGTCCGTCTGAACGTTTTTTCTCTTGTATCTTCCAACGTACCTTTCCCGCCTCAGAGGTTCTGCTTCAGGAAATCCAGGGTCCTGGTCCACGCCGTCCTCGCGCTTTCCGTCGTGAGCTCTCGCGCGAAGCCGTGGCCCTCGTTCGGGTAGATGAAGACCTGGTTCTCGCCCGAAAGCGTCTCGAGCTTGGCGCGGAAGGCCTTCACGTCGTCCACGGGGATCGATTCGTCGTTCTCGCCGAAGTGCCCGATGATGTGCGCCTTCATCATGGAGAGGTCGTCCTCCGGCGCGAACTGCCCGTAGTACATCACGGTCGCCTTCACGCCCATGTCGTTCTTGGCCATCTGGTAGCTCCAGCCGCCGCCGAAACACCAGCCGACGGACGCGAGGCGGTCGGTCTGCACCTCGGGGCGCGTCTTGAGGTAGTCCACCGCGGCCTTCAGGTTCGCGGAGGCGTCGTCCATGTTGTCGCGCACCTCGCCGGCGAGCGTCTGGGCCTCGGCAGGATCCGTCGTCGCCTCCTTCTTGTAGAGGTTCACCGCCAGGGCGACGTATCCCTGCTTCGCGAACTCATCCGCGTACCACTTGATGTTGTCGTTGAGGCCCCACCACTCGTGGATGAGCACGATCGCCGGATGCACGCCTTCCCCGGCCGGCAGGGAGAGGTATCCCTCGGTCGGGCCGTAGTCCACCATGGTGCCCCGGAGCGCCGCCCCGGACCCGCTTCGGGACGAGGCCGCGACGGAAGCCGCCGCGGAGGACGCGGGCGGCGTCGACGGAGCCTGCGTTTGCGTGCAGGCGGCCATGGCGAACGCCAGGGAACCGAGCGCGGCGAGAAGGGGGAGACGCTGGTGCATCATGGACGAGGGAAGGGACGGAATGAAGACGCACGGAGGGTACATTCCTGTTACGGGAGGAGAAAGACGGACTCCGGCGGCGCGGAAAAACGTTCTCGTCTCCTGGACAAGCTTTCGCGATGACGGTGCCGTCGTCGATTTTCGCGAGAAAGTCGGGAAAATCCCGAGTCGAACCTTGAGTACAAAAAGAGCTCACCGTAGAGTCGCTGACCTATGGCCCGCAGGAAGAAGGAGAGTGTCACGTACGCGTTCGTCGACACCGAAACCACCGGCGGCAGCTTCCTCCATCACCGGATCATCGAGATCGCCGTCATCCTCGTGCGGGACGATCGCGTGATCGAGCGATGGTCGTCCCTCGTGCATCCCAACCGCCCGCTTCCCCCGCTGATCCAGGACATCACCGGGATCACCGACGAGGATCTCTATGACGCGCCCACGTTCGACACGATCGCCAACGACGTGCTGTCGCTCCTCGAGGGGGCCGTGTTCGTCGCGCACAACGCGCGCTTCGACTACGCCTTCGTCAAAAACGAACTGCGGCGCGCCGGGCGGTCATACCAGGCGAAGACGCTCTGCACCGTGCGCCTGTCGCGCCTGCTGCACCCGTCGCAGAAGTCGCACAACCTCGACGCCCTCATCGAGCGCTTCGACCTCGACTGCGACGACCGCCACCGGGCGCTCGCCGACGCCGACGCGATGCTGCAGTTTTGGGTGAAGGCCCGCAAGGAGTCCGGCGCGGAGACGTTCGACTGGGCCGTGAAGAAACTCCTGCAGGCGCCGGCGCTCCCGACGACGATCCAGAAGACCGTCGTGGACGACCTGCCGGAGACGCCGGGCGTCTACGTGTTTTTGGGCAAGAACCGCCGGCCCATCTACATCGGCAAAAGCGTGAACGTCCGCGCGCGCGTGCTCTCGCACTTCGCCGGCGACCACTCGCTGCCGAAGGACATGAAGATCACGCAGGAGATCGTCGACATCGAGTGCCACGAGACCGCGGGCGAGCTCGGGGCGCTGCTCCTCGAGTCGCAGCTCATCAAGGCGCACATGCCGGTCTATAACCGCATGCTCCGGAGAATCTCGAGCCGTTGCGTCTTCCTCCTCGCGAAAGACAAACGCGGCTTCCTCGTTCCTTCCGTCGTCCGCGGGGACGAGCTTTCCGCCGGGCAGATCGGCGAGTGCTACGGCTTCTTCGGCACGCGGCGCGTCGCCGAGTCCGCTCTCGCGGAGATCGCCGACGCGCACGGGCTTTGTCCGGCCGTCCTCGGCATCGAGGCGGCACGGCGCGGGGAACCGTGCTTCTCGTACCATCTCAAGAAGTGCCGCGGCGCCTGCGCGGGGGAGATGGACGTCGCCGCCCACAACGCCCTTCTTCTGGAGGCGCTCGGCGGCATCCGCCAGCAACGCTGGCCCTTCGACGGAATGATCGGCATCCGCGAGACCTGCGCCGAGACCGACCGGCAGCAGATCCACGTGTTTTCCGACTGGACGCACGTCGGCAGCTGCTCCGACGAGGATGCGTTGCGCGATATCCTCGAGGGCGCCACCGTCCCGGACTTTAATGTGGATACCTACAAGATCGTGAAGTCGTTCCTCCACCGCGCGCTGCAGAAGAGCCGCAAATGGGAGCTCCTGGAGTTTCCACGGTCGGCCGTGTTCTAATGTTCCGATACGCTGATTAAATGGCGTTTGCAGGACAATAGAGGCACATATACGTGTATTTGACATTCTTCTTGTATAGTGACAAAAAATACAAAAAGTAGTATAATAACACGAAGTGAACAAAAACCAATATCGCCTCTGGCATTCGCTCCGCACGTGGCTTCGCTGCCACGGAGAACGCGTGGTGTCGCTCGCGGTGATCGGGATCTTCTCGACGGTGATGGCTTTGCAGCATTCCGACGGGCTGCGGTCGTATCTGCTCAAGGACCTGCCGCAGTATCGCGCGGCGTCCGTCGGTTCTTCGTCGTCCGCTTCCTCCCGCCGCATGCGCCGCCGCATGGTCCGGGTTCGCCGTCCCGTCGTGAAGCGCAAGGACTTCGTGGCCGCCGGTCCCGGCGCGATGCTGTCCATCGTGCAGTCCGCATCCTCCTCCTCGGTCCGTTCCCGCGCGCCCTTCCGGGTGCCGGAGCATGCCGCCGCGCCCGCTCCGGGCGACGTCGAAGGGCCCCTTTCGGCGTCTTCCTCGTCCTTCTCCGCGGTGTCGGCGGAGACGGGAGGATTCCCCGCCTTCGTGCGCTCGGTCTCGCCCGTGGCCCGCGTGCCCGACTGGGGCGCGATGAAGACGCCCGCGCAGTGGAACCGCGCGTACGCCGAGATGACGGACGCCGACTTCGTCCCCGTCCCCGCGTACGATCTCTCGAAGCTCCTGCGGCCCCTCTCGGACCTCGTGAATCCTCGCAACGAGGAGGAGATCACCCGCAAGCTCTACTACTCCACCAAGTTCTTCGGCGCCTACGACGTGGACGCCGCGGAGTTCACCGCGGTGCACCCGGGCGTGGATCTCAAGCTCGCGCTCGGCACGCCCGTCGGCTCCGTGGCCGGCGGTCGCGTCGCCACGGTGGAAGAGGATTCCGTCCTCGGGCTGCACGTGATCGTGGAGCACCGCCTGGGCGGCGAGGTTTACTATTCCATCTACGGGCATTTCGGCACGGTCGCCGTCCGCGAAGGCGAGACGGTCCGCCCCGGGCAGACGCTCGGCACCGTGGGCATGACGGGCAACACCAGTGGCCCCCACCTGCACCTGCAGATCGACCGCGGCCAGCCAGGGGAGACGGATCACCGGCCCTATCTGCCGCCTTCCGTCCCGTCGCCGGAGGTCGCCGACCGCTTCGTCGTCCATCCCATACGGTTCATCCAAGAGCACGCCGACGGGAACTGAAAAAGCCGCGGGTCACGCGGCTTTTTCCCGGACAATGCTGGTCGATCAGCGGCTGGCCGTCTTCGTGACGGGGAGGACGATGTAGCCGTCGTTCGCCGTCACCTTCGGAGCGTTCTTTCCGTTCGGAACGATCGTGAGGGTGAGGAAGGCGTCGTCGGGATGCGTCCATTCGTTCGTGCCGCTCGTGCGGTAAGCGTCGCAGCTCTTCGCGAACGCCTTGCCGCTCATGCGGGAGACGACGACGTCGCCGTTCTCGCGGATGTCCTCGAGGGTCGCCTGGCCGCGGACGCACTTGTTCCACGTCTGGTTGCTCGAGACCGGGTAACCGTCGATGGCGAGCGGCACCGGCTTCAGGATCACTTCGGCGACCGTCGCGGAGGGCTTGAGCGAGGCGTTGATCCTCTCGCACGTGGCGGAATCGAACATCTTCTCCTCGATGAACTTCGCGTCCCGGCCCATGAAGACGGCGAGGGTGCGCGAGATCAGGCGGATGAGGTCAAGCGGGGTCTGGGACGAGAACGTGCGCTGCACGCTGCAAAGCACGTTGAGCTCGGCCGTCGATAGGGGCACGTCGTTCGTACCACCGAAGCCGGCGGGGGCCGTGTCGCCGCCGAGGCCGTTACGGAGCGCGATCGCGCGCATCTTGCCGAGGAGCTGGTTGCTGTCCTCGCCGCGGTGACCGCCGTTGCGGCCGTCGTCGATGCCCGTCGTCTCGGACACGGGGGTCGGGGGGACGTCGTTGTTCGTGACGATGCAGGTCTTCACGTCGCCGGGGGCGAGCGTGACGGTGCCGTCCGCGGCGCAGGCGCCGGAGAAGGCGGGGGCGTACTGCGGATCAGCCACCTCGGACACCGTGTGCGTGCCCGTCGAGAGCAGCGTCGGCAAGCCGATGGCGATGAGGCCGCCGTCCACGCGCATGCTGAGCTCGAAGTCGAGTTCGGTCTTCGTGCCGCCGTTGTCGTTGATCACCACCTTGCTCACGATGAGGCGGGGTGCCACGTCGTCGGTGTTGGTGATGGTGCAGGTCTTCACGTCGCCGGGGGCAAGCGTCACGGAACCCGCGACGTCGCAGTCGCCGCTGAAGGCGGAGGAGTAGCCCGGATCAGACGTCTCGGACACCGTGTAGACGCCGGCCGTGGCGAGCGTGGTTTCGATGCCGTTCGAGACGGGGCTGCCGTCCACGAAGAGCGGGAAGTCGGTCGCGTTCTTCGTGCCGCCGTGGGTGTTCACGACCACTTTGTTCACCGTGAGCTTCGGCGCGATGTCGTCGTTCGTGACGGTGCAGGTCTTGGACTCGCCGGGGAGCAGCGAACCGCTGCAGTCGGCCGAGTACGTCGCGGCGTACCCGCTGTCGGCGACCTCACCGACCGAGTAACTGCCGGCGTCGATCGAGATCGTCGTGCCGGCGTCATTGCCCGGGAAGCTCGTCATCGCGGGGTTGTTGCCGGTGACGCTCATCGTGAAGTCCGCGGCGACCTTCGTGCCGCCGTTGTCGTTCGTCACCTGCTTGATGATCGTGAGGGAGGCGGGGATGTCGTTGTTCGTGATCACGCAGCTCTTCACGTCGCCGAGACCGAGCGTGATGGAACCGTCCGCAGCGCAGTCACCCGTGATGATCGAGCCGTAACCAGAGGGGTTCGTCTCGCTGATCACGTGCGCGCCGATCGTCGTCGTGTTCTGCGTGCCGGAAGTGACGGCCGTGGCATCGATGAAGAGGGGGACGGAGCCGACGACGACCGTGCCGCCGTTGTCGTTCACGATCACCTTCGTGACCGTGAGCTTCGGCGCGATGTCGTTGAGCGTGAAGGTGCAGGTCTTCATGTCGCCCGGGTTGAGCGTTCCCACGCAATCGCCGCTGAAGAGCAGGCTGTACTTGCCGGTCAGCAGGGCCGGGACGGTCAGGGAAGTGCCGAACGAACCCGCGTTGAGCGTGATCGTCTGTCCCGCCTCGTTGCCCGTGACGGAAGGCGACGAGACGTTGGTGCCCGTCGTGAGCACGCCGAAGTCGGAGGCGACGGCGGTACCGCCGTCATCCGTGATCACGTGCACGACGATGGTGAGCTGCGGCTGGATGTCGTCGTTCGTGATCGTGCAGGTCTTCACGTCGCCCAGCGCGAGCGTGATGGAGCCGTCCGCGGCGCAGTCGCCGCTGAAGGCGCGGGAGTACGTCGCCGTGTCGGACGTCTCCGTGACGTTATGCACGCCCGGCGTCAGCGCGTTCTCCATGCCCGACGTCACCGGAGAGGCATCCACGAAGAGAGGGAAATCCGCGACCATCTTCGTGCCGCCGTGGTCGTTCACGACCACCTTGTTCACCGTGAGCTTCGGCGCGATGTCGTCGTTCGTGATCGTGCAGGCCTTCACGTCGCCGGGGGCGAGCGTGATGGAGCCGTCCGCGGCGCAGTCGCCGCCGTAGGTCGCGGCGTAGCCGACGTCCGCGGCCTCGGACACCGTGTGGGCGCCCGCGTCGAACTCGTTCTCGACCCCCGTCGTCACCGTCAGGCCGTCGACCTTGAGGACGAAATCCGCGGCGACCTTCGTGCCGCCGTTGTCGTTCGTGACGGACTTCGTGACCGTGAGCTTCGGAGCGATGTCGTCGTACGTTACGGTGCAGGTGGCGCTCGCGCCGTTGACCAGTGTCACCGTGCCGTCCGCGGCGCAATCGCCGCCGATCGTCTTCGTGTATCCCGTGAGAGCCGTGCCGGCCACGGTGTGGAGGCCCGCGTTGAAGATCGTGTTCGCGGCGCCGCTCGTGACCGTCGTGGCCTCGACCGTGAGAGTGACGTCTCCCGCGCCCTTCGTGCCGCCGTCGTCGTTCACGAAGACGGCGTTCACCGTGAGGGTCGGGGAGAGGTCATCGTTGCTGATGGTGCAAGCCTTCACGTCGCCCGGGGCGAGCGTGATGGAGCCGTCCGCGGCGCAATCGCCGCCGATGACGCCCGTGTAGCCGGAATCAGCCGTCTCGGACACCGTGTGGGCGCCCGCGTTCACCGTGTTCTGGACGCCGCTCGTGACCGTCGTGACGTCGATCTTGAGCGTGAAGTCCGCGACGGCTTTCGTGCCGCCGTTGTCGTTCGTGACGGACTTCGTGACCGTGAGCTTCGGAGCGATGTCGTCGAGGGAGACCGTGCAGACCTTGCTCGCGGCCGCCGCGAGCGTGATGGAGCCGTCCGCGGCGCAGTCGCCGCCGATCGTCACAGCGTATCCCGTCGTACCCGTGACGGAGATCGTGTGCGCTCCGGCCGTGAAGGAGTTGCTGACGCCGCTCGTGACCGTCGTGGCGTCGACCTTGTACGTGAAGTCGGAAACCGCCTTCGTGCCGCCGTTGTCGTTCGTCACCGAGGCGTTGACCGTGATGGTGCCCGTCGTCGCGATCTCCGTGAGCGTGCCGAAGTTGTCGGAGTTGCTCACGCCGTACACCGTCGCCGTGCCGGACTTCGTGACGTTGCCGCTGGCAAGCGGGAGAGCCGCCGTGGGGCGCACGCGGACGTTCTGCCAGGTCAGGGAGTTGCGGATGCCGTTGCAGCTGCCCGGATTGCCGTTGCGGGAATCGTCGGACACCGTGAAGGTGATGGTCGAGGACGTGCGTCCCGTGATGGCGACGCTCGTGCCGGTCGCGACGTTGTTGATGTTGCATACCGTGTCGCCGACGCCGTTGCTCGTGCCGGCCACGCGCGTCACAAGGACGGTCGGAGCCGTGCCGCCGGTGTCGAATTCAAAGCCCGCGGGAGCGTTCAGGATGATCGTGCCGGTCTGGATCGCTCCGGCGTCGCTTTCCGTGAGGACGGGGCCCGTGAGGGTCGTATACGCGCCGCCGGCCGTGCTGGCGCTGATCGCGCCGCCGCCGGTCGCGGGGGTCACCGTCGCGACGCCCACTTCCGTAAGCGTGCCAAGGCTGTCGCCGCCCGAGATGCCGTTGAGAGTGGCCGTTCCGCCCTTCGTGATATCGCCGGAGGCGAGCGGCGAAGAGGCCGTCGGGCGCACGCGCACGTTCTGCCAGGTGAGGCTGTTGGTGGTGGAGCCCCCGCCGTCGACATCGTCGGTGATCGTGATCGAGAGCGTGCCGGCGCTCACCGTGACCGCGATCGTGGAGCCGGAGGTGAGGTTGTTGACGTTGTTACTGGAGCCGCCGCCGCAGCTGTTGGTGCAGGTGACGAGCACCGTGGGTGCCGTGCCGCCCGTGTCGAACTGGAAGCCCGACGGCGCGACCAGCGTGAGGGTTCCCGTTGCGCTCAGATCGTTGTCATCGATGCCCGTGAAGACGGGGCCCGTGAGGGAGGTGTACGCGCCTCCCGCCGTGTTCGCGAGAATGGCGGAGCCGCCCGTTGCCGCGGTGACCGCAGCCAACGCGAACGCGCGTTCCGACATGACCGGAAGCGACGCGGCGAAAGACCCGAGGACGATCTGCGCGGTCAGCGCGGAAAGACTCAGGCGGGATGCAAGACGACGCATGAGGAAAGGGGAAAAAGAAAGTAGGATGCCGGGTCAGTCTAGTGAAGAACGTTTCACACACAAATGTCTTTTTGACACTATTTGAAAAAATCGCATCTTCCGATCTCTCCGCATGTCCTACGCATGCACCGATGTTCATCGCTTACCGCCGACGTTGACGTTTGCGCCGGACCAGGTCGTCGTTGTCCGTCTTCACGAGCTCGAGCAGCTTGTCTTCCAGGGCGAAGCACGCGGACGAACGGAGATCGCGCGGCCGGGAGAGCTCGTTTCTCACGATCGCTTCCACCGTGCCGGGCTGGCCCGTCATCACCGCGATGCGGTCGGCAAGCTCGATCGCCTCCGGGATGAGGTGCGTTACGAGCACGATCGTCGTCCCGCGCTCCTTCCACAGGGACAGGAGCTCCCTGCGCAGTTCTTCCGCCGTGAAGGAATCGAGCTCCGAGAACGGCTCATCCATGAAGAGGAGCGCCGGCTTGGTCGCGAAGGCGCGGGCGAGGCCCACGCGCTGGCGCAGCCCGCCCGAGAGGTCCCGCGGACGGCTCTGCGCATGGCTTTCCAGGCCGAAGCGCGC
This sequence comes from uncultured Candidatus Peribacteria bacterium, assembly GCA_964423795.1. Taxonomy (GTDB): domain Bacteria; phylum Patescibacteriota; class Gracilibacteria; order Peribacterales; family Peribacteraceae; genus CAYRGC01. The sequence continues at coordinate 117,823 of CAYRGC010000002.1, read as the reverse complement.
CAATTCCGCGTCGACGGTCTTCAGTCGCTCGTCCGCGGGAACGCGCCGGCTGAGGAGTCCAAGCTCGATGTTCTCGCGCACGGTGAGCCACGGGAGCAGCGCGAAGTGCTGGAACACGAAGCTCAGGTGATCGGACGACACGTCTTTGCCGAGCGTCACACTGCCGCGCGTCGGGTCGTCGAGGCCGCTCATGATCCGCAGCAGGGTCGATTTTCCGCAGCCGGACGGCCCGAGGAACACGAAGAATTCCCCGCGGCGGATCGTGAGATCCACGTCCGTGAGCGCGAGCGAGGGCGGGTGTCCCTTTTCCTGGAAGCTCTTCTGGACGCCTTTGAGGGTGAGGTGGGGAGGGGCCATGGATCATTCGGCGGCGAGATCGTGGCTCCAATCGAGCAGCGGAAGCCAGAGCGCCTTGTTGATGCCGAAGATGAGGATGAGGAGTCCCAGGATGCCGAGGGCGGAAATGGTCGCGTTGTCCGCGTACGCCTGGAAGAAGGAGCCCAGGCCCGGGTAGGTTTTCACGATGATCTCCGTCGCGACGAGCGCCTCCCATCCCTCGCCGAGCCCGATGATCGATCCCGTGACGAGGCCCGGGATGGTGAGCGGCCACAGGTACAGCCGCAGGTGGTCGAGCGGGCGAAGGCGGTAGATCGTGACCGCTTCCTGCCAGTCGTGCCGCGCGAGCTTGAGGGAGCTTAAGATCGTGAAGAAGATGGGCCAGATGATCGTGATCACGAGGAAGATGATGACGGTCAGGTTGCCGTCGCCCCAGAAGGAGATCGCGATCGGGAGCGCCGCGAAGGTGGGGAAGCTCTGCAGCACGTCGAACACCGGCAGCGCCACGATCGACCGCTTGCCTCGGTAGAAGAGGACGGCGAGGATCCAGGCGAGCGCCGCCGCGATCAGGTACGCCGCGAAGAGGCGCAGAAGCGAGGTCCACAGATCCGCGAAGAGCTCCGCGGCGCTGAACCGGGTCACGCGGGCGAAGAGCAGGAGCAGCAAAAACGGCAGGACCAGGAGACCCACGGTCGAAAGCAGATGGAGCCTGGAGCGATAGATCCGTACGTGGTGCGACCGTCGCATGGGAGAGATGGTAACGCGTCCCGTCGCCGATCGATCTGGACGCCAGTGACGCTTTCTGACCGGATGGATCAGGCGACCTCACCCGGCGTCGGGTTTCCCGGAGCGGGGGCGTTCGGCGCGGAGGGGTCCTTGCCCGCCGTCTCGTTCGCGGGTTCGGGCCTGCCGACGTCGGACTGCATCGGATCCGGTGCCTTGTCGCCCTTCCGCGGTTGGGCCGGTTTCGGTTGGTCGTTCATCATAAATAGAGGTGATTAGCGACTGGAGCTTTCTCGTCGCCAATCACTCATCGCTAATCACTTCCTCCCGCCCTTGCGCATCGGGCCCTTGTTCGTCTTTTTGCCGCGTCCGGATCCGCGTTTCTTGTCGCCGCCGGAGATCTTGTTCACGGTCGCCCAGGCGCGGGACTGCGCCTTCTTTTTGGAGACGCCGCGGCGCTCGTAGCCTTTTTCGATGTGTTCGGCCTGGCGCTTCTGCCTGCTCGTGTACGCGCTCTTGTTGCCGCGACCGCGGGTCTTGGAAGTTGGCATAGTAAAAAAGACGACGGTGTATCGGTGTCAGTCTTACGTCCTTAAAAAGGAAAGAGGAAAGAGCTTGAGGAGCTTGGCAAAGCTTTCAAGCTTTCCAAGCCCTTTCCTCTCTCCTATCACCACTCATTCTCTTTGGCGCTCACCGATGGCTTCAAGCGCTTCTTTCTCAGTGTGTAAGGAACGCAGTTTCCTCAGTTCCGGCCAGATCGCGGCGGCCGCGAGCACCACGACGATGCTGCCGACGCCGCCGCTCACGACGGAGAGCACCGGGCCCGTGACCGCGGCGACGAGTCCGGATTCCACTTCCCCGAGTTCGTTCGAGGACATGCCGAAGACGTTCATCACGGCGTAGACGCGCCCGAGCAGGCAGGCGGGCGTCCTGCCCTGGAGGAGCGTGTGGCGGATGACGACGCTGAGCGCGTCCGCGGCGCCGGAGGCGACGAGCAGGACGAAGGAGAGATAGACGTTCGTGGAGAGTCCGAAGAGGATCATCGCGACCCCGAACAGGGCGACCGTGGACAGCAGCGTCCTGCCCCCTTTCTTCACGGGCTTCGCGCGCGTGAGCACGACGCTCATGCCGAGCGCGCCCACCGCCGGCGCCAGGCGGAGGCAGCCGAGCGCGAAGGGGCCCACGCGGAGGATGTCCTTCGCGAACATCGGCAGGAGCGCCGTCGCGCCGCCGAAGAGCACGGCGAACGTATCGACGACGATCGAGGAAAGGAGCACGGGATTGCCCCTGAGGAAGCGCACGCCCACGAGCATGGAGGAAAGCGAGGGCGGTTCCGTTTTCGTCGCCGTCCGGCGGTACGGCACGCCCGCGATGAGCGCCACGAACGCCGCGCCGAGCGCGGCGCACGTGACGTACGCGGCGACGGGGCTGCCCGTCACCGCGATCGAGAGTCCGCCGAGGAGCGGGCCCACGATCGTGCCGGTCTGGCGCGCGACGTGGTTCCACGTCACGGCGTTCTGCAGCGAGCCCTGCGGGATGATCTGCGGGAAGAGCGCCGATCGCGCGGGAAGGCTCACCGCCATCGCCACGCCGATGAGGAAGAGGCACGCGTAGACCAGCGGCACCGGCGCCAGCGTCGTCGAGACGATTCCGAGTCCGAGCGCGCCTGCGATCACGGGCAACTGCGCGGTCCAGAGGATCAGGCGGCGATTCCCCGTTTCGATGACGTGCCCGGCGGGAACGGAGAAGAGGAGCGTGGGCAGGAATTTCATGAGGCCGACGAGCCCGAGCGCGAACGCGGAGTGCGTTCGTTCGTAGATTTCCCATCCCACCGCCGTGAAGGCCATCTGCATGCCGAGGACGTCGAGGCAGTGTGCGAGCGCGTACCGCCAATAGCCTCCTCCCCGGAAGGCCGCGTAGGAATCGTGCGATGGACTCACGGAAGCATGGTAATCCCGCACGGAAGAAGCAAGAAGCAATACGCAAAGAAATAATCAAACTTCAAGAACCCAATGATCGCCGGTCATTGACCTTTCTCTGCTGACTGCATGTTTCTTGGGCCCTACGAAAAAGGGACGGATAGCTCCGTCCCTTTCATGGTGAACCGGGATATCGTTCAGAGGAGGGCGTCGATCGCCTGCTTGAAGCTGGCGTACGGGACGGCTCCGCTGATGAGCTGACCCTTTCCGTCCGCACCGACCACCCAGAAGCCCGGGGTGCCGTTGATGCCGGAAGCGATGCCGTCGGCCTCGTCCTTCTGGATCTCGTCCTTGTGCTCGCCGTTATCCAGGCAGGAGTTGAACTTGGCCGTGTCGAGCTTGATGTCGGCCGCGTACTGCTTGAAGGTCGGCTTGGCGTCGCCCATGTTCGACCACGTGGCCTGGTTGGTGAAGAGCTTGTCGTGCATCTCCCAGAACTTTCCCTGGTCGTTCGCGCAGCCGGCGGCGATCGCGGCGGGCTCGGCGTTCGGGTGGAAGCTCAGCGGGAAGTCGCGGACGACGTACTTGATCTTGCCGGTGTCGACGTAGTCCTTCTTGATCTGGCCGTACGTGTCCGTGTAGTGGCGGCTGCAGAAGGGGCACTGGAAGTCCGTGAACTCGATGACGGTCACCTTGGCGTTCTTGGCGCCCTCGATCGGATCATCGTCCACCGTGGCCGGCGTCTCGGGGGCCGGGGGCGGAGTCGGAGGGGTCGGGGCGGACGGGGCCACGGCGACCTGCTGCGGGCCGGGCGCGACGCCGGGGTTCGAGTACGTACCGATGAAGAAACCCACGATGATGCCCATGAGACCGATCGAGATCGCGAACCAGGGGTTGTTCGGGGAAGAGGGGGAAACGGAGTTCATGAGAGAAAAAAAGAAAGAAACAAAATAGGAGGACGTCCCTTGCGGGCGGGAGCCGATCCTAGCGGCGCAGGACGACCGTTGTCACGGCGACGAGCGGTGGGCTTTCGGTGATCTCCGGAGGGGGCGAAACGCCCGAGGGGACATGGATGACCGCGGAGGGCGCGGGGAGCGCCGAGATCGTGGGGGCGGGCGGGGGATCGTCTTTGCCGAAGCAGGAGATTTCCGGCGAGGGAGTCGTGATGCAGTGGCCGCTCTCGCAGGGCGAGCGCTTCGTGCCGATCGTGGGATCGCTCTCCGGTTCCGCGATCTTCACCCACGGGCATTCCTTCGCGTCGACGTAGGAGACGGGGATCGGATCCGAGGACGTCGCCGGTTCTATCGCCTGCGTGATGTCCATGAGGCACACGTTGGCCAGCAGGACGCTGGCGACGTAACTGAGGCCGACGAGACCGGGTTTCCAACGCATGTGGGGAGCCGAGTATAACCGACGGCGCGAGGGGTGGAGCAGCGTCGGAACACCATTCGCTATCGGTCGTCAACGCGTTGCGGTAGGATGGCATCCATCTTCACCCCTCCGCACATGCGCCGCTGGATCATCGCCGCCGCCGTCGTTCTCGTCTTGATCATCGTCCTTTGGCTCGGAAGCGCCGTATGGTCGGGAGTGAAGGAGGGTGACGAGTTGCAGACGTATGCCGAGGAGATGGAATCGGTCGGCGCGCGGATGGAGCAGGTGGGTCAGACCCTCGAAAGCCTCGCCCAGACGAATCCCTTCTCCTGGAGCGACGACCAGCAGGCCCAGTGGCAGGCGATCCGCACCACCGTTTCCCAGACGCGGCAGGAAGTGCAGGCGATCACGCCTCCGTCCTTCCTCGCCGATGCCCACGGACACGCCGTGGAGGCGATCAGCACCTACGGTGACGCGCTCTCGGATCTCGACGGCGTGATCAAGGGGGGAGCCGCGAACGCGAAGCAGTCCGCCTTGGAGGACATCATCCGCCGCATCGACGGCGCGAACGGCGAGATCGCCGATTACCTGCAGCGCGTGGAGACCACGTTGCACGACCGGTACGGCGAGGGCGCCGAGCAGTCGAGCGCCGTCGCCCCCTGAGGTCTCGTTCGTCTACTTCGGCGGCTACCCTTGCATCCATGCGTCGGCGCGAGGTCTTCCACTGGCTGTTCCTCATCGCGACGATCGTGAAGGGGATCGACGGGGTGATCGAAGCCGCCTGCGGCGTCCTCCTCGGGGTCACGAGCGTGGATTGGCTGCATTCCGCGGTGTTCTTCGTGACGCGGCGGGAGATCGCGGAGGATCCCGCCGACGCCGTGTCCCAGGCGCTGCGCGCGTGGGCGGAACAGCTCTCCGTCGAGGGAAAGCGCTTCATCGTGCTTTATCTCCTGGGCCACGGGCTTCTGAAGGTCGTCCTCTCCCTCGCGCTCCTCGATCGGAAGCCGGCGCTTTTCCCCGCGGCACTCACGCTTTTGGGACTCTTCATCGCGTATGAGGCCTACCGGCTCTCCATCGGATTCTCGGGCGCGCTCCTGGCCGTCACCCTCTTCGACGTACTGGTGTTCGCGGCCGCGCTCCGGGAGCGGCGGACGCTCGTCGATCAGGCGTGATCAGGGCTGCGCGTCGACGGTGAACCGCGCGGTCGACACCTTGCCGCCCCGGTTGAATTCCGCGTGGATGTCGTAGCGCCCGGGCGAGGGGAAGACGACGTTCGTCGTCAGCGAGGGGCCCCAGCGTTCCGGCAAGAAGACGTGCGCGTGCGCCGCCGACGGATCGCGCGGATCGACGATCGACTGCCACCACGTCTGCGCGGGCTGCGCGTGCGAGTGCACGAAGTCGGAGAGGTCCTGTTTCACGATGGCCAGGTGCATGCCGGCCGCGAGATACGGCGAAAGGTCGGTGACGAGGGTGCCGTCCCCTTCCGCGACGTCGAAGCGCAAGGTCGTCCGCTCGTTCGCGCGGAGCATCGCGGGCGTCGTCAGCGTGACACGCATGCCGTCCGTCTCAGACACGAGGCTCGGCACGGGTCGCCCGCCCGCCACGGGTCCTCCGCCGACTTCCACCACGAAGGAGTTCGCGAAGGTCTGCGACCGCACCGTGAAGTCCACGCCCACGAGGTAGCGTCCCGGCTTCGGGAACGCGTAGCGGACGGGGAAGGTCGCCGTCGCGAGCATCTCCGGCGTCACGGGGCCGTCGTCCTCGGGGTGCAGGTGCGCGAAGGTCTCGCCGTCCTCGCCCGCCACGATCACGTGCAGGATGCGGTCGTGCTCCGCGGTCAATTCCGTCGCGGGCAAAAATCCGGGTTGGCGCAACCGGAACACGAGCGTCGCAGGTTCTCCGGCGGCGGGGGACGCGGGCTCCGTCGTCATGTCCGCGAGCGCCGATGCCGGTCTCGTGAAGTACGCGAGTTCCCGCAAGTCCGTGAAGTGGTACGTGCCTCGTCCGCTGCCGAGCATGCATCCGAGCGCCGCGTAGCGCCCGGTGGCCGCGCCGTCGCGCATCGGGACGTTCTCGTGCCACGTGCCGCCGGCCTCCGCGCACACGCGCTGCGCCGAGATCCCGCCGTGGCCGTGACCCGCGTTCAGGCCGACGAAGAGGACGATCAGGACGTCGATCGCGAACGCGAAGAGCGGCCTGCGCACCGCGAGCGCCGGCAGGTGCCCGGGCGCGTCCGTCCCGATGGCGCCGCTCCTCAGGCGGTTTTGCCGCAGGAGCCGCAGCGAGAGCGCGGCGATGCCGACCGCCGTCGCCGCGAGGACGAGCGTGAAGGGGGCGAAGGGGCCCGGATGCGTCGCGCCGGGACCGCCGAAGTCGCCCGGCGCGGAAAGCGAGAAGTGTCCCACGGCGTCGTACGTTTCCGGCTCGTGCTCGTTGACGTCCACCGTCCAGGATCCCCCTGGGGTGAACGTCGATTTCGGGAAGACGTAGCCGCCCGGGAAGCGTTCGACCGTTTGCACGACGAGGGGGCCGATGCCCTCCGCGGCGTTGCGGACGGTCAGCGTGAGGACGCCGGTCGCGGAGGCCGGTCCGCCGTTCCTCGACACGGTCACGAGCATGGCCGCTTCCTCGTAGGGATGCTCGCCGAGCGAGACCGCGGAGCCGGTCGCCTTTGCCGTGCGGACGAATTCGTCGTGCGCCGAGAGGGGCGGCGTCGTGATGACGAGTACCGAGGAGAAGAGCAGGACCGCGAATCCCACGACCGTTTCCAAAAGCAGCAGCACGCCGGCGGTCTCGCCGTCCGTCCGCGCCTCGCCCGTCGCCTCGCCGCGCGCGCAACGCAGGAGCGCGGGCTCGATCACCGCGTGCTGGTAGATCCGCAGCGCCAGCAGGATGAGCGCGTAGGCGCAGAGGCCGAGGAGCATGCCGCCCCAGTGCGTGGTCGTGAGGTTCGCCGGGTGCTTCAAGTGGAGCCACACGATGTAGCAACCCGTCACGCCGCCGACGAAGAACGCCCACAGCAGGAGGCGGGAGAGGCGCAGGAGCGCCCGCGCGGCCGTCGCCGTTCCCTCGCGATCGAGCGCGGGCAGCAGGCAGAGCGTCGCCGCCGCGAGTCCGCCGATCCACAGGTCCTTCGCGAGCAGATGGACGGCGTTCACGAGGATCGCGAGGGCGGGCAGGAAATCCGAGGCCGCGGCGTGGCTCACGCGGGCGCGCGCGAGCGCGACGGCGCAGAGCAGCACGACGACGGCGATCTCGGCGACGGTGCGGCGTTGCGCCCTTAGCGCCGGCCGCAGATTCCGCGCGAGGATCGCCGCGGCGGTGAGCGAAAGCGCGGCGCGCAGCACGGCCCATCGCCCCGCGGCGGTCTTGAGGAAGAGGGCCGCCGCGCCGGCCATCGGCAGGAAGCGGTCCGCGGCGAGCCCCGACGATTCCAGCCACACGTACGCCGCGACGCCCAGCGCGACGAGGACGGCCGCGACCGCGACCGTCGCCCGCAGGCGCCGCTCGAGCATGCGTTCCGCTTCGGCCTTTGCCCGGGATTCCCTCCGCTTCCAGATGCCAAGCACCGCCAGCGCGCCGAGGAGCAGGGCGCCGCCCAGGAGCTCCGCGAAGATCGCGAAGCCTTCCGGCCAGCTCGACCGGTGTTGGATCTGAAACGGCGTTCCCGCGACGTTGCCCGTCGCGTGCCCCACGGAGAAGAGGTACCCGCCCTTCGTGAAGTGCCCGTCGTCGGCGGAGATCACCTGCCACGACACGGCATACGTTCCGGACGCGGAGAGCGTCGCGCTCGCGCCGAAGATCCTGGCGTCGCGGGGATCGGTTTCTATCGGCCCCGTCGGCACGCGTTTCCCCGTGGGGTCATACACGGCGATCTCGCTCGCGGCGGGCTCGACGCGTTCGCTGAAGACGATGCCGATCCGATCCGGCGCGGCCCGGACGACGGCCGACGCGGGCGGATCGTACCGCACCGGCGACGCATGCGCCGACGCGCTCTGCGCGGGGGCGGCCAGCAGCAGGAAACCCGAGAGAAGGAGAAGGCGCGCCCGCATGGTCAACGCGAGCATAGCGGAGCGGCGCTCCCGGCGCTCACGCGCGCTTCGCTTTGCGCAGCGCGGCGGAGCCCGTCACGAATCCGATGATCCCGAAGGCGAGGCTCGCGGCGGAGAGAGGGTCGACTCCGCGGGTTTTTCCTCCCATATCGGCGAGCGATCCCGGCTTCGCGGGGAACTGGAGAGGAGCCTTGGCGGAGGGGCAACCGAACGCCCCCTCCTTCCTGATCTGCGTCACGCGGTCGGAAAGTTTCACGGCGGTCGTTTCCTCGGGGGCCTCCTCCGCGCCGCTCGGCTTGCATGCGAAGCTCAGGTCCACGGGGATGTCGTCGATCGTGCCCGTGAGACGGTAGGTGTAGGTGGTCTCCGCCGTGGGGAAGAAGATGGCCTCGTACGCGCCGGGGGCTCCCCAGGTGGGACGGAAGTCCAGCGTCATCGTCTGGTCGCCGGCGCGAACCTCGACCTTGAGGGTCCGCTCGAGACCCGTCACGGGAGCGCCTTCCTCATGCTCCTCGTCGTCATTATGCGGCGCGACTCCGTCATGTGGCGCGACTTCGGAGACGGTGAGCTCCACGCCGCTCTTGTCGTCCACCGTCACCGGCTCGTTGATGGAGCCGATCTCGATGACGTATTCCTTGCCTCCGATCTCGTACGTCCGGTGCTCGTGCGCCGAGGCGGCGAGGGGCAGGAGAAGGAGGGCTGCGGCGGTCGCTGCGCGGGAGGAGAACGTCATGGAAAAAGAAGAGGAAAGACGCCCCGATCGTACGAGTCCGCGCCTCCGGTGGCAACGCGCTCAGGACGAGCGGTCGGCTCGCGGCAGGCTAACGGTGAACGTGGTGCCGATGTCCTCGCACGCGAAAGCGATGCTTTGCGGGCTGTTTCTCCCGCGCTCGCTGATCCGGCGTCATGGCGTTGAAGGCTTGTTCCTTCGTCTCGAATTGCGGATCGCGACCCACCCAGGCGAGCACTTTGCCGTCTTCGCTCAGCACCGGATTCAGCACATGCCCGCGAAGCGGCCAGCCGCGTTTATCTGCCCCGCCGTCCGTGGGCAACATGCCGACACGCCACTTCGCCATTGCCTCCGTCGTCAAGCAAGGATGCCGCCGCACGTAGCTCGCCGCCGACGGTGACATATGGGCGACCTCACGAATGAACTTCTCGTCGATCGTCCCAAGCCCCCTGCCTTTTCGTTGTCACTCACCACGAGCGGCACGTTCGTGCCCGTCGAGAACATGGGTGACGATCGCCTCCGCATCTACGACATCCGCGGCGTCCTGAGGGTCACGACGTTCACCGCCGAGTGATGGCGTCGACGGGCTCTCCCACCGTCAGCGCGAAGGCGCCGTGCACGGTTTGGCCGTTCTTCCCGTCGATCGGGTCCGATTCCAGCCAGAGCACGTAATCTCCCGGGCGTTCCACCGTGAGCGACAGCAATGCGCTCTTCCCGTCCGTCGCCGTCGCGAGGGGGCCGTGCCGGAACACGCGTAGCCCGTCGCCCACGAGCACGTACTCCGCTCCGTCGGTCGACGGCAGCGGCAGCGTCGCGCCCGAGGCGTCCGATATCCAAAGACGCAGGCCCGCCGCGACACCCGGGCGAAGCTCGCTTCCCGTGAGATGCAGGATGACTCCGCCGGACGCGCTCTCGTTCGCGCGGACGGGCAACGCGCCGCGGGACGGTTTGCCCGTCGCCTCGAGATCGGCGTACGCGATGAGGTCCGCGTGCGCGCCGTGCCGTTCGGGGTTCTTCGTGTCGTCCACCTCCACCCACAGCCGGTAGCGCCCGGGTCGCGGGAAATCGTGGGTCAGTTCGTACGTGCCGTCGCCGCCGCGCAGCGACGCGGTGTGCGCGACGTCATTCCCGTCCTCGCTTGCGAGGACGGCGTGCAGCACGCGGTACTCGCCTGCGAGGTCGCTCGGCTTTCCTTTCCGCGACACGTGCAGGCGGATCGTCGTCGGGGTTCCGGTGCGCACGGTACCGGGCATCTCGGCGTTCACTTGGTACGATTGATTGCGCACGAGCACCGAGAGCGGCGTTCCCGGCGGAGGCGCCGCCTCGCAACCCGCGAGCGCGCACGCCGCGAGGCCGAGGAGGATCGCTCCGAGCCGGGAATGCGACTTGTTCATGGGGCGTGGGAATCGACGATCAGGCGCCGAAGAGTCTGCGTCCGAGCCAGCCGCCCGCGCTCACGCCCGCCGTCGCGACGATCGCGAGGAGGCCGGAAGCCGTGGAACCGCCGTAGGGAGCGAGGAGTCCCTGCGCGCCGCTGAGCGCCCCCGTGAACGAGGACACGCCCGTGGGCGGAAGAAGGGCGATGTACTGAATGGTCTTCGTGTCGCTCCGGTATGCCTCGGCGTAGAAGGAGTATCCGAACTGCTGCACGTTCGAACCCGCCACCGGATTCGCCTGCACGTTCACCGACGGGTTCGCGTTCACGTTCGCCACCGCGTTCGCGTTGGCGTTCACGTTGTTGTTGTTCACCACGTTCACCGGGACGGAGGCCTGGATGACGAACGGATTCTGCGATCCGTTCGATGCCAAGAACTGTTGGTTCTTGAAGTTCACCACCGCGCACTCTCCCCCCGCGTTCACGGAGACTACCCCGTTGCCGGGCGCGACGGAGAAGAGATTCCAGCCTGCAACCTGCTGTTCGAAGACGACGTGCGTGCCGGGGGTGACACCCGTGAAGACGGCAATGCCGTTGCCGTCGTTCTGGATCATGCGTGAGTCATCGAGGCGGAAGATGAAGGCGGGCACGGGGGTCAGCGCCTGTCCGTAGGGCGTGAACGTCTCCTTGATCACCCGGATGCAGCCCGTGGGAGCGGAGGACGAGCTCGAGGTCTGCGCCGACGAAGATGACGCCACCGCCGACGAACTCTGCGCCGAGGACGACGTGACCGACGAAGAGGACGAGGACGACGAGGGCGCCGACGACGACTGCGCCGAGGAGCTGGAAGAAGAGGAGGAGGAAGCCGGGGAGGACGACGAGGAAGACGGGGCGACGGAAGAGGACTGCAGCGACGAGCTGCTGGAGGACGCGCAGGTTACGGACGTCGCCACGACGTTGCTCTGGTTGTTCTGCGGGTTCGTGTCCGTGGAACCGGTCGAGACGGTCGCTTGGTTCAGGATCGTCGCGGTCATGCACGGAGCGGTCGACGGGACCGTGAAGTTGAGGATCAGGTTGCGCGTGCCGTTCGGGCTCATGGAGCCGAGGGGACACACCACGTTCGCGCCCTGCAACGAGCAGGCCGCGTCGCTCCCCGCGGGGGTGAACACGGCTCCCGTGGGTACCGGATCGGTGACGACGACGTTATGGCCGATCCCGTTGCCGTTCTGGACGGTCACGGTGTACGAGATCGTGGAGCCGCGGACCACCGTGCTCGGTCCGGATTTGATGATCGACACGTCCGTCGTGTCGCAGACCACCGTGGTCTTCACGTGCTGGCTCAGGTTGTTGTTCCAGTTGATATCGCCGCCGAAGCGGGTGCTATCCACCTGGCCCGTGTGGATCATCGCGACGTTGTCGATCTCGGTGCCGCAGGCGATCGTCGGCGAGACGGTGAACGTGATGTTGACGCTCTGGATGCCGCCGACGGCGAGGCCCTGGTTATGGGTCGACATGATCGTGTTCATCCACTCGCAGTACACCATCGGCTTGCCGTTGAAGATCTGCGCGGGGCCGCGCGTCGCATACGACGGGAGCGCGGTGGTGACGACGCAGGAGGTCGCGTTGCCGGAGAATCCGACGTACGTGAGTCCCGCCGGGATGAGGTCCGCCGTGATCGGGCGGATGCCGGCTCCGTTCGGGTTCACTTCGCTGATATCGAGCGTGTAGGTGATCGTTTCTCCCGGATGAACGGTCGCGGGGCCGCGTTTCGCGATGGCCCAGTCGATGAGACCGCAGGCCAAACCCGCGACGGGAACCATGATCGCCGCGATCGTCGCGATAAGTTGGGCGAGGCGGGAACGGGAGAAAGGCATCGTCGAAAAGAAAAGAGAAAAAAGGAGGTTACTTTAAAATATTTATGTACAAAAGGCAAGTCACTTCCCCTTATTTCCCCGAAGAAACAATAAGGATGAAATGGGCTTCCATAAGCCTAAAATCGAGTCCCTCGAGCCAGAAGGCCTGCGTGAACAGGTCGTAGCGCCCGGGATGAGGGAACGTGAGGCCGTAGGAGGCCGCACGCCAGCCGGGATCGGTGAACATGTGGCCGTGGAGGAAGTAGTCCCGAGTTTCGCTCGTGAGTCCGAAGAGGACGGGATCGTGCATCGGAAGCACGACGGTCTTGCCGTCGGCGCCCGTCACGGCGAAGCGCAGTTCCGCGGGCTTGCCGGCGACGAGGGGGCCGTGGGACATGGTGAGCGTGAAGCCGCTTGCGGACGCCGTCACGCCTTCCGTCGGCGGCGTTTCCGGCGGGAGCGGCGCTCCGGTCACGGCGATGTCCTGCCACGCGACGAGCGCGGCGTTGGCGCCGTGGGGGTTTTCCAGCGTGTCGTCGTCCACTTCGATCCAGAGCCGGTACGTCCCGGGCCGGGTGAAGACGCGGTCGAGCTCCGCGGAGCCGTCTTCGCGGAAGCGGAAGTTCACGGTGTGCACCATGTCCTCGTCGTCGGCGCTCAGGAGCACCGCGTGGAGCGAGTGGCGCTCGCGCGTCACGTCGGTCGCGCCGCCGTTTCTGAACGTGCGGATGACGAGCGTCGCGGGGGATCCCGTGGCGATGGTCGGCGGGGTCTCGAGACGGAGGTCGTATCGGGAATTGCGCACGATCGCCGTCATGAAGCCCGTCGATCTAGCGCTCCATGCCGCGAACCCCGCGGCGGCGAGGAGCGCGAAGCCGGCGAGGACGAGGAGCCGTTCCATCGCGGGGAAGGGGTCAATTCGCCGCCGCCGGAACGACGGGCGCCCCCTCGCGACGGAACGCGGCGATGAAGCGGCGGTGCAGCCCGTACCACACGTACACCGAGAGCGGCAGCACGAGGGCGAAGAAGTTCATCCAGAAGTGATAGACGAGGCGGTTGACGTTGAAGAGCCCGTCGACGATCCCGACGCAGTTCACGCAGGTTCCCTGTACGTGCTGGAGGATGCGGTACGTGTGCTCGATGCAGTGCCAGCTCTCCATGACGAGGAACGCGACGATGAGGCCGATGCTGCCGACCGAGTACGCGATCCCTTGGCGCTTGAGCGAGCGGAGCAGCTGGGAGAAGACCGTGCTCATGCCGATCATGTATCCGACGTTGAACACGAAGTGGTTCCACTCGTCGTCCAGGAACCAGACGAACCCGTGCGCCTCCTGCGTGGAGAAGCCGAGAAACTGGAACTGGTACATCTGCGTCACGTGTTCCGCCTGGTGGAAGAACTGGTACAGGAGCAGGCCCGAGAAGAGCGGCACTACGAACGACGGAAGCGTGCCCGCGGTCGGACGGGAGAACATGCGCTTGCACGGAAGCACGATCAGCGCGGTCGCGACCCCGATCGAGACCACGTAGAAGATCGTGAAGAGCCAGAAGCCGCGGTCGACGAGCAGATAGGAGGGAAACATGGATGATTATTGTATGACATTATTTAAATTTGTCAATAATCCGAAAAATTCTTCCTCTTGCGATTTTCTTCATGTTTTTTCTAAAAAAATGCTGATGTCGCACGGATGAAAAAAGGCCCTCGGAGGGCCTTTTCCCCAGGCAAGAGCATTCACTTGGCGTATCCCCAATCCTTGAGCCACTGGTTCATCCGGTCGATCTCGCGCTGCTGCGCCGAGAGGATGTCCTTGGCCATGGCCTTGATCTCGTCGTGCTTCGCGGAGGACTCCGCGAGGGCGGCCATATCGATCGCGCCCTGGTGGTGCGGGATCATGAGTTCGAGGAAGGTCCGGTCGAAGTCGTCGCCGGTCTTGTCCTCGAGTTCGGCGGCCATGTCATTCATGGACATCGTCATGCCGCCGTCGACCATCATGTCGTGCATCATGCGGCCGCCTCGGGCGGTCGCGTCGTCATCGCGCATCATGAGGACGTGCTGTCGCATCATTTTGGAACCGGCCATGCCGTATCCGCCGAAGCCGCGCCCGGTCGCGGAGCCGAGAACCGAAAGGGCGGCGACGGCGAAGCCGCCGATCGCGAGGATGAGGCCCCACTTCTTCAGTTGGAGGACGGGGAGCGTCTTCACCGCCCAGGCGAGCAGGAGGGTGGTGCCGAGCACGAAGGCGAGGAAGCCGAGCGCATGCAGGGGGCCGAAAGGATTGAATGCGGGGAACATAGGGAATGGGGGAAGGAAAGAATCATACGCTCATGCGGGCGAACGCGAGAAAGAGCGTGGCGAAAAGGAGGGTCATGAGCGCGGGGGCGGCGAGCGACAACAGGTCGCGGCGTCCCGGCGCGAAGCGTTTGAGCAGGAGCGAGTTCGTGACGACGGAAACGGAGCTGAACGCCATCGCGAGTCCCGCGAACTCCGGCCGCAGGACGAGTCCCCACGGGGCGAAGAGCCTGGCGGCGACCGGGATGCCGACGACGTTGTAGAGGAGGGCGAAAACCAGGTTCTCGCGGATCTTCCGGGTGGTCGCGCGGCTCAATTCGAGCGCGGTCGCCGCATCGCGCGGATCGTTCTGCACGAGCACCACGCCGCCGGTCTCGATGGCGATATCCGTGCCGCCGCCCATCGCGATGCCGAGGTCCGCTTGCGCGAGCGCGGGACTGTCGTTGATGCCGTCGCCGACCATCGCGACCGTCTTCCCCGCGTCCTGCAGCGCTTTCACTTCCTCGGCCTTCCGCTCGGGAAGCACCTCCGCGAGCACGCGCTCGATGCCGAGCGCGCGCGCGACGGCCGCCGCGGTGCGCGCGTTGTCGCCCGTGATCATCGCCACGCCGACGCCCATGGCCGAAAGCCTGCGCACGGCATCCTTCGCCGTCGGCTTCGCGGCATCCGCGACGGCGACGATGCCCATCACCCGGCTCTCGCTTGCGAGAAGCACGGCGGTCTTGCCTTCTTCCTCGAGCGCCGCGAGCTTCCGCTCGGTCTCCGCGTCGATCGCGATCCGCTTCTGCCCGAGGAGCGCGCGGTTGCCGAGCGCGTAGGCAACGCCCTCGACCGTTCCCGTCACGCCGCGACCGGGGACGGCGGCGAAGCCGCTCGTTTCCGGAAGCGCGATCTTCTCGGCTTTCGCGCGGGCGACGACGCACTCGGCGAGCGGGTGCTCCGATCCGTATTCCAGCGCCGCGGCGATCGCGAGCACGTCGGTCTCGCTCGCGCCGCCGAGCGCGACGACGTCCGTCACGACGGGGGCGCCCGCCGTGAGCGTGCCGGTCTTGTCGAACACGACGGTATCGATGCGTTCCGCGGCCTGGAGCGGCTCGCCGCCCCGGATGAGGACGCCGAGCTCCGCGCCCTTCCCCGTCGCGACGAGGATGGCCGTGGGCGTGGCGAGCCCGAGCGCGCAGGGGCAGGCGATGACGAGCACGGAGACCCCCGCGAGCAACGCGTACGTGAAGGAGGCGCCCGCGAGCAGCCAGCCCGCGAACGTGACGGCGGCGATCGCCATCACCGCGGGTACGAACCACCCGGAGACGCGGTCGGCGAAATCCTGGATGGGCGCCTTCGATCCCTGCGCGTCCTCGACGAACTTCACGATGCGCGCGAGCGCGCTCTCCTCTCCCACGCGGTCGGCCAAGAGCTCGATGCTGCCGTGGCGGTTCATCGTGGCGCCGAAGACGCGGTCGCCCGCGACTTTCTCCACGGGCAGGCTCTCGCCCGTGAGCATCGACTGGTCGACGGAGCTCGTCCCCTTCGTCACCGTGCCGTCCACGGGAATCTTCTCGCCCGGGCGGACGAGCACGACGTCGCCGACCTTCACGTCCTCGAGCGGCACGTCGACGGTCCCGCCGTTCCGCAGCACGCGCGCGGTCTTCGCCTTGAGCGACAGCAGCTTCCGAATCGCCTCCGAGGTCCTTCCCTTCGCCTTCGCCTCCATCCACTTCCCGAGCAGCACGAACGTGATGAGGAGGGAGGAGACTTCGAAGTAGAGGTCCGATACGTCGCCGATCACGGTGCCGTTCGCCGCGAAGAACGCGCCGAGCCGGACGACGCTGTAGAGGTAGGCGGCCGCGGTTCCGATCGCCACCAGGCTGTCCATCCCGAAGGCGCCCATGCGCAGGCTCGACCAAAAGCCTTTGAAGAAGCCCGATCCGAGCCAGAACTGCACGGGCGTCGCAAGGAGGAACGACGCGATGCCCATGAACGGCATGAGCGCGAGGCGGAGCGGAGTCTCTCCCGTCATGGAGAGCGCCATGGAGAGGAGCAGCGGCGCGCTCAGGGCGGCGGACGCCGAAAACCGGAAGCGGTACTCGGCGATCTCCTTCTCCTGCCGGGCGCGGTCGAGCTCGACGCCGTGATGGCGGTCGTGCCCGGAGCGCACCTCCGCGTCGTAGCCCGCGTCCTTCACCGCGCGCACGAGCGCGCGTTCATCGGTCGTCGCGGCGTCGAACCGCACGCGGGCCTTCGCCGTCGCGAGGTTCACGTCGGCTTCTTCCACGCCGGGGATCGACGAGAGTTTCTTCGTCACGCGCCCTGCGCAACTGGCGCAGTGCATGCCGGTGATGGACAGGGTGCAAGTGGCGGACACGGTCAGCGGCGGGAAAGTCCCACGACGCTCAGGACCTCCTTCACGAAGGCTTCCTTGTCGGCGGGGGACGAGAGCTTCTTCGGCGCGCACGTGTGGAGGTGGCTTTCCAGCACCGCGGATTGGATGTGCTTGAGGTGTCCCTGCATGGAGAGCGCCAGGGAGAGGATGTCGCCGCAGTAGGCGTCCGTCTCCACCTGCGTCCGCAGTTTCGCCGTGAGGCCTTCGAGCCGCCGGATGGCGTCCAGCGTTTTCTTCTTCGCGTCGTCTCGCATGCGAGGGGGGTAGGGGGTGGGGGTACCATATGCCTCCCTTTCGCGGGAACCAAATGCTTTCGCGGGTGAACTCTGTCGTCGTACCGCGATCTCGCCTCCTTTCTGCCGGCACGTATACTGCGTCCGTGCCCGATTCGCTTCCGATCATCGCCTTCGAGACTCCCGACGACTGGGAGGCGTGGCTGAAGTCGCATCGCGCTTCCTCGCCCGGGCTCTGGCTGCGCCTCTACAAGAAGAAGTCGGGCAAGCCCTCGATCACGTACGCCCAGGCCCTCGACGTCGCGCTCTGCTACGGATGGATCGACAGCCGGAAGCAGTCCGACGACGCCGACGCGTGGCTCCAGCGCTTCTCGCCCAGGAAGCCCAAGAGCGTGTGGTCGGCGAACAACGTCGCGCACGTCGAACGATTGATCAGGGAGAAGAGAATGACGCGCTTCGGCCTTACGCACGTCGAGGCGGCGAAAAAGGACGGCCGCTGGAGCAAGGCCTACGCGCCGCAGAGCACGATGGAAGTGCCCGAGGATTTCCTCCGGGAATTGAAGAAGGACAAAAAGGCACTCGCGTTCTTCGAGACGCTCAACAAGGTGAACAGGTACGCGATCGCGTTCCGCCTGCACAACGCGAAGAAGCCCGAGACCCGCGAGGCGCGGAAGCAGAAGTTCCTCGGGATGATGAGGAAGGGGGAGAAGTTCTACGCCTAAGTGCTTTCTTTCGGGGGTTTGAAATAGACGTCGGGATACAGCGTCTGAACGTGCCTGTATTTTGCCTCATGGATTCCCCATTGATCCGAGTTCCGCGCAGTCGTGTACTCCAGGTGAACAGTCGGCCGATTCTTTGAGCGCAGCGTTTTTCTGAAGGTTTCCGCGACGATCGGGACGCATGCCAAAGCCGTTTCACCCAGAACGCCGATCGCACTCTCCTCGTCGAGAGATATTCCTTTCGCGGCGAGCTGTCGCTGAACATCCAGAACGATTTCCGCATCTCCTGCGTTGCATGCGGAAAAGACGGTCGCGCATCGATCGTCGAATTCCTTTCTCGGATTCTTCACGACACCCGTCCATTCTTGATAGTCCGGACCGTTCTTCCCTTTCTCATGCTCCTGGATCGACTGCTCCGAAGGAAAGTAGAGAACGGCGAGCGCGCATTCCCTGGTTTTTTTTCATCAGGTCGAGAAATTCGGCCGTGCTCTCGAGAAGTTCCCGATAGTCGGGAGTCATGCGCAGTTGCACCGAAAAACCGGGGTGCACCCACACGAATACTTCCCGGACGTGCTCATCGGATTCCGGAGCCATAGCGTGGGATTCTCAGCATTGTTTCGTATCCACGATAGCCCTTAATCACGCCTTAAGGACGGGCTCCTATGCTGAGCATGCTTAAGCACTTCGCTTCTATTCCCTTTTCCCCCATGACCATGAAAAACAAGTCGTTCACCCTCGGGGCCATCGCGGGCATCACCTCGTTCGCGATCGCCGTTCCCATCCTCGCCCAGGTCTCGTCCGCGGCGAGCGCGTCCTCCGCCGCGACCGGCGACGTCCCCCTGCAGCAGGAGATGCGCATGATGAAGCGACCCGATCTCCAGACCATGATCGATCACGATACGGCGCTCCTCGCGAACGTCGATTCGATGGTCGCCACGCTCAAGTCCGCCACGCAGGCGCATCTCAACGCCCTCAACGCGGCCAAGTCCGTCACGGACGCCGCCGCGCAGAAGGAGGCGATCAAGAAGGCCAACGATGACATGCGCGCCGCCATGAAAGCGGCGATGGATGCCCATCCCGAATGGAAGGGCGCGATGCCGTTCCTCGGCGGCCACGACGGTCCTCCGATGATGGGCGGCAGGATGGGCATGATGGGTCGCGGTCCCGGCCCGGAGCGGCTCGCCGAGAAGCTCGGCATGACTGCCGATGAACTCAAGGCCGCGCTCGATTCCGGCAAGACCGTCGAAGACATCGCCGCGGAGAAGGGGATCACCCTTCCCGCCCGCCCGGCGTTCAAGATGATGAAGGCCCGGGGCGTGTCGTCTTCCGCACAGTAAGCGTCCGTTCGACAGAGAGAGGAAGAGAGGCCGGAATTCCGGCCTCTTTTTTTCGCGGCTCGCGGGCTTCCCGGGTTTCTTCGTTCAGTTTTCCTCTACACTGCTCCCCATGTCGGAGTATGCCCTCCTCGATGTCGGCCAAGGCAAGCGTCTCGAGCAATGGGGACCGTATCGCCTGGTGCGTCCCGATCCCACCGCAGCGGGCAACGCGCTTGCGCCCGCCCTGTGGGAGCACCCGGATGCCTTCTACGAAGGAGAGAAGGGGAAGGGGGCATGGCAGAAATCCGCCGTGCTGCCCGATGAATGGCCCGTCGAGTTCGGCGATCTGCGCATGCTCATTCGCCTCGCGCCCTATAAGCACACGGGCGTGTTCCCCGAGCAGGAGAAGAACTGGGTCTGGATGCGCGAGCGCGCGAAGGGCCGCTCGCTTTCCGTCCTCAACCTCTTCGCCTACACGGGCGGCGCCACGATGTCGCTCGCGAAGGACGGCCACAAGGTGACGCACGTCGACGCCGCGAAGCCCACGATCGCGTGGGCGAAGGCGAACGCTGGTCTCAACGCGTTGCCCGCCGACGCGGTGCGCTGGATCTGCGAGGACGCGCCCGCGTTCGCCGCGCGAGAACTCCGCCGCGGCAGCCGCTACGACGGGATCGTCGTTGACCCACCCGCGTTCGGGCACTCGCCGACGGGAAAGACGTGGAGGGTGGAGCGCGATCTCGCGCCGCTGCTCGAGTCGTGCGTCGCGCTGCTCTCGGAGGCGCCCGCGTTCCTCGTGCTCAATGGGTACGCCAAACACGACACGCCCGAGAATTTCCATCGGCTCCTCTCCGGGATCTTCCACGCGAAGCGCCCCGACCTGCGCCCGGCGATCAAGGTGGAGGAGCTCCTGCTGCGGACGCGTGACGGCCGCCCGCTCTCGACGGGGACGGTGGCGAGGGTTTCTTTTGATTGAATACTTTTTGTGTTCGGGTTTTTCCTCAGATGTGGAGGGTGAAGTCAATTTTCTTTACAGATTCTCTTTTGCAACGATCACTTTTTGTGATCAGTTATTTTCCGACACGGAAGCCGTCCCCTTCGTCACGCCAATGGCGAGTGGCACGGCCCGAAGCGCGTCGATGTCCACGCCCTTCGGGGTCACGAGATCGCCGTCCAGGATGAGCTGCGTGGATCCGCCGCCGTCGAGCATCATCACCTTCCCGCGCTGCGCGCCGAAGGCGAGGAGCATGCGCTCGGCGTAGCGCTGCGTCGCCGCGGGAGACGTGAAGACGAGGAGGTTGCCGTTTTGCATCGTGCCCATGAACGTGCGTCCGAGTTTCCGGTTGCCGGCCTTCGAGACGTCCGGGCGGAGCCCCACGATGACGTCCGGTTCCGGGAAGTCGTAGAGCGTGCCCGCGTCGTCCGCGTACGGTTCCACCGTGGCGTAGCGCTTGCCGATCCGAAGCAGCATCTTCTTCCCGCCGTACTCGTTGCCGTCGCCGTAGCCCACGTAGACGATGCCGTCGATCTTCGTCGAGAAGGCGATCGGCGACTTCGCCGGATCGTTCATGTTGAAGAACTGTCCGTTGGCGATCGAGAGCGCGTCTCCGTGCTCCTCTTTCCACGTCTCCCACCACTCCATGAGGTTCCGGCGCGCGAAGTTCGTGCCTTCGCCCTCCGTCGGGAGCACGCCTCCCTGGAGCAGCTTCACCACGGCGCCGCGGTGCGGGGAGATCACCTGCGCGTACTCGCTCTTGCGGTTGCGCCAGACCGTCACGCCTTCCTCGTGCCGGATCTCGCGGAAGCCGGGAGGCGCCAGGCGGGGGAGGGGAAGCGCGGCATCGTCGGCGAAGGCGGTCGGTGCGAATGCGACGCAGAACGACGCGGCGAGGAGTGCGGTGCGGAGTCTCATGAGGAACAGTTTCCCACCCGGCCCCGGGTGCGGCAACGAAGTCCCGGACTATCCGGGCACGACGAAGCGCCAACGGTTTCCCGCTGGCGCCTCGTACCGACGTCATTCCTTTTCCTCCGTGACGATGGCACGCATGTCCTTGTTCAGGATCCAGCCGGGCATGCCTGGCTGACCCAGCACGCAGTTGATGCCGAACGTGGGTTTTGGCGTGTCCGCGCGTCGCGGTCGATGCTTTCCGAGCCACCCGTTGGGCAGCCCGTCTGTGCGAGCGATGCCCGTGGCCTGATCCACGGCCGTCACGCTGCACCGGACCGACATCTCCCCGAAACCGAGGGTCTGTGCACCCACGCGTATCCGGGCTATCACGTCCTCGGCGTTCGGGGGGAGTCCCCGAAGCACGAGATTCGGCCGGAACGGCGCCATCGCGACGGGAGGGTGTCCCTCCTCGATCTGCCCGTTCATCCACGCGAGCGTGGACTCAGAGCAGACCAGGAGTTGGCCGCCGTCGCTGAGCTGCGTGCGGGCTTCCGTGCCGCACCGGTGGAGATCCGGAACCTGGAACACCTGATCCCAGGGCCACACAGCGAACTGCACGTTGTCGATGCAGTAGCTGTGCTTCGACCTCGAACGGCGGAGGAAGGCCCGCACCCATTCGGTGACCCGACCATGGTCGATGACCACGGTGCGGATATCGTTTTCTTCCGAGGTGACGCGGATGCGGCGCTCATTCGCACGGTCTCGGCGTTCGCCGATCATGTGCGGTTCGAGCACGAGAGGATCCATCCCCTCGGCGCGGTAGACGAGATCGTCGCCTTCCAGCGAGGGCTTGATCGTCGTGAGCTTCGGCTCGAGTCTCTGGCAGAAGCGGATGCCGTCGTAGTCCTCACTGCCGCCGCGCAGAACCAGCATCGCCATCCGATCGTAGTAACGGTGGTTCGGCGTGCCGAGCCCGGTGCCCGTGACGAGGGCGCTGCCGAGTTCCAGCATGCCGAACGACTTCACCGGACTGATCCCGATGAACGCCAGTTCGACCGTGCGGCCGACGACGTTAGGGTTGTCGAGGAGCGTTTTTTCGTACGCTCCAAGGTTTGGGCGGCTCTCCGCGAGAGCCTGGCGCCTCTTGGACACAGAACACCTCCGTTGTTGGAGAAAAGAACGAGTGTCGGTACGTAATCCTGTCCGGATGGACAGGGGGGCGTTTATAGAGGATTTCGGCCAGTTGAACAACAAATCCGCGAGGTTCCGGAAGCGGACATTCCGTAAGGAACATCCCTTTTCTCCGTACGGGGATGTCGTATACTGCTGCGGCTTCATCAAAGGAGCATGTTCTTTCTTCCTCTGCCCCACTACGCGCGTTTCGATTCCGCGCTTCGCGGGGCGAGTCACTCTGTCTTCGAGGACTTCGGGAAGCGTTGCCATCTTCGTCTCGTTCCCCTGTAGCTCAGCGGTAGAGCAGGTCGCTGTTAACGACAAGGTCGCAGGTTCGAATCCTGCCGGGGGAGCCATCTCAATACGACGTGCGCACCTCGGGTGCGCGCGGCGGATTGATCATCTGCTCCGGCGGGATGAGAAGTTTACCCTGAGCGAGCCTTACGTCTCTGTCGTTTTTTGCATTGCGTCGAAGGCGAGACGAAGGGAATCCTGCCGGGGGAGCCATCTTTAAGAGAAGACCATCTCGATGGATCGCACAAAGTGAAGTGGTGGTGCAAAAAACACAGTCATTGTTTGGGATTTTCGGATTCATTCTGCGATACTTCTGCCTCACGAATCATGCGAAGAATCGCGGGCGTCCTTCTCGGCTTCCTGGTGATCTCGGCGATCTCGACCGTATCCGCGGCAACGCCTGCGTCGGTTCGGAGTTCCCTCGCGAGCTCCTCGTCGCTGGCCCGGCGCATCCTGCTTCGGAAAGAAGAACGACTGGGGCGAAGAACGTCTTCCTCTTCCTCGTCGTCCGTTTCGTCGGTCATCCGCTCGCGCCCGTCGCGCCGGGCGTCGTCTTCGTCCTATTCCTACGCCGGCACCCCGGTGCGCGGCGTGCTCCAGATCGATCAGGTGGCATCGGCGGCGAGCCGGCGCATCGTCGGAACCGTTCCCTATACGCTGCTCTCGTTCGATGCGACGGCGGCCAACGAGGACGTCGTCCTCTCCTCGGTGAAGTTCCGTGCGGAGCAGGGGGACCTCTCGGCCGGCTCGCAGTACACCTTGAACACGGTGGACGGCAACGGAGTCCTGACGCCCGTCGCCTATTCGACGTCCGCGGGTGGCATTCTTTCGTTTACGAACATCGATGCGGTCATCGGTCGTGACACGACGCGGCGCTTCGCGCTCCAGGGCAGGCTCATCGCCGGCGATGCTTCTCTCGCCGTCGGATTCCTCACGACGGATCCGCTCTTCGTGCAGGCGCAAGGCGTGCAGTATGGAAGAGACCTCGCGCCGGGCATCCAGGTGGATGCCATGCCCTGCGACGGTCAATACGTATGCCGCGTGATCGTGCATACGCAACCGGCGTCACTCCTGTATAAGTGAGCGCACCGCGAGACGGAGACGCATGCGGATTGCGCGAACCGCGTCGAGCCCGGTCTTTACACTCGCTGACGCCGGACGAAGCCGGACTGCCAGGGGGCCATTTCATCGGACATGTGTCGGTTTTCGATCTGCTACAGTGCCCGCGTGGCCGTCCATCGCATGGATCACGTCGGCATCAATGTTCTGGATTTGGACGCTGCGAAAGCGTTCTTCCTGGATCTTGGGTTGGAAGTGCAGGGCGAAATGACGATGGAAGGAAAGATGGGAGAATTTGTGGGCCGGATCGTCGGATTGAAGGGGGTCAAAGATGATTTTGTGATGATGGGCGTTCCGGGAGGTCCGGCGGCCGTGGAGCTCATCCGATTCGATTCCCCGGTCGACGGGAAGGGGCCGCAGTCGTCCGCCGCCAACACGCTCGGCATGCGGCATCTCTGCTTCAGCGTGGACGACGTGGAGGCGCTCGTCGCCAAGCTCGCGAAGAAGCACGGCGCGACGCTCATGGGAGAGATCCTCACGTACGAGAACGCGTACAAGCTCTGCTACCTCCGCGGCCCGGAGGGCATCTTCGTGGAACTGGCGGAGTCGCTCGGGAGGTAGGAATTCTGAGGCGTCCGCACGGCACTCATTGCTTGCCTGAGCCCATGCCTGCGAATCCCGGGTTCTTCTCCGCGATCGCGAGGACCTTCTTCAGGCCGGCGAGGTCGAGCTCTTCGAGTTTCTTGATGGTGATGCAGCTCTTGCCCACCTTCACCTTTCCCAGCTCCTTCGCGTGCGTCTCCGCCACGTACTTGCCGTTCACGATCGAGCACACGTAGAGGCTCACGTGCTGCTTCTGGTTCGCGAGGCCGATCACCGGCCACTCGATCCGTTCCTTCTTGTAGTTGCGGTACGGGAACGAGCCGTAGCCGATCATGTTCGTCGCGAAGTGCGGCTTGAGCGAGGGCGCGGCCTTTTGGATGAACTCATGGAGGAACGTGAACGTTTCCTTCCGCTCCTCCGGCACGGACGCGAGGTACTCTTTCACGGTCTTCGCCTTCACGGACTTGAACATGTTCATGGGATCTGAGGATAACAGTCTCACTTCCCCTTCGCAGCCTTCTTGAGTGCGGCGATATCGAACTTCTTCATCGGCATGAAGGCCTGCGTCACGCGATTGATCGTTGCTTCGTCGCCGCCGTTCATCGCGTCTTCGAGGACATTCGCATGGACCTGCCAAGAGACGCCGTACTTGTCCTTGCACCATCCGCACTGCTCGGCTTCCTTCACGGCGGAGAGTTTCCAGTACTGGTCGATCTCTTCCTGGCTCCCGCAGCGGATGAGGAGCGAAATCGCCTCGTTGAAGGAAAACGTGTGCATGCGGCCGCTATCCATCGCCGCGAACCACTGTCCCTCCAACATGAAGTCCGCGAACATGATCTTGGCGTCCTTCTCCGGCGCGGCGCCGGGCGGATACGCGGCGGTCATCCCGCGCTTGCTGAGCCCTGAGCTTGTAGAAGGGGCATCCTTGAAGAGCGAAATCCAATAATCCATCGCCTCGCCGGCCTTGCCCGTGTTCTCGCCCGTGAACATGAGCGACGGGATCAGGAACGGACGCGGCTCGCCCTCGGGGTTCGTCAGGATGAGCTGCCAGGTGACGCCGTACTTGTCCTTGATCCAGCCGTAGCGCTTACTGAAGGGATATTCCTGCAGCGGCATCAGGGCCTCGCCCCCGTCGGAAAGCTTCTCCCAGAGCGCGTCCAGGTTTTTTCGTGCGTCCTTGTCCGTCGACGGATCGAAGTTGAGCATGAAGGAGATCGACGGGTTGAAGCGGAAGTACGGTCCCGCGCTGATCGCCATGAACTCGAACCCTTTCAGCGTGAACGACACGATGTCGCAGTCGCCCGACGGCGTGTTCTTGAGCGTGGACGTATGGGTCACTGTGGAATCGCCGGCCGCCTGTGGTGAGGGAATCGAACCAAAAGCCTTCACGTAAAAGGCGGCGGCTTCCTTGGCCTCCTTGTCGAACCAGAGATGGGGGACGATCTTTTGCATGAGGAGACTATAAAGAAGACGAACATCCAGCGCGACTCCTACGAAAAAAGGGCCGCCGGGCGGCCCTTTTTCTCTCGGACGGAAGGATCAGCGGCCCATCGGGCCTTCCTCGATGCGGTCGATGGTCGCGCCTGGCACGGCGGCAAGCGGGGATTTCTCGTTCAGGGTCGGAAATACGGGTGAAAAGCACGATCGCGACCGCGTCCATCCTACGAAGAGGACGTTCACGGGGGATGAACGACCGTGAAAAATCACAAGACTTTTCCGTCGACGCGCCAGTCGACATCGGTTGCTCCTCTTGTTGAACCTTCTACACTGCGCCTCATGCGCACCTCCACAGCCCTCGCTCTTCTCACCGGTCTCGCCGTCGCGACTCCCATCGTCTCCGCGGCCCCCCTTCGTTCCGGCCCCCGGCCCTTCCCGCCGCCGCATATCGAGGGCGACGAGGACAGCTCCCACTCGGGAGGTTCCAGGTCGAAGCCCGAGAAAAAGCCGATGGCTCTTCCCCCGAAGGCGAAGCCGGACGGCGTGAAGGGATACTGCAAGATGATCCACGCCGCGTTGCAGATTGGTCAGTCGATCACTCCCGACAGCGACAGCGCGGACAAGTTCAACTCGAGCATCGACTTCCTCACGAAGGCCGACGCCCTCTGCGGCGCGATCGCTCCCGCTACGGAATCCGAGGATGAGCCGATGGGGTCGTATCCGCACCGGGGAGAGAAGGGCAGGAAGTCCTCCTCCACCTCGAGCGCGGTCTCGTCCTGAGCGTTCAGTCCGTCGCCCCGTCGATCCATAGCGCCGCGTCGCCGCGGACCAGGAACTCGCCCGGCGAGAAAGCCGTGCGCGGGTTCACGATGCCAAGCGCGATGCCGCGCGCCACGAACGGCGCGAACCACGAACTTGCCGACACGTCGGACGGCAGCGAATCGCCGCCGCCGGCGTTTGCGCCGAAGGCCGTCATGAGGATCTTGAGCGCCTCGGCGCGGTTGATGGTTTGGTCCGGACGGAACGCCCGGGCCTGCTTAGAGCCCGGCGAGGGGTCGGCGTATCCCTCGATCCAGCCGAGCTTCTTCGCCGCGCAGGCGTAGGGCGCGTACCACTCGCCGCCGACGTCGCGGAAGCAGCCCGTCTCGCCGCGGACCTCGCCCGGGCGGAAGCCGTCGACGAGGATCTTCACGAACTCCGCGCGGTTGATGCTTCGCAGAGGCCGGAACGTGCCGTCGGGGTAGCCGCCGATGATCCCGCGAGCCGCGAGCGCCTGGATCGCGTCGAAGGCGCGGTTGCCGATCGGCACGTCCCGGAAGACCGCCTGCGGTCGCGGCTTGCTCGAGACGGATGCTCGCGACGAGCTCGATCGAGCCGACGAAGAAGACGAGCTCCGCGAGCTCATGCCCGAGGGGGAGGAAACGGAGGAGGAACTCACGGACGACGACGAACTCGTGCGCGACGAGGACGAGCGCGAGCTTTGGGTGTAGCCGAAGTTCGAATCGTTGGCGTAGAGGAGTCCCCGGAGGATCGTGGAGGAGGGGATGAAGTACCCGCTGAGGTAATTGCCCTCCAGGTCCACCGCTTTCGCCACCGCGACGCCCGCCGCCTGGCCGTCGACGATCACCGGGCCTCCGGAATTCCCGAAGTCCAGAGCCGCGTCGGTCGCGAGCCAGCCGTCATGCGTCTCGCCCAGCACCGCGCCCGTCGAAACGGTGAGGTGCATGGAGGCATCGAGCGAACCCTTGTAGGGGAAGCCGATCACGGACACGGGATCCCCTTCCCAGGGGTCGTCCGCGAACGTCAGCGTCCCGTGCGCGCAGGGAAGATACACGCGCATGTAGGCGACGTCGTCGTCCAGGTTCACGCGCACGTCGCCCTTCGTGATGTCCCGGTAGCAGCTGGTATCCACCTTCTCGTTCGATCCGGTGGCGTAAACGCGGTACCAGTCGCCGTCCTCGATCACGTGTTTGTTCGTCACGACGATGCCCTCGTCCACGAAGAACCCGGAACCCCATCCCAGGAAATCGCCCTTCCGGCTGACGTTCGCGATGAAGACCGCGGAGGTGGTGACCGCGGTCGGCAGCCCGGAGGCGGACGCGGCCGGGAGCAGCGCGAGGAAGAGGGCCAGGGAGGCGAAGGTGCGTCGCATGGGGGAAGTGTACGTCGTTACGGATCACGGTACACGGAGTCGGCGTTCGCACGGGAGATTTTCACTAAACGAGGTGACGCGACGCGGGCGTCGTTCTTTCCGGATCCTTCAGGGAATTTTCCGGACAGATTCGCGCTCCTTTATCGTCCCTTAAGGCATCGGTTCCATACTTGCCCCATGGGACGCCTCCTGCGACAGCATCGGCATCTCCTCATCGCCCTCGCCGCGTTCGCGGCCGTCTCCGCGGCGGTGCAGATGAACGTCGAGTGGTTGCAGGCGGTCTTCCAAGCCAGTCCGCCGGGAGTGAGCGTCGCACTCTTCATCCTGCTGGGCGTCGCGCTGGTGATCATCCCGACGGCAAGCATCTTGCCCTTCATGCCGATCGCCGTCGCGTTCTGGGGGTGGCCGCTCGCCGCCGTTCTCACGCTGGTGGCGTGGGTGATCGGCGGCCAGATTCTCTTCGAGGCGGCCCGGCGGTTCGGGCGGCCGCTCGTCGCGAAGGTCCTGCCGGCCCGCGCGCTCAGCGCCGCGGCGGGGATCGTCCGCGGCGGATTCCTTCATTCCGTGCTCGTGCGCACGGTGCTGCACGGCGATCTCGTGAGCTACGCGTTCGGTCTCTTTTCCGGCGTCGGCCGCGTCGAGTACGCCGCGGTCAGCGCGATCGGCGTCGCTCCGGCCGCGGTGCTCTACGCCTACCTGGGCAGCCTGCCGCTCTGGATCCAGCTTTCGGCTCTCGCCGCCGTCGGGGCGCTTCTCGCATGGGGGCTCCGTCCGCGCCACGAGGACGCGGTGTTCCCCGGAGATGCTCCACGCCTGATGCCCGGCAAGGAGGCCGGTCTCGCGCGTCTTCTTCGCCGTATGGCTTCGACGATGTCCCCTCTCAAAAAGTACGGTTACCTGTGGGTCACCCTCGCGTTCTTCCTCTTCTCGATCGCGGGGCACTGGCTGTTCGCCTGGTTCGCGTACGTCGGCGAGCAGGCGAGCGACGGAAAGCCGGTGCAAGTCTCCGAGTACTTGATGCAGACGACGCGCGACACGTTCGAGAACTGGCAGTCGGAATTCCCTCAATTGATCTGGCAGGTATGCGGATCGCGTATTTCCTCTACGTCGGTTCCCCTCAATCGAAAGAGGGGGACGAACGCATGGAGGAGAAGATCGACCGTCTCCTCGAGGAAGTGCATCCGGAGGGAAAAGCGGTGATCGCCGCGATCGACCGGACGCATCCTCGCGGATGACGGATTCCCTTTTCCCGGTGACCGTGGGTGTACCATGGAGGAGGTTTCCCCCCTCCCCCATGACGTTCGACGACTTCCAGTCCCTCTGCGCCCAGCGTCGCAGCATCCGCTATTTCGACGACAAGCCCGTGAAGACCGACGTCGTCACGAAGCTTCTCGAGGTCGCGCGTCTCGCCCCGAGCGTGGAGAACCTCCAGCCGTGGAAGTTCCACGTCGTGACGAGTCCGGCGCTCCGCAAAAAGCTCATGGAGGCGAGCTGCTACGGCAACTTCGTCGAGGGCGCAGGCGTCTTCATCGTCATCACGTCGGACACGTCCCTGCAGACGAAGGCCAAAGAGCCGCTCTGGAACCCGCGCGAACTCGAGTATTCCTGCATCGCCGCTGCCGAGCACATGATGCTCGCGGCGACGGCGATGGGGCTCGGCAGTTGCTGGGTGTCGTTGCACCATGGCGTGGCCCACGAAGCGCTCGACCTGCCCCGTAACGAGACGGTCGTCGGCGGCCTCATGCTCGGGTACTTCAAGCACGGGGAGGAGAAGGCGTCCGCCGAACGCGAGCGCAAGCCCGTCGACGAGCTCGCGGTCTTCCACAACTGACGATGCCGCGCGTCGTCTTCCTCGACGTGGAGCCCGGCGACCGGGCGCTCGTGGAGAGCCGTTTCCCCGGCGCGGTCTTCGTGGACGCCTCGCTCCGCGACGGCGATTTGGCGAAGGCCTGCGCGGGCGCCGAGGCGATTTCCACTTTCATCACGACGCCTTTCCCGCGGGGCGTCATCGATCGGCTCCCGTCGCTGAAGTTGCTTTGCACGCGGTCCGTCGGCGTCGATCATCTCGACGTCGAGGCCTGCAGGGAGAAGGGGATCGTCGTCTGCAACGTGCCCGACTACGGTTCGCACGTGATCGCCGAGCACGTCTTCGCGCTCCTGCTCTCCGCGCTGCGGCGCGTGCGGGAGGGCGACGAGCGGGTGCACGGCGGTACCTTCGATTACCACGGGCTGCGCGGGGTCGCGCTCAAGGGGAAGACGATCGGCATCCTCGGCACGGGCAAGATCGGCCGGACGGTGGCGCGGATCGCGCACGGTTTCGACATGAAGATCCTGGCGACCGACCGGTGCCGCACGCTCGAGCTCGAATCCGCGTACGGCGCCCGCTACGTCCCGTTCGCGGAGCTGCTGCGGGAGAGCGACATCCTCACGCTGCACGTGCCGGCCTCCAAGGAGACGGAGCACCTGCTCGACGCCGCGGCGTTCCGCGCGATGAAGGACGGCGCGATCCTCGTGAACACCGCGCGCGGGTCCCTCATCGACTCGTCGGCGCTCCTCGCCGCCCTCCGTTCGGGGAAAATCGGGCACGCGCTGCTCGACGTGCTCGAGCACGAGGACAACTTCCGCCAAAACGAGGAGCTCGTCCGCCATCCCGCGGTCGTCACCACGCCGCACGTCGCCTTCTACGCCGACGACAGCATGCGCGCGATGTTCGAGGATTCCTTCCGGAGCATCGAGCAGTGGAGCCGCGGGGAAACGCCCGTCCACGCGGTTCGTCCGGTCGAAAAGGTGTGCGATCTCCCCCGGGTGGGAAAGGCGTAAAAACACCGTCCTTTCGGTTCGCAAGCGCGGATCGCCGGCGTAGAATAGGTATGGAAAACGGACCGATGGGAAACGTTTTTTCCTCTTCCGGATGCTGATTCGATCGGATTCCCTTCTGGCACAACTCGCCGGGAAAGCGCGGCAGTCGTCGCATGACCGCTCGCGCCACCTGCTGTGTCCGTCGTGCAAGGCGCGCACGCGCCTGTACGTCCTCTCCGACGGCAGGCGGAAGTGCGGCTCCTGCGGGAAGAAGTTCGTGCCGCGCCGCAAGTCCTCCGATCGCGCGCTTCGTCGCCACGCCGATCTGCTCCTGTGCTTCATGCTCGACTTCCCCGCGAGGCAGGCCGCCACGGCGACAGGCATCCCGTACCGAGTCGTGATCGCGCTCTACGCGTCGTTCCGCAGGACGATCGCCGAGCAGAATCTCGTCCCCGGGAAGATCCGCCTGATGCTCAGTACCGAGACCTGCGATCGCGGGATCCACGGCAGCGCGTTCTGCGAACGTTGCAGACGGAGGTTTTCCTGCAAGGGTCGCCTTTCCGGCGACGCGCCGGTCTTCGGCGTGAAGATGCTCGCGGACGGCAGGGTCTTCATCGATCCGCTCCGCGACGAAGAGGCGGCGTTCCGGTTCGACCGTCCGTCCGCGGTCGTCGCGAACGACCGGTACTCGGGCTACAGCGGCTTCATCTGCCGCGGGAATTTCCGGCGCTTTGCCGACCGGGAGCCCCGCAAGGACGGGGCGGAGCAGCTGTGGTCGTGGATGAGCGAGCGGCTTCGCCGTCACCACGGCATCTGGCGCAGGAACGCCGGGTTGTATCTCAAGGAGCTCGAGTGGAAGTACAACAACCGTTCCCTCGCCCCCGAGGAGCAGGCGATGCGCCTCGGAGCGCTGCTTCCTCCGGATTTTCTCCGGAGAAACCATGGGGAACCGGTCCGAAATCCGGCATAGATGCGTTTCCGCGAAGACAAGAGTATTCCGCAGCCTCTTGCCGAAAAACCGATGAGGACTACGGTGATGCCGTCATGCGCGTGCGTCGTTTCCGCGATCGGCAGGCATTCCTTCTTCTCCGCGGAGCATTCGCGATGATCGGCGGCGGGGTTTCCGCGTTCGGGCCCCGCCGCGCGTCGGCTTCGTCATCGTTCCCCCATTGGTCATGATGTCCATCCTTCGCAACGAACGG
Source organism: uncultured Candidatus Peribacteria bacterium (assembly GCA_964423795.1). Classification (GTDB taxonomy): domain Bacteria; phylum Patescibacteriota; class Gracilibacteria; order Peribacterales; family Peribacteraceae; genus CAYRGC01. The sequence continues at coordinate 85,925 of CAYRGC010000002.1, read as the reverse complement.
CGGGCGGAGCGGCACGCGTGGTTGGCGCTCATCGTGGCGCTCGCGGCCGTCGCCCTTCTCCTGCCGCCGCAGATCGCCGCCGGCGATACCTGGACGGGGGACCATTCCTGGGATTTTCGGCTCAGGCGGGAGTACGAACGCGCGGATCTTCGCGAGGATTCCTTCTCGCGTTTCCGCTTCGATCGGCAGGACGAATGGCATGGCGATTGGGACCGCCGGGATCGACACTGGTCGGCGCCCCCGGCGCCCGCGTACCGCGAGTACGGACTCGGGGACATCATCGGGTGGGTCGGACAGGAGCTGACGGTGATCTTCGTCGGCACCCGCGAGCAGATGTCGGGCGGCGACGTCGATTTCGACAATTGGTATCTGTCGCTGGAGGGAACGTCCTTCGGGTATACGCAAAAGGTCTACCGGTTCCGTCCGCTGCGCCGGGGCATGACCGATCTCGCGTTCCGCACCCAGCGCGGCGAGCGGTACGTGTATCACGTCACCGTCCGGTGACCGCTTTCCTTCGCCCGTATTTCTTTCCCTTTCCGTCCCATGACACCTTCCTCCCCGCCGCCGGCCCGCGTCCGCCGCCGCCATGCCTTCCGCGGCTCCCACGGACGTTTCGTTCCCCGTTCGGCATTCCCCGACACCGGGACGCCGAACGTGATCGTCCAGCCGCCTGGCGAAAAACTGCTCTTCGATCGAGGCGACCGCGTACGGACCTCGGAGGAGGTCGTTCCCCGTCATGACCGCACGGAAAAACTTCCGCGACAGGAGTTCGATTGGCTCGATCGCGACGCCGCCCGGACCGCCTTCGTCCCCTTCCGCCCGTGAATATTCATTCCGCCGCCGACGGCCCGGAGCGTTTCGAGGAGGCGTCGTACCGTCGGGAGTGGTGCCCGGTGCTCCGGGGCTTCGGCGTCGAGGACGCGCGGATATGGGCGGTCGCCGCCGCCCTCGAACGGTTCGGCGTTCGCCCCCCGGAATTGCGAGAACTCGTGCTGGCATACGAGCGTCTGGGGCCCGGTGCCGCGTTCCCCGGCTTTTCCCCGGGAAGCGAAAGAGAGATCGCCGCGCAACTCGGCGCCGTGCGGTCGAAGTTGCTGGATCTTTCGGCGATCCACGATAATCCGCGGAGCGAGTACCCCGCTATCCTCCCGTTCGGTCGCCGCGTCGACGATCCCGCGGACGAACGTTTCCCCAGGCAGGGCCTCATCTGACACTTTTTCCCGCACATCATGTCCTCCATCCACGTCATCTGCGCCTCCACGAGCGGCAACAGCGAGCACGTCGTCGACGTCGTTTCCCGGCGCATCGCCGCCGTTCGTCCCGACCTCTCGGTCGAGGTGCAACGTGCCGAGCGGGCCGGCCCCGACGACCTGCGTCGCGGCGACCTCGTGATCCTCGCCTCCGGCACCTGGAACACCGGCGGCAAGGAGGGGCAGCTCAACCCCCACATGCATGCCCTGCTCGAGGACCGCGCGAAGGGCGTCGATCTCGGGGGCAAGCCGATGACGTTCATCAGCCTTGGCGACGAGCGGTACTACTTCCGCACGCGTTGCACCGAGCATTTCCTCCGGTTCCAGCGCGATCACCGCGCCGCGCTCTTCGCGCCGCCGCTCGTCCTCGTGAACGAGCCGTACGGCCAGGAGGAGAAGATTTGCCAATGGACCGACAAGATCCTCGCGAAGCTTTCCGCGACGGCGGAAGGCCGATCCGGCCCTTCCCCCCTCATCGCATGAACACGCTCGAGATCCTCCTCGGCTGGCTCGTCACCAACGCGGTGGCGGCGCTCCTGCTCCTGTGCTGCTGGAGGCTGCCTTCCCTGGGGCGCGCGGCGCTCGCCGCCGTGTTCCTCGTGGCCGCCGTCGTGAACGCCTGCCTCGGCGTGCGGCATCCGGAGGCGTACGTCGATTTTGCCCGGCACGCGATCCCGCCCTACGGCGCCTTCATCAAGGGGCCGTTTTCCGCGCGGCCCGATGCCGTGATCCTTCCCATCGCCGCGGGGCAGCTCATCATCGCGTACCTGCTCTCGCGCGACGGCGCCAAGTTCCGCGTCGGCGTCGCCGGGGCGATCGTCTTCCTGGTGGCGGTCGCGCCGCTCGGTCTCGCGTCGGCGTTCCCGTCCACGATCGTGCTCGCGTTCGCGGCGGGCCTGCTTCTGCGCCGCCACGCGCGCCCGTTCTTCCACGATTTCTTCCCGTCGTCCCCCGCGGCGCACGCGCTTCGGCATTTCCCCCAGTGAGCCGGGCGGGGTTTTTCCCCTTCTGATCCCATGGACGGCACGTATCCGCAGGCGCTGTTCTCCACGGCAGGTTCGCTCTCGGCGCTCGTCGCGGTCCTCGTGATTGAGGCGCTTTCGCTGCTCGTCCTCGCCGTCGTGTGCCTCGAGGAGCGGGTGGTGGCCCGCAAGCAGGACGATCTCCTCCGGGCCCTCGGGGGAGGCTCTGTTCCTTCTCGCCGCGAACGGTCGCGGTTGTTCGTATGGACGTACGTCCTTCTCACCCTGTCCGCCGCGGCCGTCACGGTCCTCCTCTTTCTGTTCCAGCCCCATCTCCTCTGATATGGCAGTCTCCTCCGCCGACGAGCGCGTCATCCGCGTCACCGGGCAGCATTGGTTCCGCTACGTCGCGCCCGCGTTCGTGTATGCGGTAGTGACCGCCATGAGCGTTGTCCTGTTCCTTTCGGCGGGTTTCACCGCGTATCACGTCGCCTGGCTCTCGTACCTCACGTACGTCGCAGCGCTTCTCGTGTTTTTCTTCACGCATCACTGGTTCTTCGTGACCATCCTCGGCGAGGCGCACGCGCGGGTCGTCGTGACGAACCGCCGGGTCATTTGGATGCACGTGCGGCTGTTCGCGGGCGAGGAGATGCGCGAATACGCCTTCGAGAAGATGAAGACGGTGGAGGCCAGGACGCACGGCATCCTCCAGGCGGTCCTGCGGTTCGGCACCATCGAGTTCGAGAGCGGTCCGGGCATCCCGCTCGTGCCCCACCCCGCGTCCGTCGCGAAGGACATCGAACAGGCGATGGGCCTCAGCTGACGGCTTGCCGCTTCGGCCGCAGCAGCGTCCCCGCGAGCAGCGTCGCGACCGCGCAGAACGCCGTGCCGAAGAAGAACGCGGCGTCTTTTGTTCCGTCTCACATCCGGCAGGATTCGTCCGTACAGCGCGGACGGCGCGAGGCGAAGAAGTCGTAGATCGGCGTGGCCATCGTCTTCATTCCGGGGATCCACAGGAGCGGTACGATCGGCCACAGAAGCGGGAGCCGGCTCAGGACGGACCGGAACGCGTCGAAGCTTTTGACGACCCTGCCGTCCGGCAATTCCGCGTGGACGACGCGGTCGAGTTCTTCGAGCGGCACGTTCGGCGCGTGTAGGGCGCGCTCGGAGGGGACCCGTATGTTCGCGAGGCGCACCCGCCCGAAGACGTCGAGCAGCCGCAGCAGAAACGCGATGCGCGAGCACAGGTAGCAGTGGCCGTCGTACAGCATCGTCACGGGTCCGCGGACCAGGCGGCTGAAGAACGCCTTTATCGCCGTGAAGTCCTCCGCCCGAAGCATGCCAAGGTAGATCGCGAACATGTTGAAGGAGAACGTTCCCACGTTCAGCGTGGCGAGGATGAATCCGTGGAACAGCACGCCGATGCCGAGCATCCACCGGCGGAACCGGCCCGTGCGGAAGAAGGGGATGCGGCGCGTGAGGACCGGCGGAAGGAGGAAGAGGATCCAGAGTCCTTCCCAGAAGAGCGTTCCGTACGTGCCGATCGCGTAGAAGTGCGGGATGGCGTCGAAGAACGCGGGGTCGAACCGCGCGAAGTGCGGGTGATGGTACGGGAACGCCGCGGCCGTGCCGGCCCACCAGTTGCTCCCGTAGCCCTTGTACCAGTCGCACGTCACGTAGAGCATCACGAGCTGCCACGTGACGAGCAGGCGCGGCCACGACGGTATCGTGAGGGCCGGCAGCAGGGTGCCGTTCGTCCGCCAGTGTTTCCACTGGTCGCGGAGCCGATGGACGCTCCAGGCCTTGAGACCCGGCGACAGCACCAGCAGGAAGCCCATCACGCGGATCACGGTGTCGCCGCCGGCCAGCGGAAGGAAATTGCGCTCGTGGAAGGAAGCCAGGAGCACGTACGTCACGATCGTGGAGAACTTCGGCAGGAAGCCGATCACCGTCGAGAGCGCGAAGGCGATGAGGAGGCAGTAGAGCACGGTCACGCCCGTCGGATCGCGGATCAGATCGAGGATCGTGAAGCGGCCCAAATCGCGGATGGCCGCCAATTCCAGGTTCGCGGGCCACAGGCCCGCGTCGCTGTAGTAGCGCACCACGTTCCCCGCGCGCCACAACATGCTGAGCAGCACCGTGAGGCCCCAGCCGATGCGCATGAGCCCCATCCCGGATGCGCTCTCCGGACGGAAGAAGAAACCTTCGATGGCTCGGACGAGTCTGCGCATGTCAGGATTTGGGGGGACAGAAGGCGGAGGAGGTTCCCTGCTCGTACCAGTCCTCGTCGGTGGACCTTCCCGTATCGCGGTCGAGCGTCCTGGTGCGGAACACGAGGCGGACGCTGGTTCCGGGCGGCACGCCCATGCGGACACAGGCGTCCATCAGATACCGCAGCCGCATCTCCTCCTGGTTCTCGTCTTCCAGCCGTTCCTGCATCTTGAGCTCGTCCGAGCGGTTCCATTCGCGCATCGTCTCCGGTCCGATCACGCTGATCACTTTCCATTCCCCGTCGATGAACGCGTCGAGACGGTGCTCCGTGATCCAGTTCGTCGGGTTCGGCGCGAACAGATTCCAGTACTGCCACTGGGAGGTCCAAAAGAGGTACGGATCGGTGTAGTGCCTCACGGAATCGCGCAGGAAGACGGCGGGCCACGCCGTCGATTCCCGGGGAATGGTCATCGCGAGCACCCCGGTCATGTGATAACAGAGGAAGGCGATCAAGAGCCATCTCCCAACGCGTCTCATGGAATCGAGTATACCCCTGTTTTTTCGCCGCGCCTCGCGATCATTCGTTTTCCGAACGTCCGGTCAAAACGCGATCAAGAGCACCTGCAGGCCCATCACGCAGACGTAGCTACCCAGCAGGATCGATCCCTCCAGGCGGGAGATTTCCTTCCGCGTGAGGAGGAAGGTGAAGAGCAGGAGACTCATGCCGAACAGCGCCGGGAGATCGAACACGATCCATTGCCGCGAGATCGTCAGCGGGGAGATCATCGCGGAGATGCCGAGGGTCACGAGGAGCGTGAAGATGTTCGAGCCGAGCGTTTCGGACACGGCGATTTCGCCCATTCCCTTCTTCGTCGCGGCGTAGGCGGCTGTGATGTTCGGGATGGAGGGCCCGAGCGCGCCCAGCGTGGCGCCGAGCAGCAGCTCGTTGCCCCCGATCGCCGTCGCGAGCGCGATCAGTTGGTCGCTGAAGATCTGGGACCCGAGCAGGAGCAAGGCGAGCCCGAGCAGGAAGGAGATCCAGCCGGGTTTCACTTTTCCGAAGGTGAAACCGGCGAGTTCCATCTCCACCGCGAGTTCCCGGCGGTCGTGCTCGAGCTGCCCGCGCCGCCGCCGCTTCTCCAGCAGGAACACGTTCACCGCGTACGGGATGAAGAGCAGGAAGAAGGCGAGCCCCTCGAAGCGCGACACCTGCCCGCGGTAGCACACCGCCATCACGAGGATCGGCACGATGAGCGAAAAGATGCCGTCGCGCAGGATCAGGTGCGTGCTCACCTTGAGCGGCCGGATGATGGCGCAAAGCCCGGTCATAAGGCCGATGTTGCACACGATGGAGCCGAGGACGACGCCGAGGCTGATCGCCTGGTGCCCCTTGGCGCTGAACGTCACCGCCACGAGGATCTCGGGGAGGCTCACCGCCACGGACACCACGATCAACCCGACGGAAACCGTCGAGACGCCGAGTTTCCTCGAGAGCGGAATGAGCGACTGCGTCAGCCAATCGGAACCCTTTCCGAGCAGCAGCACGCCGACGACGAGGAACAGGAAGATGAGGAGGAAATCCATCCGCGAAAGATGACTGTAGCAGAACCCTTCGCCTTACGGAGAAGGTGCGGGGATTTTTTCCGGCAGCCGGATCGGCTCACGCCTTCTTCTTGATCGGGCGCAGGAGGACGATCTCCCGTCCCACGAACTGGTCCGGGCGGCGGTAGAGCAGCGAAAGATGCTCGCGGGAGGTGGAAGTGACGTCGGGCGGGAGGACGGCCTCGAAGCCGATGGCCGCGAGCTTGCCCCAGATCCTTTCGAGTCCCATGGGCTCCTTCGGGCCGTACCACACGGGCCAGGTGCACGCGACGGGCACGCCCGGCAGGGTCGCCGCGACGTTCTTCAGGAATCCTTCCTCGATCTTCTCGGCCTCGGCGCGCAGCGACACGATCTCCTTGGCGGTGGGACGGCTGCGCAGGTTGGGACCGAGCGTCGTCTCCGTGACGATCACGGCCGGGCGCGGGTCCTTCGCCTCGAGCGCGAACGGCTTGAGCGCGTCCTGCTTCCACGCGCGCGACGGCACCTCCGTCTTCAGGACGTGATACTCCTTCCGCAGCCAGTCGACGTTCTTCTGGCAGCCGGTCACCGCCTTCTCCGACTTGTCGGAGGCGAGCGCCGCAAACCGGCGCAGCAGGCACTCGATCGGGATCACGCCCGTGCCGCAGAAGGGGTCGTACACGCAGAAGGGCGCCGCGGCGGGCTCCTTCTCCTTGGCTTTCTTCTTGCCGGTTTCCTCGGGCGGCGGGAGCGACGGACCCTTGGCCAGCCATACGCCCATGTTCACGAGGATCTGCGCGAGCTTCGGGGGAAGGAGTCCCACCGTGGTGTCGCGCACGGGCTTCTCCATGTCTCGCTTGGTGTAGGCGTCCACGTCCTGGGCCATGAGCGTCCGTCCGATCCACAGGCGGTCGCCGTCGCGTACCACGCAGAGTTCGACGCCCTCGCTGCCGTCCAGGATGCCGCTGTCGCGCAGCAGCACCGCGGCGGCCGGTTGGCGCTCGTTGCCCACGTAGCGGCTCGAGCGTCCGCGCTTGCGGAGCCCGTCCTTGCAGTCGCGGTAGAGCGACTTGATGTCCGGCGAGGAGAGTCCCGCCGTGCGAAGGCTGAAGGTCGCCTTGCCCTTGAGGCCCTCGAGTTCCTTCGCGAGAAGGTCGGGCACCTGGGAGAGCGAGAGGTTCTTCTCGTCGAGTCCGCGTGCCAGCACCACCGTGCCGCCGAGGACGTGGAGGAAGTTCGCGGGGAGTTCCGTCGAGCTCTCGAAGAGCGCGGCGGTCCCGGCTGCGACGCCCTTAAGGCGGAAGCCCGGGACGGCGGCGGCGAGCTCCGCGAGGCTGATGTGCGGTTGATGACCGATGAAGGCGGCGTAGGAGGGCATGGCCAGAAGAGTACACAGCCCGGAGCGGCATCGGCAAATCGGCGCTTTCCGTCCGTTCAGGCCCGCTCCGCCGCGAGGGGTTCGGTCGTCCGCTCCAAAAGGAGGATCGAGAGCGCCGCGATCACGGGCATCAGGTGGATGAGGCCGCGCGCGTAGCCGGTCTGCAGAATGGCCTCGGTCGAGAGGCTCGTGAGCGTGAAGAGCAGCATCTGGGCGGCGTACGGGACGGCGGCGGCGGCAAGCAGCGTGAGGATCGCCGCGTCATGCCGGATCAGGCGCCTGTTCCAGAGGAGGAGCAGGAGCAGGAACGGGAACAGCAGCAGCCAATTGCCCTCGAGGAAGGTATTGATGGCCACCGCGAGGAGCACGTTCGGTTGCCAGCTGATCTCCATGCCGGTGACGCCCTTGGCGTTGCCGAAGGTGAGGCCGTGGCCGATCTTGTACCCGATCCACCCGACGAGCACCGCCCCGAGGAGGACCGCGGCGGAGATGCTTGCGGAGACGAGCGTCGCGCGATCGGCCTTGCCCGACCGCCGCAAGAGCAGGAGCGTGAGGGCGGAGGCCAGAAGCAGGCTCGGGACGTAGAGCGCGAAGCCCTCGTTCTTCACGAAGGGCAGGAGCGCGATCGGCAGCATCGCGAGCCGCAGCGCGCAGCGGACGCGGTCGGGCGTCTCCTGGGCCAGCGCGACGAGCAGGAAGTGCACGGCGCACAGGTAGTGCAGGGAGAGGAACACGTCGGCGTACGCGTTCACGCCGTGCATCAAGACGAGCGGCAGCGACCAGTACGTCCCGACGCCGAAGAAGGCCCACGCGCGTCCCAGGCGCCGCCGGAGCAGGAACCACAGCACGCCGCCGCAGCCGAGCAGCCAGAACGCGTGCGGGATGTTCGCGAGCCCTTCGCTCCATCTGCCGCCGTTCAAGAGCGCCAGTTCGGTCTTGAGGAGGGGGACCGACGGCGGATACGAGCTGACGCCGCCCACGCCGGTCTCGGACGGCAGCTCGAGCACGATGGCGTGGCGGTCCGTGAAGATCTTGGCGCGGTAGTTCCAGTTGTCCATCGAGTCATCGAAGAAGCTCGGCGTGACGAGCAGGACGAATCCTCCGGCGAGGATCTTGAGCAGCGCCCAGCCGAAGACGGCGTATGCAGCGATCCGAAGCCATTTCCGCGGCTCCGCTCGCGCGTGCGCGACGGGAGCGGGGGCGCCGCGCGCCGGCCAGGCGAGCGCCCCGAAGACGAGGGTCATCGCGGCTTCGCTCCCGAGCATCGACCACCAGGCGAGGGGCATCCCGGCGTAAGCGTGCAGGAGGAAGACGCCGAACATGGAGAGCGTTCCGCCGAGCGCGAACCCGCAGATCCAGCGTTCGAGGCGGAAGAGCACCGGCGTCCCGCGCTCAAGCGCGCGCAGCGCCGTCCAGCCGACGGCCGTCACGGCGCCCATGCCGACGAGGAACGCGAGGACGCTCATGGATACGTACGGAAGAAGAAGCTGCGGTCGTCGAACCGCTCGATGATCGAGCCGGACGCGGACAGCGGCACGCCGTGCAGGCTCAGACGGCCCCGGTCATCCACGATCGCGTCCGACCGGAAGACGAGCCAGTCGGTCGTCTCGGGCGGCGCCTTGTCCGCGAGGATCGGGAGCGACGGATACGTGTGGTACCGGATGATGCCGAGCGCGACGGGCGCGTCGGTCACGAGACCGAACGTCGGGCGTCCTTCGAGGAGGGCGTGCGCCCGTTCGACCACGTCGGGAAGTTCGTCGAAGTTGCGCAGGCGCCTCTCGCCCACGGGTTTCATCGCGTAATTCCGGATGTCGTTCGTCACGTAGCTCCAGTACTCCAGGCTCATGCGCAGATCGAACGTGAACCAGCACGCGGCGGCGACGGCAAGGACGATGAGGAGGCTTCGTCGCAACGCGTCGTCCCGACCCGCGCCCTTCCTCCGCGCATAGAGGAACGCGGCCGCGACGATGCCGGCGCCGACGATCGCGAAGAAGATCCACGCCGCGGAATACCCGAACGGCGGGGATTCGGCGTAGAGGGACTCGCGCGTCACGGGATTGGTGGAGATCAGCGGTCCCCACAGGAAGTTGATGCTGTGCGGCGATTCGGTATCGAGCGTCCAGAAGCCCTTCACGAGCTCGATCGCCTTCTCGTACGGGTTCCACCGGTGCAGCCCGATGCCCTGGATCGTGACGTCCGCGCCGGCCGGCAGCCGGAAACCGACCATGTCCGCGTGCGAGTCCCATCCCGGCAGGCCGCTGCCCGTCACGTTGATGTTGCGGGGCTCGTCGGACGCGGGGATCGTGAACGGCACCTGTCCGATGAGTCCCTCCGCGGCGCCGCGCGGGTGCCACAGCAGCAGCGCCTCCACCGTCGACCGGCTCGTCACCGTGAAGGTCAGGGCGTCGATGCCGTGTCCCAGGTCGTCCGTGGAGCGCAGCATGTAGCCGTCCTTCGCCGTGGAGATCCGCAGGCCGTCCTGGCCGGGCACGGGACGGTTGAGCGCCGTCACGTTCCAGTTCCCGTTCACGTCGCCGTTGAGGAAGCTCCACACCGTCGTCCGCATGGCGGACGCGGGGAGAGGAAGCAGGAGCAGGCCGGCGACGACGCTGAGGATCAGCGATGAGCGGAGTCCACGCATGGGGAAAGCGGTTCGCTTCCGAGCATACCATGTCTCCCTCTCGTATCTCTCTTTCAGTACGACCTCCACCCCTTACTCCTCTTCCGAGGGAGGAGGGGAAACCGTTCGCATGTAATTCCTTCCCTTCCTCCTCCGGAGGAAGGGTTAGGGATGGAGGACGCTTCCCGCCGCCTCGATCGTCTTCGGTCCGCCGGCCACGACGGCCTTGATGCGCCGCACGCCGGAGGAGCTGCTTTCCTCCTTTTGGATCTTGAAGCTCCCGAGCATGCCGGTCGCGGCCACGTGCGGGCCGCCGCAGATCTCCTTGCTGAAGACGGAGCCGTCGCCCACCTTGCCGCTTCCCGCCGTTTTGGCGGACGGATCGCCCATCACGTACACCTTCACCTCGCTGGCGTAGCGGTCGTCGAAGACGCCGATGGCGCCCTCGGCCTTCGCGCCGTCCACCGTCGTGAGGTGGTAGGTCACGGGCAGGTCGGCCTTGATGGCCTCGTTCACGAGATCCTCCACTTCCTTGATCTGCTCGGGCGTCATCTTCGCGGGATGCGTGAAGTCGAAGCGCAGGCGCTCGGCCGTGATGTTGCTTCCCTTCTGCTCGACGTGGTTGCCGAGCACGCGGTGGAGCGCGGCGTTGAGCAGGTGCGTCGCCGTGTGGAGCTTGGTGGTCTCGTCGCTGTGGTCCGCGAGTCCTCCCGCGAACTTCTGCGCGGCGCCCGCGCGGCTCTTCGCCTGGTGCTCTTCGAACGCCTTCTGGAAGCCGGCCTCGTCCACGGTCCGTCCGTCCTCGGCCGCGAGCTCCTTCGTGAGCTCGATCGGGAAGCCGTACGTGTCGTAGAGGTGGAAGGCGGTGGCGCCGTCGATCGGTCCCGTCGTCTTCCTGTAGTGCTTCATGCCTTCCTCGAGAGTGCGGCCGAACTGCGCCTCCTCCTTCGACAGCACGTCGATGATCTCCGCCTCCTTCGTCCTGAGCGCCGGGTACGTCACGCCGTACTGCGCGATGACGGCCTTCGCGACGGGCGTCACGAGCCCGCCCTCGATGCCGAGCGGTCGTCCCGAGCGGATCGCGCGGCGGATGATCCGTCGCAGCACGTAGCCCTGATCGACGTTCGAGGGGCGCACGCCGTCCATCACCATGAACGTCGCGGCCTTCAGGTGGTCGGCGATGATGCGCCGGTTGCGTTCCGCCTTCGCGTCGGATTGCGTCGCGAGCGAGGCGATCGCGTCCATGATCGGCTTGAAGGCATCCGTGTCGTAGACGCTCTTCACGCCCTGCAGCACCGCGGCCACGCGTTCGAGGCCCATGCCCGTGTCCACGTTCTGCTGCTTCAAGGGCTCGAACGTGCCGTCCTCCTTCTTGTTGTACTGCATGAAGACGTCGTTCCAGATCTCGAGCCAGTTCGGGTCGTCGGTCGCGGGGTTGCTGCCCGGCGGCGGGAGCTCGGACGGACCCACCCAATAGAACATCTCCGTGTCCGGTCCGCAGGGGCCGGTCTTGCCGGCGGGTCCCCACCAGTTCTTCGCCTTCGGCAGGAAGCCGATGCGCTCGCGCGGCACGCCGAGTTTTTCCCAGATCGCCGCGCTCTCCTCGTCGCGGGGGGCGTCCGCGTCGCCCTCGAAGCACGTCACCGCGAATTTCTCGAGCGGGATGCCGAGCACCTTCGTGATGAACTCGAAGCTGAAGGAGATGGCCCCCTCCTTGAAGTAGTCGCCCAGGCTCCAGTTGCCGAGCATCTCGAACATCGTGAGGTGCGACGCGTCGCCCACCTCGTCGATGTCGCCGGTGCGGCCGCAGCGCTGCACGTCCGTGAGGCGGTTGCCTGCTGGGTGCTTCTCCCCGAGGAGATAGGGGACGAGCGGGTGCATGCCGGCGGTGGTGAAGAGCACCGTGGGGTCGTTCTCCGGGATGAGCGGGGCGCCGGGGATCACGGCGTGGCCCTTGGCCTTGAAGAAGTCGAGGTACGCTTGCCGGATCTGGTCGGTGGAGAGGGGCTTCATGGAGCCCGGAGTGTAGCAGTGGCGCGCCTTTCAGCCATACGCGATTTCTCCCCCGGACCCTAGAAGCCCGACATGCACTTCACGAAATCCAGCCAGGATTTCCCCGCGCAATCGGTCACGTTCACGTCGGGCGCGACTGCCGGCGCGGCGGCGCTCGGGGCGACGGGAACGGGCGCGGGAACGGGCGAGGGGGCGGGTGCCGCTATGGGAGCGGGAACGGGGGCGAGGGCGCGCGGCGCGGAGATCATGCAGCGGCTGGAACAGGCGTCGTTGTTCCTCGTGTTGCCGTCGTCGCACTGCTCGGGAGGCTGGACCACGCCGTCTCCGCAGAATTCATCCATGCACCGCGCGGAGCAGCCGTCGTTGTCCGCGGCGTTCCCGTCGTCGCACTGCTCGGCAGCCTGCAGTGCTCCATCCCCGCACGACGCGCCGGGCGCGGGCGGGTTCGCGGGCGCGGGCGACGGGTTGTTCTCGGAAAGCGCGGGCAGCGTGACCTCTCCCAGTCCGGCGCGGGCGATGAGGTCCGCGTCGGCGGCGTCGACCTTTCCGTCCATGTTCACGTCCGCCAGGTACAGGTCCGACGGCGAGTACGCCCCTCCGATCGCCATCCGTTTCGCGATGATCGTGTCCGCCGCGCTGTACTGCAGGTCATGGTTGAGGTCGCCGAACTTCGCGGGCAGGGAGTTCACGAGCCCGAGGCCCCTTGCCTGGATGAGGAGGACGTCCGCGTTGTCGATCGTTCCGCTCGCGTCGGCGTCGGCGCGCTTCAGGACGGCAGGGTCGGTGATCGGCGCGGAGCCGTTGAGATGGCGCTGGACCAGGATCGTGTCCGCGGCGCCGAAGGTGCCGTCGGCATTCACGTCGCCGACCGGCGGGAGGGCGGGCGTTTGCTGGAGCCAGCTGCCGAGGAGCAGAGCGTCGCTCGTCGTTCCGGCCCCCTTCGCGACCGCGCGGATATCATCGGCGGACAGCGCGACGGAATACGCGCGGACGTTCTTGATCGGGCCGTAGAAGAAATTGCTCGAATTCCAGATCTGGTAGAAGGCGCCTCCGATGAAGTACTGGCTGCCTCCGGCATTGAAGGTCTCGGCGTATGGCACGGACGAATCCGGGGCGCCGTCGATGTAGAAGCTGACCTGCTTGCCGTCCAGGACCACTGCCACATGGTGTTCGGCGTTGGGCGAAACGGGCTTCGTCGAGCACTTCTCACTTACGCCGATCTTGCCGAAGCAGAGGAGGTTGTTCTTGCCGAGGTACAGGCCCCAGCCGTTCGGGGCTCCCGACATCACGATGCCCTTCGGCGCCTGTTTGTCGGAGACGGGTGCGGTATCGCGGACCAGGGCTGTCACGGTCTTCGCGCCGTCGATTGCGGGGATCGGAAGGATCGTCGTCAGTCCGCCGAAATCTCTCTCGGGAGCGTTCGTGTTCGGCAACGCGACGGGGGCGGAGTTTGCAACCGATGTGGACACGGGAACGGTGGTGACGGGAAGAGCTGCCGGGCTTGACGACGATGCTTGAGGTACTGTGACGGTTGCCGACGAGCTGGACAGGGGATTGGGAACAGTGACGGCGGAAGAAGCCCCGGAGGAAACGCCGTATGCGGGCGGTGGCGGGGAAATGTCCGGAAGAACGATCTCCATGAGCACGGCCCATGCCGGCCTGCCATCGAAGAGTTTTTCATCGAATGTCCCCGGAGGAATATCGTTCGTATTCAAGACACTTTTTGTGTCCGTGCGGAAAACGAAAGGTTGTATGCCGATCGGATCTCCCCAAGTCAACCATGACGTTTCATGTAGGTGGGGGAGCCGGATAAAGCCTTGTGTGAGCCTATCGTAGGCGATGATGCTCGGATCCGGGGGCGGCATGGGGATGTTTTCCCGGGGGCCGCGCCTTTGCACGAGGTAGACGTACCGCCCGTCCGGCGACGCACCCTGTACCGTCGCGCCGCGGGAGCCGTACATCTGAGGATTGATGCTGACGAGGCGTTCGTAGGAGTACGGCGTTCCGCTGAAAAGCGGAGTCGCTTGTTTCTTGAGAACGTCATAGACGTATGGCGTGAAGACGTATTGTTTTGTATCCACAAAATCTTTAGAGACTTTTACGCCATTGATGATGAAGTTTCTAAATTCAGATTTGAAATGCCTTTCACCGTTCACAAGTGAATTGAGCGTAAAGAAGATCAGTGGCTTCTCCTTCGTGCCTGTAAGAAAGACAGTGGTAATCTCCTCGGAACAAAAGTTCATTTCACCCGTTTTATAAATCGGTCGCGGGTTATTGCAGTCAGGTGTAAGAACATCGGGATAGAGCGGTACTCCGAAGGTGCCATGAAGAGATTCGATGGTTTTGTTTATCGTGTCGAAGAGATAGTAGTGATTCGGGGCGAAGTAGTCGTTCGTATATGTTCCGAACAGTGCAAGGCGGCCATCATTCGTCAGCGAAATGAGGCGCGTCGGCAGGCCCTGATGGATGTCCGGAAGCTTCCAGTCGGGAATCCCTTCGGTGAGGTATTCCGCGCCGCTGTAATTGCTGTCATGGAGAAAGTCCCCGATGTATTTCACCGAGTATTTCTGCGTGGCGCGTTCGAAAACGAGGATGGTGAAGACGTTTTTGCCGTCGCTCGTTTGCACTTGTCCCTTCAGGCTGATTTTTCCGCCCTGCTGGCTGATGCCGATCGCCCTGAGGCTGTAGGGAAGATCCTGGGCGATCTGGCTGCTGGCATTGAGCACGTCTTTGGGGACCGGGGGCAGCTTCACAAAACCGAGCTCCGGATGTCGGGTGTCGAAAAGTTCTGGCCAGTTGTAGGAATCGATGCCGTTGTTGAGGGTTTTATAGTGCTCGGGCAGATTCTCCACACGATACAGCCCATCCTTTACAATGAAGTTGCCATCGAGCGAACGGAAAATTCCTCCAATTCGTGGCTCCTGCGAGAAATTCGTCGCTGCCTCTTTATCCCAAGGTAAGCGGGTGATGTAGTGGTAGCGTGCTTCCGTTGCAAGAGGGTCTTTGGTTAAAAAAGGATGCCCTTCCTGTGTAGGACACACGGATGCCAATTTCACTACGGCACGACCGATTGCCTGAGGATAGTGATAGGATTGGGCAAGGAAGGTAAAAGGGGCAAACGAGCCGCAATCGAACTTGTCGATTTTCATGACAATCTTGTAAGTCCTGCTTTCTCCGGGGGCCAGCACGATCCTATTGCACTTTTTGAAAGTACAATCGGGATCAGAACTGCATTCAAGTCCCGCATCGGATTTCGAGAGAGGCGTATCTTCGCCGTCGGGGACGGACCACTCTCGTACAGGGGGTTCAAACGACAGTTCGGCATCGTCGATCGTTACGGAGGGATCAGTATTGGTTATCCTGATTTCGAACGGAACGACCGTGTCGGTCGATTGCATGCTTTCCGGCTGCCGCAGAACGGAAACCTTGAACGCCCCGCGCGCGCCGTTCTCTTGCTTCAAGTTGGCATACGGTACCCACGGAGCGGCGGGTCGGGTGCACACGTTTGCGCCGCCGCCGGAGGCGACAAGCGCCGGGGAGGGGGACGGTTCGGTAGCGGGACCGGATCCAAGCCATTGTCCGAGCAACGAGTCGTCGTTCGGCGCCTGGTTGTTCGCCAGCGCCGCGATGTCCGCCGGTCCGAGGGGTTTTGAGTAGACGCGGACATCGCTCAGGAATCCGCGGAATCCGTCACCCAGGACGTACGGATTTTGCTGCGTGAAAAACCAAGAGCGGAAAGGCACGGACGAATCCAGCGCGCCGTCGATGTAAAAAAGGGCGTCGCTGCCGGTATAGACGACGGCAACGTGATGCTGCTTGCCGACGACGAGCGTTCCTTGCGAGCAGACCTCGGTATCATTCACTCTTCCGAAGCACACGTACGGCGTGTCCTGCCTCTCTCCGGCTTTTAATTTCCGGGACTTTCCGATGCTCACCGTCCAGCCCCCTCCCATTCCTCCGGGTCTGGCGTCCATGTAACCCATTGCCGATCTGATGACGCTATGCGACACCAGCACGTTGTGCACGACGATGTCGAAGGCAATGGTGCGAGCTTCATCGAGATTCGGAACCGTTCTAGAGTCTCTAGGCATGAATGAAGGCGCGCCCGTCATTGATGACGTTGAAGCCAGTTGCGCGCGGAAACGCGAGACGACGCCGATCATCGCGACCGCTCCCGCGATCCCCAGGGTCACGACGGCGAGTGAGATGATGATTTTGGTGCGCGATGATGCGGTGCTCATCGGAGAAGGGGGAAGAGGGAGGAGGAGAGGGCGAAGGGTCGTTGCGTCGAAGGGATCGAGTCGCTTGCGCAGGCCTGCCGTCTGCGGGAAAAACGTGGACGCCCCGTAGTATCAGCGGGAGATCGTTCGCGGGGTTGATAGTGTCGAGTGCATGCGGATGGCCCGGAGTATAACAGCAGTTTTCTCGCTGTCTGATGGGAAAAGTGGGATTCGCTTGTGTGTTGAGAGAAATGGGTTTTTCTGCTATACTCAGAGGAATAGCACACATTCTCTCCTTCATCCTCCGGGTGCTGAGGCGCCACTGGCAGATCGTCTTCTTTTCTGCGTTCATTTTCGGGTTCACGATCGTTCTCGGGGCCGTGTTCTTCCTGCGCGCGCAGATGCACATGGGAGAGGAACTTCGCCACTCGCTGCTCACGACCGTCTCCGTCGCCTCCCAGGGCTTCGATGCCGGGACGATCGAGGCGATCACCGGTCGCCCGGCCATGGAGACGCCGGAGTTCCGCGGCCTCGTTCGCGGGCTTAACCGGCTCCGCGAGGCGGCGCCAGGCATCCATTACGCGTACGTCCTCCGCCGTTCGGCCGTCCCGGGCATGCTGGAATTCGTCGCAGACGCCGATGCGTTATCCTCGGAAGACGCGCTTGATCGGAACCGCAACGGCGTCGTCGATCCCGACGAGGAGGCGTCCTATCCCGGCGACCTCTACGATCCCTCGGACGCCCCGGCGATGATGAGCGCGTTCGACGCGCCGGCCGTGGACGCGGAGATCATCACCGACCAGTGGGGGGCCACCATCTCCGGCTACGCCCCGATCCTCGACCGCTTCGGCAAGACCGTGGCCATCCTCGGCATCGACATGAGTGCCGACGACTACATCCGCCTCTCGCACAGCGTGTTCTCGCCGCTCGCGTTCTTCGCCTTCTGCCTCACGTCCCTCCTCTTCCTCGTCTACATCCTGGTCTTCCTCTGGCAGCGCCGCGTGGAAGCGTACGAGGGCGTGCAGCAGGAGCGCGCGGGCATGATGCTCCTCACCTATCACCAACTGGGCACCCCGCTCACGATCAGCTCGTGGTCGCTCGAGACCCTCGAGGAGGCGCTCCAAAACAAGGCGCCCCTGGAACCCGCCGTGCGCGATCACATCCGCGACATGCGCATCTCCCTCGCGCAGTTCCGCGGGATCCTCGACACGCTCAAGCAGGCGTCCCTCATCGAGGAGGGGAAGATCGTCTACAAGCCGGAACTTTCCGCGCTGCGCGATCTGTGCGAGGACGTGCTGGCCGAACTCTCCAGCGCCTTCGCGCACAAGGAGCAGCGGGTGATCGTGAACGTCGATTCCGCGCTCCTCCTCCCGCTCGACCGCCTCCTCATCGGCGGCGTGCTGCGGGAGCTCCTGCAGAACGCGATGGATTATTCCCCCCCGCGCACGGTCATCGAGATCGGCGCGGAGAAGAAGGGCGCCACGGTCTCGGTGAACGTCACCGACCACGGCTACGGCATCGACTACGAGGACCGCTCGCGCATCTTCAACAAGTACGTCCGCGGCAAGGACGCAGCGCTCTACAAGCCCGACGGCAACGGCATGGGCCTCTTCGTCGCGCGCGGCATCATCGAGCGCGCGGGCGGCCGCATGCGCCTCGAGAGCGTGAAGGGCGCGGGTACCACCGTCAGCTTCACCCTGCCGATCGCTCTTCCCAACTCCTGATGTTCTCCCGTCTCCTCCTCCGGCTTGCCCAGAACGCCGCGACCGTCGCGCTCAGCGCCTTCATCCTCACGGCGCTCGTGCTGATGGGCACGCTGTTCCGCGGCCGCGGGCAGACGCTCATGCGCGACGAGCTCCGCGAGCGCCTCCGCGGCATCGCCGCCGTCTCGGCGCTGCAGTTTTCCCCGGACGACTTGAACCAGCTCCACGTCCTCGAGGACATCAAGAAGCCCGTCTACCGGGACATGATCAAGCGCCTCAACGACATCCGTGACCAGAACAAGGACATCCGATTCATCTACATCCTCCGGGCCCTCCCGAACGGAACATACGAGTTCGTCGCCGACGCCGACTCGCTCTCGCCCGTGGCCATCAAGGACCTCAACGGCGACGGCAAGCTCGACGAGGAGGACGAGCCCGCCCCGACGGGCACCCCCTACGAGAACGACGATCCCGTCATGCCCCGCGGCCTGCTCGAGCCCGTGACCGACGACGCCCCCTACAGCGACCAGTGGGGCACCTACATCTCCGGCTTCGCCCCGATCCGCGACGCCGCCGGCCACACGACGGACATGTTCCTCGGCGTGGACATGGACGCCGCCCACTTCGTGCAGCTCAGCAACCGCATCTTCTCTCCGGTGCTCCTGCTCCTCGTGATCCTGCTCGGACTCGGCATCGCGGGCTACGTCACGCTCTCGTTCTCGCGGCGCCGCCTGCAGGAACTCCGCGACCTCGAGGCCGCGCGCTCGGGACTCCTGCGCCTCACCTATCACCAGCTCGGCCAGCCGCTCACGATCCTCAAGTGGACCGTGGAGTCGCTCGGCGACGGCAAGGTGTCGGAGGAGGAGCTCAAGTCGAGCATCGCCAACCTCGCCGACGTCACGGGCCGCATCGACGGCGTCTTCCAGGCGCTGGCCAAAGCCGACCGCGTCCACCGCGGCGAGCTGCAGTACAAGGCGGAGCCCGTCTCGCTCGAGACCGTGGTGCAAAACGTCGTCGACGAGTCGCGCGCCCGCATCGCCCAGCGCAAGTACCGCGTCGTGACGTCCGTCGATCCCGGCCTCACCGTCACGATCGACCAGACGCTCATTGCCGGCGTGCTCGGCGAGCTCCTCAAGAACGCCATGGATTATTCCCACGAGGGCAAGGAGATCGCCGTCACCGTGCGCCGCACGAAGGCCGGCATCCGCGCGAGCGTCATCGACCACGGCGTGGGCATCCCCGCCTCGGAGCTCCCCAAGATCGCCACCGAATATTACCGCGCCACCAACTCCGGGCACATGAAGCCCGACGGCAACGGACTCGGCCTCTTCATCGCCCGCGGCATCGTGCGCCGCGCCGGCGGCGACCTCACGGTCGAGAGCGTGGAAGGCGAGGGGACCACGGTCAGCTTCACGCTTCCCGTATAAGAATTGTGTTCGGGAAAAGAGACTGATCGAAGCGAAAATCGCGGATCGATCGTCGTGATCATTTCTTCGGTGCTTTCTTCGCGAACCATTTCGCGGCGTTTTTGTTCCTGTGCGGGCAGCCCGGCCAGCAGCACGGGCGACGCTCGCCGTCGAGGAGCCGCTCGGAGATCTGCCGCAGGTGATCCGCGCGCGTCTCCGCCTGCTTCACGATCGTCATCCAGCAGATCCACTCGTTGCGCGCGAGCGGCGTGAGGTCGTTCCAGAGCGCGAGCACGTCGGGGTTCGTCGTGAGCATGGAGCGCAGGTCCGCGGGAACGGTGTGGACGACGCCGGTGGCGATCGTGGTCTTCGGCATGGACGGCCAGTATGGCAGGGCGCGGGGCGTGCGTCGCGCATTTTCGGTCATTTCCGGTACTCCAGGATGTCGCCGGGCTGGCACTCGAGCGTCTTGCAAATGGCTTCGAGCGTCGAGAACCGCACGGCCTTCGCCTTCCCGTTCTTGAGCACGGAGATGTTGGCCATCGTGATGCCCACTTTCTTCGCGAGCTCGGTGACGCTCATCTTTTTCTTCGCCAGCTGCACGTCGATGTTGATGACGATTGCCATAGCAGATGGATCAGACGGTGAGGTCGTTCTCGGACTTCATCTCGACGGCGCTCGTAAGCACGCGCTCGAACACCGCCGCGGCGATGGCGATCACGATGGAACAAAACGAAATCATCACGCCGATCATGAAGGCGCCGGTGGCGTCATCGTTGCCGTGGGTCATCATGATGAACAATTCCTCCGCCACGACGAACCCGACGATCGTGAGCGCGCAGTACTTGATCGTGCGGAAGGCCGTCACCGCCTCGATGGAAAACACCTTGTTCCGTCCGGCGTAGCCGAGCACGTTGATCGCCTGATACAACGCATAGAAGAAGGGAATCGATCCGGCGTACACGAGCGCGATGAAGGGATCCGCGTACACCGCGAAGAACGCCTTCCCCGCATTCACGCCTTCGAGGTGGGGTTCGAGGAGCAGGAGCCCGAGCGCGACGATGCCGACGAGGACGAGAACGACCTGCAGGAAGAGCGTAGGAGTGCGTTTCATGGTTCCGCATCCTACGTCTTCATGTATCGATAATCAATATATTTTTATCGTTTACTTCTTCGGATCAAATTCGATCGTCCACTCGATGCCGTATTTGTCGCGGAACATCGCGAAGAAGGTACCCCACGGACTTTGGTCCATCGGCATTTCGACCGTGCCGCCTTTGGAGAGACCGTTGAAGATTCTCTCCGCCTCCTCGCGGCTCTCCGCGATCACGGCGATCTTCGACCGGTTCTCGTTCTCGCTCACGCGCCCCATCTGCTCCGGCACGTCGTTGGCCATGAGGACGCAGTTGCCGATGGGTAGCGAAATCCGCAGGACCTTGTTCTCCTCCTTGCCCGTCATGCCCAGGTCCTTGAAGCGGATGATCTTTCCGAACTCCCCGCCGAAGACGGACTTGTAGAATGTGAACGCCTCCTCGGCGTTCCCGTTGAAGTTGATGTACGGATTGATGGAGGGCATAGGAGGAGTGTGGGGTACTTAAAGAGAAGAAGTAAAGCAAAGCTTCATAGAATCATAAATGAAATTAATAGCTCCTTAATTACTTATTAATTAGGTGTTGCTCGAATCACTTCTTCGGTTATGAAGTCTCTATAGTCATCTAAATACCAAAAACTACCCTCCTTTCTTAATCTTCCATAACAAGACATCACGGCGAATTCTTCGTGCGCCTTAATAGCCTTATTGTAATCATCTGCAGATAAAGCGACTCGTATCATTTTTCCTTCATAGTCCTCGCTAAAAGATGCCACAACAATAATTCCCGGCCCATCTTTCTGATGTCGCTCTAGTTTGTGAATAATTCCTTTAAGAAAGAAATCTGTTAATGGAATTTTTTCTCTGAATAATTCTGCAGCATCTCTTAATACGGGAATTTCATTAGCGGCAAAATCAAAATGAGTAGGTAAGTCCTTAGGTGTCGAAAAATAAGGCGACCAACTTATGTCAAAACTCAAATCAGCAGTTTCATCTATCGACCTTATATCAGCGATTGCTTCACATAAATTTGCACTTACTCCGTTCTCAACAAACTGACGGAAAATATTAACATTACCAGCTTCTAGTGACTGCCTAGTCGCCTCTTTTGCAGATTGGACTGCATTAACGAATGTCCTTATTACCCTACGCTCAAATGACTCGTCAGCATTTTGATCTAAGCTCATCTGAGCAGATCTTGAAATAGGAGAATGCGCGGTTATTACATAGCTTCCAATCTCCGTCTGACCTAGTTTAACATTTTTAATGTACTCCATTGCCTGTTTATATCTTTGCCCTTGATATATAGGCATAGGTTTAACGCTTGCACACGCAGCGGCAAGAATCATTTCATAACTTTTTTCGATCATTTCTGCGCCCTGAAATAAAGGAATACATCCATCGACAGTATCAATTCCGTGCAGACGGATACGAATAACATCATTGTTTATTGCGGCTATGTCATTGATTATTTGAATAACCGGCCTCTTTTCAATTAATGCCAGGTCTTCAATAAATTGAATTTTGCGGTCTACATAATCTACGTAATCTCTTTTTAAAGGTAATAAAATATTTTTTGAAGGGTCGTCATTAAACATCCAAATAATTTTTTCCTCTTTTTGTTTCGCAATTTTCCACTTTCGGCCGGACAGATAATCATTTATATCTGCAGGCTTTAGTGCTGCGACTAGCTCGATGTAAGGAAAACGATTAGGCATTAAAGTGGTTGGTCATTATTAATCTTCCTCATTATTTCCTTGAGCGATGTCGGATTAAACATCTGATTTCTAGGAAAGGACACTGTAACAGTATCTTGGTTCGGAATTTCATCTTTCCCCAATAAAGATTCCCAATAACAGCAGTGTTGAATTATTGTTTTTTCTTCTGAATGTTCTAACCATTCCTGAATATTTTTAGGCACTCTCATCACTACTAAAATCCGGGGCACGTGTGTTTTCCTTCTCAAATCATTATAATTTTTTATTGAGATTGGATATGAAACTTCAGTTGCATTTAAAATTTCTCTGCCTGTGCATTTCAATTGGACTGTTAATTGAGGACATTGTGAGAATTCTTCTGAATATGAAGCGCAGATTTCAATATCAATACTGTCGTCATCAACTTCTTCCTTTCGGATTTTAAAACCCGCTGTTGCTGCAACTGCTCGAACAAAAGCCAAACTGAATTGTTCTTTTTGGTTACTCTCGATCATGCAATAAATAAATTTAACAAAAAGCTTGTTCAAGGAATAGTGAAAATAATGTGTGGTGGAGATGCCGGGAGTTGAACCCGGGTCCAACGTGTAGCGCGGATGCTTGTACTGTCATGGCACTCTCGTTTCTCGCGGCGGTGGGAGAGTGGCAGAGACCCGCGCGAGGGATGACGTCTGGATACTCTCGGGCATCACGACGTCGGATGATGCGAGAGCCCTGCTAGTGACGTCTCATCCCCTTAGGCAGGAGTGGGAGGCGAGACGCGGTCCGAAAAGTCAGACCTTAAGCCAAGACCGGCTGGCGGGCGAGGGACGCGAAAGCGTTCTCGACCGTGTCGGAGAGGCGGGTGAAGATGTTATCAGCATCTATAGGTTGCAACGGTGGGTGACGGGTATCGTTGCCTACCCGAACAGAAGCGGTCGCACGCCAGAATCACGCTGTCGAAGCCTGTCATCCCCAGAAATGCGCGAAAGAAAAAACCTACGGTTTTTCCTCTCGCGGACTCTCCTTTTCCCTCAGTGGTGTGCCTCCAGGCTGGCAGAGCCAGCCTTCGGCACGACTTGTCTAACACGTCGTGGAAGGAGAAATCCGAGATGGATTCTAGTGACCGAATCGGAAGCGACGGTGTGAGGGAGCGGAGACGGAAAGTATAGCACGTTATTCGGATCCGTGCTCTTCGACGCGCTCCTGCATGCTACTAATCAACTCTCTTCTATAGAACACATAATGTATTCGGACTTTTGGTCTCAGTTCTAAGAAGCGCTACGCTTCGTCTCTGTGCAAACCGCGATCAGTCACGCCCTCGAACGTCACTTCCGATCCCTGCCGTCGCACTCGCGCTGGCAGGCGTTCTGGAACGAGTTCCTGATTTTCGGGATCAAGAACGCGCTCGCGTGCCTGTTCCCGGCCTTCATCTTCGCGATGCTCCTCCTCACGCAGGCGTTCCCGTCGCTGCTCCCGCTTCCGCGGTACGACGTGTTGCTTCTTCTTTGTCTCGCGATGCAGGCGTTCCTCTACTTCTCCGGGCTCGAGACGAAGGACGAGCTCAAAGTGATCTGCCTCTTCCACCTGCTCGGGCTGGGGATGGAGATCTTCAAGGTCCATCACGGCCAGTGGTCGTACCCGTCGTTCGCGTACGCGAAGATCTTCGGCGTGCCCCTCTTCAGCGGATTCATGTACGCGAGCGTCGCGAGCTTCCTCACCCAAGGGTGGCGCTACTTCCGCATCGAACTGCGCGATTGGCCGCCGCGCGTCCTCGCGGGCGTCGTCGGCGGCGCGATCTACGGCAACTTCTTCACGAACGTCTACATGCCCGATCTCCGCATTCTCCTCATCCCGCTGCTCTTCGTCGTATTCTGGAGAACGAGGCTCTTTTTCAGCACCAACCGCCGGCGCAGCATGCCCGTCGCCCTCGCGTTCGTGCTCATCTGCTTCTTCGTGTGGATCGCGGAGAACATCGCGACCTCGCTCCACGCGTGGCAGTACCGTCACCAGTCGGGCGGTTGGCAGATGGTGCACCTGGGGATCATCGGCTCGTGGTTCCTCCTCGTGATCGTGAGCTTCATCCTCGTGGCGGAGCTCAAGCGCGTGAAGAAGGAGTAACGTCGCCTTTCGCTGGTTTGACGGCCGAAAGGTCACTACGCTGCATGCATGCAGAACGAAAAGCCCCCGGAAGCGCCCGATCCGCTCATGGAGCGTCTCCATGACGTCGCCCTGCTCATGCGGATGGACGTGCCGGCCGAACAGGATCCGGCGGCGCTGGATCAAATCGTAAAAAGGGAAATCGACGCGCTCGTCTCTCCGCTCTCGAAGAACCGTGAAAAATTGATTCGAGTAATGCGCGATCCTCGGGAGCCTCTCGATGAGGAGATCAAAACATGGGTAGCGACGGAGTTGAAACGTTCAAAGGATCAAGTGATCGACGCCCTGCCGGCGCTGGATCAGATCGAGGAGCTTGCGCCCGGATTGCTCGAGCGGGAGTTCGCGAGCAAGGGATTCGATCTCCGGCGCGCCGAGGAAATTCTCAATGGCCTGAACTCCGACGGGAAGAACGTGGGGGGATTTCCGGTGCGCAGGGATGTCCGCGCGCGGACGATATTCGGAGCATCGCTGAGACACGTCGCCTTTCTCCTGAGGAGCCGGAAGGACGGCAGCATCGCCGAGGAAAAAGTCGATGCGGATCTCGTGACGTACTGTGGGAAGTTGAGGGATCTGCTCTCGAAAAAACTGGTGTTCAAGCAGAATGATCCCGAGAACGGCTGGTACGAGTAATGCCATCTTTCGGCGTCATGCGGTACCGTTCCCTTCGTCTCCTTTCCCGTCTTTCCCCTCCGCAGTATGGCAAAAACCGGCACCGTCCGCTTCCATCGCGTCCTCAAGGCTCCGCCGGAGCGCGTGTATAAGGCGTTCCTCGATTCCGACGCCAAGTGCAAATGGCTCCCGCCGTTCGGCTTCACCGCGAAGATGCACGAGAACGATCCCAGGGTGGGCGGGAAGTACCGCATGTCCTTCACCAACTTCACGACGGGGGGCAGCAGCTCCTTCGGCGGCACGTACACCGAACTCGTTCCGAACGAGCGCGTCGTGTACACGGACGCGTTCGATGATCCGAACATGCCCGGGGAGATGCTCACCACGGTCACGCTCAAGAAGGTGCTCGTCGGCACCGAGATCACGATCGTCCAGGAGGGCATTCCCCCGATGATCCCGGAGGAAATGTGCACCCTCGGCTGGCAGGAATCGCTCTTCCTCCTCGAGCGCGTCGTGGAGCCGGAGATCCGGGAGGGATGATCCTCGGCCGCCGCGCCCCGCTTCGTCACCGGGGTACGCGCGCGAGTGGCGCGCCCCCGGCGGAAGGGCGGAGGGGGATCAGGGCAGTACCAGCTTGTGCAGCCGCTGAACGTTATCCTGGCTGATGAGCGCTGCCGAGCCGTCCGGCGCGAATCCGAGGGGCACGACGCTCTTCGCGGGCGGCGCGTCCTCCAGCGGTCCGGAAACCGAGAGGAATTTCTTCTTCGTCAGGTCGTACAGCCAGTATTCGGGCGTCGTCTGCAGGCCGCCGCCGTCCCTGTCGCGGTACAGATAGGCGCGGAGGAGCACGCGTGTGCCGTCGGCGCTGGCGGCGTCGACGGTCGGTCCGTAGTAGTACCCGTACGGGTAGGTGGGAATCTCGAGGGCCGCCTGCATCGACTCGAGCAGGGGGAACGCCGCGCCGGTGCGGGGATCGATCTGGTACGGGCGCCGCGCGAGAACGGTCGCGCCGTTCACTTTCCGCACGCGCAGGCCGTTGCAGAAGATCTTGGTGAAGTCGCCGGAAAGCACGAATCCTCCCGAGGGCGCGTACTCGTCCTGCGGAAGGGCCGGCGCGAAGCGGGAGACGCCGTTCGTGGAGCTGTCGACGACGATCAGCGTGCTGGAAAGCACGTCCGTCGGTCCTTTGCCTCCGTCATACGTCGCCTTCGTGATCGCGTATCCCTCGAAGGCGATCTTCAGTCCGTCGTTGCTCACGGCGAGCGGCCGGTTCCAGCCGTCTTCCGGCCCGAGCGACGGTCGCACGTATTTGCGAACCGTGCCGGTTTCGAGGTTGACGATGGTGTTCCCGACGTACGCGAATTTGCCGTTCGCGGACGGGACGCCCTCGCCGCCGAGGATGGCGTAGGAGTATCTTCCCTCGCCGTTCAGGGCGTAACGGAGCGAGACGGTCGAAAGTTCGTTGGTCTTCGCCTTGGTGTAGCGCACGTTCACGAGCAAAGAGCTCAACGTCCCCGCGCCGAACACGTCGATCGTGTGTCCGGCGTTCATGTACGTCGGATCGGCGTCGTCGGGGAGCGTGGGATTCGGGAGAACGACGCTCTTTCCCGTTTTCGTATCCATGATCGCCATCGCGCCGTTCTTCACGATGGCCTTCTTCCGGAGGTCGTCGCTCACGGCCTGCAGATACCGCTCCGCCGTGGGGAAGGAGAGATATTCGATATTTTCGGCCATTCGCAGCGCGAGCGTGTCATCGGCAGTCGGCGCCGCTCCGCCGAACAGGTCGTCGGATACGCCCCGGGGCACGCGCACCCACGCTGCCGCTTGCTTGCAGTCTTGCGGGCACGTGGAGGGGGTCTCCGGCGCGCGGCAGACCGCGTCGCCGCAGTAGTCGCTTCGCTCGCAGACGAGGGTGCCGCAGCTGTTTTGGCATCCGTTGGCGTCTTTCGACGGGTTGTCGTAACGGCAGCCGGGGGCCGCCGCCGCGCACGGAATCATGGGGCACGCGCCGCAATCCTGCGGGCAGCTCGCCTTCGTCTCGGTGCCCGGACAGCCGGGGCCTTGGCACGAGGAGTTCTGGCAGACGCCGTCCCCGCACGCCGGGGGTTGGCCGATCGTTTCGGCGATGCAGTTCTGATCGCAGCCGTCGCCGGCGATCAGGTTGCCGTCGTCGCACGTTTCGCCGAGGGAGGCGATCGCGATGCGGTCTCCGCAGTACTCGAACTGGCATGCCGACGAGCAGCCGTCTCCCGGGGAAAGATTCCCGTCGTCGCACTGTTCCCTCAGGGACGGGGTGACGATGCCGTCTCCGCACGTTTCGGTCATGCAGCGTCCGTCGCAGCCGTCACCGGGCTTTCGGTTCCGGTCATCGCACTGTTCGTTCGCCTGCACGATGCCGTCGCCGCAGTATCCGTTCCGATCGCATACCAGGGAGCCGCATCCGCTCGGGCAACCCGTGGTGTCCTTCGGGGCGTTTTGATAGCGGCATCCCGCGGGCGCGGCGCACGTAAGCACGGGGCAGACGGGCGGCACGGGTGTCGGTGCAGGTGCCGGAGCGGGAGCGGGAGCAGGGGTGGGGGCCGGTGCCGGTGTGGGCGCAGGTGCCGGTGCCGGTGCAGGAGCGGGCATCGTGGCGCCGAGGTCCAACCAGTTGCCGACCAGCGTCGACTCCGCGTTCGTCAGCTTGCCAGCCGCGAGGGCGGCGATCTGCGTCGCATCGAGGGCGGATGAATAGACGCGCACGCTGCCGATCGATCCGACGAAGAAGTTGTCGGATCCCCATTTTTCGTAGCGCGTTCCGCCGATGAAGTACGAAGCGCCTTTCGTATCGAACGTGTCCGTGAACGGTTTCGCGCCATCGGGAAGACCGTCGACGTAGAAGCGTACTTGCGACGCGTCGTACGCCACCGACACGTGGTGGGGGGTTCCGAGCGTGACGGGATGGAGCGAACACGCTTCGCTGACGCCGATTTTTCCGAAGCACAGAAGCCGCGTGCTCGCGGAGAGGTAGAATCCCCAGCCGTTCGGTTCCGCGGAAAGGACGATGCCCGCCGCGCGCGCCGCGGACAGGGCGGGCGATCCGTTGATCACCGCGCTGACGGTCTTGGCGTTCGCATCCATGTTCTTCACGCCGATCTTCGTCGCGCCGTCGAAGTTCTGCGCGCCCGGCGCGAGCGCGAGCCACGCGCCGAAGGATCCCGTGGCAGCGACGACGATGCCGGCCGCGGAGAGGGACAGCGCGAGAAGGGCACGCTGCCGGTTTTTGTGTTTGCGCATAGCGAACGGTGAGGAAGTGTTTTGGGTATATTATAGCGGAAAAACGAAGAAAATGCCATGGTCCGGCGTGTCCTTCCCGTCGCCTCCCGCTCCTGTTTCCCGATTCGGTCTTCGGCCGTACACTGCGAGGGTGACCGACGCAGATTTGCTGATACGGACGCGCTTGCTCGAGGAGCGCCTCTTCCCCGAGGACCTGCATCCGACGGACTCGATGCGGATGAAGAACCCGGCGTACTCCTGGCTCTACCGCCCGAGCCACCACGTGGAGTCGGGACTCGTGACGGAGGAGGACATCGAACGCCTGAAGACCGGCGCGACGATGCTCAGCGTGGGCGCGTATCCCGCGCATCTCGAGCGCGTGCTCCTCGAGCTTCGCGTGCCCGCGTCCGCGATCACGCTCGCGGATACGAACCCCGCGCTCCTGGAAGGCGAGTGTCCGATGCGGCGCGTTCTCTTCGACATGACGGAAGACTGGCCCGCGATCGGGCTCTTCGACCTCATCGTGTTTCCGGAGAGTCTCTGCATCGCCTTGAGCAACAGAGTTGATCAGGAAAATCCGCAAGGGGAAGGGCCGCATCCGCACGATAAGCGGGAGGCGGAGTTGCTCGCCCACGTGCTGGAGCACGCGGCAGGGCACCTTGCGCCCGGCGGCGAAATCCGCGCCGATGGCCCGCAGAGTCACCCGAACGTGGTGCGGCGGGCGCAGGCATCGCTCGAAGTCCTCGGAACCCGGCTGACCATCGTGTACGAGCGCTACTTCCTCCGGTGCAGCATGGAGCCGGACATGCATTATTGACTAAAATAAAATATAGTATGATGTATGTATGAATGAGCGCTTCGACCGCATCCTGGAAATCACCTTCGAAACCGATGACGCTTCCGACGAGAACATTCTCTCGGTCATTCGAACGCTGAACGAATCCACACGCGCGATCTATTCCGCCCAAGGCGGCGGCGACCTACGCCCTTGCGACGACGAGAAGGATGGCGAACCGGGCGTGGAGCTCGCGCCGATCATGGATGGAGAGGTGCAAGCGGGAATGGCGATCACCCTGCGCTATCTGCCGGTCGATCCCGAAGACCCTATCTCCATTCTCCATGCGACCCGTCGAAACGTGATCGAGGCCCTCCTGGATCTCGATCCCGATTCCGATGCGCACGGAGAAGGCGAGGATGAAGAGAACCCGTGAGGTGCGTCTTCCCGCGCTTCCAGGCAGAATGCGTCATGTTCCCTTTCCTTTCCGCATGACCAAGCGCCTCCTATCCATCCTTCAATCCCTTCCCGCGATCCTCGTCGGGCTCTTCCTCATCGTCGCTTCCGGCGGCGCGAAGCTCATCATGATCGCCACGGGCAACCCCATGGCCCAAAGCATGTTCTCCACGACGGGCGGCATCCGCTTCTACGTCGTCATCGGGATCGTGGAGGTGCTCATCGGTCTGCTCCTCCTCTTCCGCCGCACGTTCACCGTCGGCTTCGTCCTCGCGGTCGGCCTGCTCGGCGGCGCGATGGCCACGGGCCTCACGACGAACATCCCCGGCAACTGGCCGTGGTTCCCGCTCGTGCTCATCGGACTCCTGATGATCAGCGCCTGGTACCGCAGTCCCGAGCTCCTCAGCCGCCTGCGCGGCGAATCGCCGACGAAGGGGATCTGATCCATTCTCGTAGTTTCTTATGAAAAAGAGCGACACGTACGTCTATGGCATCGCGCTAGTGGTGATCATGTATTGTCTCTGGATTTCTTCGTATTCTTTGTTTCAAACGATGGCGATGGATACGGCATCTACGCGGATCGAGCAATTTCTGTTCCTGTGGACGATCCTCGGTGCGGGATTCGCGATCTCGACCTTCGCCTTTCAGATCCCGGAAAAAATTTCGGCATGCGATCGAGACCGTTGTCATTTGGGTGCGGCACTCTCTTTTCTGGGAAGCGTGCTCACTCTGGCATGCATGGGTTTTCCATTCCTATCCGGCGATCTCTTCCTTCTCTCAAAGGTGGCAAGGCCTTTCGCCGTCCTTGCTCCGCTGGTGATGATGGCGGGTATTGCCATCGTGATCGTCGAAATGACGCTCTTGGCCTTCAGGCTCCTGCTGTCTATGGTGAAGAAGTAAACGTCATCGCTTCCTCCATCGCGGCGCGAAGCGGATCATGAACGCGAAGAAGCGCGCGAGGAGGGGATTGACCCCGTCCTTGCGCATCTGCGCGTAGCAGACGCGCTGGAATTCTTTGCGGTCGTCGCCCTCGTAACACAGTTTCCCGTCGCGGAAGCAGTAGCTGCAGTATCGCTCATTCTCCCGGTGACCGGGATCCTTGCCGAAGGGCATGAGGCAGCTCTCGCACGCCGTGCACGCGTTCTTGCCGGAAGAGACCGCGCGTCTCTTCGTGGAGGAGTAGGCGATCATGCCGATCACGATCAACGCGAGGCCGACGGCGACGTACGACAACATGGGGGCGTGCGGAAAAGCGCTTCTCAGGATACTCCCGTCGCGAAACGCCGCAAATCGCCGTTTCTCCGGCGTCGTGCTACGATCGCGCGTACCCCCTTCCCCCTCTTTTTCCATGAAGTCCCGCATCGGTCTGGTCATCGGTTGGATCTGCGCGCTCCTCGTGGCGGCGCTCAACGCGTTCGCGCTCGTCATGAAGTACGTTCCCGTCGCTCCCGGTTCCGAGGCGGAGGCGATGCTGCAGAAGCTCGGCCTCACGGTGAACATGCAGCACGTCCTCGGAGTGGTCGAGGGCATCACGCTCGTGCTCTTCCTCATTCCGCGCACGTCCACGGTGGGTTTCGTGCTCATGGTCGGTTACATGGGCGGCGCGCTCGCCACGAACCTGACGCACGGGTTCTCGAACGCTGACGTCATGCCTCTCTATATCACTTTCGTCCTCCTCACGATCAGCGCGTACTTCCGCAACCCCGAGCTCCTCTCCCGTCTCACGAAGAAGAAGGCGTGATCCGTTTCCCGCCTGTCGCCGCCGCGGCGCGCGAGCGCCGCGGCGGTTTTGTATACTGGGTGCATGAAGGAGGCGTACCGCCGCTACCTGCGTTCCGACGACTGGAAAGACAAGCGCGAGGAAGTGCTCGCGTATTACCATCACAAGTGCGCCGTCTGCGATCTGGATTACCGCGAGAGACAGGCATCCATCCAGGTGCATCACCTGTACTACAGCCGCTTCCGCCGGTCGATCATCGGGCGGGAGCATCCGTATTTCCATTTGCGGCTGCTCTGCTCCGATCACCATCCCAAAGGGAAGTACACGAGGGAGTCCATCCAGCTCGCGCGCAAGGCGTATCGCTTCCGCAAGAGATGGCGCTTCTTCTTTACTCCGTTGCGACGCCTGGGTGGTTGGTGAGCAGCTGATGGATTTTTCCGAGCGCGTCGCTCACCGCGGCGCCCCAGGTGATTTCCCACGTGTTGTTTTTTCCGATCATGCCTCCGATGCGCAGCATGTCCGGGGCCTGCTCGAAGCCCATGCTGCAGTACTCGTACCCGACTTGCTCGCCGCTCCTGGGCTCGCTCAGGACGAATACGCCGTCCTTCTCGGTAAAACCCAGGGCGATCAGCCGCTCGCGCACCGTATCGACGACGAGTTTTGCGGCCTCCGTCAGGAGGAGCGGATCCGAGAGGTCGATGGTGAAGTAGCCGCCGTTCCAATCGGTATCGATCGGGTAGACGCGCTGGATGGCGGGAGAATGCATGGCCGGGTATTTTGCAGTCATTGCCAGATCCTGGCAAGGGAGAAGCTTTCAAGAACGCCGGTAGAATGGCCCGCATGCCTCACAGTGTGCGCAGCGTCTTCGGGTGGACGTTCACCGTCGTCGTCATGGCGTTGCTCGCGCTTTCCGCCGCCGCCGCGCTCACGGCGGCGCCGACGTCGCCCACCGCGGACATCTATCGACAGCTCGGCATGTGGGAGCTCCGGACGCTCTATGCCGGCATCGAGATCGCGTGCGTCCTCCTCACGCTCGTCAGGCGCACGTCGCTGCTCGGGATCGTCATGACGATCGCGTACTTCGCCGGCGCGCTCGCCACCGTGCTCACTCACGAGGAATACGCGCAGGCGATCCCCGTGCTCATCGGACTCGGCCTCACCGTTCTCGCCGCGCTCCTCCGCTTTCCCGAGCTCATGTGCCGACTCAAGGGCCAAAAGTACCTGGCGCTCGATACGCGCAGCATGGTGCGTGCATAAAGAACACAAAAAGAGTTCAACTTTTTCCTCAGTCCTGAGCCGTGGTATCCATCAGGGATCCGCACATTCCCTCGATGCAGGAGCAGGTGCCGCCGGCGCCGGGGAAGCGGGTGCAGTCGCAGTCGCTTGCGGTCTCGCACGCTTGCAGGTTCGGGTGGCCGGTCTCCGCATTCACGCCGTCTTCCATCATCGGGCACACGACGGCGCAGCGGCCTTCCACGCACCAGGAGGTGAAGGGGCACGTCGAACGGACGAGATACGTCGCGGGCGTCACGCACTCGTCGTCGGTCGTGCATGGCGCGCCCGCGTTGCCGTCGGGATTCGTGTTCGGTTCGGCGACGGCCGGATTCGAAGGCGTCGTTCCCGCCGGCAGCTGCTCGCGCGCGACGCACGTGTTCGCGACGCAGTCCACGCCGTCGATGGCAACGCAGGAGTACGTGCAGGTCGACTGGTATCCCTCAATGAGCCCCTTGATGCGCGAGGCTTCCGCGGCGTTCACGAACGCATGGCACCCGAAGGGGCATTTACTGCTTGCGTCGACACAGTCTGCGGCGGTCTCGCAATGGTTCGCCTTCGCGATCTCGTCTTTGATGGTCCGTTCCGGGGAAGCGCCGCAGGACGTGACGGCGGCTCCCGCGAGGAGGAGGAACGTGAGGATCGTGAGGCGGTGCGCCATATGCGGATAAACGGGAGGAGTGCGCGAAGGTTACCCGCTCCCGCTTCCCTTGCGCTTTGATTCAGGATGAATCGATAGATTCGTATACAAAAAATGTTCAGATTTTTCCTCTATTTATACATACATGTGAGAGAGATCTATCTGAATACAAAATATGATCATCTTTTCCATTCTCGGGAGCAGCGGTCGCCGACGAACGTGTCGTGATACACTGCTGGCGATGAACGATATCGAACGCTTCCTGCCGCTGCTCGTCCCCTTCGTCGCCGGGACGCTCTCGCTCGCCCTCTCGCAAAACTCGCTCCTCACGCTCGTGCTCTTCGTCGTGACCGGGGTCACGGCATGCGCCCTCGTCCTGCAGGGTAAGCGGTGAAGGAGATGGCTTCGCGGACGTCGATCACGGCGAGCTACGTCTTCGCGACTCTCGACGCGTCCGGTCTCCCGGCCTTTCGGCGCGACCTCCAGGCCTTCGGCGCCGCGCGCGGTTTACGCGGCCTCGTTCTTCTCGCGACGGAGGGTCTCAATGCCACCGTGTGCGGAGAGCCCGCGATGATCGCCGCGTGGAAGGAACTGTTGCGCGGGCGCTTCGGGGACGTCGCCTTCAAGGACAGCGAGGCGCCCGAGCCCGTGTTCCGGCGCTGGTCGGTGAAGATCAAGCCCGAGATCGTGGGGATCAAGGACGAGCGCATCCGCCCGGCGGGCCGGCACCGGCATCTCTCGCCCGAGCAGTGGAACGCGATGCTCGTGCGCGAGGACGTGGTCGTGGTGGACACGCGTAACGACTACGAGGTCGCGATCGGCAGGTTCCGCGGCGCGATCGACCCTGGCATCCGGCGCTTTAGCGATTTTCCCGCGGCGGCGGAGGCGATCGTTCCCAAGGATAAAAAAGTGATGATCTACTGCACGGGCGGCATCCGTTGCGAGAAGGCGATCTACGCGCTCGAGGAGCGCGGCTACCGCGACGTCTATCAGCTCGACGGCGGCATCCTCGCCTACCTGGAGAAGTTTCCCGACGGCGCCTTCGACGGCGAGTGCTTCGTGTTCGATCACCGCGTCGCCGTGGACGGGCATCTGCGTCCGTCGGCCCGGTACGCGCTCTGTCCGCATTGCGGCGATCCGGCGGCGGTCGCGATCGAGTGCGCGTGCGGCGCGCAGGCGAAGATCTGCGACGCGTGTCACGACGCCGCCGGCCGGCGCACGTGCTCGAAGCGGTGCGCGAACGAGCGGCACGCGGTGCGCCCGGGCTGAGAAACCTCCAGGATCGATCTATGAATGTATTCAGGGATATCCTCTTCACAATAAGGAAAAACGTCATTCACATTCCTGGTTTTTTTTGCTATACTGAGGAGATTCCTCACACCCATTTCCCATGACGAAGAAACGCTTCTCCCTCCGTTCCTGGTTCGCCGCCGAGGTCAACGACACCGTGGCCGTCACGGTCCTCGCGGTCGCGATCAGCATCGTTCTCTCCGCCTTCGAAATCGGCGGCGTCACCGCCACGATCCGCTCGTCTTCCCCGTACGGGAACCTGCCGGTCCATCTCGCGCCCGGTCTCGGGTCGTCCGTTTCCGTCTCCGGATCGGTTTCCCGTCAGTCGACTCCCACCTATCATTACGTGCCGCGGAGGCTCGGTAGGTCGAGCGCCGCTTCCAGCGCGCGTTCGTCGGTACGCCGGGTATTGCCGGGAATTCACACCGTCACGCCCGATATCGATTACCTCTTCCACTGAGCGGTCGCTCAAAACCGAACAATTTCTGTGTTCGGTTTTTTTGTTATCTACATCAAATTTTCTAGCACTCTTTCGTGCTTTTGCCGTGAGAAACTTGCGTTGGAGTCTTACGCCTTTTTGAGCGACTTCCGACCCGTCTTGGCTTTTGCCGCGGGCTTGGCCTTCGCTTTCTGCTGCGAGAGCAGCAGGACGACGGGGGTCACCACCGTGCCGAGCACGTCGAGGATGGCGAGCGCGCCGAGCAGGCGGAAGAACAAGTCGCTTTGGATCTCGCCGTCCTGGAGGATGAAGGAGGAGAGCATTCCGGCGAGCAGGCCGATCGTGACGAGGGTAAGGCCGCGGATCACCGAGCCGACGGTTTTCCTGGCGGGGGCGAGCAGCAGCAGCGAGGCGTGCGCCAGCGACAGCGCGAGGATGCCCAGGATCCCGCTGCTCTTGAGCAGGTCGGTGCTTTGCGATCCCCACGAAATCCAGAGCAGGTCGATGGCGGTGACGAGTGCGGCCGCGGAGACGATGAGTCCCGCGTAGCCGAGCGGATGATGGCGCCGGCGATCGAGCAGCGCCGCCGCGCAGAGGGACGTGAGGCTGTAGAGACCGAGGAAGAGCGTCGTGAAGAGGATGCGGATCTCGAACTCGCCGAAGGTGCCGAAGAGGAACACGGCGATGCCCGCCAGGCCGGCGAGGCAGAGCGAGGCGACCATGGCGATGAGGAACACGCGCTTCAGGTTGGTGGTGGTCATACGGCCGCGATCGTAGCGCGCCGCGTTCCCGAAACGATAGTCACGGAATCACCATTCGCGGCGTTCGTCACGCCCGACTGCTCGTGACTAAGTCCTTCTCGTCGAACAGACGTCTGCTCAGGCTCTTGCCCGCGATGGTGATGAGCGCGTTTTCCGCGTCCTCGGGACGGTGGAAGGCAAATCCCTGAAGCAGTACGTTGCCCGTGAGCGTCGGGCAGCGCCGGTCGATGATTTCATTGATAGCGACCCATTGATCCGCGTTTTCCACTCCCTCGATCACGACTCGCTTTCCCGTCTCCAGGAACGTCATCATGGCTCTTTCCAGTTTGGGCAGATCGCCGAGCATCACCCTGTCGAGCTTCACGTCCGTGATTTGCGGATAATCGCGGAGGATGCGCAGGGCGGTCGACATCTCGCTAAAGGCGCCCTTAGGGGCTCCCACGTCGTCGAGGGAGATGCCGTCGATGCCGGCGGCAACCATGCGATCGATCGCGGAGTGCTTCTGGTTGGTCGACGGCAGGTCCGACGTTTCGACGATTTCGATGCCCAATGTCGTTCCACCCTTGTGGGCTTTGAGCATGGATTCCACCGCGCGGGCCATCGTGGACGTGAGATCCTGAGGCTCCACGTTGACGCTAATGTGGACTCCAGGATCGTTTTCCCCGTGGACCCGCTGCAGCAGCGCGCCGTCCTCCAGCGCATTCCGTATCGCCACCTCGGTCCAGAGCCGGGATCCCTCGGCGATCTTCTGCAGTTGCGGCAGGAATTCGGCGGGGCTCACTATGTCCTCCTCGCCCTCCGGAGTGAGCATATCCTTCAGGCGGCCGAGCGCTTCGAAGGAGTGCACTTCCCCGGATGCGGCACCGACCTTCGCTTGGTAATGATTCAATCCTTCAAAGCGCTGCGGCGCATTCGCGAGGATGCTCAGAAGTCCATGGCGGATGCTTTCCTTGCGCCAGCGTACCCTCTCGTCGTTATCCGTAAGGCGCAGCAGTCGTTCCATTGTCAGCGCTTTTCCATCGGCACAGACCAAATCGGCCGAAGAAGCGGTCGAGGCAGAAGGGCGGTTCGGACTCATAGAGTTCACGGGCAACGCTAACGGTCTTGCCTCCGATTGCAACAAGTTTGTAATCATCGAAGGGTTCCGGCCTTGCTGCTGCGCCGAAATCGAAATGTGTCCGGAGATTTTCCCATCGGTAAGGGCTGGATCCGTGTTACGTCTTTGTTGCGTTCCTTTTCCATCTTCGCCATGGCCGACAACAAGGACATCCAGACCCTCGCGACCCTTCTCAAGGGCGTCGCGATAGCGATGCTCACGACCGCCGATCCCGAGGGGCGCATCAAGGCGCGCCCGATGATGGCGCAGGACGCGCCGTTCGACGGGGACCTGTGGTTTCTCACCGCGCGCTCCACGAGCAAGATGGAGGAGATCGGGAAGTGGCCCCAGGTGAACGTCTCTTTCGCGAAGCCGGGTGACGGCGTGTTCATATCGGTATCCGGCAAGGCGGAGATCGTCGAGGATTCCGTGAAGAAGCGCGCGCTTTGGCGCGACGCTTACAAGGTCTGGTTCCCCGGCGGGGTCGACGACCCGGAATTGGTTCTCCTCAAGGTCGCCGTCTACAGCGCCGAATACTGGAAGCCGCCGGCGACCACCGCGCAGGCCCTGAGCTTCCTCAAGGCGATCGCGACCGGGGCGGTGTCCGAGAAGAAGACGGGGGAGAACGCGGAGATCGTGCTGCGGGACGAGGATTCGCGGGTCAGTCCTCGGTCGCCTCGTGATCGTGCATGAGGCGCGGCGCGATGTAGTACGCCGGGATCGCGACCATGAGGATGAACGAGAGCGCCGGCAGCAACGGCGCCGCGACGGTGGCGAGCGCGTAGCCGGCCACTCCGGCCCAGCTGCGGACCGACTGCGTGGAGCGCTGTTCGGGCGTGATGTGCGCGTGGAGCAGGCCCGTCCTGGCCGCGTAGCGGTGCAAGACGACGTACGACGCCGCCGCGCAGAAGAGCACGAAGCAGTACAGGAGGATCACGCCCGGCGCGCCCGGGTGCTCGCCGAGGAACGCCGTCGTGAAGGGCACGAGCGAGAGCCAGAAGAGGAGGGCGTTGTTGATCCAAAGGAAGCGGGCGTCCGCGCGGTCGATCTCGTGGAAGAAATGGTGGTGGTTCACCCAGAAGACCGAGATCGTGAGGAAGCTCGCGGCGAAGCTCAGGAGCTTCGGCAGGATCGTCCCGAGCGCCGCGAGGGTGCCGCGCACGGAACCGTCCTCCAGTTCGGGTACGCGCAATTCCAGCACGAGGATCGTGAGGATGATCGCGACCACCGCGTCGCTGTAGGCCTCGAGGCGGGTCGTGGATCCGACGAGGCTTTTTCCGGAGGGGGAGAGGAGGCGCATGCGGAAAGTGTAGGGTGCTACTGCAAGCAAAAAAAGACGGCGCTCCGCGGGCGGGCGCCGTCTTCCTGGTGGTACGCAGGATCAGATCGCCGGACAGGTCGAGCCGGGCTTCGGCACGGCCACCGTCTGTCCGCCGTTCATCGCGCGAACGAAGAGGGCG
The DNA here is from genome assembly GCA_964423795.1 of uncultured Candidatus Peribacteria bacterium. Lineage (GTDB taxonomy): Bacteria > Patescibacteriota > Gracilibacteria > Peribacterales > Peribacteraceae > CAYRGC01. Next base: position 47,885 of record CAYRGC010000002.1, on the reverse strand, counting down.
TTCTTGTCCAGCGGGGAACCGCGGTACGTGTAGGTGCCCTCGCCCTTGTGCGTGAAGGTGAAGTACGTGCCGTTCGCGCTGAACGCGGTCCACAGCGTGGACATCTCCATGGCGCCGAGGTCCGTCGCCGCTGAGGCGGAGCCGTCGAAGATCTTCAGCGTCTGCGGGTTGCCGCCCTTGAAGCTTGCGAAGCGGAGGTCGCCCGTGGCGCTCAGGAGGTAGAAGCCGCCGTCGTTCGCGCCGCCTGCGCCGTTGGTGTCCACCGCTTGCTTGGGCGTCGAGAGGTCGGTCGGTTGGCGGAAGAAGGTGCGGCGACCGATGTTGTCGGTCTGGCCCGTGAAGAGCATGTTCTTGCCGTCGGTGCTGAAGAGCAGACTGTGGCCTTCGAAGGGGCCCACGGTCTTCACCTGCTTCGTGGCGCTGTTGTAGGCGTAAAGGTTGCCCGTGCTGTAGACGAGCGGGTTGGTGCCGGTCAGCATCGTGAAGTAGAGCGTGCCGTCGGGCAGCATGTGCGCCTCGCCCTGGTTTTGGCCGGTGACGAGCACCTCGGCGTTCGTCGCGTTGCGAGCGGACGGGCTGCAGACCGTGGAGGTCTGTTCCGAGTTGCGGCGCGAGACGATCGTCGTCGTGTCCGTCACGTTGTCGTACACGTAGAGGCAGAAGCCGTAGTTGTAGAAGGCGGAATAACGGCCGTCGGCGCTGACGCCCACGGGCTTGCCCGCGGCGTTCGAGATCTCCTTGTAGGAGTTCGCGCCGAGGTTGAGCTGGATCATGCGAGCGCCGGCGGCGTTCACCTGCTTTGGCTTGCCGTTGAAAATGACGACCTGGCCGTTGCCGCTGATCTTGGGGTTCTCTCCCGTCAGCGGGATGCCGAGCGCCCCCGTCTCGTCCGTGTACTTCTTCGTTTGCTTCGTGGCGGTCTTGTAGACGTAGATCTGTTCGCCTTGCTCCGTGTCACCCGCGACGTTGCCGTCGCTCTGCGCGCTGAAGACCATCGTGGAGCCGTCCGCGCTGAAGTCCTGCATCTGCGGATGGTTCCACTCGCACTGGGCGCCCACCGGATACGGCGGGACCTGCGTCGGGTTGACGTAGGCGGCCTGGGGGCTGGTGTCGTTGCACTGGACGGTGATCGAGGATTTCACGGAGTTGTTCGCCGCGTTCGTGTCCGAGGCGGACGTGAGCGTGTACGTCTGAACGTTCTGGGTCCAACACGTGAGGTTCGACTTGGCGTCGACAGGAAGAGAGATCGTCTTGATGGCGTTCTTTTCCACCGTGAGCGGGCCGCACGTCACCGACGTGCCGCTCTGCTTGCACGTGGGCTCCGCGCCCGCGGCGAGCGTGAAACCTGTGGGCATCTGCGTGGTTACCATCACGTCCGTCACTCGCTGTGCGCCCGGATTCTGGATGTAGATCATCGAGTAGAAGCTTGAGCCTTGGATGAAGCTTCCTGGCATGGAACCGAGCTGGATCGTGAGGTCGGCGACTGCGCCGGCCGTCGTCAGAGGCGTGGGCTGGACCGTCTGCGTCACCGCGGACCTGCAGTCGCTGGGACAGGTCGTAGGCGTCTCTCCGAGCTCGGGACTGCAGGCGAGATCGCCGCATTTGGGAACGGAGGTCTCGTACTGGCAGGAAGAGTCGCAGCCGTCGCCGTTCGCCGTATTGCCGTCGTCGCACGATTCGCCATAATTCGTTTCGACTTTTCCGTCGCCGCAGATGTGCGTGCCGCTCTGAGTCGTGCCAGGGCACAGGTACTCGGTGTACGCTGCGGAGTAGTTGTTGGTCGTGTTCACCTCGGGAACCGATGTCGTGACTGCGGCGGATTCCTGGACCGTCATGCCGCATGCCGTTCCGGCAGCCGGTTTCAGCGTGACCGTGAACGAGTTGGTCTTTCCCGGATCGAGCACGAAGGGGCCGCAGCTGATCTGTATGCCCGCCTGGGTGCAATTGCCGGTGTTTGCGGTCATCGTTTCCTGCAGGCCCCCGGTCGACACGATGACTTTTGCGTCGGTAGCGGTTTTGGTTCCCATGTTCGACAGTTCGACGCTGAGCACAAAAGGACCCTGCGGTGTCGATTGCGGAAGCGTTGCTTTCACTGCCAAATCCTGCATGCCCGACACGGTGGGCGTGGTCGGCGTCAGAATCGGCTGTGCGGGAACGTTGAACGTCCCCGTCGTCGTCGGCACGATGGTCGTAACGGCGCCGTTAGTCGTTTCCTTCATGCAGCGGCTGGTGCAGCCGTCGCCGTTCTTGAAGTTGCCGTCATCGCACTGCTCCGGGGGGTTTTGCACCTTGCCGTCGCCGCAGTACTCGGCCGCGGTCGGGACCGTGGTCGGAGACGTCGGAAGCGTGGGGGGCGTGACGGCGGGCTTGCAATCGGTCGGACACGTCGCGGAGGTCTCGCCGCTCTCGCACTGGCCGTTGCCGCACTTCGGCGCGCAGACGAGGGGGCCGCAGTCGAGAGGGCAACCGCTGGCGTTCTTCGAGACCTTCGTCGCATCGTACGAGCAACCCTGCGGAGGAGCGGGGCAGGACGGGGTGTACGCGCAGGCGGGCGTCGTGGGCTGGGCGGGAGAGGTCGGCGGAACGGGCGCGGTCGTGCCGCCCTTTCCGCAGTAACCGGTGCCCGCCGCGTCGCTCACGCAGGTGAGCCAGCTGCCGTTCTGGTACGGGCAGCCGCCGCTCACATACACGCCGACGGACGGCTCGGAGCCGTGCATGTTGTCCGTGATCTTGTTGTTGCAGAAGTAGGAGATGAGGCTTCCGTTGATGTCGCACTTGTTCTGGCTCTTGTCGGGCCCCTTCGTGAGCGTGGAGGGGGCGTACATGAAGCCGATGCCCTGATCGTCCGTGCAGGCCGAGTTCCACGAGCGGGTCGAGCCGCACTGGGCCATGGTCGCGTCGGAATATTTCCTGCAGAAGCCGGTGACGCAATCGGTGCCGTACGGACAGTACGTGCGGATCGTCGCCGGGCTCGTGCCGAACTGGAAGGGGGTGTCGATGTAGCTGCGCGTCTGCGTCGCTCCGGTTCCGGGATCGGTGAACTGGCCGGAGCCGCAGACGCCGAGCGGCGTGCCCTTCTTCATCTCATCGTAGATGTTGAGCCATCCGCCGCCCGCTCCGAGCTGAAGGGTCTGGTAGGCGGGACGCGTTCCCGGAATGATGACCGTCCAGGGGATGCTCGAGATGTTGCAAAGCGGGGTACCCGTCGGGACGGGGGTCGGGGGAGGCGTGGGGGCGGCCTGTTTCTTGCAGTCGACGGCGCAGTTCGCCTCGGATTCCGTGGGCTCGCAGGTGCCGTTGCCGCACACGCAGAGGTTCGAGGCCAGGCTCGCGGCGTTGTTCTGCGAGTTCGTGTCCGTGCCGCTAAGCACGTACACGCCGGCGCTGATCATGTCGTAGGAGCAATACGAGGTGGGGGCGTAGGAGACACGCACGGTGACCGTCTGGCCGGCGGCCATGCTGGCCTTCTGGCAGTTCACCGTTTGGATGCCCGCCGTGGCGCACGTCATCGTGGAGTCGGACGACTGGGGCATCGTGATCGTGACGTTGCTCGGGAACTTGATCTGCACCGAGACGTTGCCCGCGGCGGCGGTTCCCACGTTCGAGATCGTGAAGACGAAGGCGCGGCCGGAGCTGCGGTCATCCTTCACGCTGATGGCTACGTCGGGACCGGTCCCGGTCGGCCCCGAGTTGGGGCAAACGAGGGACCCGCAGTCGATCACGCAGCCGTTTGCGTCCTTGGCCGCCTTCGTACCGTCGTAGGAGCATCCTGCCGGAGGCGTGGCGCAGAAAATCTTGGGGCAGCTCGTGTTGCCGGGCGGCGGCGTCACCGCGGTCGTGCCTCCCTTCTCCGTGGCGACCGCGTCAGCCACGTGGTAGAAGACGGTGCCGGCGGCGATGGTTTGCACGCTTGGAACGCTTTCGATCGTCACTTCGCCGCTCGTCGGCGTCGCCGTGCCGAGCACGATCCATCCGCGGCCCAGGAGCTGCTTGTCGGCAGGGGGCGTGTTCTGGTTGACCTGCTTCGTGAGAAGGACGGTGGTTCCGTCGAGGACGCGGATCGTCGCGGCCTTGTCCATCTTGTCCGCGCTGAACGGGGTGAACGTGAGGTAGAAGGCGTGCGCGCTGCCCGGCGTCACCGGCACGCGCCACGTCGCCTTCACTGGCACGCCCGCCTGGGCGGCCCAGTACGCGAACACCTGTTCGTTGTTGGGCGCGGTCTGCGGACGGATCTCCGTCCAGGTATTGCTGACCGAGAACCGGGGGTCGGTATTCTCGATGACAGTCGGCGATCCGGAGATCTGCGCCGCGAAGTGCGCGCCGGCGCCCAGGAGGGAGCCGAGCCCGAGGCAGAGCGCCAGGACGGTAAGGGGGGTAGCTCGGAGGGGACGGACCATAAGGTGTGTGTGTTGGAAGGTTTCCGACCATTGTACCAAAAATACGCCGTCATGACCAGACCGATCGGCTTTGCGCTGCGAAATTCATCATCAAAACGTCAATCCGACTCTCCACCGGTCAGGAAGCGCAGCGGCGAGAGCAAAAGGCGCAGCAGTCGCACGCCGAAACCGGGTCCTTCGTCGCCCCGGAAGGACGGATTTACCTTCTTCATCGCGGCGGCGATCTCGGGCGCGCCCAGTACGCCGATGCCCATGCGACCGCCCTCGCTGATGCAGTTGTGGTCGGCGCGGAGCGTCGTCACGACGACGCCACGCCGCACCTTGTCGCGCGCCATCACGCCGCCGAGAGTGCGGACTACCGCGATCGGGAGGATGTCCGTGCCGTCGAGGCCGCGTTTCCACCGCTTGCACTCGCCGTAGAAGCGGACGCCGTCGAAGGTGCCCGTGAGGTCGATGCCGCCGTCGCCGCGCTTCTCGCCCTTCTTCTCGGTCACCCGTACGTCGCGGTAGTCGAGCGATTCCAAGAGCAACTTGGAGAACCATTCAAAATCGGTCGGCGAGAGCCTGCGGACTTGCCCCATGCGTTTGAGCCGTCGGAATTCTTTCTCCGTGAACACGGCGCAAGCGTGGCGAAAAATCGGCGCACGCGCAAATCCTCCCCGTCCGTGCGGAGGGGGACCCGACGCCGTCATCCGCTGCGGCGGATGACTATGCCGGGCAAGGGAGATGCGTGGTTGAGCGCGGGTTACTGCGTGCAGTCGAGCCAGTCGAGGTGCGTCAAGGTGCCCGAACCGCCGTCGTAGAGCGAGCAGATCATCGTCATGAGCGACTTGTCGTCGACGGCCAGGCGGCCGTTCGCGGGCACGCCTTCCACCTGTTCCGCGGCGCGTCGGACCGTGGAGTCGTACCAGGTTTCGCCGGCCTTCGGCGCGTTGGCCGGGTTGCCGAGCATTTTCACGAGGATCACGGACGCGTCCGCGGCGGTGATCCAGTCGTTCGGGCGGAACGTGCCGTCGGCGTAGCCGCGGACGAGGCCTCCCTTGAGGGCGACGCAGAGCTCCTTGGCGCGCGGATGGTTCACGGGCACGTCCTCGAAGAGGAGGCTGAACTCGCCGACGCCGAGGTCGGCGAAGCACGTATCGATGTCCATCTGCGTCACGCTGCGGCTGATAAGCGCGGCGACGAAATCGATGCGGGTCGTCTTGCCCTGCGCGATCGGCGTGGGGATCGCCGGCAGGAGGACCCCGTCATCGCTCCAGAGCGGACCCGTCGGTTCCGTGGGCCAGGTCAGAGAGGAAGACGAGGACGATTCCGCGGGGAAATCGGCGGACGGAAGAAAATCCTCCGGCCAGATCTTCGCGGACGCGAAGGACGGGACGAGGAGGGAGACGGCGACGGCTGCCGAGAGGAGGCGGCGGGTCATGGGAATGGGAGGGAGGAAAGAGGAATGAAGAAAGAGCTTGAAGCTTGAGCTTAGGGGTGAGGACTTGGGACCGGCGTGGAGGTCGCTTGCTTGCGCGCCTCGCGGACCTGACGGCGGAGCGTGCGGGCCGAGACGTGGGCGGGCGCGCGGCGTCCGCCGCCGGTCGAGGTGACGGCCATGCCGCCCGTCGTCTCCGTGCCGCACGCGAGTCCGGCGCAGAGGGGGGCATCCAGCCGCATGCCGATGATCCGGGTCAGCGGGTACCGCTGGGCATCGCGGAGCGCGTGAAACATCGTGGCCATCATGCCGCGGTCGAGGACGGCCGACGGCGCGTCGGTCGCTGCGATGGCGCCGCGCTGGCGCAGCGCTTCCATGGAACTCCAGTACCAGGGCTTCGTCGGGGCGTCATGTGTCGGATACGTGAAGCCCTGCGCCCCCGCGAGGACCTTGGCGGCCTCGGCGACCGTGATCGCGTCGAACGGGCGGAAGTTCCCGTCGCGATCGCCGCCCACGAGTCCCGCCTCGAGCGCGATGCAGAGACGAGGCGCGTACGGCGCGTCGTTCGGCACGTCGCCGAAGAGCCGGGTGAATGTCACGGGGAGGCTCGGGGCGATGTTCCGGTAGCAATTCGCCTGTGCCATCCGCTCGCTCTTGCTGTCCATCGGGGAAAGGTAAAGGTCGTCAACGACCTTGAGGACGAAGTCGATGCGCGTCACGGGCAGCGCGGCGTGCACCTCTCCTTCTTCGTCGGGAGCGAGGATTCCTTGCATGATCCCATAGTCGATCGCCGCGGGGGATGCCGCGGCCGCGGGCGTGCTCCACAGGAGCCCGGCCCCAAAAGCGAGTACGGAGGCGGCGAGGGTCAGGCGGGTGATGTTCATCGGCGCGAAGGGGGAGGCAGGAGGGGGACCATACCAACCGATCATCCACGCTGTAAATCCTCGCTTCGTACCGACGCATACAAAATGTCGCCGCGATCCTCGGCATAGGAGGGAAGGCCGGTCGTCGCTCTCGGGATTTTCCCTCTTCACTCTCAAATTCGTATAAAAAATGTGCGCATAAATTGCATACAAAAACTATTCAAATTTTTCCTCTCCATTAAGGGCTATCTTAGATTTCGTGTACTAAATCTTTTCGACGCGGATGACGAAATTCCCTCGCGAAAACTCCGAAGCCGATGAGTGTCAGTAGGCCGGCACAGAACAGCGGAAGTTCCAGGTGGATCCCCGTGAGCACGCCCGCCACGAGCGGGGGAACCGCCTGCGCGAGGGATTGCACGGACTGATTGATGCCCATGATTTCGCCCTGCGCGTCCTCGCCGGCGAGGTTGGAGATCACGGCGTTCGTGTTCGGGATGAGGAGGCCCTGGCAGACGGCAACGAACGGCAGGAGAACGTAGAAGAGCGCGCTCGAGCGGGGCAGGACGAGGCTCGCGAGCAGCAGCGCGAGCGGCAGCGCCGTCCACTTGATGATGGTCTCGGGGGAGAAGCGGGTACCCACCGGTTTCGTGAGCACGCCCTGCGTGATGGCGATCCAGATGCCGACGTACGCGAACAGGCGGCCGGTGTTGGCCTGCGTGAAGGCGAAGCGCTCGATGAGGATGACCTGGAAGAATTGCGTGAAGAAGTTGAAGCCGAGCGTGAGCAGGAACATCACCGTGAACATCGTGCGCACGGGGGGAGACGTGAACGCCGTCACGACGTTGCGGAAACCGGCGAGGGGGCTCAGGGCCGTCTCCACGCGCTGCCGGAGCGTCTCGGGCAGGAAGAGTCCGCAGAGGACCGCGTTGAGCAGGCTCAGTCCCGCCGTGAAGAAGAACGGCGTGGAGAACGTGAACCACGGGATCACGTCGTTGCTGCTGAGTTCGCCGCCGATGAAAGGGCCGAGGATGAACCCCAGACCGAAGGCGGCGCCCACGAGGCCGAAGTTCTTCGCTTTCTGTTTCGGGTCGCTGAAATCCGCGATCGCGGAGAAAGCCGTCGCGATGTTGCCTCCCGTGAATCCGTCGAGGATGCGCGAGAGGAAGAGCAGGGGCAGCGACTTGAGCACGATGCCGAGCCCGAAGAGGAAATATCCCACCGCCGTGCCGAGCAGGGAGAGGATGAGCACGGGCTTGCGGCCGCGGTGGTCCGAGAGCGCGCCGAGTACCGGGGCGCCGATGAACTGCGCGAGCGGATAGGCGCTGAGGAGGAAACCGTAGAGGATCGCGCGGTCGCCGAGGGTGGTTGCCGCCGGGAGCACGCTTCTCGCGGGATCCAGGAACACGGACGCGAGCACGGGGATCGCGATGCCGACCCCCAGCATGTCGATGAAGACCGTGAGGAACAGGGGCAGCATCGGATGGCGTTTCGGCGACATGCGTGGAAGGGCGGGAAATCAGTTCTTGCTCTTCGGCGTCGCCAGGTGGATGAGCATCTTGCCGATGCCGAGCACCACCGCGACGACCACCCAGCCGAGGACGCCGCCCCGGATCTCGAACGACGCGATCGCGGGATCGAGCTTCGCGGTCACGGCCGTGAGGATCCAGAGGAAGACGGCGTTCACCAGGATGAGCCCGATGAGCCCCGCGACGAACTTCACGGGGGCCGCCAGCAGGTCCAGGATCGGCCGCACGACGAGGTTCAAGAGCACGAGAATGATCGCGATGACGGCGTATCCCGGCCAGCCGCCGCCGATCCCCACGTACTGGGGCAGCGTCGTGGCCATCCACCAGAGGAGGAGGGTCGTGAGGAGGACCTGGAGGAGGAGGCGGGTGGGGAGGGACACAAGGAGGGAGGAAAGAGGAAGAGAAAAGAACTCAGAGCTTGCTGAAGCGCACGGTCGCCGTTTCTCCGTCGAGCTCGACGACCTTTGTCTCGCCGTCGTTTTGGCCGAAGTCGGCGTTCACGGCGGACGCGATCGTCTTGCCGTGCTCGCGCATGAGATCGTCGACGCCCTCGATCGAGAGCGCGATGCGGTCGGTGAAGGAGAGTCCCGTGTCCTTGCGCAGTTGCTGGATCGCGCGGATGAGGTCGCGGGCGCGGCCCTCGGATTGGAGCGCCGGGGTCACGGTCGTGTCGAGCGACACCACCACGCCCTTGTCGGCCGCCACGTCGGTGCCTTCCTTGCCGCGGTAGACCACCGCGGCTTCTCCGGGCGCGAGGCGGACGTCCTGGATCAGGATCGAGCCGTCCTTCTCCACCGAGAACTCCCCGGCCTTTCCGGCCTTGATGATCTCCTGCACGCGTCCGCCCAGGCGCGGGCCCACCTTGCGGGCGTCCACCTGCGCGTAGGACTCGGCGATCGCGCCGGCGTCGGCCACGAGGTCGACCGTCTTCACGTTGAGTTCCTCGCGGAGGAGGGCGAGCTCGTCATCGTCGATCGCGTGGGCCTTCAGGAGGTCCTTCGGCACGGCGATCGTGGCGCGGGCGAGCGGTTGTCGCACCTTCACCTTCTTCTCGCTGCGGATCTGGAGCCCGAGCGAGACGATCGCCCGGAGCAGGCGCGTCTTGCGCAGCAGTGCCGCCTCGGCGTCGCTGAGCGCGCGCGTGGCCGGCCAATCGGTGAGGTGGATGCTGCCGTGCTCCTCGCGCACGAGGTTCAGGTACATCGCCTCGGGCACGAAGGGGCAGAACGGCGCGAGCAGCTGGCCGATCGTGAGCAGCACGTCGTAGAGGGTGCCCAGCGCGTCGGCGCGGTCGCCCTCGTGCATCTCTTCCATCGCCTCGCCGGGGCCGCTGAGCCCCGCCTTGCCGGCGAAGCGGCGGCGCGAGAGGCGCACGTACCAGTTGGTAAGCGCGTCGATGGTGCTCCCGAGCTCCGCGCACGTCGCGGAGAGGTCGTAGTGCTCGAGCTGCTCGGTCATGCGGTTCACGAGGTCCTGCACCTCCGCGCGGACGTAGCGGTCGAGCGGGTGGCCGGAGGCCCGGCGCGTCGCACCCGCGTCCCAGCCCGCGGCGTTCGCGTACGTCACGAAGAACGCGTACGTGTTCCACAGCGGGAGGAGGACGTTGCGCAGCTGCTCCGCCACGAGCTTCTCGCCGAAGCGCAAATCCTCGCCGCGCACGGCCGGTGAGCTCATGAGCGCGAAGCGCATGGCGTCGGCGCCGTGCTTCTCCGCGAGCTCGAGCGGGTCGGGATAGTTCTTCAGGCGCTTGCTCATCTTCTTGCCGTCCTCCGCGAGCACCGTGCCGTTCACGATGCAGTGGCGGAAGGGCGACTGGCCGTACAGGGCGGCGCCGAGCACGGTGAGCGTGTAGAACCAGCCGCGTGTCTGGTCGATGCCTTCCGCAATAAAATCCGCTGGGAAACCCGGAGGAGTGTCGATTTTCGAGTTTCGAGGTACGGGAACACGGTCAGCATTTTCCCCGTAACCCGTAACCCGCAACCCGTAACTGAACGGGAAATGACCCTGCGCGTACGGCATGGATCCGGATTCGAACCAGCAATCGAGCACCTCGGGGATGCGGCGCAGGAGCGGATGGAAGGTGAATTCGGTCGTCTCGCAGTTCACGGGGGCGTAGGCGAGCGCCTCGGCGTAGCCGAGCTTGTCGGCGACCATGCGCATCGCCTTGATGAATCCTCCGTGCGTCACGACGAGCACGCGCTTGCCGGCGTACGCCGAGAGCAGATGCTCGCGGACCGCCTCGGCGCGCTTAAGAAAATCGGTGAGCGTCTCTCCTTTTTCGCCGGTCTTGTAATGGAGCCCGAGTTCGCCGTTGGGCACCTCGAGCGGATGTTCCTTCAGGATCTGCTCGTTCGAGAGACCCATCCAGGAACCGATGCCGCGCTCCCGGAGGAGGGGATTCGTCTCGGCGATCTCGAGGCCCAATTCCTTCGCGATGATCTCCGCCGTCTCCTTCGCGCGCTTGAGGTCGGAGCAGATCACGACGTCGAAGCGTTTCTTCTCCTTCTTCAGCTTCACCGCGCACTCCTTCGCCTGCTCGCGCCCCTTGTCCGTGAGGGGACGATCGGCCTCCATGCCCTGGCACTTGCCGTCGCGGTTCCAGTCGGTCTGGCCGTGGCGGACGAAACTCGTCGTCACGGCGCCCTTCTCGTCGCCGCCTTCCCACGCGATGCCGTCCACGGTCTCCTTGTGCAGGTCCATCGACTGTTTTTCCGCGTGGTCCCAGAAGTAACTCACGGGCTCCGCGTAGTTCGGGTACGGCTGGTGGCAGAGCTTCGCCGGATCCTCTTTCGTGAAGACGTTGCGCAGGTTCAGGCAGGGATCGGCGTGCGTGACGATCGCGATGTGCTCGCCGCGGTGACGGGGAAGGACTTCTGCGAGGAAGCTCTCGATGCGCCCGTGCACTTCCTTCCACGTCTCCATGCCGGGGAAGTGGTAGATGCTCTCCACCTTGCCCGTCTCGAGTTTGTGGGCGCGGCGCGCCTTCACGAACGTGAGGTCGGAGAAGTCCACCGTCTTGCCCTCGTACTCGCCGAAGTCCACCTCGCGCAAGCGCTCGTCCACGACGAGCAGGGCGCCGGTGGCTTTCGCGATGTTTTCTGCCGTCTCGCGCGTGCGCTGGAGCGGCGAGCAATACACGACGCGGACCCCGTGCCGGTCGGCCGCGAGCGCGTCGCCCGCCGCCTTGGCCTGGCCGCGGCCGCGCTTGGTGAGCGCGGTGCCGGGCACCTTGCCCTGGTAGATCGGAATGAGGTTCCCTTCGCTTTCGGCGTGCCGGAGCGTCGTGACCTTCGTGAAGCGGTGCGGCACCTCGGAGAAGAGGTCGTCGCGTCCGCCGATCACCGTCCGCTCCTCCGTCTTCACGTTGCGCCAGATCGGCAGCGGCGTGCCCCAGTAGCGGTTGCGGGAGATCGCCCAGTCGCGCGCCCCCTCGAGCCACTTGCCGAAACGCCCGTCGCGTAAATGCGAGGGGACCCACTCGGTGCGGCTATTGGCGTCGAGCATCTTCTCCTTGATCTTCTCTACCGAGACGAACCACGATGACGTGGCGTAGTTGAGCAGCGGGGAGTCGCAGCGCCAGCAGTGCGGGTAGCTGTGCGTATAACTTTTTTGATCAAATAGGAGGGAAGAATCGCGATTCCCCCCTCCGGATTGCAGATGTTTGCAGATCGCCTTGTCGGCTTTCGACGGCTCTTCCTTCGGCTTCACGTCCATGCCCGCGAAGTCGGTCACCTTGTCGACGAATGTTCCTTCCATCGTGACGTGCTGGAGCAGCGGCACGCCCTCGCGCTTGCCTACGCCGAAGTCGTCCTCGCCGAAGCCGGGGGCGATGTGCACGATGCCCGTGCCGTCCACCGTCGTGACGAAGTCCCCCGCGACGACGCGGAACGCGGAGTCGGCGTACGTTTCCGCGAAGTAGGGGAAAAGCGGCTCGTAGGTCTTCCCGACGAGCGATTTACCTGTCACGGATTTTCCGACGACAGCGTGTTCCTTGCCCTTGAACACTTTTTCCACGAGCCCCTCCGCGACGATAAAGTGCTTCCCGTTGTGTTCCACCGTCGCGTACGCCGTCTTCGGATGCACCGCGAGGAAGAGGTTCCCGGGGAGCGTCCACGGCGTCGTCGTCCAGGCGAGCAGGTAGGTAGGCGTCTTGGTGTCCACCCTGAGCGAAGTCGAAGAGTCCTTTTCTTCCTTCATCCTGAACATCACGGTGGCGCTCAGGTCCGTCACGTCCTTGTATCCCTGCGTCACCTCGAAGTTCGAGAGCGGGGTCACGCAGTGCGGGCAGACGTGCATGGGCTTGTGGCCCTCCACGATGAGGCCCTTCTCCGCCAGCTTCGAGAAGACCCACCAGATGCTCTCCATGAATTCCGGATCCATCGTGCGGTAGTCCCAGTCCATGTCCACCCAGCGGCCCGTGCGCTCGACGACTCTGCGCCATTCCTTGGTGTAGCGCTGGACGGCGCCGCGGCAGAGGTCGTTGAACGCCTTGATGCCCATCTCCTCGATCTGCTGCTTGCCCGTGATGTTGTGCTCCTTCTCGATGAGGTTCTCGATGGGGAGCCCGTGGCAGTCCCAACCGAAGCGGCGGATCACTTTCTTGCCGCGCATCGTCTGGTAGCGCGGGATCACGTCCTTGATGGTGCCCGCGAGCAGGTGGCCGTAGTGCGGGAGGCCGGTGGCGAAGGGCGGGCCGTCGTAGAAGCTGAAGGATTCCTCGGTGGCCGAGGCCTCGGGACCGGCGAGGACATCCTCTCCTTTCTTCGAGCGCTGGCGGATCGACCGCTTGAACGTGTCCTCCTCTTTCCAGTACTGCAGAATGCCCCGCTCGAGGTCGGGAAAATTCTGTTTGGGGTCAACTGGGTCGAAAGGCATGAAGAAGAAGGCGGACGATAGCCAAAGCGTAGCAGAACTCAGCGGCCCGGTTCACCCGGAATCTCATCGAGCGGCAGCAGGCGCAGCGCGGTCCCGTACCGGTGCGGCTTGCCGGGGAAGTAGTCCCCGAGCGTCTTCGTCCAGGGGCGAAGCGAAAGGGGGAGCTGGCCGTCTTTTTCCAAAGCGGCCGGTTCGCCGTTTCGGAGGTTCCTGAGGAGCAGGCCCGCGTGGAGCACGATATCCGTCTTCCATCGCCGTCTGCCGCCGCCCGGATCGCATTCGGAGACGTTCCCGACGATCTGGAAGAGCGCATCACCGCCGCGGATCGGCGCCTCAGGATCGTGGCTCACGTCGGTGCCGAACTTCGCCATCGTTTCCCGCCAGGCGAGGCGATCGGTGTGGCCGAGGAGGTAGGCGGCAGTGCCGAGGCAGTTGTAGTCGGCAGGGGAGAGGTCGCCGTCGTGCGCGTCCGCGAGGAGTGCCCGGAGCCGCTTGCTCATGGAGGCGCCGAGCGTCGCGACGCATGCCGCCGCCGCGTCGCTCACCGAGAGGATGCCGTTTTCCTCCTGGACGAGAAGCGAGCCGATGCGCCGTTCAAGTTGCGGCATGGACGCGGTATTGAGCGCGCGGGGCGCCGCGGAGTCAATGCCGAGGTCCTCCTCCCCTTTAATCGGCTTCCGAAGAGGCGTACAATATCGCACTTCCTATGTCCCCCCGTTCCATTTCGGAATTCGACGACGACGAGTTCGGTCAGTTCGCGAAACTGATCGAGCAGCCGTCCTTCAGCCCCCCGGGCGAGTTCAAGATGGCGCACCTCGTGGAGAAGATGTACGCGTCCCGCCGGGCGAAGGCCATGGAAGCGTTGTCGCAGAGTATTTACGGCAAGAACGGCGGTAATGCCTCCAAGGCCGATGACCAAGCCGAGCGGCAGCTCTTGCATGACGTTCAGTCCGTCCCCGCGTCGGAGCCGATCTACGATCGTGCCGGTGACTCCCTCGTGCAGCTGAAAAGTCTCGTGATCATGCGCGGCGATCCCGAGACGGCCAGGTATCACGTGATGGTGCCGTCGCACTACGACACGGTCGAGCCGTCGTCCGATGTCATGCGCACGTTGACGCGCGACTCGAAGAACGCCGATCGGCTTCGCGGCATCGGCGCCTGGGACATGAAGGCCGGCGTGTACAATTCCATCGCGCTCGCGGCCGAGATCGTGCTGCCGCCGGAGCTGTGCGCCCACTTCGTATTCACTCCGGATGAGGAGCGGCATTCCCGCGGCGCGCGCGGTCTCGACGCACGATGGTCCTATCGCGAGCAGATCATGGCCGTCCTGTCGCAGGAGATCGGTCCGCTCGCTGCCAAGCCGGACGACGATGACATGCGTCCGCGCGTGGTGCTCGGGCGGCCCGGCCGGCAGAAGTTCGAGATCGAGGTCACGCTCTCGCAAAGCGAGCAGGGGCACTTCGCCTCGGCTTCCAACCGCTATAACGCCAAGGACATCTGCGATGAGCTTTCGATCGAGCTGCGCAAGCGTTCCGCCGCGCGCGAGGGAAAGCGGAAGGCGCATCCCCTTCTCGGCCCGGCCGTGTGGGAGAGTGGCGAAGGCGGCGTCATGCGGTCGCGCATGGATCGCTGGCCCGACCACGGAACCTTCGATTTCGCCGTGCACGCGCGCCCCGGCGTCAGCTTCTCTCAGCAGATGGCGGATCTCCGGGCAGACGTGGAGGCCATCCGCAAGGAGAAGGGATGGACCGCGCAGGTGACCATCGACCTCCGTCCGTATTCCCGCGGGGTTTCCTACGAGCCGTTCTTCATGCCGATCACGCCGAACGGCGAACCGCAGAGCCATCGCTTCACCGACGTGGTGTTCCGCGGGGTGAAGCAGGCGACCGGGTACGACCCCGTGCCGGCCGCCGGACTCTCCGTGGCCGATGAAAACCTCTACAGTGCCTGGATGCTTAAGCGCCTCGGGCTGTACTCGTTTGAGGGAGTGCCGGGTGGCGTCATCAGCGTTCCCCCGCGCGGAAACAAGGCGCATAACCAAGGAGAGTGGGTTTCCGGCCGGAGTATTCTGGAAACGCGGGCCATCTTCCGGTGGCTCCTGGAAGACCCGCATGGGCTTTGCAAATTGGCTCCCAAGGCAAAGCGACGCAGGTAAATTTCTCGTTGTTTTCCCTTTACTTTTTACAATAAGTTAGTATAAAATCTTTCCAGGATTTTGTACATCCTTATCCTACGCGCACGATGAGTCTCGAAGAGTTATTGCCGGGGCAGATCGACCCTCTGCAGGAGGAGGATCCCAGCGCCGTGTCGAAGGACAGCGCTTCGGAAACTGGCGCCACGCCTGCGAATTTCGATAAGGAGCAGGCCAAGGAGGTCATGGGCACGTTCCGTCATGCGGCATTGAAGCTGATGCAGTTCATCGGCGGCGACCGAGAGACGTTCAACAAAATCGCCAAATCGGTCACGAGCCTGTGAATATCTTGTAGTGAAAGAGTGTATACTCTATATTCCGCAGCCTTTTACTCATGAGTGAAAAGCCGCAGAACACCGGCAGGAAGAATGATTTCTGGGACCAACTGCTCGCGGATCCCGAATTCATGGAAGGAGTGAAGAAACATGCTGATTTGGCCGCGCAAAGAGATGAACGATTGCAGCTCCTGGAAAGAGCATTCGAGGAACAACAGAGGAAGATCGCTGGTCTTCTTCATCCGGTGCGAAAGTCCCATGATCTTCGCGGCGAATTGGTTCGGGATCCGTCGCGCGCGGCGGCGCTCGCGCAGAGGCATGAACGCCTGAACATCGCGAGCGATGTCGTGATGACCGCCCTCGCAGAGGATCGCGAAGCGTGGAGAAGCATGTATGCGAAGATCGACCGCTACGGGGGGTTCTTCGAGCACTATGATGAGGATTTCGTGCGCGACCGCATCGAGGATCCTGCGGGTCCCGAGAAGGGGGGATGGATCGTCGCCGCTTCATACGGGAAGCCCCGGCCTCAAGACGCGGAGATAGAAGGAGGAGACATTCAGCTGTGGGTTCCCCCGGATGATGCGAAGAGCCTTCCGGAATCCATCGCGCTGACGGAAAAAGACTTTGTGAACAAGGATACGCAGCGCATCCTGGATTTCCTTCGCCAGTATCCCATGCGCACGGCTTGGACGTCGGATGTCTGTTCCGAACGAGGACAAGGCTTCGAGACGCACGGTTTTGCTTCCACGGCGACAAGCACCGCGTTTTCACGCATCGCGGACTTGAACCGCGGCCGCGAGCATCCTGTGGATTTCACGCTGGCCGCCATCGCGGAAGTGACGGGCGTACTGGGGGAGAACGGCGAAGAATTGCGCTCCATCGATCCGCCGTGGCCGAACACGCAGAGCCTGATTCTTCATCGACGCGTCCGCAAAACGGCCGTGGGAGTGAATCTCGCGTCGTGGGAGCTTGGAAAGCAGCTTGATCGGCGGGTGCCCGTCACGTTGCCGGACGGCCGATCGTTCTTCATTCGCATGAACTGGTCGATCGTGTGCCAAGAATTGTCACCCACCGCCCAGGGCGTGAGCGTCACCTCCGTTCCCGTGCAAAGCAGGATGTCATCGGTTCCTACGAATTCGCCCGATCAGCCGACGTCCTGATGCGCGAGGCGATTTGCGAGGGGATGAGTGCGATAAGCGGAAGCAACGTGATCCACGACCAGGCGTGCGTGATCGTGAATTCGCCGATGACGGTCGATAAGACGACGAGCGGCAGCGTCGCGTTGAGCGTGGCGTTCGGGAAGCGGCGCATGCACTCGAAGTAGATGGCGTACGGAAAGACGGCGAAAATCAACGCGAAGAGCATGCCCAGCAGTCCCGTGTTCAGGGTCACGTCGTGCAGCTGCACGAACGGCAGCAGCGGAAGCGACAGCACGAGGCATCCGGCCGAGATCCAGAAGAGGAAGGCCGGGTAGCGCTCGCGGACGAAGCCGACCTCGTCCTGGAACCGTTTGCTGAGGAGCGAATAGAGGCCGAACGAGAGCGCGCTGCCGACGCCCGCGAAGACGTAGAGCGCCTCCGCCTGTCGCAGGGAGAGGGAGACGGCGGTGGTAGCGAGCAGGATTCCCAGCCCCGCGACCGACTGCGGTTTCCACTCGCGATTCCACCATTCCCTGAGCACGGAGACGAAGCTGAGTCCCGAGACGACGAGTAGGATGTATTGGGAAGCCTCGAGGCCGCGCAGGGTGACGTACGTGAAGACTGCGGTGAAGAACAGGGACAGCGCGCTCAAAAGCAGCGTCGGCTCGAGCGGCGACAGCGGCTTGA
The DNA here is from genome assembly GCA_964423795.1 of uncultured Candidatus Peribacteria bacterium. GTDB lineage: Bacteria > Patescibacteriota > Gracilibacteria > Peribacterales > Peribacteraceae > CAYRGC01. Next base: position 30,512 of record CAYRGC010000002.1, on the reverse strand, counting down.
GTCGCTGCCTCTGCGAGATCTTCTGGCGCAGGAAATAGAGGGACGAGAACGCGAAGAACGTGAGGAAACGGATGACGGTCAGGCCGATCGGCGTGACGGTGCCGCGCACGAGCAGGCGTGCGAGCACCGGATCCAGTCCCCAGAGCGTGACCAGCAGTACGATGGAGAGGATATAGGTGAGGTTCCATCCGGACTTCTTGCGGCGGACTCCCTGCGCCCCGACGCTCTGGATTTCCTCCTCGAAGCCGCGCAGCGCCTCGGGGGAAAGGCTCATGCTCAGGCGGATGTCGTTCCCCTCGTCGTTCGCCGCGCCGACGTGCATGTCGAGAATGTCGCGCTGATAGCGGCGGTAGATATCGAAGAGTTTCAGGAGGGTCGCGGGATTCGTGAGCGCCGCGCGGAAGCTCACGGTCTGCGCGTCGGTCGCGGAGGCGCCGCCGTCATTCCTTGTCTTTTCGGTCGTGGCCGCGAAGAGCGTGCGGTACGCGTCATGCGGATCTGCGCGTCCTTCGCCGATGGCCAGATAGAGCTCCGACAGGTTTCTGTAACCGAGTTCGTGGATCGACGCGTTGAGCGCGTCCTCGTTGAATTCCTCGATGAATCCTTTCCGCCCCTGGCGCAGCGCTTCCTGCAGCATCGTTTTGCCCAGCTTCTCCTTCTCGTCCGGCGACAGGCTTTGCGCCAGCGCCGATCGGATGGCGGCGGTCGCGAGGCCGCTGTGCACGTGCGTGAGCCACGGGAGGGCCACGGTCTGCTCGTCGCCAAGGAGGACATCCAGCGTGTCGCCGTGCTTGAGCGGCGAGGAGAACGTCACGTCGGCCCCGTTCACCCGGACGGCCGTCAGCCTGAGCGCGTTCTCGCGGAAGAGATAAAACGCGCCGTCGAGCGCTGTGGAATCCTGGGGGACCGAGACCGCCTCGTCGCCCGGTCCGTGGATGACGAAGGACTTGCCGAGGATGTCGCTCTGCAGGCTCAGCCAGAAATCGCGGCTTCGTTCCTGCGAATCGTGGGCGAGCGGGGAGATGCGCGCCGTCCATGGCAGGTACTCCGAGAGCGCTCCGGGCTCGATCCGGAAACACACGGACGCCACGCCCTTGCGCGCGTATTCGTGCATCTCCTGCGTGCGGATCTTGCAGCGGACGCGCGTCCCGTCCTCGAGGATCACGGTCGTGTGGAGGCCGCGGTAGCCGTTGATCGCGGGGGAGTTGATGAAGTCCTGGAAGGAGAGCAGCTCGCGCTTCCACAGCTGGTGGAGCACGCCCATCACGTGATAGCAATCGGTGACCGTCTGGCAGACGAAGACCGTGGTGAAGTTGGCGAGGCCCGTCACCGCCGCGCTCTGGCTTTCGAGCTGGCGTTGGAGGTTCTCCCAGGATTTGGGTTCGTGGACGATCCGCACGCCGCGCGTGTCGTCGCGATCGCGCAGGCGCTTCCGCATAGCGCCGATCTTCTCGTCCGCGAGGGATTCCGCCTGCGTACGGAGATCCGCCAGCGCCGGGAACTCGGCCCGGCCGAGGATCGGGAGCGTCAGGTTCTCCAGCTCGTCGCGGAGATCCTGCATGCAGAGGCGGTCGGCGATGCGCACGTAGACGTCCTGCGTCTCCTTCGCGAGCGCCGCCTGCTTATGTTCGGGGAGGAACTGCACGGTCTGCATGTTGTGCAGGCGGTCGACGAGCTTGATCACCATGATGCGGATGTCGCGCTCCATGAGCGTGAACATCTTGCGCAGCGTCTCGATCTGCTCGTTCAAGCTCGGGCGGCCCTTGATGTCCTCCTGGCTCAGCTTCGTCACGCCCTCGATGAGCGTTTTCACGTTGCCGTCGAACTGCCGGTCGATGTCTTCCAGCGTGAGGTCGGTATCCTCCACGGTGTCGTGGAGCAGGGCCGCGATGATCGTCTCCGCGTCGGCGCCCATGTCCGCGAGCATGTGGGCAACGGCCACGGGATGCGTGAAATACGGCTCGCCGGACTTGCGCTTCTGCCCCGCATGCGCCCTTTCGCCCAGCCGGAAGGCCTCCATCACGCGCGGAAGATCGCGTAACGAGAGGTGCCGTACGTGGACGCGGAACTCATTCCACTGCATGGGATGGCTCATTCTACCTCCTTTTCGCGGTTCTGAACAGGCTTTTTGGCTTCTTTACGCCTCGATCACCTTGAGGATGTAGGCCTTCACGTTGCTGAAAATCTCGGTCCGTTCGTCGAGCGTTTCGATTTCCTCCCGGGTGAACCACTGCATGCGGGACGCCTCTTCCTCGGCGAGCTTCAGGGCCTGCGACTCGTCGATCGGGCGCGCGAGGTAGAGGAAGTCCATGTGCTCGTGGGCGGGTTCGCCCCGCGGGGGATAGGCGGGGATCTCCTCAAGCAGCATTGCGAGCGGCGCCTTGAGCATCCGGCCCTCGTGCGGGTTCCCGGCGAAGAGGTCGTCGCCCGCGAGTCCGATGATCTCCACGTCCAGGTTCGTCTCCTCCTTGCACTCGCGGCGCGCCGTCTCCTCGGGCAATTCGTTCGGTTCGACGTGTCCGCCCGGCGGCATCCATCGTCCGAGGCGCGTGTGGCGGAGGAGCAGCACGCGCTTGCGCGAATCGATGACGAAGGCGGTGGCGGTGAAGTGTCGATCCAAGGGGACGAAAGGTAACAAAGGTTATAAAGGTGACAAAGGTGCCAGAGGTGATCGTAAAGGAATCCAAAAAGATGTCGTCAGTGTATAGTACGAAGAGTCCTGTCCTTTTGAAGCCCTTATAACCTTTGTACCTTTTGTAACCTCCCCATGGTCCTCATCAACGATAACTCCGCGGCCCTGAAGATCGGCGATCCGATCCCGCACTTCTCACTCCCGTCCGTCGACGGCCTCACGATCGACTCGCGGCAGATCAAGGATCCCGTCCTCGTCGTCGTCTTCACGTGCAACCACTGCCCCTACGCCCAGGCCTATGAGGACCGCCTCATCGAACTCGGCGAACGGTTCGACGAGGAAGGCGCGCAGTTCGTGCTGATTTCCAGCAACGACGCCGCGGAGTATCCCGAGGATTCCTTCGAAAACATGGTCCTCCGCTACAAGGAGAAAGCCTTCCCGTTCCCGTACTGCCAGGACGCGACGCAGGAGGTCGCGAAGTCCTTCGGCGCCCTCTGCACGCCGCACTGCTTCGTCTTCGATGGCAAGCGCGTGCTCCGCTACAAGGGGCGCGTGGACGACAACTGGAAGGATCCCGCCTCTGTCGCGAAGCACGAGCTCGAGGACGCGGTCGCCGCGCTCGTGAACGGCCGGGAGCCCCCGGTCGCCGAGGCGAACGCGATGGGGTGCAGCATCAAGTGGAAGACAGCGTGAGGGAACCAGGTAACCAAGAAACCAGGCAACCAGGAGAGCATCCTGGTTACCTGGTTGCCTGGAATCCTGGTTACTTCTTTTTGCCTTTCGCCAGCATCTTCACCAGGTACTCGCCGGTGTAGCTGCCCTTCGCCTTGGCGACGTCCTCCGGGGTTCCCTCCGCGACGATGTGGCCGCCGCCGGATCCGCCGTCGGGGCCGAGATCGACGATGTGGTCGACGCTCTTGAGCACGTCCAGGTTGTGCTCGATCACGAGGACCGAGTTGCCCTTGTCCACGAGGCGCTGGAGCACGTCGAGCAGGCGTTGGATATCGTCGAAGTGGAGACCCGTCGTGGGTTCGTCCAGGATGTAGAACGTGCGGCCGGTGGCGCGCTTCGTCAGTTCGGTCGCGAGTTTCACGCGCTGCGCCTCTCCGCCGGAGAGGGTCGTGGCGCTCTGGCCGAGGCGGATGTACCCGAGGCCGACGTCGTCGAGCGTCTGGAGCTTTCCCTTGATGGCGGGGATCGCGGCGAAGAACTCGAGCGCCTCGCCGATCGTCATGTCGAGGACCTCGGCGATGTTCTTGCCCTTGTAGGTCACCTCGAGCGTCTCGCGGTTGTAGCGCTGGCCGTGGCACACCTCGCAGGTCACGAACACGTCCGGGAGGAAGTGCATCTCGATGCGCTTGAGGCCGTCACCCTCGCACTCCTCGCAGCGTCCGCCTTTCACGTTGAAGCTGAAGCGGCCCGGCTTGTAGCCGCGGAGCTTGGCCTCCGGAGTCGTGGCGAAGATGTCGCGAACGTCGGTGAAGACGCCCGTGTAGGTGGCGGGGTTGCTGCGCGGCGTGCGGCCGATGGGGGACTGGTCGATGACGATCGCCTTGTCGAGGTGATCGATGCCCTCGATCGAGCCGAACATCTGGCCCTTGGAATGGGCCTTGTTGAGCGCGCGCTGCAGCTCGGGTCCGAGGATGCCGTGGATCAGGCTGGATTTGCCCGAACCCGATACTCCGGAGCCGCCGATGAAGGTGCCGAGCGGCAGTTCCACCGTGACGTTGCGGAGATTGTGGTAGCGCGCGTCGCGGATGACGATCTTCTTGCCGTTGCCCTCGCGGCGGGTCTTGGGGATCGCGATGAACTTTTTGCCGCTGAGGTACTGGCCCGTCACGGAATCGCCCTTCTTGATGAGTTCCGCGGGGCTTCCCTGTGCCATCACCTTGCCGCCGTGCTTGCCGGCTCCGGGACCGATCTCGATCAGCTCGTCGGCCGCCTCGATCGTCTCCTCGTCGTGCTCCACCACGAGCACGGTGTTGCCGAGGTCGCGGAGCTTGAGGAGGGTCGAGATCAGCTTGGAGTTGTCGCGCTGGTGGAGGCCGATGGAGGGCTCGTCGAGCACGTAGAGCACGCCCTGGAGCGCGGAGCCGATCTGCGTCGCCAGGCGGATGCGCTGCGCCTCGCCGCCCGAGAGCGTCGCCGCGGAGCGGGAGAGCGTGAGGTACTTGAGGCCCACGTTCTCGAGGAAGCTCAAGCGCGAGACGATCTCCGTGAGCACCTTCTTCACGATCATGTATTCATACGAGGTGAGTCGTGAGTCGTGAGTTTTCGCTTCCGATTCGTCCTTTTTCTTCTTGTCACTTACGACTCGTGACTCGTGAGCCGCGTCCGGCATGAGCGACGAGAAGAATCCGTATGCCTCGTCGATCGCGAGGTCCGTCGCTTCCACGATGTTCTTCCCGCCCACCGTGATGCCGAGGATCTCCTTGCGGAGCCTGCGCCCGCCGCATTCGGCGCACGGGAGCTCGTGCATGTAGTCCTCGATCTGCTGGCGGATGTAGCTGCTGTCAGTCTCCGAGTGCCTGCGCTGGAGGTTTGGGATCACGCCCTCGTAGGTCGTCTGGTAGGTGCCGCCGAACTTCATCGTGCTGATATCGACCGTGAGCGACTTGGGGTAGCCATGCAGGATGATGTTGCGCACCTCGTCTCCGAGCTTTTCCCACGGCGTCGTGAGGCTGAAGCCGACGTCCTCGGCGAGCGACTCTAGCACCTGCATCATGAAGCCCGTGCGGCTCGCGGAGGTGGCCCACGGATGGATCGCGCCTTCGGCGATGGAGAGACGCGTGTTCGGGATCACCGAGGTTTCCACCACTTGCAGGATGGAGCCGAGGCCGTGGCACGTCTGGCACGCGCCGTGCGGCGAGTTGAAGGAGAAGCTGCGCGGTTCCACCTCGGGCACGGACGCCTCGGGGTGCTCGGGACAGACGAAGGACTCGCAGAAGCGCAGCTCCTCGTTGCTGTCGGCGTCGAGCACGATCATGCTGCCCTCGCCCTTCTTGAGCGCGAGCTCCACGGAGTCGGCCAGGCGTGAGCGGTTCGGGTTCACCTCTTTGTCCTTCACGGCGAGGTCGCGGACGACCATCCGGTCCACGACGATGTCGATCGTGTGTGGCTTCTTCGGGTCGAGCTTCGCCTCCTCGTCGGTGGTCACCACCTGCCCGTCGATGCGCATGCGGACGAAGCCCTCGCGCTTGATCATGTCGAGGATCTTCACGTGCTCGCCCTTGCGCCCCTGCACCACCGGGGCCAAGAGGAAGATCTTCCGCCCCTCGGGCATCTTCGCGATCGTCTCCACCATCTGACTCGGGCTCTGCTTGCTGAGCATCCGGCCGCACACCGAGCAGTGCACCTTGCCGACCTTGGCCCAGAGGAGGCGCATGTAGTCGTAGATCTCCGTGACGGTTCCCACCGTGGATCGGGGGTTTCTTGGCGCAGTTTTTTGATCAATGGAAATGGCAGGGGAAAGCCCTTCGATCGAGTCCACCTCCGGTTTTTCCATCTGCGCGATGAACTGGCGCGCGTAGGCCGAGAGGCTTTCCACGTACCGGCGCTGACCCTCCGCGAAGATCGTGTCGAACGCGAGGGACGACTTGCCCGATCCGGAGAGTCCCGTGATGACGGTGAGCTTGTTCCGGGGAATGGTGACGTCCACGTTCTTTAAGTTGTGCATCCGAGCCCCGCGAACGATGATGGCTTCGTGCGAGGTGAGTGCCGGCTTTGATCCGGACACTCGTCCCGAGCCTGACGAGGGGGTGGCGCCTTTGACGACGGTTCGATCCATACGGAGGAGGAAAATGGGGGAACGACGAAACCCGCCGCGCCGCGCGAGGGCGGCCGGCAGAGGCCTGAGGCTACAGGAAAATTCTGCCTTTGTCCATGGTCCAGGAAGAATCTCCGGGAAATTCGGCAGGGCGCCATGCACCCAGATCGTGCGCCCGTTCAGTCGCCGATCGTCGACGTGCCGATGCGGTAATCCGCGTAGCAGAAGGCGTCTTCGCCCACCGGCTGGAAAGAGCCGGCGTACGGCGGGATGCGGCAGTTGCCGGCGGCACGTCGGAGCGAGAACGTGGATGTCGCTTCCAGCGACTCGTCATGAGGCAAGAAGGGGAAGCGGCTTCGAAACGACATCGTCCCTTCGGCGCCCATCGCTTCGAGCAGCGTTCCGATGCGCTTTTTCTCGGGATCATCCATAGCCCACTCGTCGGTCGACGGCATGTCGTCCGTTCTCACGAGGAAACTGGGAAGATGAACATGCGCCTCGCCGTCCGGGTGCAGAAGCAGCGCCGTGTTCAGCAGGGCCCGCAGTTTGTTGCGCACGTACGAGAACGCCCAGACGGAGACGATGAGATCGAAGGGGCCGCCGAAGGCGTCAACGGGAAAACCGCGTTCGATGCACGCCGTGCGGAACCGCGGATGTCGCCGGCCGCGGTGAGCGTGCAGATCGACGCCCCAGGCCTCCGCGACGTGAGGTGAATCCGACATTTCTTCGGGGAAGAGCCCAATGCCACAACCCACGTCGAGTAGCCGAAGCTTCCGTCCCAGTTTCCGGCGCTTCTCTTCGATGAGCTCAAGGAGCGGCAGGCCGAGGATGTTCTCGTACTCCCGCCTGCTGCGGCACTTCACGGTCTGCTCGAACAGCTCCTCGCTGGTGCAGTCGAAGTCGGTGCGCATCTGCGTCATAGTTTTATTTTGACATAAAAATTAAATAAATCAAATACCATGGTATACTCCCGGCGTGTTCACCGGACTCATCGAAACGACGGCCGAGGTCCTTGATCGCACCGACGGTGGGATCACGGTCGCGCGTCCTCGAATCTTCGATGACGTGACGATCGGTTCGTCCGTCGCCGTCTCCGGCGCATGTCTCACGATCGTCGAGCTGACGGACGCGTCGATGCGCTTCGACGTGGTGCCCGAGACCTGGGCGCGCACGACGCTCGGAAAAAAGCAGAAGGGGGATCGCGTGAACCTCGAGCGCGCGCTCCGCGCCGACGGCCGCTTCGAGGGGCACGTGGTGCAGGGGCACGTGGAAGGAGTCGGTGTTATTGTTTCTGTTTCTTCCTCCATCCCCCGGCCCCTTCCTCCGGAGGAGGAAGGGGAGTCGTGGGAAAAGAGCGGCATGGGTGCGAATCTGCTCCATTTTTCGAGGGAAATGCGGAAGAAGCCCATGAAGGCAGTGGAATTCCTTTGGGAACATCTTCGACATGATCAGTTGGGGGTCCGTTTCCGACGTCAGTATGTGATCGGTGGTCGTATCCTCGATTTTTTCTGCCCTCGTGAGAACCTTGCGATCGAACTGGATGGCGCTGTTCATACCTCTCGTACGGCGAGGAAAGAAGATGCACTCAGAGACGAGTATTTGAAGGAAGATCATCGTGTACGCGTGCTTCGATTTACCAATGATCAAGTACTCAATGACGTGCAGTCCGTCCTTTCAATCCTACGTTCCGTCATCGGTTCCCCTCCTCCCCCGGAGGAGGGGGCAGGGGTGGAGGTAACAATCGAGCTGCCATCCGATCTCGCGCGCTTCGTCGTTCCCAAAGGCTCGATCGCGCTCGACGGCGTTTCGCTCACGGTCGCGACGGTGGAGAACGACGACGTCACGGTCGCGCTCGTGCCGCATACCCTCAAGGAGACGACGCTCGGTCTTTTGCGGGAAGGCGATCGCGTGAACGTCGAGACGGACGTGTTGGTCCGGGCGGTGCTCCTGCGCGGAAAGACCGGAATGTAATACTTGTTTTACGCGGATACAAGCCGTTTTTCTCTTGACTGTACGGTCGGTTTTTCCCATCGTCCGCGCCCCGGTTTCGGCCGGGAGGCTTCTTTCGGGAAGCCGCGTTCCTTCACAGGACGGGAGGTGTTCACAGCCCCGAGGATTCCCATGAAAATTCGGGGCTGTGAGCACGACAGGTTCGTGTAAATAGCATCTCATCGTGCGAATCGAATTTTGATGGGAGAACCGAGAAATCCGGAAAGTCCCGTATGGGTCCGGGTTCGGGTGCGCTGGCGCGCACTGCACGGCGATGACGGCGTCCGTCGTCGCCCCCTTCCCGAGGGCCGCCGAAAGCGGCGCCTCAGGCTCGGTAGATTCGCAAGGGAGACTCACGTGTCCCATGTTAAAACCGATCGTCACGAAGACGGTCACCCCCACCACCAGTCGTTCTGGCTGTGGGTCATGTGCCTTACCGGCGTCGACTATTTTTCGACGCTCGGATACCAACCCTCCATTGCCTTCTCGGCCACGGGAAGGCTCACGCCGATCAGCACGCTGGCCCTCATCGGGGTCACGCTCTGCGCGGCGCTGCCCGTGTATCGCTATGTGGCCAAGAAGTCGTTCAAAGGTCAGGGGTCCATCGCCATGCTCGAGAGCCTGCTCTCGGGCTGGAAAGGAAAAACCCTGGTGCTGATCCTCCTCGGCTTCGCCGCGACGGACTTCGTCATCACGAAGACCCTCTCGGCCGCCGACGGCGCGGAACACCTCGTCGGAAACACGTACTGGAAGCAATGCATGCCCGACGCGCTGCAAGGCCACCGCGGCCTCTTCGTCGTCACCGTCTTCCTGCTGGTTCTTCTCGGAGGAGTCTTCCTCAAGGGGATCAAGGAGGCCGTCGGGCTAGCCGTCGTGCTGGTCTCGACGTACATGACTCTCAGTGCCGTCATCCTGGCAGCTGGCGTGTATTACCTCGCGTGTCACCCGGAATTGGTGGCCGCTTGGTGGAACCACGTCCTTACCGGTGAATGGCACCTTGCAACGCATGAGGCGCCGCTCGGGATCTCGGGCTCGTTTCTCGTGATCTTGGGCACTTGCGCCCTGCTCTTCCCGAAGCTCGCGCTCGGGATGAGCGGCTTCGAAACCGGCGTCAGCGTCATGCCTCTCGTGAAGGGCTCCCCGTCCGACACCGAGGTGCGTCCTGAAGGCCGTATCCGCAACACCAAGAAGCTCCTCACGACGGCCGCGGTCATCATGTCCGCGTATCTCTTCGTGAGCAGCGTAGTCGTCTCGGTCCTCGTGCCGCCGGAAGCGCTTACCCATGTAAGTGCCGACGGTCGGTATCCAATCAACGAAAATGGAGAGGAATATACGAAGGAGGAGGTCGAGAAGCTGATGAAAGACCATCTGCTTTCCCGCCCCGCCGCCGACGGCCGTGCGCTCGCCTATCTCGCGCATGGTGAAGGGCCTTACGACCTCGGTCCGATTTTCGGTCCGGCGTTTGGCTCCTTCTACGACCTCTCCGCCATCCTTATCCTTTGGTTTGCCGGGGCCAGTGCCATGGCCGGACTGCTGAACTTGCTTCCGCAGTACCTGCCCCGGTACGGCATGGCTCCGGAGTGGGTGGCACGCGTGCGCACACTCGTCTGCGTGCTCACCGGCATCAACCTGGGCGTCACCTGGTACTTCGATGCCGACGTCGATGCCCAGGGCGGCGCCTACGCCACCGGCGTGCTCATGCTCATGACGAGCGCTGCCATCGCGTCAACCATTATCAAGTGGCGGGAGACGACAGATTCCCGATCCACCTGGCGCCGGATCCCCTACGGGTTCCTCGCCATCACGGTCGTGTTCCTCTATACGACCGTTCAGAACGTTATCGAAAAGCCGGAGGGCATCAAGATCGCCTCGGTGTTCATCGCCGCCACAGTCTCGATCGGGATTATGTCCCGCATGTGGCGGAATAAGGAGCTGCGCGCAGGAGAAATCCGCTTCGGAGGGGAAGACCCTTCGCAAACGGAATTTCTGCTCCGCGGCCTGATTGCAAACGGCCCTGTGGAACTGGTGGCCTTCCGTGGCCGCCGGCACCTCGAAGAGAAGAAGGAGGCCGTGAAAAGGGCTTACTCCCTCAACACGGCCGCTCAGCTCATCTTCGTGCAGGTCGTCTTGGGCGATACCTCCGATTTCCACGGCGACCTCGTCGTGGAGATTCAGCCAGGGGATGATGAAGTGTTTCTGATTTTGCGCGGTGCGACGTCCGTCGCGCATGCGCTTGCGAAGCTCGCGTTTGAAATCGCCGCAATGAGCAGTTTTGTTCCCACTCTGCGTTTCGGTTGGTCCGAGGGTTCACCTCTCGGGCTGGCGGCGTCGGCCCTTCTCTTCGGGGAAGGCAACATCGCCGTCCTGGTGCGCGACCTCATTGCGCGCCATGAACCCGATCCCAACCGACGGCCGCTCGTGGCGGTCGCCGACGAACCTGTCACCGTCCCGGCCTATGCTAGTGCGTAGGCCAACTCCGACCCCAGGCCCTTCACCGGGCTTGGGGTTTTTCCCGTGCCTGAGGTATCCTGGTTCCCCATGCGCAAAGACGCGCCTACCGTCGCGCCGCCCAAGGCCGATCCGTCGTGGCGGATCGGCATCGTCGCGTCTTCCTTTTATGCGGAGGAGATGGAGGCCCTCATCGCGAGCGCGCGCGAAACCCTCGAGCTGGCCGGCGTCGATCCGAAGAACGTGATCGTCCACCGCGCCCCGGGCTCCTTCGAGGTGCCGCTCCTGGGAGCCGCGCTCGCGGAGGCGAAGACGGTCGACGCGCTCATCGGACTCGGCATCATCGTGGAGGGGGAGACGCATCACGCGGACCTTCTCGCCCGCGAGAGCGCGCGGGGCATCATGGACGTGCAGCTGACGTATCACGTTCCGTTCGCCTTCGAGATCCTCTACGTCGACGCGATCGAGCAAGTGCGCCTGCGCCTCGACAAAGGGCGCGAGGCGGCCATCGCCGTGATCGCCTCCCTTCTCGAGCTGCGGAAGATCGGCCGCTGATCGCAAATCGCCTTGCCGGGACGCCCCTTCGAGGGCGGCGATTCATTGAACAACCAAGTTGTTCATCGTACGATGGTGACCTTCGCCCCCCCCCCTCGCCATGCGCCTTTTGCGCCCCGCCGTTCTCCTTGTCTCTTTCGCGTTGCCGCTCGTCGCGGCGGCGGTGTCCTTCAAGGACGTGCCGAGCACGTATCCGTATAAGGAGGCGATCGACAGATTGTCCGACCGGGGAGTGATCACCGGGAACCCCGACGGCACCTTCCGTCCCGTGGAGCCCGTGAACCGCGCCGCGATGCTGAAGATGCTCTATGTCGCCGCGAACATCACGCCGCTCGTCACGCAGGCGCCGTGCTTCTCGGACATCCCGCGCGACGCATGGTTCGCGTCGTACGTCTGCGACGCGGTGCGCCGCGGCTACGTGAAGGGATACGACGACGGGAAGTTCTGGCCGAGCCGCCCGGTCACGCGCGCCGAGGCGCTCAAGCTGACGACCGTGATCCTGCCGCCGGCGCGTTTGATGTCGAAGACGCTCGTGTACGCCGACGTGGCGTCGGGCGATTGGTTCGCGACCTACGTCCAGACGGCCGTCTCGATGGGCGTGCTTCCGCTCTCCGCGGACCGGGGCGATCAGCTGCATCCTTCCTGGCCGCTCGAGCGCGGCGAGGCCGCGTCCTTCATCTGGAGCGCGCTCAGCGTCGCGCAAACGCAGGAGGCGTCGTCCTCGTCGGCCGCGCAGGTGTCCTCCGCCGCGTCCTCGGTCCAGCGTTCCGCTGCGTCTTCCTCCGAGCCCGATCGCGTTACCGACACGAAGATCCCCTTCGTCGATCGCGGGACCTTCTCGGGGAAGAAGCCCGTGAGCTATCGCTTCACGGTGGACAAGGCGACGCTCTTCGACGCGGCGGTCTCGCTCGAGGGCACGTCCGGAGGACTCGTCTGCCGCCTCTACGAGATCGCGGATGACGGCTTCTCGTCCAAGTACTACCTCGGCGTGCAGGAGGGCGGCAACTGCTACCTCCGCGCCGCGCTCGAGCCGGGCGACTACCAGCTCCAGCTCCAGCCCACGAAGGAGAACATTTCGTACTCCCTCGTCAGCACCGTCGGGGGCGCGTCGGACGGCAACGACGGTTTCTCGCAGGCGAAGGAGCTCTTGGTCGGCAAGGTGAAGGTGGATTTCCTCGACGGCAACGACCTCGTGGATTTCTACTCTTTCAGCGTCTATCCCGACGCCAAGGTGAACGAGGCCGGGGGGCGCAAGATGACGCTCACCGTCGTCTCCACGCCGGCGGCGGATTGTCTCATCTACCCGCTGGCCGACGTCGATCTCTACGGCTTCTCCGGTCCCGAATGCGGCAAGGAGTACCTATTCCCCGCCGGATCGTACGTCGTGGCCGTCCGTCATCCGTCGCCACGAGCAGCCAAAGTCGGTTATTCCATCCAGTTGCGCTGAAAGAGTCAGCAGATCTGTCATCCTGAGCCTGACGAAGGACGTCGCCACGAGCAGCCAAAGTCGGTTATTCCATCCAGTTGCCCTGAGGAAGAAAGAAAAGAAGCGCGAAGGCGGATCGTCATGGTCCGCCTTTTTCGTGCGTTTCCGGTCGTAAGCTCTAAGCTCCATTCTGCGGTATACTGTCCGTCCGTCATGTCCCACTTCTCTTCCATTGCCGATGCTCTCGCCGCCCTCAAGGCCGGCACGTTCCTGATCGTCGTCGACGACGCCGATCGCGAGAACGAAGGCGATCTTGTCCTCGCCGCGGAGCATATGACGGAGGAGAAGATGGCGTTCCTCATCCGCTACACTGGCGGCACGATCTGTCTGCCGCTCCAAAACGCGATCGCCGACGCGCTCGATCTCCCCCCGATGGTCGAGCGCAACACCTCGCGCCTCGGCACCCCGTTCACGGTGAGCGTCGACGCCGCGGAAGGGACGACCACCGGGATCTCCGCCGCCGACCGCTGCCGCACCGTCCTCGCCGCGGCCGATCCCTCCACGCGCGCGGGGGACTTCCGCCGGCCGGGGCACATCTTCCCGCTGCGGGCCCAGGACGGCGGGGTGCTCGTGCGCGCCGGACACACGGAGGCGTCCGTCGATCTCTGCCGGCTCGCGGGCCTGCGCTCCGTCGGCGTGCTCAGCGAGCTCATGAACGACGACGGCACGATGATGCGCATGCCCGAGCTTATCGCCTTCGGCCGCACGCACGGTCTCCCGATCATCTCGATCGCCGACCTCATCGCGTGGCGCCGGTCGAACGAGTGCCTCGTGAAGCGCGAAGCGGAATCGACGCTCGAGACCGATACCGGGACGTGGCGCATCCTCGTGTACCGCGATCCGTTCCACAGCGGCGAGCATGTCGCCCTCGTGCGCGGCGCCGTGGACGACGGCGAGCCCGCGCTCGTGCGCGTGCACTCCGAGTGTCTCACGGGTGACGCGCTCGGATCGCTGCACTGCGATTGCGGCGGGCAACTCCGGCTCGCGATGAAGCGCATCGGCGACGAAGGTAGGGGAGTCGTCCTCTACATGCGCCAGGAAGGACGCGGCATCGGACTCGTGCACAAGATCCGCGCGTACGAGTTGCAGCAGCGCGAGGGGCTCGACACCGTCGAGGCGAACGTGCGTCTCGGCTTCGCGCCCGATTTGCGCGATTACGGGATCGGCGCGCAGATCCTCCGCGATCTTGGCGTCAGCAAGCTGAAACTCCTCACCAACAATCCGAAGAAGATCGTAGGCCTCGAAGGGCACGGACTCTCCGTCACGGAGCAGGTGCCGATCGAGATTTCGCCGACGTCGGAGAAGCAAAAAAAATATTTGCGCGCGAAGAAGGAGAAGATGGGACACCGGCTCGCGTCGGCGGAGTAAGAAAAAAATCCGCGCGTACACATTTCCATTCCGCCACGAATTGACAAAACGCGCCGCACGAGAAACTTCACTATCCGAAGTAATCGCATACAATGAACTCCTGTTTATTCGTTCCCCCCTCTTCTCATGCCGATGAAGAAGAAGAAGGCCAAGAAGACGACGAAGAAGAAGGCCACCAAGAGGAAGGCGAAGAAGCGCACGACCAAGAAGCGCCGCTGACCTTGAAAAACGCGCCGCGAACCGCAGCGCGTTTTTTTGTGCGCCTAGGTCACTCCTGCTTCGCGTGCTCGCGCGCTTCGCTCACGAAGGTCAGCGGCACGTCGCGGCCGAAGAGCTGCTCGACTCGTGATCGCGTCTCGCGCTCGAGCGGTTCGGTCGCGTAGAAATCCGCGACGCCGATTTCGATGCTTGTCATGGAACCGTTTTCTTGTTTGAGCTCGAGAAACAGGCGCACTTGATCGGAACCGTTGACGAACGCGTTGCGGATCGTCGCGGTTACCTCGGCATCGCCGTCGATGCCAGCGCGGAGCCGTTCTACTTTGTCTCGGATCGATTCCATGGAAGAGAAAGGGGAAGAAACAAAAACACCCTCGGGTGGCGAGGGTGCGGAGTGCGGATTCGGTTCCCTTACATCCGCGGCACCCTCTGCTCGCAGGAGCAGGAGGAGGACGAGGAGCAGGAGGAGACGCGAAGGGCGTTCACTGCGCCGAGAGTACGCGCCGAGGGGCTCGGCGTCAAAGACAGGCCCCCCTATCGAGCAAAAGAGAAAAGGCCGCCCGGAGGCGGCCGTCTCTTTTTCGGATGGTCAGCGCTTCTCCGTCGGCGCGATCCACGTGTCGACGACGACGTCGCCGCGACGGAAGTGTTCGGCGAGGTCCTTGTGGCCGGAGAGCATCGTTTCCACTTCGGCCTTCCGTCGATCGCCCTCTTCCTTGGTGGCGACCGCGTTCACGATGCGGAACGGGATCGTCTTCGGAAGTTCCTGCGCGTCCTCCCGGAAACCGTGATGCGAAAGGTGCGCGATGACCGCCGCGAGCACGGCGTCCTTTTCCGCCACGTCCGTGCCGGCGAGCACGGCGCTCGCGTGGAACATCATCGGACGTGCGGTGGTTTTCTTCCCGGCCGGGGGGGCGTCCTTGTTCACCACGGTGTTCGGAAGGTGATTGACCATCGCGATGCCGGCCGGATGGTTCGGGTCGGCGAGGAACTCGCTCTCGGGAAACGGTTCGACGACGACGTTCACCTTCACGCCCAGATCCTTGGCGCGTTCCTCGATGAGCCCGGCCGTGCGCTTGGCGCCGGTCATCGCCTCGTCGTTGATCGCGTTCTTGCTCATGTCCTTCTCGCCCCGGAGTTTCCGGTTGAGGGCCGCTGCGCCGCACGCGCCTCCGAGATGGGGCTGCACGCGGATGGTCACGGGCTGTCCCGGTCCCTGCGTCTTCTTCCCGGCCGTGGCCAGGGCGTTTCGCACGAGCACCTCGAGCTGCTCGTTTTTTAGGAGGATGCCCGCGCCCGCGACGCCGTGGCTCTTCCCCTTGCGCTGGCGCTCATCGATGCAGCAGAGGCAGACGTCGACGACCGCTTGTTCCGGGACGACGATCGGCTGCTCCTTTTGGAGCTTATCAAAGTACGACTGCACGCCTTCCTTTTGGATCTGGAGGAGCGCGTCTTTGTTCTCGAGTACCGCCGCCATCACCTCGGGCGGGAGTTCAGCTTTCTCATGATGGCCGTTCGCCTCCTTGCCGTTGCCGTGCTCTTTGTCGACCTGCGCGCCGTGCGGTTCCTGCTGCTGTGGACCGTCGGCATTCTTCTCGTGCACGCCGTTGCCGTTCGTGCAGCCCATGAGCGCGGCGAGCACCGCGCCGCGAGCCGCCGCCGGCAGCGTGGAAAGCTTCTGGAGGAGCGTCTTCGGCTTCTGCCCTTCGGGGGACGGGGACGAGGAGGGGACGACGTTCTTCATGATGGGTGGGAGAGGAAGAATGAAACTGGCTATTCTATCCCCAAAAGGGATTGCCGTGTCAAGGCTCTAAGAGTCCACTCTGTCTGGGGACTTTTGGCTTTGCGAAAGCGGAAAATCAGGACTTCACGGGGGCCGTGACGTAGTGAATCCGACGATCGCCCTGCGCCGCGAGATCGTACCTTTTTTGCACGGTTTCGCGGCTCCGCGGATCGGCGGGATCGAGGATCACGACGATCGGCGCGTTCTTGAGCCCTACTCCGTGCGAGCCCGCGATGATCCCCGTGCCGGCGGCGAGCTCGGTGCGGAGGTAGCCGTTCTGCTCGTCGCTCTCTGCGTCCGGGAGCATGGTCATGCCGGAGAGCTTGAGCCCGCGCAGGGTGTCTTTCACCGCGTCGGCGCGGAAGCGGCCCGTCGCGTCGATGATGAGGCAGTGCGCGTCGTGGACGTGCGGGTCGCCGTTCATCGGAATGTCGGCGTCTCCGTAGTCCGTGTGGCTCGGCATGCCTTGGAGTCCGAGGGCGCGCTGCAGGCGAGTCGCGGCCGCTCTCGCGGCCTTCGCCGGATCGAGATCCTTTCCCTCGAAGCGCGCGCAGAACATGCCCGCGGCTCCGCAGCCCCCGTGGTCCGAGACGTTGATCGTCGCCCCCTTCGCCTGCATGGCTCGCAGAGACGAGACGAGAGCCGCGAAGTTTCCGTCGCCGGAAGCGGGATCCGCGAGGAAGGCGTAGATATCCTCCGCCTTTTTGCCTTCGAAGCGGGGATCATCGAAGCGCGTCATGAGGATGCCTGAGCCGGCGGTGCCGATCTTGAGGCCGCCCTCGGTATCGGGCACGCGTTCGTCCATGCAGCCGCAATGGAGGACGACCGTGCCATTCTCGATCTCTTCCCGTGAAGGAAAGGCAGCGTTCCAACCTTCGCCAAGGACGCTTACCGCATCCTTTCGCTGAGAAAGCCGATCAAGATTATTGTTCATTTTCTCTGCCCTGTGAGCGAGCAGTTCGCGGGTGTCGTGCATATCTCCCTCTCTATCAGCGGTCTCGTCCCAGTGCAACGGCTTCGCGTCTTTCCGCTTGCCGAACTCGCCGTCGCCGATGAAGACGCGTTGGTCGTTTTGTTCCAAGACGTTGCCCGTGTGTACGCGCACGCCCCTGATGCCGGCGTGGAGGCCGGCTTCGCTGGCCGGAGAGTGAAGATGTTTCTCGTGAGACTCGCGCGGAAGCTCCGGATCGAGGAGTCGGCGTTTCTGTTCGGGGGGCATGGAAGAGAGGGAAGGGGGAGTGTGTAGCGCTGTCTCCCTCGGGAGACAAGGCTCCTTAGGGTGTCAGAACTTCATGACATGGATGTGTGGTTTCCACAAAGTATAGCGGAAAAGCGTCCTTCTCGAAAGGAGGGAATGGCGCCTTCGGCAGGAGTCGCGGTTCGTCAGGCTCGCCACCTCAACCTTCAGCCTTCGCTTTCAAGCTACGGCTGACAGGCCTGGTTCGAAGCCAGGCGCGGCTGACGCCGCAGGGTCTTCTGTAAAAGACTTCTCGCTGCCGCTCGATGTCGCCAGCTGAGCGCCAGGGGCACGGCGAAAAGCAATGGTGCCCCCGGCAGGAGTTGAACCCACGACCTCCTGGTTCGAAGCCAGGCGCTCTATCCAGCTGAGCTACAGGGGCACGTCTCCCATAGTAAAGCAAACAACAGAGAAGGCGTAGGGGGCTTTTGGCGGGGGAGGGCATTTCGATCGACGTCCGGGAAAATGGTGATTGAGCATCCTTCATGACCTGGTACTCTCGGTCCCGATGTCCGAAAACCTTCCGCTTCGCGACGAGGGCGTGCCCGACAGGGCCGATATGGTCGTTCCCGTGCGTGCCGGAAAGGCCTATCACTTCGCGTTCTTCGCTCTCTGGATCATCGAGATCCTCCTGTTCTTCCGTCTCGTGCTGAAGCTGCTCGGCGCGAATCCCGACAACGTGTTCGCGCTCCTCATCTACGGCAGCACGTACATTCTCGTCCTCCCCTTCAAGAGCATCTTCCCGTCCGTGGTTTCCACTGCCCAGGAGCCCGTGAAGAAGGTGTTCGAAACATCCACCCTTTTCGGGATGATGGTGTACGTCATCATCGTGTGGGTCGTCGCGAAGTTCATCATCCTCAAGGAAAGCCGTCCTCATCAGGACCGTCGCGGAGGCTTCTGACGCGCTTGTCCGCGGATTCTGCTATGCTGCTCCGCATGGGCGAGTTCTACGATGCCGATCACGACAGCGCGAAGAAGCAGGCGCTCAAGAAGTACACCCAGGCGCAACTGCAGCAGGATCCGAACCTCCTGCGCGGCGCCGTCGACGAACAGCAGAAGAAGAACAAGACCGAGCGCGCGCAGCTGAAGAAGCAGGTGGCGCTCAAGCAGCTGCGCGAGAAGGTGGCGAAAGAGGCGTCGCAGAAGCGCGACAAGCCGATGGATATCCAGACCAAGATGACGGACGAGAAGATGCAGAAGCAGAACCAGCAAAAGGCGGACGCCGACAAGCAGCAGGGCCAGACCGAAAAGCCCTCGCAGCAGGTCTGACGCAGGAATTCCGACCATACCGAAGATACCGAGGATCGCGGGGATCCCCGGTATCGCTGGTTTCGTGCGCATCTTTCCTTACTTCGCCAGCATCGAGTCCGCGGAGTACATGCCGCCGCCGTTCAGTACGAGCGGGACGAGCATGCCGATGGCCAGGAAGTGCAGCTCGAAGCCGCCCGGGTTGTAGAAGCCGTTCTTCGCGTGCACGAGCAGGATCGCGCCCGCGAGCACGACGATGAGGCTCGCCGCGCAGAAGCGGGTGAGGAAACCCACGATCAGGCTGAGCGCGCCGACGGATTCCGCGATGATCACGAGCCAGGCGATGAAGGCGGGGACGCCCATGCTACCCATGAAGCCGACCACCTGGGAGGGGCCGCCTTCGCCGATGACGCCGATCTTTTGGAGGCCGTGGGCGAGCATCATGACGCCGACGACGACGCGCAGGATGAGGGACGTGTAGTCCGCGGAGGAAGTACGCATGATCTTCTTCATGAAAAAGAGGGGGAAGGGGCCCGTGCAGTATACGGTCGGGCATATCCTCCGCGTATTGAAGGTTGGCCGGACATGGCGTGGAATACGCCGTGACCCGCTGGATGCCCGCTTGCCTAAACGGCATCATCGCCGCTTGACCGGTACCGGACGCGATTCAATTTTTCCGCTTCTGGATACCGTTTCCGCCTCCGCCGAATTTCCCGGTAAGAATCCCGCCGCTCCCTCGTCCACTGCCATGCCCCCCGCCCCCTCTTATGCAAGAACAATTCCTGGAAGCGTACGACCTGTACGCCGACGCGATCTTCCGCCACTGCGCGCTCCGCCTCGGCGACCGCGAACTCGGAAAAGACCTCATGCAAGAAACGTTCCTTCGCGCCTGGCAGGAGCTCGCCAAAGGCACCACCCTCCACAATGTCCGCGCCTTCCTCTACCGCATCGCCAACAACCTCATCATCGACGTCGCGCGTCGGGCGAAGCTTCGGAAGCAGGAATCCCTCGAGGGTCTCCAGGAGGTCGGCTTCGACATCCCGGACCGCGAGCCCGGGCCGGCCGCCCAGACGGACGCCACCCTCGCCCGCGAGTCGCTCGACAGGGTGGACGAGCCGTACCGCACCGCCGTCATCATGCGTTTCGTGGACGGTCTCCCTCCCCGCGACATCGCCGATCTCCTCGGCGTCTCCGCCAACGTCGTCTCCGTCCGCATCCACCGCGGCATCAAGCAACTCGAATCCTTCCTCACCCACGTCGATGTCTGATCCCCAAAAATTCCTGGCTTCTCTCCACGATTCCCTGCGTCTGACGGCGGAGGAGAAGAAGGAGTCCCGCGAGATCCTCGCGTCCGCGATGGCTTCCCAGCCGTCACCCGCCGCCGAGTCCGCATTCGCGGCGCTTCGCGCCGAGCGCCTCACGCCGACCGAATCGGCCGCCGCGCGCGCCGCCCTGACCGCGGCCATCGGCGACGCATCCACGGGTAAGGGTAATAAGAAGAGGACCGCCGAGGAGCTTCTCGCGTCCCTCTCCACGTCCTTTACCTTGAGCGAAACCGAGCGCGGCGAGCATCGCGAGCTGCTCAAGGCGCTCTCGGGCGATTCGCGCACGGCGCGGCTTCTCTCCGCCGAGGACCTGCAACTCCATCCCATCGAGAAATCCCTCGTCCGCGCCGAGCTCATCCGCAAGATCGAAGGCCGCCGCATGCCGGTGCGCCAGCAGGTGACGATCGGTCGCTTCGTCCTCTCTCGCTCGCTCGCGACCGTCTTCGCGGCGTTCGTGCTGCTCTTCGTGTCCGGAGGCGCCTTCGTCTCCGCCGCGGAGTCCACGATCCCGGGCGATTTCCTCTACGGCTTCAAGACGGGAGTGAACGAGAAAGTACTCGCCGCTTTCCGGTCCGACGCCTCGTGGTCGCTCCGCAAGGTCGAGCGCCGCCTCGAGGAGGCGCAGGTCGCCGCCGGGCGAGCCACCCTTACGGGCGATCAGGAGAAGGACGTCATCGCCGCGATCGGATCCGCTTTCGACGACGCCGAGCGCGCGTCCACTTCCGACGAGGAACTCACGCGATTGCGCGAACTGCGCCGCGAGGAGTTCGATAACGATCCCTCCCTTCCGAGCGAGAAGAAGTCGCTCGTGAAGCATCTCGCCGACATCCGCCGCATCCAGACCCGCGGCATCGTCTCGAAGGCGATGCAGAGCGAGGTATCGATCCCGCTCCCGCACATCGAGGATTCCACGGAGACCGGCTCTCCGGCCGCTTCGTCGTCACCGACGGGGAAACCGTCCGCTTCGCTCCCCTCCGGCGGGACGCCCGTCTTGGAGCGTGCGGTGCCGGCCGCGAAGGAAACCCTCAAACAAGTCCTTCCCGCGGTGACGACGCCGTCCGCCGCGGATCCCGAGGAGCGATCCTCCGCGAAAGCCGAGACGCCGCCGCCCGTGAGTGCGGTCGAGCCCTCTGCTTCGCCGCAGACCGAGGCGCCGTCCCAGGCGGTTTCGTCCGTCATGGGGGCCGTGTCCTCCGCGGCAGGAACGCCGCCCTTGGATTTGCCCGCGGCGGTCGATGCGCCCGCGGACCCGTTGCCGGGCGGACTTCGGTAAGTCTTCCACGCGTCTTTCGTCGTCTCGCACGGTGATCGGTTTGACCGATCCCCACTGCGTTCCTCCGCAGTCGCCGCGACTCGACCGAAACGGGGTTCGAGCAGAGAGAGCCGCCCGGGTGGTCCATCCATCCGGGCGGTGCAGCGAACGCCGAGACCGGTTGCTTTCCCTCTTCTCCCATGAGCAGCGTTTCCCATTGGATGGCCACCGCGTCCGTTCCCGGGCGTCCGCCCCTCGCGCGTGACGCCGCGGCGGACGTGTGCGTCGCGGGCGGCGGCATCGCCGCGCTTCCCTGCCAGGCCGGGTACACATGCAAGCTTGACGGCACGTATCCCGACGCCGGCGGCACGTGCGTGAAATCGTGATGATCGATCAAATTTTGTGATCGATATTATGCTCATGTTTTAAAAGAAAAGACCGCACTATCGCGGTCTTTTTATGCTTTCGAACCACTCAGCATCTCCTCCTGTCCGCGTGATGAGAGATGCTTATGGCATGCATGCTCCGGTCTGAGTGACGGGAGCGGGCGGACGCTGGTCGATTGGACGGAGCGGCTATCGCGTCTGAGAGCCAAAAATGGTATACTGGAGGGTAATATGAACATTCGCACCCGCCGCTTGCTGACGCTTGCCTCCTGCGTGGCGGTCGTCCTGATCGTCGCCGGGGTCATCGCGCTTCGTCTCCCGCGCGGCCAGATCGTCATCGCCGATGCGCAACAGCCCGGATTCCTCCTGCTCTATATCGCCGAGCACGAGGGGTATTTCGCGGACGAGAATCTGATCGTCGATTTCCGGCCGTTCACCCTCGGCAAGGACGCCCTGCAGGACGTGATGGACGGCAATGCCGACGTGGCCACCGTCTTCGATACGCCGGTCGTCAACCGGGTGATCGCGGGGGATCCGGTCCGCATCCTCACCTCGCTCCATTCGGCGAGCGAGAACACGGCGCTCATCACGCGGCGCGACCGCGTGCCGTCCGTCGCGGATCTCGCCGGCAAGAAGGTCGCCCTCACCCGCGGCACGAGCAGCGAATTTTTCCTCTCCCTCTTGCTCGAGACGAACGGTTTCGAGCCCAAGGACGTGACCGTCGTCGACGCGGCTCCGGGGGACCTGCAGGCCTTGCTCGAGAAGGGGACGGTGGACGCGATCGTGTACTGGTACCCCGAACGCCTCGCGGTCGTGGAGGCCATGGGTCAGGATCGCGTCGACGTGCTCACCCTGCCGTTCACGACGGAGATGTCCGTGCTCGCGTCGCGCGAGGACGTCGTGCGCCAAAAGCAGGAGGCTTTCCGGCTGCTCCTGCGAGCGCTCGTCCGAGCGCAGGATTTCCTCAGCGATCATCCGGAGACGGCGAAGGAAATCCTGGCTGCGTCGATGCGGGACAAGCGGAGTGGAATGCGCGTGCAGGAGTACGTGGATCGCCTGCGGTACAAGGTCGGGATTGACCACCGGCTCGTCTCCCTCTTCCAGGATGAGGCCCGTTGGGCGCTCGCCCGGCGCGGCGAGAAAAATCCCGAAACGTTTTCCATCCTGCCGTTCATCTCGGCCGACGCGCTCATGTCCGCCGATCCTCTCTCCGTGACGTACCAATGAACATCCGCTGGAAAACGCTGGCTCCCCTCCTGCTTCTTGCGGTGATCTTCGTGTCCTTCGCGTCGGTGCTCGCGAGCATCATCCTGGCGCAGGGGGTCCGACTCAGCGAGGGCATCGACCGCACCGGAAAAGCGATGTCCCTTTCGATCCGCGTGAGCCAGATCGAGAAGGAGCAGGTCGCCGACATCCTCCGGTTCTATGCCGACGGATCCAAGGCGAGCCTCGAGAACCTCGCGGATCAGGACGAGGAGATCGCACGTCTGCTTTCCGAGATGTGGACGTTATCCGAGGATCCCCGGAACGCCGACCTGGTGGAATCCTACACGCGGAGCCGGGCGGTGCTCGCCCGCCAGCGCGACGAGTTCCTGTCGACCACCTCGACTGTCCGCGAGCGCGCGTTCCGCGGATGGTCCGTCATCCAGCGGGAGACCAACGCCTCGCTCCACGACATCATCAACTACGGCCGCATCCATATCGATCTTTCGCTCAGAGAGGCGCTGTTCTCCAGTAAATTGCTCGGCGCCCTCGTCGTCACGAGCATTCTCCTGTCGCTCGCGATGGTCGCGATCGCCGCCCTCTACTACCGGAAGATCATCGTGCGGCCGCTCCAACTGCTTTCCGCGCAGACACGCGCGATCGCCTCCGGTGATTTCAACGCCGACGCGGCCGTGCGCGACGAGAGCGAGATGGGCCAACTCGCCGCCGCGCTTTCTGTCATGTCCCGGCGCCTGCGCAACTATTATGACGATCTGCGGAAGGAGGTCGACGCCAAGACGGCCGAACTCAAGCGGGCCAACCTCTTCCTCGATTCCATCATCGACAACATCCCGAACATGGTCTTCGTGAAGGACGCCGACGAGCTCCGTTTCGTGCGCTTCAACAAGGCGGGTCTCGAACTCATGGGCGTCCGTCCTGAGCAGGTGATCGGCAAGAACGATTACGATTTCTTCCCCAAGGACCAGGCGGATTTCTTCGTGGAGAAGGACCGCAAGACGCTCGGTGACAAGGCCGTGGTGGACATCCCCGAGGAGAAGTTCGACAGCAACGCCAACAAGGGCCTCCGCTATCTCCACACGAAGAAGGTGCCCATCCTCGACGAGAAGGGAGTTCCCCGGTACCTCCTCGGCATCTCCGAGGACATCACCGATCGCAAGGCCGTCGAGGAATCGCTGCGCCGCACCCTCGAGGAACTCAAGGTCGAGACGGTCAACGCGCGCCGTTTCCAACTCGCCGTGGAATCCTCCACGGACGGCATCCTCATCGCAGAAGGGGACACGCGCATTCTCTATGTAAATCCTGCCTGGGAGGAGCTGACGGGCTATCGTCTTTCAGAGGTTCGAGGTCTGAAGCCGAATATTTTGCATTCCGATAAAACGCCCGTCGAAGTGCGTGACGCGATGAGGAATGCTGTGCATCACGCGCTCTCGTACCACTCGGACGACGTGATCAATCGTCGCAAGGACGGATCGGAATACAACGTCGACCTCACGATCTATCCGGTGCACATGGCCGACAAGACCTATTTCGTCGGCATCCACACCGACATCACGGCCCGCAAGCGCGCCGACGCCGCTAAATCGGATTTCATCGCCTTGGCCTCGCACCAGTTGCGCACGCCGCTCACGGCAATCCGCCTCGCGCTGTCGGAGATCGCCAGGGGAAACGAGTCGATCGACCGCGAAGAGGAAAAGCGCCTCGTCGCTCGGGCGCACGAGTACGCCGTCCGCATGGCGGAGACCATCCGGACCATGCTGAACATTGCCCGTCTCGAGCAGGGGAAGTTGGTTCCGGAGGTCGCGAGCGTCCCGATCGCCGAACTGCTTCGCAAGGCCATGCGCGAGTACGATCCCGAAATCGTCGCGAAAGGCCACCGTGTCAGCGTGGATTGCGCGCCTGACGTGACGTGCGAAACAGATGGCTCGCTCCTCGGGGAGGTGATCGCGAACCTCATCGGCAACGCCGTCGCCTACACGCCGGACGGCGGAACGATCGCCGTCTCCGCCGCGCGCGGGGCAGACGGGATCACGATCAAGGTCGTCGACTCGGGATGCGGCATCCCCGCTGCGGATCAGAAAAAGATCTTCACAAAGTTCTTCCGCGCCTCGAACGCGCCGGCGATCAAAGTCGACGGCACGGGCCTCGGACTTTTCCTCAGCGCCGGGATCGTCCGCCTGCTGGGGGGCACGATCTCTTTCCAGTCCGGGGGAGAAAGAGGTACCGTGTTCTCCGTCACGCTTCCCGCCAACTATGACTCCAGCCGTCGCGAATCGTAAGGTCCTCATCGTCGAAGACGAGGCGTTCATCGCCGATCTCTACAAAAAGGAGTTCCTCCGGCACGGCGCGTCGGTCGATGTCGTCGCGAACGGCGCCGAGGCGCTGGGCCGCCTGGCCAAAGGCAAGTACCAGGCGGTGCTCGTCGATCTGCTGATGCCGGTCATGGACGGGTACGAGCTGCTGCGGAAGCTCCGCGAACAGCGCGAGCCCATGCCTCCCATGATCGTCGTGTCCAACGTGTCGGAGAAATTGATGTGGGAGCAGTGCAAGAAGCTGGGTGCGGCCGATTTCGTCACGAAGAGCGACGCAGACGCTTCCGACGTCTGGAAGACGATCGAGAAGCACCTCCCGTCCGCCTGAGCCGGCGCGATGGCGGGTGAGTCGCGGACCGACTATACTTGTCGCCGTGCTCTTCGCGCTGAACATCGCCGTCCTCGTCGCCATCGTCCTGCTGCTCGTCGCCGAAGAGTGGCGTTTCCGTCGTTTTTCCGCGCGGGTGTCCGCCACCCGCGACGCGCTCTTGCTCCTGACCCACAAGCTGCGGTCGCCGCTCGCGGGCCTGCGCAAGTATCACGTTTTCCTCCAGCATCAGGATTTCGGAAGCCTTTCGATCGCGCAGCAAGAAGCCATTTCTCGCGGTGACGCGTTCCTGCGGGAAACGATCGCGCTCTTGGACCGTCTCCTCCACCAGGCGCGCCTGAGGGAAGCCGAGCTCACGTCCGGTCCCCAGGACGTGAACGCGAGCGTGCGCGCGGCGGTGGAATCCGTGCGCGAGTCGGCCGCGGAAAAGCGTCACGTCCTGACGTTGAAGGAAGATCCCGCCAGTCCCAAGGTCCTGGCCGACCCTCTGAATCTTCATGGCATCTTCGACGAGCTCTTCACGAACGCCATTTCCTACACGCCCGCGCGCGGCAAGATCACGATCGATATCCGGCACACGCGGTCCGACGTCATCGTGACGGTCGCCGATACCGGTATCGGCGTCCCACCCGCCGAGCGTCGCCATCTCTTCCAGAAGTTTTTCCGCGGCGAACGCGCGCGGTCCATGGCCCCGGGAAGCGGGCTCGGCATCACGTTCGCGAAGCGGTTCGCGGAGCAGCTCGGGGGAGACGTCCGCTACGTCGCGGGGAAGAAGCGCGGATCGACGTTCACCGTGAAGATCCCGCTCGCGAAGGCCGCTTAACGCGAACGGTACGCGACGAGCGCCTCGCGGACCTGCGTGCCGAACGGCGACGAGCGGAGCGCCAGGGTCTCTTCGGCGTCGATCGACGCCGAGCGCATGCGCCACAGGCGGTTGATCGCGGCGAGCGTCTTCGGACCGATCTGTCCCGCGCCCGTTTCGGACGGATCGGCGATGACGCCGGTGGAGAGCTGGAGCGTCGTGACCGCGTCCCGCATCGTCTCGTCGTACGTTCCTTCCGTCGTGCCGGCATAGCGGCCGAGGGTCCGCAGGACCTCCTTGGCGTCCCTCACGGCGGGGGCCGAACTTCCGTCACGCACGGGGGCGCGCAGGCGATCGGCATCGTCTTCGTGCCCGGCGAAGGCCACTAGGTACGCCGCGGTCGCGGGCGTGAGCCGGTCGTCGGGTTCCGAAAGTCCCGCGTCGTCGATGAACGCGCGCAGTGCGGATCGCGTGGCTTCCCCGAACGCGCCCTTCGCATCCGGATCGTAGCCCGCGCTCCGCAGGGCTTTCTGGAGCATCGCGACGGACGCCGAGTGGTCGCCGAACGCGGCGCGCACGTCCATGAGGGTCACGTTCTCGAGCAGATACGGTTTGACGCGTTCCGCGGGAGCGGCGAAATCTGCGAAGGCCAGGGCTTCCGCGGGCTGCGCCGTCGACGGGGGATAGACCGTGGCCCGCACCCTCCGCACGCCGAATTCCAGCGCTCGCGCGAGTCCTTCCTCTCCGGTGCCCATCCACAGGTCGAGCCTGTCCGTGTCTTTACCTTCGATGATGGCGCCTCCGCGGTCATGCACCGTCACCGTGCCGATGCCCGGGAGGGAGATCCTCGTGCCGAACGCGTACGACTTCGGCGCGGCGGCCATGCCGGGATAGACCGGCGTGCCGTCGGCACCGTTGGTGCCGCGGCCGTTGAGGGTCACGTCGTCCTCCAGTGATCCGCGCACGTAGCAGCATTGGCCATCGAGCGGGGAGTAATACGCCGTGATGACGAGGTCGCGCTCGTACGGCGCGGCGGCGGTCGTCGCATGCGTCCGGGGAACGAAGCCCGTCAGAAGCAGCGTCGCAAGGAACGCGTGGTGGATTTTTGTGTGCATCGTGTCATTGTACCAAAATCCGGCATGTTCTTCCCGTCTCCGGGCAGGACAAAGAGTCGTGAGTGTTCTTCAATAGATTTTTGTAAGGAAAACTTTCCTACCTTCCGCGGAAGCGCGGACTCCGGCGCATTGAGAAAAAGCCGTTTTTTCTGTACAATGATCCGATTACATCCACATCGAACACCACTCGCCGGCTGCGGCATATCGCCGTGCTCGTCTCCGTCGTTCTCCTGATGGCGGTCACGCGCGCGCGTGCCCAGACCATCCGGCTCGAGTACGACTCGCTCGATGGAACGCAGGCGGCTGGAACGTCTCCCGATTTCACCGCGGGATCCACGATCGAAGACGGCATCCTTCCCTTGTGCGGCAACGGCACGCGCGAAGGAGCGGAGGAATGCGACGGGGCGGACCATGGCGGGTCGGACTGCGCGTCCTTCGGCTTCACGGGGGGAAGTCTTTCATGCGGAGCCGACTGCAGGTTCGATACCTCCACCTGCACGCGGGAATCGTCTTCCGCGGCAAGCGCCGGCGGCGGCGCGGGAGGAGGCGCCGGCGGCGGATCGCGCCATTCCCCGGAAGCAGCCAATTCTTCCGCGCCCCCTTTGCAAGCCTCTTCCGCGGCGTCGCATCCGCGCGGCGAGCGGCCAGGCACCCCGCAGTCGGCCGCCTCGTCCTCGTGGTCATTCGGATCCGTCCCTCCGCCGGTTCTTCCGCACGCGCATCCCGCCGCGCCGGGTGTCCTGTCTTCCGCTTCCTCTTCCTCTTTCGATTCGCAAAGCGAGGCGGCATCGTCCTCTACCGAGGCGTCGTGGGCGTCTTCCTCGGAGATGTCGTCCGCGATTGCATCGTCGTCGGCGTCCGATGTTGTCCCTGCGTCCGGAACGGTCCGTTCATCGTCTCCCGGTTCCTCGCACCAGGCGCCGTCCCCGGAGCCCGCTTCGGGTTCGGTATCGATCGGTGAAGTCACGGTGGGCGGCATGACGGTGGCCGAGGTCGGCATCGTCGCGCGTCTCGGATGGCTCTATCGGGTCGAGTCGCTCTACTCGACGATTCCGGCGTATGTGTCTCCCGGCGAAGCCTTGGGCGCGCTCGGCGCTTTGCGCCCGGGCGGCGTGCCGGTATCGCTCCTCGTGCCGTTCTGGCCCCGTCGGAAGCGTAGGAGCCCGAAACGTTGAGAAAAGATCAAAGACAAGTGCATCAAGCTCCTCTGCCTCGCTTCTCTGTGAACTTTCGTCTGAGAACCGCGAGACCATCGGCTGACTTTTTCCGGCGAGAGGCGGGCAGACATCATTCTCTTTTTTGAAAGAGCCCTATACAAAAATGAAAGATCATACACAAACGATTCAATTTCTCCGTCATCATTTGGCTTGTGGTATAAACGTCGATCAGCCCTAAGGGGAGCCATGAACACCAAGTCTTCGATGATCGTCCGATGGTGCATCATGCCTGGGAGTGACGATCGGCCTTTTTCTCAAAAGAAAAGCTCAAAAACAGAGGAGTCATTCCGGACGTCGCCGTTTCACGGTTTTTCATCCGTCGCAGAGTGTCATCCCTTGGTTTGCCCCGATGATGAATAGTTCATGGAGCGACAAGGCCCCTCGCCCGGCGTCGGATGGAAAGTTCATAGAGAAACCGACGGAGAGAAGGGATGCCTTGGATTGCTCTTTGTATGGCTTGATTCTGCGAAAAGTTCAGAAACATGTGCCCATCGTCGGAGCTTTTATGCCTGATGATCAATGGAAGGACGACGAAAGTTCATACACATCGTTCCGTGTCTCTGGACTTTTTTATAAAAAAAGATTACAATAATCATAAGTAACCGAACCCATACAAACTCCACCCCTGCAGTGACGCCCTGGTCTGGTCGATTGCCGGAAGTTCAGATGCTCCTCAGACAAGCCGAGGAGCTGGAACTCAGTGCCTCCGCGGTGCTGCGTTTGCGCTGGTTCGAGTACTTCTACCAGCACGGCGAGAACGCGTCGTTGACGTGCCGGTATTTCGGCATCGCGCGCTCGACGCTCGTGCGGTGGCTCGATCGCTTCCGTCCCGACGATCCGTCGTCGCTCGAGGAGCATTCGCGCCGCCCGCATTCCGTCCGTCGCCCCGAGACGGCGCCCGCCACGGTCGCGCGCATCGGCGCCCTGCGCCGCGCGCACCCGCTCATGGGCAAGGAGGAGATCAGCGAGGCGCTCGCGAAGGAGGGGATCGACGCGTCCGCCTCCACGGTCGGCCGCGTGATCGCCCGTGAGGGATTCTTCTTCGCCGACACTCCCGCCCATCGACGCAAGCGCGCCGCCCACGCGGATCAGAAGCGCGTTCCCGCCGATGAGCCCGACGACGTCTCCTTCCCCTTGCTCCGTCCCCGCACGGATACGCCTCTCGCCTGACATGCGCCGCTTCGTCGCCCGCATCGGCCTGTTCTCCCTCCTGAGCCTGCTCATGGCGCCCGTCGCGATGCCTTTCGCCGTCGCGGCCGGCACGCCGTCGACGCTGTCGTACACGGGGCGCTTCCTCGATAACGCCGGCAGTCCCGTCACGGTGCCGGTCGAGCTCCGCTTCTCGTTCTGGTCCTCCGGCGACTGGGTGTCCGGCGACGCGTCCGGCGGTTCCATCAACACCGGCGCCGCGGCGTACGGCGGCTGGTCGGAGACGCAGACGGTCAGCCAACAGGTACAGGTGTTAATAGACCCTTCTGCCCTAGCAAGAGGGAAATTGGTAGTGGATAGACCCGCTTGCCTTCTGCAGAGTATTTTTTAGTCTAACGCAAGGATTCGGCTATACTGTCACCTGTCTCTTTCCGCATTCTTCATGGCCCCCGATCCCCGCGCATTCGTCAGCTTCGACTTCGATCACAACGAAACTGAAAAAATGCTTTTCATTGGTCAGGGAAAGAACTCCCGCACACCTTTTTCCATTCAGGACTGGTCCGCAAAAGCCGCCATGCCGCAAGCTCAGTGGGAAAGACTGGTCGAGGAAAAAATTTGTCGTTCCAATATGGTTATCGTCCTCGTGGGAAGGTCGATGAGCACCGCATACGGCGTGG
>CAYRGC010000001.1:0-156355 GCA_964423795.1 uncultured Candidatus Peribacteria bacterium | reverse complement strand
GCGGGGCGCCGATCGTCACCTTGCTTCCGTCGGAGACGAGGAAGACCTTGTCGAAGGTGAGGACCTTTCCGGTCTCGGCGTCCTGGAGCGGGACCTTGAGCTTCATGCCCTTCTCTACCTTCTCCTGGAAACCGGCGATATCGACGAGCGCGAACATGGGGAAAACGTGGGGGATTGCCGGGGCAGTGTACGGAAACGACTGCGGAAGGGCAAGGGAAATAGACACCGGGATTCCCGGATACGGTTCAGATTTCCACGTCCGAGACCACCTGGACCACCTGGCCGCGCAGTTTCAGCTCGGTAAAGAGGCGGTATTTCCCTTTTTTCGGCTTCTGGAAGCGGAAAGATGCAGTATCCGCCGTCACCGGCGCGAGCCGCCAGTAGGAACCATCCTCGCCGATGAGCACGCTGAATCCCTTGGCGCCGAGGTAGCTCTCGACGGGGATCGCCTTGCCGTGGATGTCCTCGGCGGAGTAGTCGAGCGTCACGTCCTTGTCCCCCACCTTCGGGACGATCGTCACCTTCACGTCCCCGATCACGCCGGCGAAGGTCTTCGCCGTGAGCAGGTTCTCCGTGCCGAAGAGCGCAGGTCCCGTCTTCTCGGTTCCGACGACGCGCTGGAAGGGCATGACGTGCGGCGATCCGTCCGCGGCGGTGAAGTCCGCGAAGAGCCAGTACGTGCCGGGCGCCGTGAAGCGGTGCGGGATGGACCACGTGCCGTCGCTGGCCATCGTCGGGCGCAGGTGCTCGAAGAGCGTGAGGTCGCTGCGAACCGCCACGAGGTTCATGGCTTTGTTCGCGTCGGCGGAAAAGTCGGTGAAGACCTCGCCCTTCTGGAGCACGCGGAACGAGAGCTCCTTCTCGGAGCCGCCTCCCGCCGAGGCGGGCGCGCTCGACACGGACCCGCCGGAACCGGGGGCGCCGCAGGACGCGAGGAGAAGGACGGAGCAGAGGAGGAGGGCGGGCTTCTTCATGCCCCGAGTATAGGAGGATCCGCGGCCGCGCCAACGGGAAAGCACGCGGAAAAATCCCTCTGTTCGTCGCTCATGGGCGGTTTGCCGGGAAGTCGCTTCGCGGGATTTTTGGCCATGGAAAAAGGGGGAAGGCGCCGTCTGAGTCGACGGCCGCCTCCCCTTCTCCTTACGGAAATCGTCAGGGCGCCCGGAAGCTCTGCAGGCTCTGGTCCAAAACCGAGCTCACGTCGGCGATCGCGCGGCGGAGATTCGATCGGTCGGGTTCGCCGTAGTTATCCGGATTGCCGTAGAACATGTTCTTGGTGATCACGTAGCAACCGCCGCCCGCGCGAGGTGAGGTGAACACGGTGTACTCGCGCGTGCTGCCGGCCGCGCCGTCGCTCGTCGAGGCGTACTGGAACGTGCGGTCGCCGATCGTGAGGAAGCGGACGTTCTCAGAGCCTTGGGCCATGACCGTGAGATCGGGACAGGAAGGGCGCAGGCCGATGCGCAGGTGGTTCTGCGTGTCGATGCCTCCTCCTCCGGCGCCGCCGAGGTTCGCCTTGTCGTTGACGAAGGCGACGCCGCGCTCGTCACCGGTCGTGAACTCGCCCGCGACCCACGCGCCCGGGTAACGCAGCGTCCAACCGAGGGAGTCTTGCCGGTAGTCCGTCCAGCCGCTCGGGGCCGCCGGGTGACCGGCGCCGGCGAGCGATTCGTACGTCTGCGACGGTCTGTCGCGGTTGTCCGTCTTGAGGCGGTAGATCATCTCCGCCATTTCGCCGCGCGAGACCAGTTGGTCGTAGGAGTAGAACGACGTCGGGATCGCGCGACGGTCGGCGAGCGCCTGCAGGTACACGCGGAACCACGGGTCCGACGAGCCGTCGGCGCCGATGAGCGAGACCGAGAGGATCTTCGCCGCCTCCGCGAGGTTGATGGTCTGCTCGGGACGGAAACTGCCGTCCGGATAGCCGCGGATGATGCCGTGGTTGAAGGCGACGCACACGTACTGCGCGTACCAAGCGGTGCTCGAAATGTCCCAGAGGAACGACAACGCTCCGCCGTGGCCCATGAGGCATTCGGAAATCTCCGTCGGGGAGAACTGGGCGTTCACGATGATCTTCGTGAATTCCGCGCGGTTGATCGCCTGACCCGGGCGGTAGGTGCCGTCCGGATAGCCGCTGACGATTCCCCGGTCTTTCACGTACGCGATCGCGTCGGCGTTCGGATGCGTCGCGCCGACGTCGACGAAGGAATACGCGACGCTGCTCGCGCTCGACGAGCTCCACGAGCTCGAGGACGAGGACCACGAGGACGAAGAGGAGCGCGACGAGGACGAGGAAGAAAACGAAGACAAGGAAGAGGAAGAAGAGGATGACGAGCGGGAGGACGACGAGGCGCCGAAGAAGAGGAGGGTGATGAATTTCCGGGGACTGCAGTGCGCGTCGATGTTCTGGCGGTCGGCCCCGTGCTCGCAGATCTGGAAACCGAGGAGGTACTGGCTCTCCCCTTCCTGCACGAAGAGCTGGCGGAAGCCGCTCATGGAGACGGTCGTCGCGCCGTCAGCCGGCACGGTGCCGTTTCGGCGCACGACGCCGTTCACGTAGAGGTCGAAACGGATCGTCGAGTACGTCAGCGCCTGCGACAGCGTGACGGTCGCCACGTCCTGGTCGCTCGAAAAGCGCACGTCGGTGACGGTCGAACTCGTGAGGTCGTCCGCGGCGAGCGCGGAGACCGGCAGGAGCGAGAACGCGAGGACGGCGAGGGCGAGGGGGCGGAATCGCATGCGGCGCGGGGGAAGGTCGAAAAAAAGCGTAACTCCCGGTCTCCGCGTCGGCAACGACGCGCCCGCCGAAAAAGGCGTATAATCTCCTTCGTGATCGAGACAGCGATGTTCGGCGCCGGCTGCTTCTGGGGCGTGGAAGAGACCTTCCGCCAGGTGAACGGCGTGCTCGACGCGGTCGTGGGCTACGCCGGCGGCACGACGCCGAACCCGACGTACGAAGAGGTGTGTTCGGACGCCACCGGCCACGCCGAGGTGGTGCGCGTCACGTTCGATCCCGCGGTCGTTCCCTACGAGAAGCTTCTCGAGGTCTTCTGGACCTCCCACAACCCCACGCTCGTGAACCGCCAGGGGCCGGACGTCGGCTCCCAGTACCGGTCGGCGATCTTCACCTTCTCGCCGGAGCAGCAGCGGATCGCCGAGGCGTCCCGCGACGCGCTCGACAGGAGCGGAACGTGGAAGGCGCCGATCGCCACCGAGATCCTCCCCGAGAAGCCCTTCACGCGGGCCGAGGAGTACCACCAGCAGTATCTGCGCAAGCACGGGCGCTCGTCATGCCATTGGTGATACACTGGCATCCATGTCTCCGCGACGAGCGAAGCGTTCGCCGGTGTGGTTGCCCCTGATCGTCCTGGTCGCGTCGTTCGCGGTGTTCGTGAGCACGCGCTACGTGGGCAGCGGCGACACCGTGCCGGCGGAACTCCTTCCGATCCGGCTCCTGGAGGACCGCACGCTGACTTTCGACGGCGTCCCCGAGGCGGCGAAGGGCCTGCCGTACTACCTCGCCCACGGACGGGGCGCGATCGTCTCCAATTACCCGATCGTCCCGGGGCTCCTCAACGTTCCCGCCTATGCCGTCGCGAAGGCGCTCGGCATGCCGCTGCGGGAGAACAGGTTTCTCCTCTCTGGCATCACGGCGTCGATCCTCGCTTCGCTCTCGACGCTGTTCCTCTTCCTGGCGCTTCGGCGCGTGACGAAGCACGCGTCCACCTCGCTCCTCTTCGCGGGTGCGTACGCGCTCGCGACCTGCGTGTGGGCGGTGGCCGCGCGCGGACTGTGGCAACACGGGCCTTCCGCCTTCTTCCTCGCCGCAGCGCTCGCCGTCCTGACGCGTCGGGGTCGGTACGAGTGGACGGCCGGCTTCCTGCTCGGCATGGCCGTGTGGACGCGCCCGACGGACATCGTTTTCGCCGTCGCGCTCGCGGCGTACGTCGCGACGGCCCGCCCGCGGCGAACGCTCGCCTTTTTCCTCCTGGCCGCCGCGGTCCCCGCGGCGCTGCTCGCCCTGTACTCGCACGTCTACTTAGGGTCGGTGTTCCTGCTCGGCCAGGGTCAGACGATCCGCCAATTCAACGGCTCGTTCGTTCCCGGTCTTGCCGGTCTTCTCGTGAGTCCTTCCCGGGGCATCGTGGTGTTTTCGCCCTTCCTCCTCTTCGCGGTGCCCTCGATCGCGGGCGCGATGCGCCGCCCGTCCCGCAAGGAGCCGTGGACCTGCCTGGCCTGGTCGCTTCCGGCGTTCCTCGCCGTGTACGCGCGGTGGGGCATGTGGTGGGGCGGATGGTCGTTCGGATACCGGCTCCTCATCGACGCCGTTCCCTTCCTCGTCGTCTTCGCCGCACTCGCGTACGAGCGGCACGTCCTGCGGTCGCGCGTTCTTCTTGTTCTCTTCTGGATCGCCCTCGCGTGGTCCTTCGCGGTGCAGCTGCTCGGCGCGTTGTACTACCAGTGCGGATTCAACTTCGCCCCCACCGACATCGACCACGATCTCGGGCGCCTCTGGAGCGTCACCGACGGCGAGATCACGCGCTGCGCGCGGATAGCCATCGGGCTGCGACACCGGCCCTGACGCGAATGTGAGATTAGCTGACGCGGTTGTCGCTCAAGAGCATCTCGACCGCGTGCTGCATGGAGCCGGCGCGGACCACTTCGCCGTCGTTGACGAAGAAGATCTCGTCGGCGGCTTCGATGGTGTTGAGGCGGTGGGCGATGATCACCTTCGTGGTCTCCTTCGGGAGTTTGCGGAGGATCTCCTCGAGGAGCTGTTCGGTGACCGTGTCGATGTTCGCGGTGGCCTCGTCGAGGATGAGGAGGGCCGGATCGCGCAGCACCGCGCGCATGAAGGCGATCAGCTGGCGCTGCCCGAGGCTCATGCCCGCTCCCCCGTTCGTCACGGCGGTCGCGAGACCCTTGTCGAAGCGTCCGAGCAGCGAATCGAGGCCGCGGGTCGCGAGTGCCTCCGCGAGCTGGTCGTCGGTGTGGTTCCGGTACCGCTCGTTGCCGTAGAGGATGTTGTCGCGGACGGTGCCCGTGAAGAGGAACGGTTCCTGGAGGATGAAGCCGATGCGGCGCACGCGCTCCGAGGGCTCGACGGACCGGATGTCCCTGCCCTCGAGGAAGACGCGTCCCCCGGTCGGGTCGTAGAGGCGCGCCATGAGCGAGGCGGTCGTCGTCTTGCCGCCGCCGGTCGGGCCCACGAGCGCGTAGGTCTTGCCCGGCTCGAGCGCGAAGGAGACGTCGTGGAGCACCTCCTTGCCCTCGGGGTAGCCGAAGCGGACGTTTCGGAATTCCAGGAGGGCGCCTTCGCTCCCCTTCTCGTCGGAGGTCGCGACGGTCATGTCGTTCTCGAGCGAGAGGATGGCCTCGATGCGGTCCCAGGCCGCCATCGCGGTCTGGAACGACGACCACAGGTTCGCCATCTGGCGCAGCGGGTCGTAGAACCTGAGGACGTACGCGACGAAGCTGATGAGGAGTCCCACCGTGAACTGTCCCGCCACGATGAGCGCGACGCCGTAGCCGAGCACGATCAACTGCGCCATCTGCGAGCCGAACCCGTACACGGGGATGAACACGTTGGACGCGAGGCCCGCGGAGACCGACGCCTTGAAGTTCTCCTCGTTCACCTCGGCGAAGCGCGCGCGGAAGTAATCGCGGCGATCGAAGGCCACCACGGCGCGGAAGTTCTCGAGGCTCTCCGAGATCTCGGCCGAGAGGTCGCCGGTGCTCTTGAGGCTCACGGCGTTG
This sequence comes from uncultured Candidatus Peribacteria bacterium, assembly GCA_964423795.1. Taxonomy (GTDB): domain Bacteria; phylum Patescibacteriota; class Gracilibacteria; order Peribacterales; family Peribacteraceae; genus CAYRGC01. The sequence continues at coordinate 150,598 of CAYRGC010000001.1, read as the reverse complement.
CGGCGGCGGACCCAGCCGGACACGAGCTGCGTGAAGACGAGGATCGCGACGGCCGGCGCGAGCGCCGCGCCGCCGAGCCTGGGGTTGAGGAAGAGCAGGAACGCGCCCGCGCCGAGGATGACGAACAGGTTCGCCACGAACTGCACCAGCGCCTGCGAGAAGAACTGGTTGAGCTTGTCCGTGTCGCTGTTGATGCGGGAGATGAGGTCGCCCGCCTTGTTCTGGTTGAAGAACGCGATGGGCAGCTCCTGGAGTTTCTGGAAGACGGCGTTGCGGAGGGTGAACAGCACGCTTTGGCCGACGGTGCCCATGAGCATCGTCTGCGCGTAGGCGGCGCCGAGCGAGACCACGTAGATCACGAGGAGCACGAGCGACCACGCGATCACGCCGCCGTAGAGGCCGCTCACCACGTAGGTGTCGATGGTGTGTCCGACGATGACGGGTCCCACGAGGGTCGCGGCCGTGTTCACGAGCATCGCGCAGAGCGCGAGGACGAGCGTCAGGCGACGGTCCTTGAGGAACGGCATCATGCGGCGGGCCGCGGAAAGCGGCGAGCTCTTCTTCGCGTTCTTGCCGGTGGGGTCGGAGAGCTTGTAGTTCATGGCGTTGTCAGTTCCGGGAAATGGGACCCTCTTCCGGCCTTTCTGCACCGGGGAGAGGAGTATCGGATGGGGACTGTTCGAAATGGCTGGTGCTGCGTTGCGACTGCGCGATCTGCGCGTACTCGGGCGAGGAGTGGAGCAGTTGCGCGTGCGTTCCCTCGGCGAGCAGTTCGCCCTCCATGAGGAGCAGGATCCGGTCGAACTTCTCCGCGGAGGCGACCTTCTGCGTCACGGAGACGAGCGTCAGGTTCGGGTAGTTTTTGAAGACGTTCTCCAGGATCTTCTGCTCCGTGCGGGCGTCGACGCGCGCCGTGAAGTCGTCGAGGAGCAGGATGCGCGGGTTGAGCGCGAGCGCCCGCGCGAGCATGACGCGCTGCTTCTGTCCGCCGGAGAGGCTGGTGCCGCGCTCGGAAACGACGGTCTCGAGCCCCTGCGGGAGCGTGTCGATGAAGTCCTTCAGCTCCGCGGTCTCGACGGCCTTCCGGAGGTCCTCCTCCGTGATGCCCTCGGCGAAGGCGATGTTCTCCCGGAGCGTCATGTGGAAGAGAATGCTGTCTTGGAAGACGAAGCCCACCTGGCGATGGAGGCTCTTCGGGTCGTAGTCGTCGATGGGGCGGCCGTCCAAGAGCACCGTGCCCGAGGTGGGGCGGATGAGGCCGATCAGGAGCGACAGGAATTGCGTCTTGCCCGCGGCCGTGGGGCCGACGATCGCGGTCTTCGTGCCGCCGGGCAGGGAGAAGGAGACGTTCTTGAGCGCCGTCTTCTCGCCGAAGGAGAGGGTGACGTCCGCGAAGGCGATATCGCCCTTGAGCGTCTCCGCCACCGTCCCTTTCCGTTCCTCGTCGGGCAAATCGAGCACCTGTTTCACGCGCTGGTACGATGCCGTCGCGCGGGCGATGACGCCGCTCATGAAGCCGATGAGGATGATCGGGAAGATGAGGATCGCGACGTAGCTGTTGAAGGCGGCGAAGTTGCCCAGCGAGAGCGATCCGGCGATGACGAAGCGGCCGCCGAGCGCGAGGATCGTGAGCACCGCCAGGTTCGAGACGAACGTGATGATCGGGATCATCGAGGCGAAGAGCCTGAGGATCTTCATGCCGAGGTCGCGCGCGTTGGCGTTCGCCTCGGCGAACTTGTCGCGCTCGAGCGCGGAGGAATGGATCACGCGGATGAGGGAGGACCCGAGGATGCTCTCGTTGATGACCTTGTTGAGCCGGTCGATGACGCCCTGCGCGGCGAGGAAGAGCACGCGGACCTTGCGGAAGACCACGAAGAACGTGCCGCCGATGAGCGGGATGATCGTGAGCACCGCGAGCGCGAGCTTCCAGTGGAGCACGAGCAGGAGCACGCTCGCGCCGATGATGATGAAGAGCGAGGACACGATGGACGCCACCGCCTGCGCGACGAAGAGCTTCACCGCGTCGATGTCGGAGGTGAGGTTCGTGAGCAGCACGCTCGGCGTGAGCTCCTGCAGGCGCGCGTTGCTCTGGCGCGAGATCTTGGCCGCGAGCGCGTTGCGCAGGTCTTTCGCCGCCAGCTCGGAGACGTACGTCTGCACGGCGCTCTGCCCGTAGAGGAAGAGGAAGATCGCGACCGAGACCGCGAGAAATTCCGTCGTCACGGTCGGGAGCGAGAACGTCCCCGTGGAGAAGGAGTCGATGCCGCGGGCGACGAGCGCCGGCACCACGAGGTACAGGCCGTTCACGGCGAACGCGAGCAGCACGAGCAGGACGATCCAGCCCCTGTAGGGCCTTAGGACCTGGAACACGCTCGGCCCCTTGGGGCGCGCGGGCGGTCCTTTCTTCTTGTCGTCGGCCGGAGATGTGGCGGGTGTGGGCATGGTCAGATCTGGGCGATCTTGCGGTGAAGGGTAAGGAGCACGATCAGTTCCTCGTCGCTCAGGGGCTCGAGGAGTTTCGTGACGACGCGCACCTGCTCCTTCCTCGCCTCGGCAGCCATCACCTTCCCCTTCGCCGTGAGCGAGACGAATACCTGGCGGCGGTCCTGCTCCCCTTCCCTGCGCTCGAGCAGCTTCTCCTGCACGAGGCCGTCGACCGTCTGCGTCACGGCGCTGGGGCTCATGCCGAAGCGCTCGGCCAGGTCCTTGATCGTCTGCGGTCCGTAGTGCGACACGACCATGAGGATCGCCATCTGCGCGCGGGTCGGGCAATCGCTCCGGTCCCCTTTCCTGCCCGGCGCCGAGGTCATCAGCAGGCGCTTCAGGACCCCGAGACCCTGGAGGAAGTCGCCGACGAGTTTCTGACGTTCTTTCAACTACTTAATAGTGAAGGCACTTAACGATACGGAAGACGACGGGCCCGGTCAATCCTTACCGCGGAAAAAAGCGGAATATTCCGCTCGGTTCGTCGCCGGCGCGTTCTTCTCACGCCAGCGCGAGATCCGGCGTTTCGGACGGCTCCGCTTCCGCCTCATCGCCGCCGCCTTCCTCGATGTCGATGGCCACGGGATCGGCGATCGGTCCGCTCGCCCTCTTCGTGACGAGATCCAGCTCCTCGGGCGTGAGTTCCCGGATGCGGCTCGCGGCGCCGAGCGTCTCGGCGGCCGCGCGGGGCAAGGCATAGAACCAGCTGTTTTCATCGGTCACGTGATCGCACATGGACACGAGCGCCGTCACGGGGACCTCCGCTCCCATCGCGCTGAGGCCGCCGAGCCCCAGGTCCGTCGTCATGTCCTCGAAATCGTGCAGCACGCGCAGGGTGAACTCGCGGAACGAGGCCGCGCGCACGCAGATCGGATGTTCGGGATGGAAGATCTTCTCGAGCGGCAAGGTGCTCGAGGCTGCGGCGCACGCCTTCCCGCCGTCGCGATGCAGGTGGATTCCGCTTCTGACTATCAGGGGTTTGCCGCTCGCGTCTTTCCATGACGTCTCCTTATGCATGGCTATGCCCCGCGTGGCTCCGGGCACGGCCTGGATGCCGATGCACTCGCTGACGTGCGGGTACGTGGTCAGGTTGATCACGTTCGCGTTCGGTCCGGTCCGCGCGGGGCGGGACTCCAAGGGCTCGTCGAACGCGTCGAAGTCGAAGTCAAAGTCGAAGTTATCCGCCTCCTGCGTCAGCAAGATGATGTCGTGCAGTTCCTTGCCGAAGTAGCCGAGGAACGCGCTCGTCGTCATGAGCCGCTCGACTGTTTTCGGGCGCAGCGTCTTGCGGTGCTGCAGGCCCGCCTGCATGTGCTCCTGCAGCGTCCCGATGACCCGCTCGATGCTCGACCAGGTTTGCATTCTGTTCGCGGTGGCTTCTGCGCGTTGCTCGTCCGGGAGGTCCAGGATCGACCGGAACATCGCCGGAAACCGTTGCTGCAGGAACGAAAACACCACGCGTTCCCCCGTCTCATACATCACGCGTCCCTCGGCGTGGTTCCCGATGCTTTGCAGATCGAGCGCGGGATCGAGGACGAGGAAGTCTTTCGCAAGCACGCTTATGAGCTCGCAGAGATAGAGGGCGAAGACGCGGATGTCTTCCTTGTCGCCTGGAGTCAGGTCGGAGGCGCCGCCGTCGGTGGCGTCGGCGGAGCGGGGCACGAAGAGCACCTTCCGGCAGAAGGCGTCGGCGCGCGCCGCCTGCTCCTCCATGCGCTCCGTGAATCCTTCCATGAAACGGAGGGCGTCTTCGTCGGTGCGGCAGAGGGAGTGCAGCTCCTGCAGCGAGACCATGGTTCCGTTCGCGTTCGTCGGCGCGAAGTTCTTGCAGTAATCCAAAAGTTCCTTGGCGCCGAAATGCAGGTTTTTCCCCTCGGGCTGCTGGAGCGAACGCTGAATGACGACCGCGGCCCTGCGGTAGCCGATGTCCGTGTCCGACCCCATGATGTCGCGCATGGGCGGCATCTCGGGCGGAAAGTTCGCCTCCTGCAGCAAACGCGGGAGGTAATAGTCGAAGGGTATGAGCCTGCCGAGCAGTATCTGCAAACGGTACCGCACGTACGGTTCCAATTTGCGCAGGATAGCGCTCATTTCCTGCGCGTCATTCGTCGTGACGAATGTCTGGATTTCCCGGTCTGCCGGCGAGTAGTGCATGCAGGAGATCATCCGGCTCACGAATTCCTGGACCATGCCGGCGTGGATCTGCGGGAAGCTCTGCCCGATCGCCCTCTCGAGCGACCGCACGTAGCCGTCCAAAAAATTCTTCTCCGGAGTCATGGGGGCGCACATTCAAACATTCCTTCGCCCGTAGTCAACTATTCCGCGTCGCATCGCGAACAATGCTACGCTGGGAGCCATCCGTATGCGCCGCCGTCATCCCCGCCATAAGGCCCCGCTCGTGATCGCGCTGAGTGCGATCGGTCTGGTGCTCTTGAGCCTCCGCGCGTGCTCGCGGCTCCCCGTCGATGCAGAGACGGCCTCCATCTTCGTCGTCGGCCGCAACGCCGAGACGGCGGAGATCAAAGAGAAGTTACTCACCCAGGAGTACGCGCAGGGGCGTCCGCTCCTCGCGCTCTCGATGCTTCTCCACGGCGGCTACGGGCGCATCGCTCCGGGCGGCTACCGCCTCAACGCGGAGATGAGCTCGTGGCAGATGGCAGGTCTCCTCACGTCCGATCCCCCGCTCCGGTGGATCACGATCCCGGAAGGGCTCCGCCGCGAGCAGGTCGCCGACAAGCTGCAGCAAGCCTTTACGTGGGACGAGTCCGAGCGCGACGCGTTCCTCCTCGCCGACGTCCCGCATCCGTACGACCTCGCGGACGGGTTCTACTTCCCGGATACCTATCTGATCCCGACCGACGAGACGCCCGCCGAAGTCGCGAAGCGCTTCGTGAACCGCTTCAACGAGAACTTCGATCCCCTGCTCCCGGAGCTGCGCGCGCAGAACATCAAGTACGACACTGCCGTGAAGCTCGCTTCCATCATCCAGCGCGAGGCGGGCGGCAAGAGCGACATGGCGCTCATCGCGGGCGTGCTGTGGAACCGCCTGCTCCAGAAGATGAAGCTGGAAGTGGACGCGACCCTCCAATTCATGCGCGGCGACGAGGGCGAGGGCTACTGGGCGCCGATCGATGTCGCGATCAAGAAGACCGACTCGCCCTACAACACGTACATGTACCCCGGCCTTCCCCCGCAACCGATCAGTAACCCCGGCATGGACGCCATCAAGGCGGTGATCAACCCCGAGGAGACGGACTGCCTCTTCTACCTCCACGATAACGACCGCCAGATCCACTGCTCCAAGACGTACGAGGAACATTTGAGGAATATCGATATGTATTTGAAGGATTAGCTATGTTTGTCACAGATTAACGAAAGACAAAACTATTTGTTAATATTAAATAATGGGAAACCTCTCGCCGATGCAATTACAAAGATTTGACGCTCGATTTCACATACTTGAAGCCATTTTCCCATTGGCACAAAAAGCTCGTCCGTTGTTTGAAGAGAATATTAAATGGAGAGACTCCAAAGATGAGAGGGCATGGGTTATAGGTTCAAATTGGGAAGATGAGCTCAATTTCATGGCTGCAGAAATCAGAGAATTCGATTTAAAAATTAAAAAGTTTTTTCAGGAGAATTCTGCAACGCCGCAGCAGAAAGCAGATCTATCTCTATGGATTCAAAATGGTTCAGAGGAAATGAGAAAAATTTGGAGGAGGTTCATGATGAAATACATTTCGAATTTTGAATATCAATGTAGAGCCTTTGAGGATGAAATTTATGAGGCTTTTGCTAAACAAAATGGCAATTTCAGGGATGAAAGAAAGACGTATTTTAGATTACTTGGAATAGTAAGCGATTGTGCACGTGATTATCACAAGCTATACATGCTTTCGTTGTTTGATAACGAAGAATTGCAATCGCCCAAGCAGGAGGATTACTTAACTACATGCATAAGTAACCTTCGCGAGAAAACTTTAGATAAATTATCCACAGCGATTGATAAATTGCGGACATCGTTTTTCCGTCATAATGAAATTCGCAATAATGTTTTTTCCTTTTGGCTCTTAGGTTCAACCTTTGTGCTATCGGTTTTAGCATTAATTTTGTCGATTTATGGAATTCTTTTGCAGCATCAGCAAACTCAGCTATTAAAAGAGCAATTAAATAGCGTGACGAAAATGGAAGTGGTTTCACCTATAACTATTCAAAGAGCCCCCAGATAGTGTTGAATACGGAGCCTTGAAGTCATCGCCATTCAAAGACTCGGCAGCCGCTTCTCTCACCTCCTGCCAGTCGAAGGCGCTGGAGGTGCTCAAGTGCCAAGGCAACGTGTTCCTCACGGGTGCCGCCGGGACGGGGAAGAGTTTTCTATTGAATCACTACCTTAAGGACAAGAACGCCGAGGACTTCCCCATCGTCGCGAGCACGGGTGCCGCGGCGGTCTTGGTCGGCGGGCGCACGTTCCACAGCTTCTTCGGTCTCGGGATCCTGGAAGGCGGTGCGGAGGAGACGGTGCGGAGGGCCATCCGGAACCGCAAGCTCGCGTATCGCTTGAACCGCGCGGCGTGCGTGATCATCGACGAAGTCTCCATGCTCCCGGGCATCGCCATCGCGGCGGCGGAGGCCATCGCGCGCGCGGTACGCAAGGACGAATCGCCGTGGGGCGGGCTCCGAATCATTGCCGTCGGCGACTTCGCGCAGCTGCCGCCCATCGCGCGGGACAACGTCGCGAAGGACTGGGCCTTCACACATGAGGCGTGGGAAGCGAGCGACTTCCAGCCCGCGCTGCTCAGCACTGTCATGCGCACGCAGGATCTCGAGTTTTTGAAGATCCTCAACTTCGTGCGCGTCGGGACGGTGAACCAGGAGGTGGTCGACTTTTTGAACGCGCGGACGGACGTGGCCGACGACCTGAGCGACGCCACGCGCCTCTTCCCCCACCGCGCGCAGGCGGAGCGGTTCAACCAGATGCGCCTTTCGAGCATCGACGGCCCCACGTACTCCTTCGAGACCACGTACGAGGGCGAGGACCGGTACATCGAGGCCACGCGGAAATCGGTGCCGATCCCGGACACGCTCGTCCTCAAGCGCGGCGCGCTCGTGATGATGCGCCGCAACGACCAGAGCGGGAAGATGCGTTACGTGAACGGTTCGCTCGGCTATGTCCGGAGCATCCGCGACGAGTGCATCAGCGTGGAGCTTCTGAACGGCGACGTGATCGACTGCGAGCGCGAAGGGTTCAATTACCTGGACGGCGACGGCAAGGAGGTGGCGGTGGCGTGGAACTTCCCGGTCACGCTCGCCTGGGCCACGACGATCCATAAAGCCCAGGGCGCCTCGCTCGACCGCATGGTCGTGAATTTGGAGCACCTGTGGGAGCCGGGTCAGGCGTACGTGGCCCTGAGTCGGGTGCGGTCCTCCGCGGGCCTCACGATCGAGAAGTGGAACCCGCACTCGATCCGCGCGGAACCGCTCGTGACGAAGTTCTACGACGGCCTCGCCGAAGCCTTCACGAAGTACGTCCCGCGCGCCCTCTACGAGCCGAAGGTGGTCGCGAAGCTCGAGATCCCCGAGAAGAAACCGAAGGGCGGCGTGAAGAAAGGCCGCGCGGCGCTCATCTTCCAGAGCCTCGAAGCGAAGATGCCGCTCGGGGACATCCTCAAGGCGACGGACCTGAGCTACGGCACGGTGCTCGACTACATCGAGAAGTTCGTGGAGCAGAAGATCTGCCCGAGTTTGGAATACCTGATCGAGAGCGTCGACGAAGCCGACGAGATCCGGGATCGGTTTTCCGAGCTCGGCACCGATCGCCTGAAGCCCGTCTACGAGGCGCTTGAGCAGATGGTCGATTACGAAACGCTCAAGCTCGTGCGGCTCGCGATGCGGCGCGAGAGCATGAGCTCCCTGCTTTCGGAAGCCAAATAGTCGTACATTGACATATAAAAAAATATACGAATAATAGTACCATGACGTTGGAGTCAGAACGGTCCGGCGACGAGCTGGAAATCGACAAGATCCGCCGCCCCTACGCGGGGGTGATTCCGACGAAGATCGCGGGCAAGAAGAAGGAAGAGATCCGGGGGATCCTGATCCCGGGACAGGAGAGCAAAACCTCCGATCACGGATCGCTCCGGTTGGATTCCCTGGCAGCGCTTTTCGAGTACTTCCCGCTCCAGGCCAGGGACATCGAGGACAAGATCGCCGCGCTTCGCAAGGAAGGGCATGTGGCGCCGGAGGCGATCCTGCTTTCCATCATGCAGACGGTGCGCGATTGCTATGTCCTCGCGAACGAGATGCACCCGGTCTTCAAGGCGCGCAAGGCGACGTTCGAGGCGCTGCACTTCGACAGGGATTACGGCGGACGAGACACCTTTTACGAGGAGTTCATGGAGCTCATCAACCAGGGCGTAGGCGGACTCGTCGGCTTGCTCGAAGCCGCACCCGGCGCGTGGGAAGCCACGCATGGGAAACCGCCGACCGAGGCGAAAGTGCGGGAACTTCTCCCCGCGAGCGTCGGCAATCTCTTTTCGGGACTGATGCGCATGACGGGCGGCCATGCGATCGCCGTGGAGAAACAGATGGGCATGACCCTCAGGCGCGTGACGCTCAATGGACTGCGGTACTTCACGGTGCGATACGATCCGAAACAACTCCGTTTCCTCGTGAAGGATGGCAAGGAGGTGATGGATGTGTCTCCGGCAGTGACGCAACGGATGCAGGGGTACCGTCTTTCGTCGACGGAATATCACGGATGCCTCGCCGGACTCGCGCGCATGCAACCGGAGGCGGGAGCGAGCGGTCCGCCCCCCACGATCTTCGATTACCTGGAGACGCTCGTCGCCGAAAAGCTACATCAGCACTGGGTGCCCGGGCTCGGGCTGAAGAAGGAGTGACGGCGACGCCCTTTGCGGAAATGGCGCGCGGTTCGTGCGTGTCCGGTTTCGTCGAGACGCAGGTTCAGAACGTCCCCGATTGGATGACCCTCTCAAGGGCCTTGCCGCAGTCCGCGCCCGGCTCGGTACAGCTGAACCGGAAGTTGAACTTGGTGCCGATCACCTCGTACCACGGGTCGTCGTTCGGGCTGTGCACGATCACGCTGCGTCCGCCGATCGACCGACTGACCGGCTTTGGCGCCTCGGAGGAGGTGTCCCCGGCATCGATCGCCTGTTTCGCGGTGCGGCGCCGCGAGACCTCCATGCGGTAGTGGTACAGGAGTCCGCACGGCGTGACGGGTGCGGCGCCCGTGCCGCCCGGATTGTCCTTCTCGAGGAGGTACGGCCCGCCGAACTCGAGCGAATCGGGGACGCCGTCTTCTTCGGGATTGTCATGGAACACGAAGGGCGCTTTGGCGCCGTAGCCCCACGAGCGGTCGGAGGGGAACGAAAAGCGGACGCCGAGACCCTCGTGCGCGACGGTCACGATGGAGACGGGTTCGCCGGAGGCCGTTTCGGGGCACGTCTCGGGAGCGGCGCCCTCGCCGGGCAGGCCGAGGCGCTCGGGATCGACGTAGCCGGGTTCTTCCTTGGGGTTGTACGCCTGGAGCCGCTGCTCTTTAAGAACGAGCGCGCGATGGAGCATCTCCGCGGCGTCGCCGCGCGTGAGCCGGTCGGTGATGCCAAGCATGCCCTCCGTGCGTTCGAGGATGTTCTTTTGCTGCGCCGAGAGCACATAGCGGGCGTACCACTGCTTGGTGTAGACGTCGTCGTAGGGGCGGACGAGAAAGCGCTCCACTCCGCCGTCGCCGGGGACGAAGGAGGGAGCCGCGGCGGGCACGTCGTATCCCTGCGAGAGCACGACCATCTTGATGGCCTCGGGCACGAGCACGGGATCGCCGCCCCGGAAGGTGCCGTCCGGGTAGCCCGACACGATCCCCTTCTCCTTCGCCGCGCATACGTACGTCTCGTACCACTGGCCCTTCGCGTCCGGGAAGCAACCCTTCTTCTGATCAAGGTCGGCAGGCGTTCCCGCGACGCCCACGAGGATCTTCGCGAGCTCCGCGCGGTTGATCGGGGCGTCGGGACGGAACGTGCCGTCGGGATAGCCGGAGACGATCCCCTTTCCCGCGAGCGCCTCGATCGGGGCGCGGTGGAAATCGGCCGCGATGTCCGTCGGCGCCGCGGCGAGGGCGGGAGCGGCGACGAGGAGCAGGATGGAAGCGATGAGGCGACGCATGGAGACAGCCTACACGCTCGCACGGCGACCATTGCGCACGTCAGCCTCTTTTTTCAAGCCGACTTGCGTTTGATGCTCTGTAGCGGAACATCGATGGAATCGCGTACAATTCCTTTGCCATATGGCGTCCAATTCCCTCTCCGCCGGGGAGAACCATGCGAAGTCCCTCGAGGACGTGCACGGGTCCGTGCGCGTGAGCCACGCCGGGTTCTGGCGGCGGCTCTTCGCGTTCGCGGGGCCCGCATACATGGTGAGCGTGGGATACATGGACCCCGGCAATTGGGCGACCGACATCGCGGGCGGTTCCCGCTTCGGCTACGAGCTCCTGTGGGTGCTCGTCCTGTCGAACCTCATGGCGCTGCTGCTCCAGACGCTCTCGGCCCGGATGGGCATCGTGATGGGGCGCGACCTCGCGCAGGCCTGCCGCGAGCAGTACTCGCGGCCGGTGGGCTTCGTGCTCTGGGTGCTGTGCGAGTGCGCCATCGCCGCGTGCGACCTCGCGGAGGTCATCGGCACGATCATCGGCCTCAACCTGCTCTTCGGTCTGCCGATGCAGTTCGGCCTCATCCTCACCGCGTTCGACACCTTCGTGCTCCTCGCCATCCAAAAGCTCGGCATGCGCGTGATGGAGGCGTTCATCCTCCTGCTCGTGTCCACCGTCGGCCTCTGCTTCGTCCTGGAGCTCTTCTGGGCGGGGCCCGAGTGGGGCGGCGTGGCAAGCGGCCTCCTGCCCACGCTCTCGCCGGGGGCGCCGTTCTTCTTCAGCGACCGCGAGGCGCTCTACGTCGCCATCGGCATCCTCGGCGCCACCGTGATGCCGCATAACCTCTACCTGCACTCGGCGCTGGTCCAGTCGCGCAAGGTTGAGCGCACCGAGGAGAAGATGCGCGAGGCGTGCCGCTACAACTTCTACGACACGCTCGTGGCGCTCAACGCCGCCTTCTTCGTGAACGCAGCCATCCTCATCCTCGCGGCCGCCGCCTTCTTCCGGTACGGGCAGGTCGTGGAGAGCATCGAGCAGGCGCACGAACTGCTCCCCCGCTTCCTGGGCGCCTCCGCCGCGAGTTCGCTCTTCGCGATCGCGCTCCTCTCCTCGGGCCAGAGCTCCACGCTCACGGGCACGCTCGCCGGCCAGATCGTCATGGAGGGGTTCCTCCACTTCCGCATCCAGCCGTGGCTCCGCCGCTTCGTCACGCGCGCGATCGCCATCGTCCCCGCGATGATCACCCTCGCCGTCTTCGGCGCCTCCTCGCTCCAAGACCTCCTCGTCCTGAGCCAGGTGATCCTCAGCCTGCAGCTCCCCTTCGCGATCGTTCCCCTCCTCCAGATGACGGGCGACAAGCGGAAGATGGGCGCGTTCGCGAGCGGGACGTGGGTGAAGGTCTGCGGATGGAGCGCCGCGGCAATCATCATCGGGCTCAACTCGTCGCTCGTCGTCTCGCAGATCGCCTCGTGGTACGCGGGCGCCGCGGAAGCGGGCACGTCCTCCGTTTGGATCTCCGTCACCATCGTGCCGGTCGCCGTCGCCTGCGCGGGACTCCTCCTCTGGATCATGATCGAGCCGCGGCTCGCGTGGCGCGGCTCGACGGAAGCCCGGAAGCTGGACGTGCTGCCCGAGTCCGTCACGGCCGGCGCCTCCGCTCCCCTCTTCCGCCGCGTGGGCGTCGCCGTCGAGAACAAGCAGGAGGACGCCGCCGCGCTGCGGCACGCCTCGGCGCTCGCGAAGGCGCACGGCGCGGATCTCGTCGTGATCCACGTCGTCGACGGCGTGGGCGCGCAGTGGTACGGCGAGGACGCGGGAGACGCCGAGAGCCGTTCGGACGCGCTGTACGTGGAACAACTCGCGTCGACGCTCCGCGAGCGAGGTTTCGCCGCGCGCGGCCTTCTTCGGTACGGCAAACCCTCGCGGGAAATCATCGCCGCCGTGCGCGAGGAGGGCATCGACGTCCTCGTCCTCCGGTCGCACGGTCACGGGTTCTTCGCCGACCGCCTCTTCGGCCATACGATCGAATCCATCCGTCACGCCGCTTCCATCCCGGTGCTCGCGGTGCGGTGACTCCCGTTCGGACGCCGACGTCGGCGATGCGCGTTTACCTGTGCGCCAGCTTGGCGCCGATCCAGGCGCAGGGCACCGCTTCCACGACGAGTCCCCACGCGTACCACGCGGGTCCGAGCGCGGCGTTCGCGACGGCTCCCGCGCTCCCGGCGATCATGCCGATGATGCCGAGGACGACCGCGTGCTTCATGCCGTCGCGGGGCGCGAGCTTCGCCGTCACGAATCCGCCGAGTATCGTGTAGACGGTGCGGTAGGCGGTCGCGAGCAGGAGCAGTTTCGTATCGAAAAGTCCGGGCGTGTCCGGCATCACGCCCGCGAGGTGGAGCGCCACGTCGGTGGCGACGGAGAGGACGAAGACGACGAGGAAGCCGGCGATGATCGCGCCGACGGATTTCAGGAGACGCATGGTCGGGTCACGCGCGGCGTTCGGCCGCGGAGGGAAGGAAAGCCGCCGCCGCGTGAGCCGCGGCGAAGAGGGACAACGCGGCGTCGCGGATGAACACGTCCGTGAAACCCTCCTGCAGGAGAATTTCCACCGTGATGTTGAGCAGCAGCAGCGTCGAGAGGGTCCACCAGAATCGGGGCGCGTAGCCCGAGAGCACGCCGAGGGCGGCGGCGCTCAGAGCGACGCCGTGCGCGATCACGAGCGCGATCGGCGCGGTGCCCGCGAGGAACGCCGGAAGGTACGTCGTCCACTGTGATGGGGCCAGGAGCTCCCACACGCCGAAGCCGAGGAAGCAGGCGGCCAGCGCCAGCCGGGAAAGAAGCTGAGGAAGAGGTGGGAGTCGCATGGTTCCCAGTATAGCCCTTCTTCCGTCGCGCGTCGGAAGATCGGTCTCTTTCCCCCGCCCCGATCGCGCGGGGGTACACTCCGTCCATGACGCCCCGCGCGTTCGCCTACGCATCCATGGGCACGATCTGGACGATCACGATCTGGGATCCGATCGACGAGGAGCACTTCTCGCGCCTGGCGCGCGAGATCCCGTCGCGGTCGCGCGCCTTCGGCAAGACGTACTCGCGCTTCGACCGTTCTTCCCTCGTCTGGTCGCTCACGGAGCGCCGGGGCACGGTCGAGGTGCCCGCAGATCTCGTGGAGATGCTCAGGCTCTACGAGCTCCTCTACCGCGCCTCTGGCGGCAAGTGCACGCCGCTCGTGGGGTTCGCGCTCCGTGACCTCGGGTACGACGAGCGCTATTCCCTCACGCCCAAGGAAACGGTCAGCCCCGTTCCGCCGTTGCCCGACGCTCTCAGGATCGTCGACGACACCCACATCGAGCTCCGGCAATCGGTCCTCCTCGATCTCGGCGCGCTGGGGAAGGGATACTTCGTGGACCGCATCGCCGACCTGCTCGCCGCGGAGGGCGTGCGCCGCTTCCTCGTCGACGGCAGCGGCGACGTGTATTACCGCGGCGACGGCCAGCCGCTGCGCGCCGGCTTGGAGCATCCCGGGGATCCCACCAAGGCCATCGGCGTGTTCACGATCACGGAGGGCGCGCTGTGCGGTTCCGCCGGCAACAGGCGCCGCTGGCGTCAGTACCACCATACGATCGATCCGCACACGCTGCGGTCGCCGGAGGAAGTGATCGCCACGTGGGCGTACGCGGGCACCGCTGCCCTCGCCGACGGACTGGCGACGTGCCTCTTCTTCGCCGAACCGGAGGCGATCGAGGGGCTTCCGCCCTTCGAATACTGCGTCCTCAACCGCGAATACCGCGTGAGGAGATCACGCGGTTTCGCGGCGGAACTGTTCTCGTGAGGATGTTATTTGGCGCTGGCCTCGGCCTCGATCTTCTTCACCGCGTCCATGAAACCCATGGGGGTGAGGGACGAGCCGTTGACGACGCCCAAGGAGAGACCGTCGATCGGGCGGCCCACCACCTGGTCCGTGTACGCCTGGGCGAACATGTTCTGGTAGTTCTTGCTGCGCGGGTTCGCCGAGTCGGCCTTGAACGTGGCGGCCGTGATCGTGCCGCTCTTGAGGGTCAGGGTGACATCCACGCTCTCGGAACCGGCCGGGGAGCGGTACTCGCCGGTGGCGGAGTACGTGCCGTCGGCGTAGTCGGTGGCGGCGGCGGAGGGCTTACTCGAATCGTTCATCGCCGGAGCGGACTGGCTGGAGGCGGAGTTCATCGCGTTGTCTTCGTCATCGGGGAGGCCGGCCTCGGACGCCTCGGTTCCCTCGTCGCGCATCATCGCGCCGGTCGAGGACACATAAGCCGCGGAAGAGGAGGAAGCGGAGTCGTCGGTCGTCGCGGGGGTGGAGTTGCAACCGGCGAGGAGGGCGGTGACGGCGGCGGCGCCGAGGACCGGGCCAAGCACCGAAAGCACGCGTCGCTGATTGCTTTGTCTGTGCGGGTTCATGGGGAAAATGGGGGAAAAAACGGAGACCAGGAACTCTGATCGGCGCGCAGTGTAGCAGAGCCGAGATTAAGAAAGAGTTAATCCGTTTTTTGGCTTTGCCAAAGGCAAACTATTCTGTTTCCGTCGCGCTTGCCCCCTGTCTTTTCCATGTTACGGAAGAAACCTTCAGGAGCACGCGTCTCCTTTATCAGGCCCTTATTTGCGATAGTCATTCTGAGGTTGTCGAAGGATGAGGCCCGGCTTCGTTTGCGAACTACGTCGTGGCATCGGCTCAATGCGAATCACAATAAAGACATCACGGCGTAGTCCGGCGCCGCGGCGCCGTGACGAAGACGGATGGCTGGGGAGGAGGGATTCCCTTCGACTCATCCTCGCTCCGCTCGGATTCGCTCAGGGTAAACTTCTCATCCCTTCTCTGCCCCGTTCTCTGGCTTCGGGCAGGGTGGGTGAAGCTTCTGCATTCTGGCTGGGGAGGAGGGATTCGAACCCCCGGTAGGCGGCTCCAAAGGCCGCTGCCTTACCACTTGGCTACTCCCCAATGATGGGTGGAAAGGTGCGAGAACGACTCTTCCCGAAGGAAGCGTAGCAGGGCTCTTTCCAAGGACTACAGTATAGCATTCGCAGCGGGGAGCGGAAAACGCGGATTTTCGCCTGCAAAGAAAATGATACTAGACAACAATCGAAAGAGATGGTAAAACATCCGAGTTTTCCTCACCCCTCTCCTCATGGAGATCACCCGTTCGGTGAAGGCATCCGCCTTCGCCCTCTCCCTCTTCCTCGTCGCGGGCATCGCCCTGCCGGTCCTCGCTCCTCTCGGCGCGCAGGCCACGTACACGCAGTGCTCCGACGCGATCGATAACGACGGCGACGGCCGCATCGATTATCCGCAGGATCCGGACTGCACGTCCCTCGACGACCAGACAGAAGGCGTCGTCGGCGACGGCGGCACGGGCGTGTTCGTCAGCGTCACCGACGGTCGTGACGAGGTGAGCCCCGGCGACTCCGTGACCTACGTCCTCACGCTTCGCCAGGCTCGCGACGACAGCCGCGAGATCGACGTCGACTTCCAGCTCCCGGCCCAGGCCCGCATCAGCGGCGCCGGCCAGGGCGGCCGCATCACCTCCACGGGCGTCCACTGGGACAACGTGACGGTGTACAAGAACGCGGTCCGCACGCTCACCGTCGAGGCGTACCTCCTCCCGGGTGCAGAGCAGGGCCAGCTTATCGTCGCCCGCGCGACGGCCGAGGGCACGTCCGCCACGGACACGAGCCTCGTGAAGACCTCCGGTTCGAGCGCCTACCCCGCCGCGCGCGTCACGGTGTCGATTTCCGACGGCCGCACGAACGCCGAGCCCGGCGACGTCCTCGACTACACGGTGACCGTCCGTAACCCCACCAGCCGCACTCTCACGGAGGACCTCACGGTCAACGTGGGCGGCAACCTCGACGTCGACGCCGTCTACAACGGCGGCACCCAGTCCGGTCGCGACGCCATCTGGCGCAGCCTCGTTCTTCCGCCTGAGACCTCGGTGACGCTCCGCTTCCGCGGCGTCGTCGAGCCCCACGTCCGCCGCATGGCGTTCGTGGACGCCTCCGCCCGCTACGGCACCGTCACGGCCGTCGACCGCACGGTCATCGGCAGCGACCAGTTCCCGAACGGCCAGATGGACGTCTCCGTCAGCGACGGCGTGAGCCGCGCCGACCGCGGCCAGACGCTCACGTACGTCGTGCGCATCTTCAACCGCGCCGACACCGTCGAGTCGCACGCCTTCGTCACCGCTTCCCTCCCGCTCTACACGCAGTTCGTCGGCGCTTCCGACGGCGCCTCGTGGGACGGGAACAACGTCCGCTGGCAGAACCTCGTGGTGCCGGCCAGGACCTCGCTCGAGATGCGATACACGGTGCGCGTCCGCACCGACGCTCCCCGCAACGCCGTCCTCACGGCCGGCGCCCAGGTGAAGGGCGGAGCCTCCGCCACGGACAAGACGGGTCTGGATCAGGGCACCTTCGTCTACGGCAACTCGCTTCTCGCCGTCGCCTCCCCCGCCTCCTCCAAGATCGTCTTCCGCAAGAGCGCCGACCGCGCCGAGGTGCTCCCGGGCGACCGTCTCACCTACACGCTCTTCGTCCGCAACAACTTCGATTCGACGCTCACGAACGTGACGGTCACGGATCGCTTCGATCCGGCCCAGCTCACGCTCCTCAGCGTGTCGGACAACGCCCAGGTCTCCGCGGGCAGCGTCCGCTGGATCATCCCGTCCCTTCGCCCCGGCGAGTCGTGGGAGGCCACGTACTCCGTCGTCGTGAGCCCGAACGTCGCCCGCGGCACGCGCCTCAGCAGCTCGACCACGATCGCCGCGGATCAGTTGCAGGCCCGCACCGTCGGCAACACCGTCTACACCCTGCGCACGACCGTGATGGGTTCCACGCCCCGCACCGGCGCCGGCGATTTCGTCGCCGCCCTGCAGGACACGGCGCGTTTCCTCAGCCCCATCGCCTCCGGTTCCACGGGCCTCTCCCTCGCTTCCTTCATGAGCGTCTCGCTCGGCGGGATCGGCGCGGGTCTCAAGGCGGGTCGTCGCTTCCTCTAAAGACATGACGAGGAGTTCTGGACAGATGATCACCGTGTCAGCAGAGTAACCTCTCCATCACACTGTATTCTCTCATTTCGGTCTCTCTCTATGGCGCACTCCCTTCCCCTCTCCCGTCGGATTTCCGGCACGCTCGCCGCATCCGTCTTCTCGATTGGCGTCGTGGTGTTAGCGGTTACTGGAATTCTTCCCGTGTTTGCCTCCACCGTCTCACTTGGAACGGACTATGCGCCTGTCTACGGTCCTGGGCAGACGCCGGATTACAGTGGTCTTCCGATTCGAGGTACCCTCCATTGCCCTGCGGGATACGTGGTGACGAGCATGGGCTACAAGGATTCCAATCGGGGGGACAGCGACGTCGTCAACGACATCGCGATCCGCTGCAGCCTTCTCAATGCTGACGGCACACTCACAAATCTTACCACCTGGATCACCACCACCGATTTCAACGACAATCCTCGCTTCTTTGCCGAACTGCCCTGTCCGGTCGGAATGGTCTACAACAGCATCTATCAGAAGGACATGCCAATCGGGACCGCTAACGCGGACTTTCTCGATGGCATTCAGGCCGGATGTTCTCCTGTCACAAGTAGTGGCGTAGGTGCTTTGCAGCCGTATCCCGGTAACTCGGACCTGGACGGCAATTCACGCGATCTAGCTAGCGTCTCCTGTGGTACCGGACTGATCGTTGGCATTACCTTTGATCAATTTGATGGTCAGAATCCGGCGAACCCGACTGCGGTCGATTCTGTGACTCCTGTGTGTGCTCCCGTGAACGTCGCGCAGTCCTCCAGCTCGTCGAGTTCCCTGCTTTCATCGTCCGTGAGTTCGTCCTCGATTGCCCTGTCGTCGAGCTCTAGTTCTTCTTCTGCTCCCGTGTGCCGCCCTCTGTACTCGGGCATTTCAAACGTTGTGTACGTCAACGGTCTTTCCTACTCGAATTCGACGCACGTCACCGTTCCTGTCACCTGCCAGAACCCGTCCGTCGTCACGCAATCGATTGTAGATTCTGTCTCGTGTGGCACTGGTTCCGGCCCTGGCACATGCGTGAATAACGCTGGCACAACGTCTACCGACGTTCACTCGTACGTGTCGAATGTCACAAATACGGGATTCGATGTTTTCCTCTCTGCTGATGATGGCGTTTGGGTCGGCGCCTCGAGCCCGCAGTTCCCGATCGCTTGGCACGTTATCTGTGGTGACACCAGTCTTCCGGTCTGTGCTGAAACGAAGCTTGTGAGTGGTCTTGCAAACGTCGTGTATCTGAATGGCCAGCCGCATTCACAATTAACACATGTCACACTTCCCAATAGCTGCGGCACGCCATCCGTTGTTACACAGACCTACCAGGAATCCGTCCAGTGCGGCACCGGTTCCGGCCCGGCGACGTGCGTGAATACCCCCTCGTCGGGTTCGACGGACGTCCACTCGTACGTGGCGAACCTGAACTCGGGTGGATTTGACCTGTTCCTCTCTGCCGACGACAACGTGTGGGTCGGCGCCTCGAGCCCGCAGTTCCCGATCGCCTACCAGGCGATGTGCCAGAACCCGGTTTCGTCTCCGGTCACCACCTACGGCGGCGTCGCCAACGTGGCGTACGTCAACGGTCGCACCTTCTCCAACTCGACGCACATCGCGTTCCCCTCCTCCTGTCAGAACCCCTCCGTCGTCACCCAGACGTACCAGGAATCTGTCCAGTGCGGCACCGGCTCCGGCCCCGCGACCTGCGTGAATTCCCCCGCCTCGGCCTCGACGGACGTCCACTCGTACGTGGCGAACCTGAACTCGGGCGGCTTCGACCTCTTCCTCTCCGCCGACGACAACGTGTGGGTCGGCGCCTCGAGCCCGCAGTTCCCGATCGCCTGGCACGCGACCTGCGGCGGAGCAGCGGCGTCCAGCCTGAGCTCCTCCTCCGCCGTTCCGTCTTCGAGCGCGGCTTCCAGCAGTCTTTCTTCCAGCTCGTCTTCTCTGCCTCTGTCGAGCTCCAGCTCCTCGCTCAGCAGCATCGTCTCCTCCTCCAGCTCCGTCGCCGCCGGCATGTGCAGCGTGGAAAGCCAGCAGGGCGTCCGCACGACGATCTGTTCCGCCCAGCAGAGCGGCGTGTTCTGCAACGGCGAGTACTACCGCGACATCACCTTCACCCAGGCGTACACGACGCCTCCGAACGTCCTCGTCACGATCAACCACGCCACCGACGAGGGCGGACCGAACATGTGCGTCGGCGGCTCCGAGGACCGCGTGGTCTGCCGCCCCGCGAACATCACCGCGACCGGCTTCCGCCTCTACTGCTCCGCGTCCCCGCACGGCGGATACTGCGGCACCTTCGACGGCCAGTTCGTTCCCGCGAAGGCCAACTGGATCGCGGTGCCCGCGGTCACGAGCTGCGTCCGCGCGGCCAGCGCGCATGACGTCCTCACGAGCGATTGTTCCGGCCAGCTCGTGAACGGCATCTGCAGCCAGCCCTTCACGAAGACCGTCACGTTCCCCCAGGCCTTCACCGGCACGCCGCACGTGCTCGTCGCGGCCGAGGACGTCACGGCGGGACCGGGCTGCACCGGCAACGCCACCGATACGCTCTTCTGCCGCCCCGACAACGTGACCTCGACCGGACTTACGATCACCTGCGCCGGTTCGCCCGTCGGCACCGCTTGCGGCGCCGCGCAGGAAGGATGGTGGACCCAGGCAAAGGCGGGATACCTCGCCGTCGAGGAAACGGCCGCGTGCCGCGTGCGCAGCGGTCACCAGATCCAGACGAACCAGTGCGACGGCACGGTGAGTAACGGCACCTGCACCGGCAACTGGTACCGCGACGTCGTTTTCCCCTCCCCGCTCAACTCCGTTCCGAACGTCATCGTGAGTCCCGAGCACGTCTCGGACGCCCCGTCCTGCACGGGTAACACGACCGACGCGGTGTACTGCGACGCCGTGAACATCACGACGACCGGCTTCCGCGCCCGCTGCTGGGGTTCGCCCACGTACGCCGAGTGCGGCGCCGGCAACGAGGGGTACACGACGAACGCGCTCTTCGGCTACCTCGCCCTCGAAGGCGAGCAATGCCCGCGCGTCACGGGATTCTCCTCGTCCTCCTCTTCCTCCTCGAGCAGTTCTTCCGCGGCCCAGTGCTCGGACGGCCGCGACAACGACGGCGACGGCCTCGTCGACGGCGTCGATCCTGGTTGCCACACCGACGGCAACGCGGGCAATCCCCAGAGCTACAACCCGAACGATAACGACGAGACGAACGCGAACAATTCCTCCAGCTCCTCCGTCCCGCAGTGCCGCGACGGCATCGATAACGACGGCGACGGCGCGGCGGACTACCCGAACGACTTCAGCTGCTCCGGTCCCGACGACACCGACGAGACGAACCCCAAGTCCCAGTGCCAGGACGGCATCGATAACGACGGCGACGGCCTCGTCGATTACCCGAACGATCCGGGCTGCTTCTCCCGCCAGGACAACGACGAGACGAACGCGAACAATTCCTCCAGCTCCTCCTCCGTCCCGCAGTGCCGCGACGGTCGGGATAACGACAACGACGGCAAGGTGGACAATGCCGATCCCGGTTGCCACGCCGACGGCAACCCCGCCAACGCCGCGACCTACGAGCCGGATTCGAACAACGAGGCGCGTTCCTTCGCGAACTGTCTCGACAACGTCGACAACGACGGCGACGGCCTCGTCGACAGCGCCGATCCCAATTGCCACACCGACGGCAACGCGGGCAACGTCTTCTCCTTCGACGCTCGTCGCTCGGAGAACGGCGCCTCCTCGTCCTCGTCCCTCGCGGGCGTGACCGAGCAGTGCCGCGACGGCGTCGATAACGACGGCGACGGCAAGGTGGACGGCAACGATCCGGGCTGCCACACCGACGGCAACGCGGGCAATGCCCAGAGCTACAACCCGTACCGTTCGAGCGAGGTCGACGGCGCAATCGTCGCGTCCGTGAATCCCTTCTTCATCCAGCTTTCCTTCCCGGTGAACACGGTGAACAACAACAACGTGAACGCCAACGCCAACGCGTCGAACAACGTCAACACCAACCCGGCCGTGAACGTGCAGGCCAACCCGGTCTCCGGCTCCAACGCGCAGGCGTACCTCAGCATGATCAAGCAGTCCGGCTCCATCCAGTACGTCAACGTGCTGCCGCAGACGGGTCTCTCCACCTTCACGGCGGCCCTCTCCGCCACGAACGGCATGCTCACGCCGATCAGCGCGGCGTCCGGCTCCGGCATCGTCTCCACGGTCCTCGGCATGATGGGACTCTGCGCCGGAGGCACGATGGGAAAGAGGTTTCTTCTCTAAAGAAAGCCAAAAATCCGATCGGTAAGAAAGACCCGCGGCGCGGGTCTTTCTTCGAAGGAAAAAGCGTCGTACGATGATCCCCTTTACCCCAGTCTCCATGCGCCACCTCCTCTCCCTCTCGGCCGTCGTCATCGGTCTCGGCTTCTCCGTCTCCGCCTGGGCGCAGACGATCCCGAACTTCGCCACCTTCAATCCCGTCGCCGGCATCACGGGACCCTCGATCAACAACGCGAACACCGCCGGTTCCCCGACGCTCGTCAACGGCAACGGCGGGTCCATCGTCTTCCCCCCGTTCAACGTGAACGCGCCGGTCAATTTCAGCTTCGAGTCCTCCACGCGCGCGGAGCCCGTTCGCCGTTCGACCACGGTCCGCTACGAGCCGATCTACGTCGACCGCGGACGTTCGACGACCCGCTCCTCGTACTCGTACGACGCGCCGGTCTACCGTCCGCTGAACCGCAGCGTGTCCTACCCGACGTACTACAACACGCGCACGACCTACCGTCCGGTCACGTACCGTCCCGTCCGCGCGGCGCAGTACGAAGTGCAGTACGTCACGGTCCTGCCCCATACCGGCATCGACACCTTCACGGGCGCGCTCGGCGACGCGACGGTCCTCTCGCCGGTGACGCAGAACGCCACCGCCGCGATGGCCACGTTCTGGAGTATCGCCGCGTCGGGCATCGGCGCCGGCGTCGCCGCCGGGCGCAAGTTCCTCTTCGCCTGATTCCTCAGTCCTCGGACGAGCGTTCCAGGACGAACGCCTTGATCCTGTCGGGGACCGCCGCGATCGCGGTATCGAGCGCGGCGCGTTCGTCCGGCGATAGCGAGCTCACCACCCACGTCGCGAGGTCCGCCCCCTGCGGCATGCCGAGTCCCAGGCGGATCCGGGGGAATCCTTCCCCCACGGAGGCGACGATCGATCGCAGACCGTTATGGGTCCCCGGGCCGCCCTTCATGCGTACGCGCACGTCGCCGAGGGGAAGGTCGATGTCGTCGCTGATCACGAGGAGCTGGCTCGCGGGATCGAGCTTGTAAAAATCGACGATCTTCCGGACGCACTCGCCGGAACGGTTCATGTAGGTCGACGGCTCGACGAGGAGCACGGCGGCCGCGAGCACCCGCGCCTCGCAGGTGCGGGCGACGAACTTCGGATTCTCCTTCCATTCTCCCGTTCCGAATTCCTCGGCGATCTTCTCGACAGCGAGGAAGCCCGCGTTGTGGCGCGTCGCGGCGTACTGCTTGCCGGGGTTCCCGAGGCCGACGATGACGAGATGCGGCTTCATCAGAGCTTGCGGGGAGTGAAGGATTTCCGTTTCTTCGGCGCCGCGGGAGCCTCTCCTTCGGTGGTGGCGGAAGGTGCGGCAGGGGTCTTCTTGTCGAACTGCTGAAGCTGCACGTTGTGGCTGACGATCCCGGCGAGGATCTCTTGCACGTGGCGCGAGTCCTTGAGGTTCTTCGTGTGCAGGTAGGCCTCCATGTTTTTCAGTATGAGCGATTCCACCTCCTGCGGGCGCTGGACGTACGGCAGGCTGACCGCTGAGCCCGTCGAGATTTTCTCCACGCTCACCGTGCCGAACCGCGCGAGCGTGCCGAGCACGCCCTTGATCTCGTAGCTCACGCCCTGGATGTCGCTGTAGAGGATGCGCGCGGATTCCCGGTGGAACCATCCGTGCCATTCGAGGTCGATGATCCCCTTGTCGGTGATGATCCAGACGTCGAGGTAGTAATCGAAGAACGAGCGCAGCAACCACGAAACCGATGCCGCGGCGGCGATGAACAGGATGAGGACGATGGGGGCGGATGTGTCGCGCACGACCGAGAGCGAGAAGAGCGCGACGCTCACGAGCGTTGCGGCTACGGGGCCCGCGAGCATCTTCACGCCCATGACCCAATGCGCGTGCACCAGGGCGGAGACGGTCTCGTCATCCTCCAGGTGCTTGCCGAAGAGCATGCGATTGAGCGCCCGTTGCACGACCATAGTGTAGCGCACAAGCGTCGGCCGCGCCGCGAGTCCCGATTCCGGGCTTTTCCCGGAACGCAGTCTATACAGGACGGTCGGCCCGGCCTACACTCGCCGGGTCGCATGCAACGCGGAATCCTCAATCACGCCCTCGACGTCGTCCTGAACGTCGTCATCATCGTCGCGGTCGTCGCCGGCATCCGGACTTTCATCGTCTCGCCTTTCCAGGTGGACGGCAGTTCGATGGTCAGCACGCTTTCCGACGGCGAATACATCATCATCAACAAGTTCACGTATGTCGTGGGCAAGCCCCAGCGCGGCGACGTGGTGGTTTTCCGTCCGCCGACGGATCCCAGGAAGTACTACGTGAAGCGTGTCATCGGCCTGCCCGGCGACGAGGTGACGATCAAGGACGGATACGTCTACGTGCGCGAGGGCGGAGAGGGCGAGCTCAGGAAGCTCGACGAGTCCCAGTACTTGAACACCCGCAATCTCGGCCACACGTACCGTCATCCGCCGAGCAGCGGGGACACGACGTCCGTCACGTACAACGTCGCGCAGGGATCGTACTTCCTCCTGGGCGATAACCGTCTCGGCAGCCTCGATTCCCGCAGTTTCTTCACCGACGGCGGCACGACGCCCGAGCCCTTCGTCCCGCAGAAGAATATCAAGGGAAAGGTGTGGTTCGTGGCCCTTCCGGTGACGAAGATCCACGCCCTGGAGTCCCCCGATTACGCCACGGAGGCGCCTCCCGCGCAGCCCTGAGCGGTACGGGACGCCTTGCGCGGCCCTGCGCTTCTGGTAGACTGTAACAGTCAATCCCCTCGGGGCTTTTTTTCCGAAGAACGCATGGCTTCCGTCACCAAGTATTTCCGAGACAGCATCGAAGAGCTGCGCCACGTCCGCTGGCCCACCCGCCAGCAGGCCATCCGCCTCTCTATCATCGTGATCGGCTTCACGATCATCTGTTCCGCGTTCTTCGGGTTCGTCGACTTCGCCATGAGCGGTCTCGTCAAACTCATCCTCTCCTCCCTCTGATCCATGGGCAAGCAAGATCCGCGGGCCGGCCGTAACTGGTACGTGCTCCACACCTATTCCGGGTACGAGGACAGCGTGAAGCAGGCGCTCGAGCAGCGCATCGAGTCCCTCGGCATGCAGGAGTACATCTACCAGGTGATGGTGCCGAAGGAGAAGCAGCTCATCTTCAAGAAGGGCGAGCCGGTCGAGGAGGAGCGCAAGCTCTTCCCGGGCTACGTCCTCGTGAACATGGTCGTCACGGACGAGAGCTGGTACGTGGTGCGCAACACGCCGAACGTCACGGGTTTCGTCGGTTCCGGCAACATCCCGGTCGCCGTCTCTCCCGAGGAGTTCGGCGTGATCGAGCGCCGCATCGGCGAGCAGCAGGCGAAGTTCAAGAGCGATTACCAGGTGGGCGACCTCGTCGTGATCATCGACGGCCCGTTCAAGAACTACGAGGGCACCATCTCCTCCGTCGACGTGAACAAGGGCAAGCTCAACGTGATGGTCGTCATCTTCGATCGCGAGACGCCGGTCGAGCTCGACTTCACGCAAGTGAAAAAGAAGTAATAGCGGCTTCTTTGCGGACGACAATCCGTCCCGCTCACGCTAGAGTTTTTCCATGCGCCTGGGCGTGTATCGGCACTACAAAGGCAGGGAGTACCGCGTGATCGGCGTCGCCAGGCACAGCGAGACGCTGGAGGAATTCGTCGTGTACGAGGCGCTCTATCCGAACGAGGTTTCCCGGCTGTGGGTGCGACCTCTTTCCCTGTTCGCGGAGACCGTGGTCGTCGACGGCAAGAGTATCCCCCGCTTTACGTTCTCCGGTTCGTGATCGCGCGCTCTCTCCGCATCATCGGCAGGGTCCAAGGCGTGTTTTATCGCGCTGCAACCGTGGAAAAAGCGCACGCGCTCGGCGTCACCGGGTGGATCAGGAACACGGATGACGACGCGGTGGAAGCGCATGTGGAAGGCGACGAGGACGTCGTCGCGGCGCTGATCGAATGGTGCAAGAAGGGTCCGCCCGCCGCGCGGGTGGAGAACGTCGAGGTTACGGACGCGATACCCGGGGGATTTTCGTCATTCGAGATTCGGCGCGATTGAGGATCATGCGTCCGCCTGCGCGGTCATGAAGCGGTGCTTGCGCTTCGGCAGGATGAACGTGAGTCCGAGCACCTGCGCGATTTCGCCCGCGGTGTACCCCGCCGCGAGGGCATAGATGCCGAAGCGTTCCAGGAAGAACCAGCCGACCCCGATCGCCACGACGCCGCCGGCCACGCCGATCATCGCCGCGTAGAGCGTGTCCTTCATGGCGTAAAGCGCGCGGTACTGGATGTGCGTGAGGCTTTCGAACGGGACGCTGACGGCGTAGATGGAGAGCGAGATCGCGAACGCGCGCATGTACGGCACCATGTGGACCAACCTGGCCTCGATCGGCGCGAGCACGACGAGGGCGATCGCTCCGAGGACCGTGAGGATCAGGGTCGTTTTCACGCCGTTACGGAAATACGCATCGAATTTCTTCTCGTCGCGTTCGGCCATCGCGTGGCTGAGGCGCGAGTACAGGGCTTGGGCCACGGAGATGCCCACGACGCCCACGACCACCGACTGGAAGTTGCGGGTGAAGGTGTTGAGCGTCACGGCGCCCTTCCCGAGGCCCGACGCGAAGCCGTTCAAGTACAGGATCTGGAGCTGCAGCGCCCCGAGCGAGAGGACGCGCGGGAGCATGAGCTTGCCCATCTGCGGCAGATCCGGATGCCAGAGCGAGATCCGCAGCCTGCATCCGTGCGCGTGCACGGCCGCCATGCGCAGCAGCACGTACACGAAAGCGCCGAGCAGGGTGCCGTACATGGGGCCGAACGGGCCGACATACGGGGTGAGGAACCACGCGCCGAACACGGTGCCGAGGCTGTACAGTACCGGCGTGAGGCCGTAGACCCAGTACCGTTCGACGGTGACGAGATACTGGCCGTACGCGTTGCCGAAGACGAAGAGGAAGTTGCTGAGCAGCGCGAGGCGACCGAATTGGACGTACAGCGCGAGCGTCTCGCCTTCGAAACGGATGTTGAAGAGCGGCGTGAGCCACGGGAAGAAGACCGCCAGCAGCAGCGCGACGATGCCGAAGAGCATCGAGGTCATGCCGATCGTCCCGGCGAGGACCTTCTCGACCTGCTCCCCGTTCTTCTGTGTGCGGTACTGCGCGAGGACCGGCACGAGTACCGTCCCGAGGGCCGAGACGACGCACGTCTGGAAGAGGAGGTCGCTCGGGTTGAAGGCGGCGAAGAACGCGTCCACGACGTCGAGGCGGTCGGCGAAGACGCGTGCCAGCACGTTCTCGCGGAGCAATCCGGCGAGCGACGCCAGGAACTGCGTCGAGGCCAGCACGGCGATGCCGCCGGCGAGACGATGTTCCCGAAGGTAACGGAGAAACCGCATCCGCTGGAGCATACCAGCGAATCCAGCGCTTGTCCGGCGGCCCGGCTTTCCGTAGAGTTCATCCATGTCTGTCCCGACGCTCCCCTTCTCCACGATGACGGACGACGAGGTCCGCGCCTCGCTCAAGACGTACGCGATCGGGCTCACGGTGGAGGAAGCGAAGAAGGTGGAGGAAATGCTCGGTCGCCCGCCCACGGTGGTGGAAGCGGTCATTTGGGGTATCCAGGGCAGCGAGCACTCGAGTTACAAGTCGTCGCGCCGTTTCCTCAAGAACTTCCCCACGACGGGCAAGCACGTGATTCTCGGTCCCAAGGAGGACAGCGGCATCGTGGCGCTCACGGACGAGCCCGACGGCAAGCGGTGGGGCGTCGTCATCTCGCATGAGTCCCACAACCACCCGTCGCAGATCGTGCCCTACGAGGGCGCGGCCACGGGCGTGGGCGGCACCGTCCGCGACGTCGCCTGCATGGGCGCGCGCGTCGTGGGCTGCATGGATCTGCTGCGCCTCGGCGACCTGAAGAGCGCCGAGAGCCGCGGCATCGCGAAGGAAGTCATCCGCGGCATCGCCGGGTACGGCAACCCGCTCGGCATCCCGAACCTCGGCGGCGACACCGTCTTCGACGAGGGGTACAACAACAACTGCCTCGTGAACGCGATCGCCGTCGGCATCGTCCGCGAGGACGAGATCATCCACAGCTACGTTCCCAAGGAGGCGGCCGAAGTGGGCTACGACGTGATCCTCGTCGGCAAGCCGACGGACAGGAGCGGTTTCGGCGGCGCGGCCTTCTCGAGCCTCGTGATCGAGGAGGAGAAGCGCGAGCAGAACACGGGCGCCGTGCAGGAGCCCAACCCCTTCCTGGAGCGCCATCTGCTCGTCTCCACGAACGCCCTCTTCGATTGGCTCGCCGCGACCGGGAACCTGCACCGCGTGAGTTACAAGGATCTCGGCGCCGGCGGCGTCGTCTGCGCCACGGTGGAACAGGTCGCCCCGCTCGGCTACGGGGCGGAGATCGATCTCGATGCATTGCATGTCGCCATCCCGGATCTCCCGCCCGAGGTGCTCGCCTGCGCGGAGACCCAGGAGCGCTTCTGCTGGATGTGCCATCCCGACCTCACGCAGTCGATCCTGAAGCACTACAACGAGACATGGGACCTCCCGAGCGTGGCCGAGAACGCTTGTGCGAGCGTGATCGGCAAAGTGACGGCGTCGTCCCTGTACGTCATCCGCCACAAGGGGGTCGTCGTCTGCTCCGCGAAATCCGACGACATCACGAGCGGCCTGCTGTACAACCGTCCGACGTCGCTATCCGAGACGAAACGCCCCGAGCCTCTCACCGAATGCGAGGGTTCCGAGATCGCGGTGACCGTCGCCTCGTCGCAGACGCACGCGACGATTCGCGGCGTGCTCGACGCGATGCTCGCGCATCCGAACCACGCCTCCAAGGCGCGCGCGTTCCGCCATTTCGACAAGACCGTCATCGGCAACACGATCGTGGAGGCCGGCGAGGCGGACGCGGCGGTGATCATGCCCCTTCGCGATCTTTCGAGCATGCTGCCCGGCGGAGAGCATCCCGGCTGGGAGCTCCCCGAGGAGCAGAAGATCGTCGGCGCGGCGTTCGCGGGCGACGGCAATCCCCGCTACGGCAGAGTCTCGGCGCACGGCCAGGGCTATCTCGCCGCCATCGAGTCGATGTACAACGTAGCGGCGGTCGGCGCCACGCCCCGGGCCCTCACGGACTGTCTCAATTACGGCAATCCCGAGATTCCCGAGCAGCTCGCCTCGCTCGAGCAAGGCGTGAAGGGCATCGCGGAGGCGGCGAAGGGAGTCACGTTCGACGGCGAGGGCGTCCCGGTGATCTCGGGCAACGTGAGTCTCTACAACGGCCTCGCCGATGGCAGCGCCATTCCGCCTTCGGCGATCGTCTGCTGCATCGGCGTCCTCCCGGACGCGCGCAAGGCCGTGACCATGCGCCTGCAGCGCGCGGATTCGGTCCTGCTCCTCGTCGGCGAACGCAAGGACGAATGCGGCGGTTCCGCGTACTACGAGGTGCTCCAATCGATGGTCGACGGGAAGACCGACGAGTACCTGGGGTCTTCGCTCCCCTCTCCCGACCCCAAGGCGTGCGCGGCGCAGATGCGTCTCGTCATCGAGGGCATCCGCGCGGGATCGATCCTGTCCTGCCACGACATCAGCGACGGCGGACTCCTGTTGGCGCTCGCCGAGATGGCATTCCCGCAGCGCAAGCGCGGCGGCGGCATCGGCGCGACGGTCGATATCGGCGTGCTCGGCACGCTCCCCTCGGACCGTTTGCTCTTCTCCCAGACGCCGGGTTTCATCGCCGAAATCCGCGCGGACGCGCTCGAGGCCGTCCTCAGCCGCGCGCAGGAACTGGGCGCGTACGCGGTTGCCATCGGCAAGACGTCCGACATCGCCGAGCTCCAAGTGACCCGCGCGGGGGACGTCCTGCTGCAGGCTCCGCTCCGCGAGCTCTACGGCGTCTGGACGGACGCGCTCGAGAAGGTTCTGGATCGCTGAGTCTCCGCGCGCCGCACCATGAAGGACGCGGGCCTGCGATTGATGTTTGGCGCGCCCTCGACTATCACGGTCGCATGCGCATCCGCCACTCTCTCCTTTCCGTCTCGTTCGCGATCGCCGTGCTTCTGCCCCGCTCGGGCGCCGCCGCGGGCGCCTCGATCACCGTGCAGCAGAAAAGCCCGATCGAAACGCTCGGGACATGGACGCTGCTCTATCCCTCGAGCGAGCAGATCGAGCGCACGGGCGCCACGGCGAAGGTGGAGGGCATGCAGCCGGGACGGTACACCGTGATCATTCGTCCGCCCGAGGGCATGGATACCGTCATCGAGCTCGCGCGCGGAAGCGAGGTGGTCGCGACCGCCGATCATCCGCAGGTGTCCTTCGAGGCGATGGAGGGAGACGCGTTCTCGCTGACGATCACGTACGCGGTGCACGACGGCGGGAAGATCGGCATCAGCAGCGATCCCACGTCGATGCCCTTCGAGCTCACGGGTCCCGACGGCCTCAAGCGTTCCGGGGTCACGCCCGCCTTCTTCGAGGATTTCCCCCAGGGCAATTACAGCGTGCAGTACAAGCCCAACGGATGCCCGCCGCCTCCCGCCAAGTCGGGCCGCATGGGCGCGGAGCGCCGCGTCGATTTCTCGATCAAGATCACCTGCAGCACGTTCCAGCCCGAAACGAGCCGCGAGACCCAGAAGCCCGGGATCGTGAAGACGGACCTCAACGGCCAGGAACTCACGTTCATCGACGTGCCTTCGACGGAGTGGTTCGCCCCGTACGTCGCCACCGTCGCGCGCCGCGGCATTCTCACCGGCTATCGCGACGAGAACGGCGCCTTCACGGGCATGTTCGGCCCCGGGAATCCCGTGACCATCGCGGAATTGAGCAAGATCGCCGACGAGATGGGCTTCCTCAACGAGAAGGCGGCCACGCAGGGCATCCACAAGGCCGCGGAGGGCACGTGGTTCGAGGCGTACTTCGACTCGGCGTACGAGAACGGGTGGCTCGTGTACCAGGATCCGGATCTGGATCCCTCGCGCCCGGCGACGCGCGCCGAGGTCGTCGCGACGCTCCTGCAGGTGATCGACGTTCCGGTCTCGTGGCCCAAGGGCAAGACCTTCGCCGACGTCTTCAAGAACACGAAGTACGCCGGCGCCGTCGAGACGGCGGCCGCGCTGAAGCTCGTCGAGGGATCGGAGGGGAACCTCTTTCATCCGGAGGATCCCATCAACCGCGCGGAGATCAGCAAGATCCTCATCGCGATCCAGGAGAAGTACCAGCAGAAGTACGACCGCGACGACGCGGAGCAGCGTTGAGATCAGGCCAGCATCGCCCCCGCGAGGTCCGTGACGTCGCCGGCCCCCATCACGACGAGCAGGTCGCCGGGGCGGAGCGTCGTCCGCAGCAGCGCCTCCGTGTGCGCGAGCGACCGGCCGTCGACGGCCTCGACGTCGCTCCCCTTCCCGATGTCCCGCGCGAACGCGGCGACGGGGACCAGGTCCGTGTCGGCATGCGCGCGCGCGTCATAGATGTTCGGGATGATCACGAAGTCGGCGTCCGCGAACGCGGTTGCGAACTCCGCATACAGCTTCTTCGTGCGGTCGTGGGTGTGGGGCTGGAACACGCAGACGATCCGCGCGTCCGGATACGCCTCGCGCATCGCGCCGAGCGTGGCGCGGATTTCCTTGGGGTGATGGCCGTAGTCGTCGATGACGTCGATGCCCTCCGCCGTCGTGCCGCGCTTTTCCATGCGGCGCCAGCTGCCGGCGTATCCGGATACGTGCTTTTCGGCTTCCTTCAGCGGAATACCGAGAATCTTCGCCAGGGAGAGGACCAACTTCGCGTTCTCGCGCATGTGGGCGCCGGGGGTCACGAGCCGGATCGCGGGCTCGGCATCCGCGTCGATCATGCGCCTGTCCGCCGCGGTCGCGACGGACGCGCAGTCGGGATCGGCCATGTGCGTCACGAGCGCGCCGTCGGGCTTGAGCTTCTTCGCGAAATCGACGAAGGCCTTCCTGTACGAGTCGACCGATTCGTAGAAATCGAAGTGGTCGCCGTCGCAGTTCGTGAGGAGGATGATCGATGGCTCATAGGAGTGGAACGCGTGCTTGTACTCGCACGCCTCGAGGAGGAAGAGGTCGCCCTTTCCCGCCCGCCAGTTCCGGCCGTTCAGTTCGCGCAGCTTGGTGCCGACGACCACCGTGGGGTCGAGTCCCGCTTCGAGGAGGAGCCGTGCGGCCATGCCCGTCGTGGAGGACTTGCCGTGCGTGCCGCACACCGCGATCACCGTCCTGCCGCGCGAGAGCTCTCCGAGCGCCTGCGGATACGAGAGTTGGCGGATGCCGAGCTCCGCCGCGCGGAGCCGCTCGGGCGCGTGCGGAGGGAGCGCCTCCGTGTACACGAACAGGTCCGCGTCCGCGGGGACGTTCTTCCCGCCCTGGTCCAGGTTCACGGCGATCCCCTGCGACCGAAGGTCGTCGAGGAGCGCGCTTTCCGCCCGGTCCGATCCGGATACCTCGTGGCCGGCCCTGCGCTGGAGCGCCGCGTAGGCGCTGAGACCGATGCCGCCGATGCCCGAACAGTAGATTTTCATGGGGATTGGAGTACTAGAGTACTGGAATACTCGGATGCGCGGGTGAAGAAAGGGAAGCAGATCGGATATCCGCTTGCCCCAGTATTCTAGTACTCCAGTATTCCTCCTTATAGCTCTTTGACGTATTCTGAGCGCCGTGCCCTATCGGGATCTTGAACCCATCAGCAAGCAGCTCACGATCGTCGTGGGTCTCACGGTCGTGGGTTTCATGGCGTTCGGCCTCGCGCTGTCGTTCTATCGCAACGTCCTCTTCCAGGAGACGCTCCTTTCCATCGAATCCCAAAACCAGCATCTGCAGGAGGAAGTCCATGACAGCCAGACGGAACTCGATTACTTCCGTTCCGCGCAATACAAGGACAAGTACGCCAAGGAGAACCTCGGACGCCTGAACCCGGGGGAAAAAGTCCTCATCATCTCGCAGCTCGCCCCCGCGCTCGGGTCCGCCTCGGCGGTTACCCAGGAGGTCACGGAGGATCAGGAGGCGGCCTTCGAGGAGGAATTGCGCCAAATTCCCGTGTATCTCCACTGGGAACTTTTCCTCTTCGAGCGCGAGAAAATCGAGGAATTGAAGCGGAGCGTCGACGAATGAAAACGGCCAAAACGCCCTGAGAAGGCGTAATTGGTTGCGGGGGCAGGATTTGAACCTGCGACCTCGAGGTTATGAGCCTCGCGAGCTACCAGGCTGCTCCACCCCGCGTCGAGGACTGCATTCTGAAGCAGAGAAACGGCACTTGCAAGCGAAAGCGAAATCTATAGAATAGGCGGGCTATGGCACACAAGAAAGCGGGTGGATCTACCCAAAACGGCCGAGATTCCGTCGCGAAGCGTCGCGGAGTAAAGCGCTTCGGCGGACAAATCGTCAACGCGGGCGAAGTCCTCGTCCGTCAGAAGGGATACTGGTACCTCCCGGGCAAGAACACGCACGTGGGCAGCGACTGGACCATCCACGCCGACGTGGACGGCACTGTGAAGTACGCCCAGATCCGCCGCAAGCGATTCGACGGCAGCCACCACCGCTGCACGATGGTCTCCGTGGTCCCCGCCAAGGCGTAATCCTCCGACTCGCTTCGAGCGACGAGGATGGCCGCCGTTGTTTTTTCTGATACCCTTTTCCCATGTCCGAAACAGGCGGTCTTGATATCGGCCTCCCCAGCGAGGGGCAAAGCGGCGCTCCCGAGCAATTGGGCGAGGACGCCAAACAGCGGTTCGCCGCCGCCGGCGCCGCGATGGCCCAGATCCGTCGCGAGGAGAAGAAGAGTAAGAAGCGCGACGCGAAGGTGGCGAAGACCATCCTGCAGTTTCTGAACGACGACAAGCACGCGCATCTCTTCGTGCTCATTTCGCGGCTCGTCGCGCGCGATTGTCCGTCGATCTTCATCCTCGCGGTGCTGTCGCTCATCAATGGCGACTGTCTCGCGGTCGTGGACGAGTACTTCGCGGACGACAAGGACAAGGCTCCGGCCGCCGCCGGCGTGGAACTCGCCCCCGGCGCCTTTGACAAGAAGGCGAACGACCTGCTCATCGCCTGGATCAACCGCATGCAGATGGTGCTCTCGGCCGACACGAACGCGATCCTCGCGAGGATCATGGTCGACGAGCACAACGTGGACGGCACGGTGCTCCAGCTCGCGACCTTCGTGCTCCAGGAATTCTTCGAGTCCGACGCGGGCGGCCGCCGCAAGGCTCCCTTCGAGCAGGTGCAAACCCTCACGCTCTCGATCCTCCAGACGGTCTTCGAGCCGTTCCTGGACGCCTTCGACCGATCGCTCCTGCCCGGGGCGAAGAAGGAGGATGACGACGAGGATGATGAGTGTTTTTGTTTTTCGGGGCGGGCGAGAAGCCCCGCCCATATTTCTGTTTTGTTTTCTAGGGGGGGCGGGCCTTCTGGCCCGCCGCAGCAAGAGATTTTAAGCGCTCACTGAGCCGGTGAGGGCGAAATCATGGAGCGGTGCCTGGTGCTTTTCGCCGATTTTCGCATAGAGCCGGAGGCGATCGACTGTCATCGTGAACGACACGTCCTTCAACGCCTTCGTCACTTTCTTCTCGATCACCCGGTAGCGCTGGGGATGACGAATGCGCGCGAGCGTGACATGCGGATGGAACGCGTCGAGCGGCGCGTCCTTTTCCTCGGCCTCGATCCTGGACGGCCACGGGCAGCGCTTCTTGAGACGAGCCAGCGGCTCGCTGAACGGCACCGCGAGGAACAGCACGCGAGGGTTTCCGTGTGCGCCGAACGTGTCGAATCCTTCGATCTTGAGACTGAACGGCGCCGTCGTCTCGGCGATCTTCCGCGCCTGTGTGAGCACCTGGCCGTACTCGATCTCCATCAGTTCCCTCCAGAACTGCAGCGTGAGGTGCGGCGAGTCGGGGCTCTGGAACGAGAAGACGTCGTCATGGTCGCGAAGACGTTCCCGGATTTCGGCGAAGGCGTCCTTCGCGTCTCCTTCCAGCGGCAGCGCCAGGAAGGCCGAACGGAGCGGGAAACAGAGCACGCAGGTACCGTATCAGCTTCCGTGCGCGACGCCAGCGGCCGCTCACTGATCGTCGTCCATGGCGTCCAGCATCGCCTGGCGGCGCGCCTCGCGGATCCCGGCGATCTTTTTCCGCTGTTCGCCGGTCACTTGATCCAAGAGGTTATTGCCCTCCTTGAGGGCTTCGGCCTTCGTCTTTCTGTATTCGCCGTTCCTGCCGCCGCCGCCTTCCATGTCGACGGCCGCGCGGAAGCCGGCCCCCTGCGTCGTCCGTACCTCGAGGATGCGGAGCGTCGCTTTGAATCCCTCCACCATGCGGATATCGATGGTTTCTGCGGCGTCGATCACGTCCATGTTCACCGTGGGCGTCTGGCCCTTGCGCTCGGGAAAAGTCTCGCGCTTCGGGGTAAATGCGGAGCCTGTTTTCTCAGACATGTGTGTTGGGGAAATTTATGTAATTATAACAAAAAACACTATATTTAGCAAATTATCGTTTAAGGACAGAGAGAAACGCCTCCTGCGAGAGCGTCACCTTTCCCATTTGCTTCAGGCGCTTCTTGCCCTTCTTTTGCTTATCGAGGAGCTTGTTCTTGCGGGAGACGTCTCCGCCGTAGAGGTAGCCCGTCACGTCCTTGCGGAGAGCCGAGATCGTCTCGCGCGCCACGATCTTGCCGCCGATGGCCGCCTGGATCGCGATCGGGAACTGCGCCTTCGGGATCACTTCCTTGAGCTGCGCGCAGATCTTGCCGCCGACGTCGTGGGCCTCGCTGCGGTGCACGATGGTGGAGAGCGCGTCGGCCGGATCGCCCATGAGGAGGATCTGGAGCTTCACGAGGTCGCCCGAGCGGTACCCGACGGGCTCGTAGCTGAGGGACGCGTACCCGGAGGTGGCGGATTTGAGGTGATCGAAGAAGTCGAGCACGATGCCCTGGAGCGGCACCTCGAAATGGAGCACGGTGCGGCCAGCGTCGAGGTACTCCATCGTCTGGTACATGCCGCGGCGGTCCTGGACGAGCTTCATGCACGCTCCCACGTCGTCCTTGCGGCAGACGATCTCGAGCTTCACCCACGGCTCGCGGATCTCCTCGATGTGCGTGGGATCGGGAAGGTCGGCGGGATTGCTGATGAGGGCGACCTGGGGCTCGTCGACCTTGAGAAGGCTCGTGCGGACGATCTCTCCCGGGTTCTTCGACGTGAGCTTCACCTCGTAGAGCACGCTCGGGGCCGTGACGATGAGCTCGCAGTTGTACTCTCGCTCGAGGCGTTCCTGGATGATGTCGAGGTGCAGGAGGCCGAGGAAGCCGCAGCGGAAGCCGTTGCCGAGCGCGGTATTCTGCTCGGGCTCCATCTGGAGCGCCGCGTCGTTCATCGAGAGCTTCTCGAGCGCCTCGCGCAGGTCGGGGTACTTGTCTGCCTCGATCGGATAGAGCCCGGCGAAGACCATCGGCTGCACCTGCGCGTAGCCCGGGAGCGGATCGGTCGCGGAGGAACCCGCGATCGTGTCGCCCACGCGGACCTGGCGGACGTCCTTGAGACCCGTGACGATGTATCCGATCTGCCCCTCGGCGAGGGTGGCGTCGGCGCTGTACTTCGGCGTGAAGTGGCCGACCTCGAGGATCTCGAACTCCGTCTGCGTGCCGAGCAGATGCACCTTGTCGCCCTTCTTGGCGACGCCCTCGACGATGCGGACGTACGCGACGCCGCCGCGGTAGGTATCCATGATCGCGTCGAAGATGAGAGCGCGGAGTCCCGTGCCGTTGCGTGCCGTCGGCGGCTGGATGCGCTCCAGCACGGCGTCGAGCACCTCGGGCACTCCCCTGCCCTCCTTGGCGGAGATCTTGAGGATGTCCTCCTTCTTGCAACCGAGCAGGCGCACCACCTCTTCGCTGACGCGCTCGGGATCCGCCGCGGGGAGATCGATCTTGTTCAGCACGGGGATGAGCGTGAGGTTGTGCTCCATCGCCATGTAGAGCACCGCGAGCGTCTGGGCCTGAATGCCCTGCGACGCGTCCACGAGCAGGATCGCCCCCTCGCACGCGGCGAGGGAGCGGCTCACCTCGTAGCGGAAGTCCGTGTGGCCGGGCGTGTCGATCAGGTTCAGTTCGATCCCCTTCCACTGCATGCGGACGGGCGTGAGCTTGATCGTGATGCCGCGCTCGCGCTCGAGTTCCATCATGTCGAGGGTCTGTTCCTTCATCTCGCGCTTCTGGAGCGTTCCCGTGATCTCGATCATGCGATCGGACAAGGTCGACTTGCCGTGGTCGATGTGCGCGATGATGCAGAAGTTGCGGATGTTCATCCGTGGGGGCGAATGTCAGGAAATTCAACCGTACGATAGCGAAAAACGCGGTGCCAGAATACTGGAATACCAGAGTACTGGGACCGATATTCTGGAGTATAGGGACAATAGACCTCAGGAGTACATCTCCCCAGTATTCCAGTACTCCGGTATTCCTTTTTACATCGACAGGAATAACCGATGGATCCCTGTTTCCCCCCGGGCCTCCGGATGGCAGGCGCTCGCGAGGATCCGGCCCGAACGGACGAGCACGGGACTGCCGTCGCGCGCGGCCAGGACGTCGATCCCCTTTCCGACGCGCGCGATCTTCGGCGCGCGGATGAAAGCGACGGATACCGGCCCCTCGATGCCCTTCACGGCGAGTTCCGTTTCGAAGCTGTCGATCTGCGTGCCGTAGGCGTTCCGGTCCACGTCGATATCGATCAGGCCGAGCGGCGCGGGATTGTTCTTCCCGGCGATCTTCTTCGCGAGCAGGATCGCGCCCGCGCAGGTGCCGAAGACGGCGAGCGTGCCGGCGGCGGCGCGCCGTTTGATCTCGTCGCCGACGTCCCACATGGCGAGGAAGCGTCCCATCACCGTGCTCTCGCCTCCCGGGATGATCAGATGCGTCACGTCCGTGAGGTCCTCGATCGTTCTGACCTGTCGGTGCCTCTGCGCAAGGACATCGAGGATAGCCTCGTGCTCCGCGACGTCGCCTTGGTACGCGAGGATGCCGACGTGCATGTCAGCGCGAGGAATCGTCCGGACGGCGCTGCGGGATGTGCGTGATGATCATGTCGCCGATGCGCAGGTTCATCACCTTGCCGTTCTTGATGAAGGCGGCCGCGAGCGAGACCTCGATGT
This sequence comes from uncultured Candidatus Peribacteria bacterium, assembly GCA_964423795.1. Taxonomy (GTDB): domain Bacteria; phylum Patescibacteriota; class Gracilibacteria; order Peribacterales; family Peribacteraceae; genus CAYRGC01. Next base: position 112,465 of record CAYRGC010000001.1, on the reverse strand, counting down.
CGCCCTGCGGCGAATCGATCCGGAAGGACGGATCGGTCGGGTGCTCGTCGGTGGGGAAGGAGAAGGTCATGGGGCGTGAAGGGGTTACCAGCCTCTCCCCTGCATCTTCACGGGGAGAGCGTCGATCTCGAGGCCGGGCATCGCCTTGGGCAGCCCGGTGGAAATCTCGGCGAGCTTCTTCGGATCCTTGTAGTGGATGACGGCCTGGACGATGGCCTCGGCCGTGCGCTTGGGGTCCTCGGACTTGAAGATGCCCGAGCCCACGAAGACGCCCTCGGCGCCGAGTTCCATGAGGAACGCCGCGTCGGCGGGGGTGGCGACGCCGCCGGCGACGAACGTCACGACGGGCAGGCGCTGCTCGCTCTTCACGCGCTTGAGGAGCGCGAGCGGGACGCGCTGTTCCTTGCACCACCTCTGCATCGCGGCGGGCGTCGCCTTCTTGAGGTCGGCGATCTCCCGCTGGATCAGCTTGAGGTGGCGGACGGCCTCGATGACGTTGCCCGTGCCGGCTTCCCCCTTCGTGCGGATCATCGCCGCGCCCTCGTCGATGCGCCGCAGCGCCTCGCCGAGATTCGTCGCGCCGCAGACGAAGGGCACGCGGAAGAGCTTCTTCTCGACGTGCGCGAACGGATCGGCGGGCGTGAGCACCTCGCTCTCGTCGATGAAGTCGACCCCGAGCGCCTCGAGGATGCGCGCCTCCGCCACGTGGCCGATGCGCACCTTCGCCATCACGGGGATGCTGACTGCCTTCTGGATGCCCGTGATGAGCGCGGGATCGCTCATGCGCGCCACGCCGCCTTCCTTACGGATGTCGGACGGCACGCGCTCGAGCGCCATCACGGAGGAGGCGCCCGCGGCCTCCGCGATCTTCGCCTGCTCGGGGGTGACCACGTCCATGATCACGCCGCCTTTGAGCATGCGCGCGAGATCGTCGCCGAGGACGTTCGAGGTCTTCGTCAAACGACGAAACGATACCGAAAATCGGGGCTCTGTACAGCGCTTTTCGCGAAAAAAATCCGGCTTATTTCGCGCCCGGATCGCGCTGCATCATGCCGAAGATGTTCCCGTCCGCGTCCTTGCCGTACGCGAGCCAGCCGATGCCGGGCACCGGCATCTTCGGAACCGCGACCGTGCCGCCGAGTTGGACGGCTTTGGCGAGCGAAGCGTCCACGTCGGCGACGTCGATGGTGCAGACGTAGGCGTTGACGGCGGCGCCCTCGATCGGCGGCTTTCCCATGCGCTTCACGAGTCCTCCGTCGATGCTAGGCTCCTCCTTCTTGCCCGTCGTGACCGTCCAGTACTCCATGGGGCCGTTCCACTTCTCGAACGTCCAGCCGAAGAGCGGGCCGTAGAAGGCCTGGGCCGCCGCGGGGTCGGTGGCGTGGATCTCGAAGTGCACGGGGCGGTTCATGGGCGGGAGGAGAAGCGGATGAGGCCGTTGTACTGAAGGAAGACGATCCTGCCAAGGCCGAATTACCGGCGGCGTCTTTTTCGCTACAATCCCGGAGACCCATGTCCACCCGGAAGATCGCCTCCTCCGCGCTCTGGCAGATCGCGAGCCAAGCCGCGATGGCCCTCCTGAGCATCCTCGCCGCGAAGTTCGTGGCGATCGGCCTCAGCAAGGAGCTCGCCGGGTACTACAACTCGGCGTACGGCTACCTGCAGATCTTCGCGATCCTGGCCGACTTCGGCCTCTATGCCGTGGCGGTGCGCGAAGTGAGCAAGGCCGAGGACAAGGGGCGCGTGCTCGGGACGATCCTCGTGCTGCGGTTCACGATCACGCTGCTCGCGCTCGGGTCCGCGGTGGTCTCGGTGTTCGTCGTGCCGGCGTGGGCGGGCACCCCGTTCCCGCGCTCGGTGGCGATCGCTTCGCTCGTGCCGTTCTTCACGCTGCTCGCGGGCGTGCTCCGCGCGGCGTTCCAGGTGCAGTACAAGATGCAGTTCGTCTTCGTCGCGGAGGTGCTGCAGCGACTCCTCACCACGATCGGCATGGCGGTCTTCATCCTGATGGGCGTGCGCCTCACGACGGACGCGCGCGTCGAGGAAGCGTTCCTCTGGCTCGGTTCCGCGGGTGCCGCGGTGCTTTTCCTTGTCTCGTTCCTGTACGCCGAGCGTCTGATCCGCATCCGTCCCCGGCTCGATTGGCCGCTCATGAAGGAGATGCTGTCGCTCGCCGCTCCCTTCGGATTGGCGTACCTCTTCATTACCCTCTACCGGCAGCTCGACGTCGTCTTCATCGCGGCGCTGCGTCCGGACTTCGCCGTGCAGAACGCGGCGTACGGCTTCGCTGGGCGCGTCGAGGACATGGCGTTCCTCATCCCCACCTTCCTGCTCAACTCCGCCTTGCCGGTCCTCACCGAACGGCTCGGCAAAAAGGAGGACGTGTCCGTACTCCTCGGCAAGACGTTTTTCGCCCTCCTCATGACGGGTTCGGTCTTCCTCCTCTTCAGTTACTTTTGGGCACGACCGCTCACGCTTCTCTTCGCGACGACGCACTATCTCAGCACGGCCGCGGAACCCGGAACGGACACCGCGTTCCGGCTCATGAGTTTGCCGATGTTCTTAAACGGCATCGTCCTCTTCTCCTTCTACGTCTCGCTCGCGCTCCACTCGTGGAAGCGGTTGCTCATGAACTTCTCCGTCGCGGTCGCGTTCACGATCGTCCTCAATCTGCTTTGGACCGGGACGTACGGCTTCGTCGGCGCGGCGTGGACGCTCACGATCGTGCACGTTCTCCTCGTGGCCGCGCTGCTTCCCCAGACGCTCGCGCAGGTGAAGGTGTCGATCGGCGCCAAAGCCGTGGCGCAATGGTTTGCGTTCTCCGCGGTCGTCGGCCTGCTGCTCTTCCTTTCCGCGCCGTACCTGCAGAGCGGGAAGGCGGTCTTCGCCGCCGGTGTCGCCTCGTTGCCGGTGCTCGGGGCGCTCGCGTACGCGGTCGGCGCGCACCGCACGTTCCGCGGTTAACGCCGCGACGCCGCCCGGCGAGCCAGGAAGATGATCTCCCCCCGGATCTGCGAGTCATGGTCGAACGTGGTGCGCGTCCGCGTGAAAAGCGCGTAGCCGTCCCCGGGCGAGAGTACCTCCTTGCGCGGTCCCGTCGCGAGCAGTTGCCTGCGCGTCACTTTCTCGAAGTTGTGGAACACCTTCGCCGCGCGGTAGCGGATGCTCGGGAACCGCAAGGCCCAGAAGATCTCGTACACCTTCTGGCGATGGCGTTTCTCGGGGAAGAGGAAGTCCATCGCGGTGCGGCGCGCGATCTCGCAGCCGCGCTTGCTGAACCGCACGCCGCTCTCCGTTTCGATCACCGGGATGTTCCGGCCGAGTCCGCCGTAGAAGAAGCTGATCGGCACGCCGCGCTGGATCTTCACGACGTTGCGGACGCGCACGGGCACCGAGACGGCCCCGGCGATCCGGTCGAGCGCCCGCCGCGGGCCCTTGATGTCGAGCACCATGCCGCCGCCCTTCTTCGGGAGCGCGTGGATGTCGAGCGCGGTCGTCGCCTCCTTGTACCACGGGTAGAGCTCGTGGAGCCGGCGCATCTCGTAGGCGTCGTCGTCGCGCGAGAGGGCGTTTCGCGGGAGGCGGTTCATGTTCGTGTCGCACCAGTACCACTCGTTGTCCGCCGGGTGCTTCTTTTTCGCGAAGTAGTTCTCCGCCGCGCGCAGGTTGTTCACGATGAGCAGCACGTCGCCGTCGAGTCGCTCGGCGATCTCGTCTCGGTGATTGATGAGGTAGCGGAACGCCTCGAGGCCGTTCGTCTCGCACCCGTGCGTGAGCGCGGTGATGAGCCGCACGGGGCAATCGCCGTGATGCTCCTCCGTGCAGCAGATGCGGTAGATGCCCTGCACCCCCCTCTCCTCACTCCGCTTCATGAATTCGAAGGTCTCGCGCAGTGATTCGAGGCGTGGAATGCCTTCACTCCCGGAGGAGGACGGAGCCGTCGGAGAGCGTGCGGTACGGGAGACCATGTGCTTCGCAGTAGTCTACTTCCCGGTCGATATCCGCGGATTCCGGATGGTCGGAGCGGTAGTGCGGGAGGAAGACGAAGTCGATGATACCCAGGCCTTCCCCGATCGTCTCCCGCATTTCCGGATAAGGACGGTTGTCGGGATCGTCGACGATGCGGTAGCCGTCGAGAGTCGGCGAGAGAACGCAGCAGCCGGCGCTGTAGCCGGCGTAGACGAAGTCGGACGGTGCGGACGCAAGCCAGCGGTCGAATCCCGAGAGTCTCATCGCCTGGCGCAGAACGAACGTATTGCCGCCGCAGACGAAGACGCCGCCGAGACCGTTCATCGTCTCGCCCAACGCTTCCTCTCTGCCGAAGTACTCGCGCAGATCCAGCACGACGACCGCGATGCCGAGCCTACGGAAGTCTTCCTTGGCCATCGCGATGAGGTCATGGCGTCGGCGCGGATCAGCTCCGACGAAGTCGAGCGCGTTCGGGACGAACCCGAGCGTACGGTCTCCGATCCAGCGTTTCAGGGTGTCCGCCTGATCGCCGATGCCGTAGGAGGAGAGGTAGAGCTTGATCGTTCAATCGTACAGGCTTCTGTCGATGAGGACGATCCCCGATTTCGTCGGCTCGAAACAGTCTCCGCTCAGTTGGCCAGGATCCGCGTTAGTAGATCCTTATTGAGAGATGCGCCTGGTTCCAGGCGCTCTGAGCAGAAGAAAGTGTTCGCTAGTCGCTGCGACACCGTTTCCTGTACGATTTCGTCATCGGGACGTAGCTCAGTTGGCTTAGAGCGCCTGGTTTGGGACCAGGAGGTCGCAGGTTCGAGCCCTGTCGTCCCGACCACATGTCGACTCCGCCCACTGTGACATACTGAAAACGAAGCGCAGGGCGAGAAGTTTATCCTGAGCGAAAACGAAGGGAGCCCTGTCGTCCCGACCATCGATCGACATGCCGCGGTGTCACTCGGTCCGACGCCCCCCGTTTTTGCATGGTTTTCTTCTTGGTGTACGATCATCCACCTGTACACTGAACTTCTCATGTATTGCACGGTCGTCACGCAATCGCGTTCCGTCGGCATCGGCGAAGGCCTTACCTACTCCTGCGGCGAGGACGTGCGGCCGGGGCAGCTCGTGCGGATCCCCCTGCGCGGATCGCTCACGATGGGCATCGTGCTCGCGGTGACGGCGGAGCTTTCGTCGGACATCAAGGACGTGAAGGCGGTGCACGCCGTGCTGTCTCCCGAGCCGCTTCTCCCCTCCCCGCTCCTGGCGGCGGCGGAGTGGATCGCCCGCGAGAATTTCTCGTCGCCGCGCTATGCATTGGGACTGTGGTTGCCCACGCTCGATTGGGACAAGCTCCTTCCGGGCGCAGTTTCCGGTTACCGTCTTGCACCCGGCATCCAGACCGTCCGGGGCGAGAAACGCGAAGAAGTCGTCGAGTACCTGCGCAATCGCGACTGGGCGTCGGAGGCCGAGATTCTCGACCATACCTCGGCCAGCAAGGCGGTGCTGCAGGCGATGGCGAAGGCGGGCATCCTCTCCGCGGAACGCCGCCGTCCGGAATTCCCCGGACCGATGCCCGAGCCGCCTCGCACAATGCCGCCGACCCTCACCGACGAGCAGAAGAAGGCGCGTGCCGCGATCAAACGCGCGGACAAGCCCACGCTCCTCTTCGGCGTGACGGGCAGCGGCAAGACGGAAGTTTACGAGACGCTTATCGCCGAGGCGGTAAAGAAGGGCGGGCAGGCGATCGTTCTCGTGCCGGAGATCCTCCTGAGCGAGGCCATCGTCGAGCGCTTCGTCTCCGTGCTCCCGCGCGAGCGCATTTCCGTCGTCCACAGCAAGCTCACGCCCGCGCAGCGGCGCAAGGAGTGGCTGCGCGCCCGCACCGGCGAGGCTGCGCTCGTGCTGGGGTCCAGGAGCGCGCTCTTCTCGCCGTGCCGCGCGCTCGAGCTCGTCGTGATCGACGAGGAGCACGAGTGGACGTACAAGAACGAGCGCATGCCGCGCTATCACGCGCGCACCGCCGCGGAAGAGATCTGCCGCATCACCGGCGCCCGACTCGTCCTCGGGAGCGCGACGCCCTCGGTGGAGGCGTGGCAGGCGGTGAAGGACAAGCGCTACGCGATCGCCAGGATGCCGCACCGCTACGGCTCGTGGCCGCTGCCGTACGTGCGCGTGATCGACCTCGCAGAGACGGAATTCGGCAACCACTACCCGTTCTCCCCTCCCCTCATCGAGGCCATCCAGGCGCGTCTGACGAAGGGCGAGCAGTCCGTGCTCTTCCTCAACCGACGCGGCACCGCGAGCGCGCTGCTCTGCCTCGACTGCCGCCGCCGCGTGGTGTCGCCGGAATCGCAGCTGCCCTTCACGGTCCACCTCGGTCCCGGCAACCGCCCTTTCCTCCTGGATCACGCAACCGGGCTGCGCGCGGACGTTCCTGCGCAGTGCCCGCATTGCCAAAGCGTGCGCCTCCATGCCGTGGGCGCGGGCACGCAGAAGCTCGAGACGCTCCTCCATGCGCTTTTCCCTCAAGCCAGGGTGCTGCGGGCCGACAGCGACACCTTGGAGAATCCGGGGCAGATGCGTGATCTTCTGCATACGATGGAGGCGGGCAAAGCCGACATCCTCGTCGGCACGCAGACGGTCGCGCTCGGTTTGGATCTCCCGCAGGTGACGCTCGCCGGCGTGCTCGTCGCGGACGTCGGACTGTCGCTCCCCCACTTCCGTGCGTCCGAGCGCGTGTTCCAGCTGCTCACGCAGCTTTCCGGCAGGAGCGGCCGGAGAAAGCCCGGCGAGGTCATCATCCAGACGTTCCGCCCGGAGTCCCTCGAGGTCACCTCGGCGGCTTTGCACGACGCGGAACGTTTCCTCGAGCGTGAGCTCTCCATGCGAAAGGCCATCGGCTACCCGCCGTTCACGCGCATGATCCGCCTCGTGACCCGCGGACCCGAGGCTTCGCAACGCGCGCGACAGCTGCATGCCCAGTTGTCCGCGAAGAACGTGAACCGCGAGAAGCCGGCGCGCATCTCCGTGGCTCCCACGTTCGTGGGCGGGGGCAAGGAGTGGCACCTTCTCATTCGCGGGGAGCGGCCGGCGGATCTCCTCTCGGGGCTCGCGCTCACCGATGTCGCCGTGGACGTGGACCCTCTGGAAACGCTGTGACGCGGCGATTTCCGCACGCTTTCCTTTCGGTTGCAAGTGCTCTGGTGGGCCGTCGGACGTACCGTACGGACGTCTCCCCCCTTTCCATGAACCGCCGCATCTTCGTCGCCGAACTTCTCGGTACCTTCGCGCTCGCGTTTGCCGTGCGCCTCTCGATCATCCACACGCTGCCCGTCGCCGTGACGCCGCTCGTCGCCGCGATGACGCTCGGCCTTTTCGTGTACACGATCGGCCCGGTCTCCGGGTGCCATATCAATCCCGCCATCACCCTCGGCTTGCTCTCGGTCGGAAAGCTGCGGCTTCGCGACGCCATGTTGTACGTTTTCGCGCAGCTGATCGGCGCGTGCGTCGCGCTCTTTCTTAGCTACATCCTCACGGGCGTGCCGCTATCCGTCGGCGTCGAGCAGCCTTTGCTCCTGATCGCGTTCGCCGAGGCGCTCGGCACGGCGTTCCTCGCGTTCGGCGTCGCCTCCGTGGTCGAGGGAAAAACGCCCGCTCCGGCGGCCGGCGTCGTCATCGGCGGTTCGCTGCTCCTCGGCATCCTGCTCGCGGCGCCCTTCAGCGCGGGCATCCTCAATCCGGCCGTCGCATTGGCCCTCCTTGCCGAAAACCTCTTCCTCTACGCGGTCTCGCCGATCGTGGGTTCCATCGCGGGCTTCTGGACTTACCGCTTCATCAGCCACGGGAAGAAGCACTGATCAGGCGGTCCTGAGCTGGTGCAGCGCGATGCCGGTCGCCACCGCCACGTTGAGGGATTCCTTCTTGCCGAGCATGGGGATCTTCACCGTCGCGTCGGATCGGTCCAGGATCGCCTGCGGCACGCCCTCGAGCTCGTTCCCCGCGACGAGGCAGATCTTGCCCCGCGGCGGCACGTACGCGGAAAGGTCCACCGCGGACGGCGTCAGCTCGAGTGAGACGATCGTCCAGCCGTCCGCCTTGAGCGCATCGATCGTGGGAAGCGGATCGGCCGCGTGCTCCCACTCGACGAACTGCTCGGCGCCGACGGCGGTCTTCGTGATCTCCTTGCGGGGCGGATGACCCGTATACCCGGTGAGGTGCAGGCGCTCCACGCCGAACGCGTCGCACGTGCGGAAGAACGATCCCACGTTCCACAGCGAACGGACGTTATATGCCAGGAGCCGGAGCTTCCGGGGGGCTGCCATTGTCAGCGGATGCGCTCGAGCGTGCTCGAATGGGGGTTGCACAGGATCTCCGCGAACGCGCGCGCGGCGATGCCTTTCTCGGATACCCCGCGCACGCCGTAGCAGACGCCCGTCTCCGCTCCTTCGCCGAACGCGGATGCGCCGGTGTCCGGCTCGTCCCGACGGAGTAGCAGCGTGCAGCGGAAGTAGTCGTCGGCGACGCTGCCCTCGAACGCCTCTTCGCGCTTGGCCTGCGGGTTCCAGCGCGTGATGACGCCCCCTCGGCGGAAATACGCGCGCTCCTTGTTCGCGTTGAAGACGGTCAGGTCGGAGAGGGCTTTATGGATCGACGCGTCGTCCAGAGCGTAGTACTTCCATTGGCGCAGGCTCGCCGCGGGCTCGACGCGCCGCAGCGCGGATTCGACGGTGCGCTCCTCGTTGTTCGTGATCAGCGATCCGATGAAAAGCTCCGTCAGCGCCGTCTCGTGGTCGCGGATGTCCGCCTCGCCGCCTCGCGCCTTCATCGCGGAGCGAGCGCCCCTGTTTTTCTTCTTCGCGATCCATTCGCGTACCGACGCGAAGTACGGCAGTCCGCCGTCCGTGCGCTCCGGATGCGGCATGAGCGCCACCACGTTGCCGGCGGGGTTGCAGATGCCGGCGATGGAGAACTGCGAGCCGTTCGGCGTGACGAGGCGATCGTCGGAGGCCGTCCCCTCCTCGTCGCAGTAGCGGAAGGCGATTTGGCCGTTCTCCTTCAGTTCCTCGAGCAGGTCCTTGTCCCTCGTCGTGAAGCGGCCCTCGCCGTGCGCGATCGGGACGTGCATCGGGCCTTCCCAATCGGACGTGGCGCAGCACTCCCGCGAGGACGGGGTGATCCACACCCACTCGCTGAGGAACCCCGGCGAGACCATGCGCCCGTTCACCGTCACGGCGTTATGAGCGAGGCTCATGAGTAGGTTCTTGCCGAGCGGGATGAGGCCGCTCTCCACGAGGATCTGGGCGCCGTTGCAGTTGCCGATGACCACCTTCCCCTTCTCCGCCTCCTGACCAATGAACTCCATCAACGGATCGCGGCCGGCGACCATGCCGGAACGTCCGCGGTCCTCGTACGAGAACCCGCCGGGAACGAAGTATCCGTCGACGTCCGCGAGCTTCGCGCGGTCGTCGTTCCAGCGGAAGAACAGGGCGTCCATTCCCGCCTCCTTCACCGATCGTATCGATTCGACCTCACAGTTGTTGCCGGGGAACGACACGACGGCGATCAGGGGCTTTTTTGACATGGCCAAAGTATACGGTTGAAGAGGGACAAGAGGCAAAAGACGGTGAAGAGGCCGCAGAGGCATGTCTCTTACGCCTCTCAGGCCTCAGATCTTCATGAGCTCCTCTTCCTTCTTCTTCGCGAGGTCGACGATCTTGGCGTTGGCGTCGTCCACGTGCTTCTGCAGGTCGTCCATGAGCGTGCGCTTCACGTCCTCGTCCTTCTCGCCCTTGAGGGCGTCGTGCACGGTCTGGCGGTGCTTGCGGACGGAGATCTTCGCCTCCTCGGCCAGCTTCTGCACGATCTTTTTCAGATTTGCCCGGCGCTCCTCGGTCATCTGCGGAAGCGAGAGGCGCACGGCCACGCCGTCGTTGCTGATGGACGCGCCGGTATCGGCCAGTTGGATCGCCTTCTCCACCGCCTGGAGGACCGAACGGTCCCAGGGCTGCACGAGGATGCTCTTGGCGTCGCCCACGCTGATGCCCGCGATCGCGCGCAGCTGCTGCCGCTGGCCGTAGGCCTCCACCTCGATGTGCTCGACGAGCGCGGCGTTGGCCCGTCCCGTCTGGAGCTTCGAGAACTCGGTCTTCAGGAACGCCAGGACGGCGTCCATGTCCTTCTGGAAGGCGGTGATGCGGGGGTCGAGCATGGGAAAGAGGAAAGGAATCGAATGACGCGACGAGTGTAGCAGAGGTCCGCGCGGCGGATCACGCCTTCACGAGCGTGCCGATCTTCTTCCCTTCGGCGGCGGCCTTGAGGTTGCCCTTCTTGAAGAAATCGAACACGACGATCGGGAGCTTCTGCTCCTCGCAGAGGCTGAAGGCTGCCTGGTCCATCACGCCGAGGTGCTGCTCCAGCGCCTGCTGGTACGTGAGTTCCTCGTACCGCTTGGCGCCCGGGTTCTTCTTGGGGTCCTTGTCGTAGATGCCGTCGACGTTCGTGGCCTTGAGGAGGACGTCGCACGAGAGCTCGAGCGCGCGCAGGGCGGCGGCGGAGTCGGTCGTGAAGAACGGGTTGCCCGTGCCGCCGGCGCAGATCACCACTCTCCCCTTCTCCAGGTGCCGCATCGCGCGGCGGCGGATAAAGGGCTCCGCGAGCTGCGGGATGTCGATGGCGGAGAGCACGCGCGTCTCGGCGCCGACTTCCTCGAGCGAGGACTGGAGCGCCACGCTGTTCATGACCGTCGCGAGCATGCCCATGGCGTCGCTCGCGGTGCGCTCTATGCCAGCCTCCTTCGTGTCGCGATAGCGCCAGATGTTGCCGCCGCCGACCACGACCACCACTTGCGTGTTCTTCGCCACCTCGGCGACCTGGCGGGCGACGTCGTGGAGCGTGGGCTTGTCGAGACCGTATTCCTTGCTCCCCGCGAAGACCTCGCCGGAGAGCTTGAGCATGATGCGCTTGTACGGAGAGGGGGTCATGACTGGGGAGGGATGGAAGGGGGTACGGCGGGAGGCTCCGGAGCGGAAGGCTCGGAGGGGGCGGGTTGCGTCGGTTGGGCATCGGGTGCGGGAAAGGGCGTCTCCTGCTTTTTCGGCTCGGTCTTCGCCAAGTCCTTGAGGGCCTTCGCGAAGCGCACGACGAGCGCGACGACTTGCTGCCAGGCCTGGCGGAGCGTGATCTCGTTGCGCGAAAGCGGACCCACGATCGGCACGTCCTTCTTCTGCCCCTGCGCGGCGTTGAGGAAGCCGTATGCCATGCACGCGAGCAGCAGGAGCTCGAGCGGACGGTTCACGAAGGGGATGAACCAGACGACGAGCGACACGAGGAAGAGGACCATCGCCTGCTTCGCGTGGAAGCGGACGAAGGGCGAATGTCTGCGGAGGAAGTAGACGACGACCGACATCACCCACAGGTACCCGAACGCGGCGATATCCTTGTTCTCCTCGATATCGCGCTTCTCGTCCTCGGGGGTGGGAGCCGCGGGCGCTGCAGTCGCATCCATCGGACACAGTATACCGGGATTCGCGTCAAGAAGCCATTCCCGCGATTTTCTGGTAGAATAGGGGCAATACCCCGGTAGCTCAGTTGGACTCCGTCGCCGTCAGGCGACGGAATCAGAAGGACCAGCTCGGACCCGGAGGTATTATCCTCTTCGCGTTCATTTATGCCCTGGTAGCTCAGTTGGATAGAGCAGCAGCCTTCTAAGCTGCGGGTCACAGGTTCGATTCCTGTCCAGGGCACCATTTGCAGATAAAGACGACACTTGCAGCATGGACAAAAAGGTGTATAATATACGGTAATACCAATTCTCACACCCATGACACATCTTGCTCGTCGCCTCACGACAGTATTTAGCACTCTTGCGTTGGTCCTTCTTACTGCTGTTGCCCACACACAGTCCAAGGGTGTGTATGCGATGCTTCGTGGCCAACTCACCTGGTCGAAGAGCACGATTCAGGTCGCACAGTGGTCGCAGAATTCGTGCCAAAGTACTTCGACACAAATCGGAGGGTTTACATCATGCTTTCAGAAATCTTGCTCAGACGGCCAGAAATATTATGTCTGCAACAGTGATTCGTCTGGCATGTACATCGATTGCCTTCTTACCGACGTCTATGCAAAAACGAACTGCTACCGCGTGACGTGCCGAAACTCGGATTCTCGTCGACAGGGAAAGAATTACCAACTCGTCGGCTCAGGATGCGGGAACTCGGGTACAACTCCGCCAGCTCCCCCTACCTTTGTGAATCCCTGCACGAAAACAGCGACAAGCATCGGAGGGTATGTCGGATGTCAGCAATTCTCTTGCACAGACGGACAGAAATACAACGTCTGTCGGAGCGACTACACCGGCACGCATTCCGAGTGCACACTCGTCGCCGTGCCCAATCGAAACAATTGCTTCCGTGCAACGTGCAACGGCGTTACGAAGGCCGGTGCGACGCGCATGCAAAATAAACAGGTTGGCACTGGCTGCAATACGTATGTGAATTGATGAGGAATTGACTTCATCTGAAGCGACCGTACGCTTCTGTTGATGCTGAAAAAGTTTTTCAACGGCCTCACGGATAAGCAGGTGATGATCACGATCATTCTTCTTAGCGCCGCAGTGTTTCTCTCGGCGGTCCTCAAGAACCAGTTTGTCACAATTGATGACGACTACCTGATCTACGACAACCCCGCGGTGCAGACGATGTCGCTTGCGAACGTGAAGCACGTCTTCTCGACTTACGATCCGCAGCTCTACATCCCGCTCACGTTCGTGAGCTATCAACTCAACGCGCTCCTGCTCGGGATGGATCCCGTGGGATTCCACGCCGTGAACCTGGCGTTGCACTGCGCGAACGCGGTTCTCGTGTTCCTGATCGCGAAGCGGCTCACGAGAAGCCAGCTCGCAGCCGCGGTCACGGGCGCGCTCTTCGCGGTCCATCCGCTCCAGACGGAGGCGGTGCTGTGGGCGGCGTCCCGCAAGGATCTCCTTTCAGGATTCTTCTTCCTCCTCTCGGCGCTGTCCTACCTGCGGTACGGGGACACGGACGACCGTCGTCCGCTCGTGCTCGGCATCCTTTTCTACGCGCTCGCTCTTCTCTCGAAGGTCTCGGTGATCCTGCTTCCCGTCTGGCTCCTCGGGATCGATTGGGTGCGCGGGCGGTCCCTCGACCGTCGCGCGTTCACGGAAAAAATCCCGTACGGGGTCCTCGCGATGATCTTCGGCATCGTCGCCGTGGTCGGCAAATCGACGGTGCTCGCGTCCTCCGGGACGCTTCTCAATGCCCTCCTTCCACTAAAAAGTGCGGCGTTCTATCTGACACGGATGGCGTACCCCGTCGGCTTCTCCGTGATCTACCCGTTCTCGCCGGGAGGTTCGTTCCTCGCGGACTTCGGCCCGTCGATCCTGCTTCTTCTCCTGATCGCGCTCGTCTTCGTCTGGACGCTCGCGCGCGGCTCGCGTCGCGTCGTTCCTTTCTTCCTCGCCACGTATTTCCTCCTGCTCGCGCCGAGCTTCTCCACGTTCTGGAAGAGCGGGTACCTGTATTTCGCCTCCGACCGCTACGCGTACTTGGCCTCGATCGGGTTCTTCGCGCTCGCGGGCTTGGCGGTCGACGGACTCCGCCTGGCGCTCGAGCGGCGCGGGAAAGACGGCGGCATCGCCTGGATCGGCGCCGCTGCGCTCGTCGTCGTTTTTCTGCCCTTCACCTACGTCCAGGGCAAGGTGTGGCGCTCGTCGATCCCGCTCTACGAGAACGTGCTGCGGCACTATCCCGAGTCCGTGATGGCGGAGGCGAACCTCGGTCTCGAGTTGCAGCAGGCGAAGGATCTCGCGGCCGCTCGCGCCCACTACGAGCGCGCCATCGCGATCGACCCGCACGCGACGCACGCGTTTTTTAACCTGGCTTCCCTCGCCCACGAGGAGGGGAAAGAAGACGAGGCGGTCGCGCTCAACGTGAAGACGGTCGACGCGCTCACGGCGCAGCAGGTGTCGAGCGAAAAGGATCTCAAGCCTTTCCTGTGGCTCCTCGACAAGCTGGATGAGGAAGGAAAGCCGGCGGATTCCTTTCGCCTGGCCGAGAAGCTCGCGAGCGTGGCGGGCGCCTTCGCCGAGACGCACCACGCGTACGGGGTGAAGCTTCGCAACCGCGGCGACGACGCGGGCGCGCTCAAGGAATTCGAGGCCGCCGCGGCCGCCGGATCCGTGAACGTCGATACGTATTACTACCTTACGGAGTACTACTCCGGCGCTGGCAGAATGAAGGAGGCGGTCGATGCGCTGCGCACGGGCGTGAAGCTCGATCCGAAGAACGTCTTCGCCGCGCAAAAACTGCGGGAGCTCGAGGGCGGTCTCCGTTGAGAATCCCTTTCTCAACTGGCGTTTCCTCATTAGGATGCCCGCATGCGTTTCACCAAAATCGTCTGCACGCTGGGTCCGACCAGCAACACGGAGGAACAAATCGAAGCCCTCGCGCGCGCGGGCATGGACGTCGCCCGTCTCAACATGTCCCACGGCACGTGGGAAGGTCATCGGGAGAACATGCGCAAGGTCCAGAAGATCAGCAAGAAGCTGATGGTCGATCCCGCCCACCGACGGCCGATCGCCGTGCTGCTTGACACCCAGGGTCCCGAGATCCGCACGGTCCCGGTGGAAACGCCCATCGCGATCGAGACGGACGAGACGGTCGTCTTCACGGCGGACGATCTCAAGAGCGAGAAGCGCAAGGTCGTGAAGGTGAACCACGACGGCTTCGCGAAGGACGCGAAGCAGACCGAGGTCATCATCCTCGACAACGGTAAGATCATCTTCGATATCCTCTCCATCGAGAAGGACGGCCGCGTGGTCGCCAAGGCCCGAGAGTCCGGCTCCATCGGTTCCCGGAGGCACGTCAACCTGCCGGGCGCGGACCTGAGCATGCCGTCGCTCACGGAGAACGACTGGGCGAACATCGCCGCCGGCGCCGCGGAGGAGGCGGACTTCGTCGCGCTCTCCTTTATCCGCCGCGCGTCGGAGGTATCCGAGGTCCGCGAGTTCCTCCGGAAGAAAGGTCTCGAGATGCGTCTCATCACCAAGTTCGAGACGAAGCTGAGCGTGGAGAACATGGACGCGATAATCGAGGCGTCCGACGGCGTGATGGTCGCCCGCGGCGATCTCGGCGCCGAACTCCCCTTCGAGCGCATCCCGGTGATCCAGGATCGACTGGTCTCGCTCTGCCGCGACGCGGGCAAGCCGGTGATCGTCGCCACGCACATGCTCGAGAGCATGATCGAGAACCCCACGCCCACGCGCGCGGAAGTGACCGACATCGCGCACGCCGCGATGACCGGCACGGACTCCACCATGCTTTCCGGAGAGACGGCCAGCGGCAAGTTCCCCATGAATTCGATCGACGCGATGGTCCGCGTGCTCCAGGAGACGGAGCACCACCGGGCCCTCCTCCAGCCGATGTCGGAAGCCATCATCCGCGGCCCGCGCGACGCCCGCGCCGAGGCGGCGGTAAAACTCGCCCTCTCCACGAAGGCGGCCGCCCTTCTCGTGATCACGAAGAGCGGCAAGACCGCCGAGGAAGTCAGCCGCTTCCGTCCGTCGATGCCGATCATGGCCTTCACGCCGAACGAGCGCGCCCAGCGGTGGATGTCCCTCAGTTACGGCGTGCTTCCGCTTCTCGTTCCCTTCGCGGACGATCCGGAGACGACGGTGTCCGCCGCGTTCGATCTCGCCAAGAAAACGGGCCTCGTGAAGAAGGGGCAGCAGTGCGTGCTCGTGTCGGACGCGCGCGCGGGCAGCCAGAACGTGGGCACCGTGCAGATCCGCCAGATCGCCTGATCACTGTCGGGCGACCGGCGCGGACTCCTCTTGAACGTACCGGGGATTGGCGTACGGGATCATCTTCGTGATCTGCGGGTCGTCTTTGAGGTGATCGAGGGCCTGCGCTTCCGCGATCTGCATGTTGAGCACTTCCTGCTCGAGGAGCAGCACCGAGCGCTCCGTCTCGAGGCGGCGCAGGCTGTATCCCTTCGTCGCGTTCGCGTTCTCGTGAAAGAGAATGAGCAGCGCGAGCACGAGGATGAGGGCGCCGATGCATGTCATGAGCAGCGCGGTGCTCTGGCTGACGAGCCTGCCGAGGGACGCCTTTCGGGGCAGATCCGGTTGTGCCGGGGTGCGGACGTTGAAGGAGTTCACGAGGGGTTTTTGCGGAGAACGCGGAATTTTGCGCTGCGGGACCGGGGGTTATGGGCGATTTCCGCCTCATCGGGCGCGACGGCCTTGCGCGTGACGAGGGAGAAGGGCGCGGGGCGCGTCTCCGCGCCGGTCAGGTCATCGCGCTCCGGTGTCGAGAGCGAACGGAACGTCTCCTTCACGAGACGGTCCTCGAGGGAATGATAGCTGATGACGCCTGCGCGGCCACCGGATCGCAGAAGATCCGGGATCGCCGCGAGCAGCGCCCGCAGGGAGCCAATCTCGTCGTTGACCGCGATGCGGATCGCCTGGAACACCTGCGCCATCGCCGACGCCGCCCGATGGCCGTATACCGCATCGACGACTTCCTTCACGTCGACGGTGCGGCCGGCTCCCGCGCGAAACGCCGCGCAGAGCGCCTCGGACAGCCGACGCGGACGCTCGAGTCCCCCGTAATCGCGCAGGATCGCGGTGAGGTCGTAGGAATCGATCGTCGCGAGCAGTTCCGCGCCGGTTTTTCCCGACGAGCGGTCGAACCGCAGATCGAGCGGGCCGTCGCTGCGGAAAGAGAATCCCCGTTCGCCGAGGTCGAGATGCGGGGAGCTCAAACCCAGGTCGGCGAAGACCACGTCGAACGTCCCGAGGTCGAGCGCCGCGACGTTGCGGAAATTCGCATGCACCAAGGTCGCCCGGTCGCCGTACGGCGCGAGCCGCTCCCGCGCGAGCGAGAGGTTCTCCGGGTCGGCATCGAGCCCGACGAGCGTTCCGTCGGGCGCGACGGCGTCGAGAAACGCCGTGGAATGGCCCGCGAGGCCGAGCGTCACGTCGAGCACGCGCTCGCCTGGCATCGGCTTCAGGATGGACAAAACGGGCGACGCGCTCCCCTCTTCGCCATGCAGAACCGGGATGTGGACGGGAGTGTCAGGCATCGTTCGCGAGTGTTGGCAACAAGGGACTCTGCCCGGCTTCGTTCGCTGCGAACGTCGCCGTGGCATCCGGCAATGATCGTGCGGTTTCCATCGCGGCGCCGTCAGCGTAGGCTGACGAATCCGGATGGCGGAGAGGGGGGGATTCGAACCCCCGATACGGATTTAACCCCGTATACCGCATTAGCAGTGCGGTGCTTTCGGCCACTCAGCCACCTCTCCAGCGCGACGAGTATAAAGACGCGCTTCCCTGCGCGCTAGCGGAGTTTCCTCAGGGAAAACGCGGCTCTATGCCGTATTCCTGTTGGGGTTTCGGATGTATTGGGTGGGCGGAAACGTCATCGCGAGGTACGGTTTGGCGTCGTCGGCGTACTGCGCGTCGTGATGCAGGTCCTTGTCCTCCCAGAGGCGGGTGACCTCCGTGGGGTCCATCCCGCCCGCGTACCCGTTGTCCTTGTTTTGCACCTTGCCGTCCTTCATGAGCTTGAACGTCCAGTGCAGATGCGGGCCTCCCGAGTTGCCGCTCCTGCCGGAGAGTCCGATTTTGTCGCCCTGCGAGATCCACTGTCCGTTTTGGACCAGCGCCTGCGAGAGGTGCGCCAGCGTGCTCCTGCGCCGCGCGTCTTCGATCACGACCGAAAGACCGTAGTTCTTGTCGCCGTCGTCCGTCACCTTCGCCACGCCGTCGTGCGGCGCGTAGACGGGCGTCCCCTCCGGCACGCCGAAATCGATGCCCTCGTGTCCGGCGAAGCCGAAAGGCGCGTAGTCCGCGGGATTCTGTCCGAACCCCTGGGTGATGAGCGGGGTTCCGGGAAGAGGCGAGAAGATCATGGCGACGATTCTACTCCACCGTTCCTCCTTCGGGCGACGGGTCGATTCCCGCGCGCGCCGCCGCGAATCCGCACCACGGGCACTCCGCCGAGGGCGCGGGCGGGCGAGAGAGATCCAAGCAATGCCGCGCCTCCAGAAGCGCGTCTTGCACCCACGCGTCGTCGCCGACGACGCGGACGACGTTCATGGAGAAGTGCAGCGTGCCGCCGAATCCGGGTCTGCCCCTGTCGGGCGCCGCGAAGACGAAGTAGGCGTTTGGGGAGACCCGGTAGCCCATTTTCCGGAGGATCCACTGGTACGTTTCCACCTGCCGCCTGTAGGACGCTCGCACCGGTTCGTGCGCATGGGGCAAGCGCCCGGAGCACTTGTAGTCGACGATCGCGAGCGTGCCGTCGCGTTCCTCCCAGACGTCGTCGACCGCGCCGTGCACGACGAAGCCGGACTCCTCGTGGAGGATCCGAAGCCCCCTCGCCGCCTCGCGCCAGTCGTTCAAGGACGGATGAAAGAACGGCACCGCTTCGATTCCCGTCTCGATCATCAGCGGATGGGGTTCTCCGGCGTTGCGCAGCGCGTCGAATTCTTTTTTGAGCAGCGCGTCGACGGCGAGGTTGAGCGCGTAGGAATGTTCGTCCGGGCGAGGGGCGCCGAGCCTCCGGTCGGCATAGAAACAACGCGGGCAGTCGAGGAAGAGCTCGAGTTTCGAGCGGCTGAGATTCTCGACCGTCTCCCCGTCACGCGATTCGCCGCCTTTTCGCCGTCCGGATGACATAGGACGATGGTACGGCACGATCCGCAAGGCCATCAATCATTCCCGGTCGCCAGATCTGCTACGCTACTCGGTAATATACCGTTCATTTCCCCCTCTCCTTATGAACGCGCTCGTAAAGCCCCTGGCGGGCCTTCTCGGCATCGTCCTCCTCGTCGTCGGTATCCTCGGCTTCTTTAACAATCCGATCCTCGGTCTCTTCGAGGTCAACAACCTGCACAACGTCGTGCACATCGTGTCCGGCATCATCGGTCTCGCCGCCGCCGGCAGCGGATACGGGCTCTCCCGCACGTATCTCGTCGTCTTCGGCCTCGTGTACCTCCTCGTTGCGCTCGTCGGTTTCATCAATCTTGCCCCGGCGGTCTCCCTGCTCGCCTTGAACCCGATGGACAACTACCTCCACATGGCAATCGCCGCCGTGTGCTGCGTCGTCGGTTTCGGTTCTTCCAGGAACGCCTGAGCGTTTCGCCCGTTCCGGAAAGAGAGCACCTTCGGGTGCTCTTTTTCGTTTCGTTTGCTACGCTCGGTCCATGCATGTTTCCGTCCTCGGGCTCGCCACCATGGGAGCCAACCTCGCCCGCAACTGTGCCCGCCGCGGGCATGACGTCGTCGTCTTCAACCGCACGCCGGAGAAGACCGATGATTTCCTCAAACGCTTCGGCGCCGAAGGGAAGCTGCGCGGCGCGAAGTCCCTCCAGGAGCTCGTTTCGCTGCTGCCCTCTCCCCGCGTCCTCATCCTCATGGTGAAGGCCGGCGACCCGGTGGACCAGCTGATCCGCGACCTCGTTCCCCTCCTCTCGAAGGGCGATATCCTCATCGACGGAGGAAACAGCCTCTATACCGATACGCAGCGCCGCGAGAAGGACTGCGCCGCGAAAGGCGTCAACTTCGTCGGCATGGGCATCAGCGGCGGCGAGGAAGGCGCGCTGCTCGGCCCGAGCATCATGCCGGGCGGAACGGAAGAAGCGTATCGCGTCCTTGAGCCGCTCGTGACCTCGATCGCCGCGGAGGACGGAGCCGGCGGCAAGTGCGTGACGCACGTCGGCACCGGCGGGGCGGGGCACTTCGTGAAGATGGTCCATAACGGCATCGAGTACGGCGTCATGCAGCTGCTCTGCGAGGCGTATCACCTCCTTAAGCATGCGGGATACGCCAACGCGGAGCTCGCGGGAATTTTCAAGGAGTGGAGCGTCGCCGACGACCTTCGGTCGTTCCTCGTGGAGATCACCGCGGAGATCTTCTCGGTGAAGGATAAGGAGACCGGCAAGGATCTCGTGGACCTGATCCTCGATGCGGCCGGCCAGAAAGGCACCGGCAAGTGGACGACGGACGCGGCCATGGGATACGGCATCGCCGTGCCCACGATCACCGCCGCCGTCGACGCGCGCATCGTGTCGTCCGGCAAGGACTTCCGCGTCTCGACCGCGGCGCAGGCGAAGCCCGAGACGATCGGATCCGCGGCCGACAAGAAGCAGCTCCTCGCGGACGTGCGCCGCGCGCTCGATTGCTCCATTCTCAACGACTACGCCCAGGGGTTCGAACTCATCCGCGCCGCGGACCAGGCCGAGAAGTGGGGCGTCAACCGGTCCGAGGTGGCCCGCATTTGGCGCGGCGGCTGCATCATCCGCAGCGCCGTGACCGAGGAGTACCAGCACGCCTTCGCCGGCGACAAGGAGGCCTCCAAGCGCCTCAGGGAACGCTGCCAGGGCGAGGCGCAAAAGGCGTGGCGCCGCGTCGTCGCGTACGGCGCGTCGATGGCGATCCCCCTCCCCGCGATGAGCGCGTCGCTCAGTTACTTCGACGGATACCGCACGGCGAACCTTCCGCAGAACCTTCTCCAGGCGCAGCGCGACCTTTTCGGGGCGCATACGTACCGCCGCGTCGACCAGCCGGGCGTCTACCACGCGGACTGGAAAGCGGGCGAACAGAAGAAGATCTCGGAGTGATCCGACTCGGTTTTCACCGCAAGGGTCGTGTCCGCGCGCTTACTTCTTCGACACTTTCTTCCAATCCTCGGCGAACTTCTTGAGCCCGCTGTCGGTGAGCGAATGCTGCGGGAGCTTCTTGAACACGTCGTACGGGATCGTGGCGATGTGCGCGCCGAGGCGCGCGGCGTCCACGACGTGGCGCGGGTGGCGGGTCGAGGCGACGAGGACCTCCGTGGCGAAGCCGGAGTGCGACCACACCTCCATGATCTCGGCGATGAGGGCCATGCCGTCCTCCGAGATGTCGTCGAGGCGGCCGATGAACGGGCTGATGATCGTGGCGCCGGCCTTGGCCGCAAGGATCGCCTGCGAGACCGAGAACACAAGCGTCACGTTGGTGCGGATCTTCTTCTTCGCGAAGTGCGAGACGGCCTTGAGTCCCTCCGTCGTCATCGGGACCTTCACCACCACGTTCTTGTGCCATGACGCGTACTCCTCCCCCTGCGCGATCATTTCCTCCGCGGTCTCGGCGGTCACCTGCGCGCTGACGCACGGCACGTGCTTGCACATCTCGAGGATCGTCGGCTTGAACTCCTTTCCTTCCTTGGCGACGAGGCTGGGATTGGTGGTGACGCCGTCGAGGACGCCCCAGGAGGCGATCTCTGCGACGTGGGCGGTGTTGGCAGTGTCGATGAAGAGCTTCATGCCCCGATTCTCCGCTCGGGGACGCCATCATGCAAGCAAGTCGGCCTTGTAGGAAAAGACCGCTCCGTCCGTCATACTCTTTAGCATGAAGACGTTCCACGCCGTCGGCTGCACCCTCGTTCTTGCATTGTGCGCCTGCTCCTCCCCTTCCCCCTCGACGGACCTGCCGGCCGTTCCTCCCGCCGCCAGCGCCTCTTCGGTCGGGACGGCGGCTTCCGCGCGGCGCTCGTCGTCTCCAGGGATTACGGAGCGCTCTTCTGCCGCGTCGGAAGCGGACTCGGTTCCCGCGCTCGAGGTGCCGTTCTCCCCGCAGGCTCCGTTCGCGAATTGGGACGCGCTGCACGAGGAATCGTGCGAGGAGATGAGTCTCGTCATGGTGAAGCACTTTTTCGATCACGCATCCCTTTCGCTCCAGACGGCGGAAGACGAGATCCAGGATCTGATCGCCTGGGAAACCGATCACGGATACGGATACGACGTCACCGCCGGACAGATCGCGGAGATCGCCAAGGCGAAGTACGGCATGAGCGCTCGCGTGATCGAGAACCCGTCTATTGCGGACATCGTGAAGGAGCTCGCCGCCGGCAGGCCCGTCATCGTTCCCGTGGCCGGCCGCGACCTTGGCAATCCCTACTTCAGCGGGGCGGGCCCCTGGTATCACATGCTCGTGATCACGGGGTACAAGAAGGGCGCCTTCAGCGAGCGGTTCGTGACGAACGATCCGGGCACGAAGCGCGGCGAGAAGTACGAATACGACGCATCGGTCCTGCTTCGCGCGATCCACGATTGGACCGGCGTCAAGGAGGAGATCCGTCAGGGTGCGAGGCGCGTCGTCGTGATCGACCGGTAACGCAAAATCTGACATTCTTTTCCTATGGACATCGAAAGGATCGAATCAAGCACGCAGAAATACCATCGGCTAAGGCGTGCGATTGCCTCATTTCCGAAAAGAGAGGGGTACTCGAACAAGAATGCATATCGGGAATTGCGGGACGCCTTCTTGGCATACGCGATCGACGAAATGTCGAAGAGATCGGATACCGCTCCCCTCTGGAAGCAGGATCTGCGTTCTTTCGGTATGACTGACGAGGAGGATATCAACTTCCTGCTTGCGGATTGCTTCGCCGACGCGCTCCGCGCCATCCTGAAATTGCAGCAAACGCTGAATCCGATCGTCGACGATCGGATACGAGCTGTACAGGACGGTGTCCAAGTACCGATGCAAACGATCGGAGAGTTCCGAAGTGAGTAGCGCGGCGGCTCTCCTCTCCGATAAGGTTCTTCTACTATGACCCGCACCCGCCCCTCTACGAAGTCCCTCATCGGCAAGGATCCGTCCGTCGTTCCGCTCTCCTGCCAACGCGTGCTGTCGAGCGAGTCCCGCGTGGACTCGATCTGGATCGGGCCCGAGGAGGCGACGACGCTCCTGCCCCGCGAGCTCGACGCGTACGAGACCGCGCGCGGAATCCTGAAGCATCTTTGCATCCGCGCCCCGCTCGAGCACAAGTCGGGTCACCCTGGCGGTCCCCTTTCCGCCTTTACCTTCAGCTACGGCGTGCTGCGCCGTCGCGATCCGCGGCGCGATGCCTCGTACCGCATGAGCGCGGGGCATTTGTCGCTCCTCGCCTACGGCCTTCAGTACCTCGGCGGTCGCAGCGGTACGGACGCGCGCCTCGCTTCCCCCGAGGCCATCATCAAGCATTTCCGCACGCCTTCCGGGCTCCCGGGCCACGCGGAGGCGGGCATCGGCGACATCCCCTTCGGCTGCGGTCCTCTCGGCAAGGGCGTGAGTAACGCCCTCGGGCACGCGCTCGGCTGGAAGCTCCTCGGCAAGGACGGTTACACCGACGTGCTCGTGGGTGACGGCGATTGCCAGGAGGGCCAGATTCTGGAGGCCGCCCGCGTCGCCGCGAAACTGAAGACGGACCGCCTCGTGGTCCACGCCGACGTGAACGACATCCAGCTGAGCTCGATCCCCTCCAAGGTGGCGTCCGCGGATCTCGCCGCGATCTTCTCCGCGATGGGCTGGGCGGTGATCGAAGTGCAGAACGGCAACGATCCCGCGCAGGTCGAAGCGGCGCTCGACGCCGTGGACTCGCTCGCCGGCAAGGGGCGTCCGATTTTCGTCTGCTACTACACCACGATGGGCTACGGCATCCCGGCGATGGAGAAGGCTTCCGACGCCGGCAAGGCCGATTACCACGGCTCCCCCATGAAGGAAGACCTGGCGAAGGAGGCGCTCGCCGCGCTCCCGCCGCTCGACGACCTCGTCGCCGCCTACGAGCCGCATCGCCGCGCTCTCGGCGAGCGGTATGCCGGAGCGCTTCCCGTTTCCGAGGCGCTTCCGCCGCCGCCCGCGATCGAGCGAGCGATCACGACGAAGAAGGGCGCCGCGCGCAAGGACTTCGGCGCGACACACCTCAAGGCGCTGATGGAAAAGGACCGCCGCATCGTCGTCCTGCACGGCGACCTCGCCGCGTCCGGCGGATTCGACGAGACCGAGAAGGCGTTCCCGGACCGCGTGCTCAACGTCGGCGCCGCCGAGGCGAACATGGCGATGATGGCCGCCGGTCTCCGCCAGGCCGGCATGCTTCCCGTGACCTACACGTTCGCGGCCTTCGGCACCAACGAGGCGCGCGCGTCCGTGCGCCTCATCGACGTCAACCTCGGGCACGTGCGCTGCGCGGCGCTCTACGACTGCACGCATTCCGGCCTCAGCGTGGGCGAAGACGGCGAGACGCACCAGGAGCGCAACTACCTCAACGTTCCCCTCGATCACACCCAGATCTGGATGCCCGCGGACAGCAACCAGGCCGCCGCGGCGGCGGAGCGCGGCATGCAGCTCGTCGCGGATGGGCGCACGAGCGTGTACGTGTTTTCGGCGCGCAGCTCGCACCCGCAGCTCCTGACGCCCGGAGGCGAGCCGCTCTACGGCAAGGAATATTCCTTCGACGGCTCGATCGACCTCGTGCGCGGCAAGGGCGGATTCGATGACGCCGCGACGATCCTCGCCGTCGGCATCCCCGTGCACGACGCCGTGGCCGCGGCCGACGCGCTCCTTCAGGAGCGGGTCTCCGTCCGCGTGCTCAACGTGGCGTGCGTCCGTCCGATCGACGCCGCCGCGGTGCTTCAGGCCGCGCTCGAGACGCGTCACCTCGTCGTGGTGGAGGACCACCACAGCGAGGGCGGTCTCGCGTCCCAGGTCGCCGACGTCATCGCCGACTTCCAACTCCCCTGCACGCTGCGCCGTCTCGGCGTGAACCACTATTTCCCGTCCGGCACCGACGCCGATCTCAAGGTGATCGCGGGTCTCGACGCGGAGAGCATCGGACACGCGGTTCTCGACGATCTCCAGGCGGAGACCCGCGGCGGCGAGGACGCGCTCGTGACCGTGCTTTATACCCTTCGCGAGCGCGCCAACTACAGCCGCTTCCGCGAAAGCGTGGAGCCGTACCTGCAGCGCCTGAGCGAGGACAAGCAGTACGTCGAACGCTTGCGCGAGTTCTGGGCCAAGAGCGATGCCGCCACCGGCATGCCGTCCACCGACGACCTCCAGGGACGGCTGCGCCGCGACCGCTAAGCGAATCCACGATGAAAAGCACGCGGGCGCAACACGGCTTGCCGCCCGCGTGCTGCACAATGCGGAACCATGAAAGCCTCCCTCGCCATCGTTTCCGCCGTCCTCGTCCTCTCGCCAGCGCTCGCCTTCGCGGCGGACCAGGCGATCGCCTTTCCGGACGTGGCGACGGGAAGTCCGTACGCCGATGCGGTGCGCTGGGCCGCGGAGGCCGGGGTCTTTAAAGGCATGCCGGACGGCCTCTTCCATCCGGACGAAGCGGTTGACCGCGCCACGGCCCTCACCTTGCTCGTGCGGCTCTCCGGTAAAGAAGTCGCGGTGGTCGGTTCGGGAAGCACGTTCGCGGACATCGCCGCCGACGCCTGGTACCGTTCCGCTGCCGAGACGGGAGTGGCATGGAAGATCGTGGACGGTCCTCCGAAGCGGGCGAGCTTCGAGCCGTCCCGAGTCGTCACGCGCGAAGAATTCTTAAAGATGCTTGCGGTATCGGAAAGCAGGGTGATCGCTTCCCTTCCCTACACGAAGGAAGCGTCCCTTTCCGCGGATACCGATTTTCCCGAGCTCTGGAGCGCGGGCTACCTCCGGGACGCGTACGCGCGCGCGGTGATCGACGCGGATGACAACGGCCTTCTTTCGCCGGCGCACCCGCTGACGCGCGGCGAAATCGCCGTTTTGCTCTGGCGGAACGATCGCGCCGCGAACGGGCAGCAGCTCCAGGCGGTGGTCACCGCCGCGGAAAGCGAGATCCGCCGGTTCTTCGCTCTCGTCGAGAAGAAGGACTTCGCGAAGGCCGGCTATGCCGTCACGCGTCTGCGCGCCCTTTCCGAGGCGGCTGTCGCCGCGGATCCGGACTCGTCCGTCACGGTCGGCATCGGCAAAGTCACGAACGCGTTCGGTTTCCTTCGTGCCGCGCAGCAGGCGGGCATCCGGAAGTCGATGGCGGATGTCACCGGCAACGTGGAGAAGGCGAAGTCCGTCGCGGCGGAATTCCCGACGGAAAAACCCTTCGTCGACCTTGGCAAGCGCGTGGCGGCGCTCGCCGACGCCCTTGCGTCGCAGGCGGCCGCCCTCACGCGGTGAGATTTGCTACACTGGCTTCACGGAAGCGTGCCAGAGTGGTCGAATGGGCCTGACTTGAAATCAGGTGTGCCCGCAAGGGTACCGTAGGTTCGAATCCTACCGCTTCCGCCAATCAAAGCGGTGATGCCTTATCGCCATTGCGTTTTGCAGATCTTCTGGCTCGGGATGAGAAGTTCATCCTGAGCGAGCGGGTCCTGGAGGCCCACGAGAAGAAGGGAATCCTCCTGTTTCCGCCATCCATCTGCGTCAGCCTGGGTTGTCTTCGCCGCGAGGGCTTCGTCAAGCGTTTGATTTGCACCACAAACCTCGCCCAATGTTGAGTTTTTCACGTTGCTACATAGTTCGACGCAGATGGAGTCAAAAGACCAGGATTCTTGGCTTCCGGTAGCGCTGAATACAGAGAGGAATCTCGCAAGGAAAAAGAGGGCACTCGCCTTGCCTGGCAGGGGGGTCGTGAGTAGTGTGTTTCCTCATGCGCACGACTCTCTCCCTGCTCACGATTTCGACGGTCGCGCTCACCTCGGTCGCGCCCGCGTTCGCCCAGGAAGGAACGTTCAAGGACGTTCCGTCCGACCACTTCGCAGCGCCGGCGATCCAGTATCTGCGCGCACGCAATCTCATCAGCGGCTACGAAGACAATACGTTCCGTCCCGATCAGAAAGTGAACCGCGCCGAAGCCGTGAAGCTCATCGCCTCGTCGATCGCCGGGGAAAACGACATCAAAGGCGCCGGCACGGCCTCCTTCGGCGACGTGCCCGCGGACGCCTGGTTCGCCCCGTACGTCGCTTGGGCCAAGAAACAGGGGTTCGTCTCCGGCAAGGGCGAGAGCAAGACCTTCAGCGCGGGCCAGGCGGTCACCAAGGCGGAGTTCCTGAAGATGCTTTTCCTCTCGCGCAAAGTGGATCTGCAGGCGTTCGGCGACATCACGGCATCCCTTGCGACCGATGTCACGAACGCGAAGGATTGGTACTACCCGGTGATGCGTTACGCGGTCGCCACGGGCGTGACGGCCGTGTCGAAGAACGGGTCACTTTCGCCGGGACGCGACGTCACGCGCGCGGACGCGGCGGTGTTCCTCTACCGTTTTTTCCTCTCCCGCGAAGGGGCCAAGACGCAGGACCTGCTCCTGTCGGCCAAGGATGATCTGGAAAAGACCCTGTCCGCACTAGAGCGCGGCGATCTTACAACGGCGGACCAATCCTCGATCCGCGCGGTCTTGAGCGCCCGTGGCGCCCATGAGTTCCGACCGAACGAGGTTCCTGTACAGGTGGCGGTGAAGACGGCCGAAGGATACCGGTCGCTGGTGCAGGCGTACCGCGCCGGCCTCGCGGGGGACTTGCAGAAGGTCGTGACGCTGTCGTCCGCTGCCTGGAAGTCCGGCGATGCCGCCATCAAGATTTCCCCCGACGCTTCCACGCTCGCCAACCAGCTGCAGAAGTACGCCAAGAGCTTCGCCGACCAGGCAAGGGCGAACATGCAGTAACGTATGCTTCCGCTCCGTTTCGTCGGCTCGGTGGTGCGCGGACTCGGCATCGGCGGCTCCAAAGTGCGCGTGCCCACGATCAACATCGATCTTTCGTGCGTGCCCGACGGGATTCCTCACGGGGTCTACGCTGGCTGCGTGCGAATGGAAGGCCGCGACTTGGCAGCCGCGATCCATTACGGACCCCGTCCGGCGGTGCGGGCGGGCGAAAGCTTCGAAATACACGTCCTCGATGAACAGATTGACGCGCCTCCCGGTACGGTCGACATCGAGCTACTCGACCGCTTGCGCGATATCCGGGATTTCGCGTCGCTCGACGCGCTGCGCGCCGCCATCGCCGACGACGTCCTGCGCGTGCGGGAAACCTTCCTGAAGCGCTCGCCGCAAGAACCCGAAGTGCGTTAACATGCGGGCCATGTCCGTCCGCGACGTCCTGAAGGCTCTCGTGCCGCCCCGTCACCCCGTCCGCGCCGCCTATCACCGGGCGCGCGGCTACGCCGCGGCGGCCAAGGCGGGTTTTCCGCAGAAGCGGCTGAAGATCATCGGCGTCACGGGCACGGACGGCAAGACGACGACGGTGGGCATGGTCGCCCACATCCTGCGGAGCGCTGGCAAGTCCGTCGGAGCGTCGTCCACCACGTTTTTCCGCGTCAACGACGACGTGCGGTGGAACGAGACGCACAAGACCAGCGTCGACCCGCGCCTCTTCCAGGCGTTCCTCAGGGAATGCGTGGAAGCGAAGTGCGAGTACGTCGTGGCTGAGGCGTCGTCCCACGGGCTCGTGCAGGGCCGCTTGGGGCCGATCCGTCCGGTCGTCGCCGCGATCACGAACACCTCCCTCGAGCATCTCGATTACCATGGCACGATGGATCGCTACCGTCGGGACAAGGCCATCCTGTTCCGCCGCCTGCGACGGGACGGCGTGAAGGTCATCAACGCCGATGACGGCAGCGCGGACATCCTTTCCTCCGTGCGCCGCGGCGCGTCCGTGTATTACTCCACCGAGGAGATGCCGCCGAGCGTCCGGCCGGAGGACGTGCTGCTCTGGATTTCCGATCTGCGCGTGCATGCCAAAGGCACGTCAGCGACCGTTCATCGCAAGCACCGCGGCGTCGAAGCGACGTCGCCGCTGCACCTCGCCATCGCGGGCGCATACAACGCGGAGAACGCCCTCTGCGCGATCGCGTGCGCGACGAGCGTCGGGGTTCCGCTGGAGCGAGCGACGGATTCGCTGCGGACGTTTTCGGGCATCCCCGGCCGCCTGGAACGCATCGACGAAGGGCAGCCGTTCTCGGTCTTCGTGGATTTCACGGTGACGCCGCTCGCGTATGAGCGCGCCCTCTCGACCGTCCGCGAGATGCACCCGAACGGTCGTCTTCTCGTCCTTACGGGCGCCTGCGGCGACCGCATGCGGGAGAAGCGTCCGCAGATCGGCGCCATCTGCAGCCGCATCGCCGACGTCGTCGTGGTCACGACCGACGAGACGCAACGCGAGGATCCGCTGCGCGTGATCGACGAGGTGTGGGCTGGCGTGGACGGAACGCAGGCCGAGGCCAGGAAGATCGTCGACCGGCGCGAGGCCATCGAGTGGCTGTGCGCAGAGGCCAATCCCGGCGACGCCGTGGTGCTTTGCGGCATGGGCGCCTGCCAGACGATGCAGACGCGCTCGGGGCTCGTTCCCTGGGACGAGCGCGACGTGGCCCGAGAGTCTCTCCGGAAGCTCTGCCCATGAGCCGCCCGCCCGTCGTCGCGGGCGTGGATGAAGCCGGACGCGGCGCGCTCGCGGGCCCCGTCGTTGCCGCGGCGTGCGTCGTCCTGCATCCGCTCACGCTGCTGCGGGGAACGCCGCCGCGTTGGCGCCCCAGGCGAAGCAGGGCGGACTTCGTAATCGCCGACAGCAAGCTGCTCGCCGAGAAACAGCGCGAAGCCGCGTACGCCTGGATCGCCGGGGCATGCGTCTTCGGCATCGGGATCTGCGCCGCGGAGGAGATTGATCGACGCGGCATCCTCTGGGCGACGCAACGCGCGATGACGGATGCCGTCGAGGCGCTCCGGGCGCTTGCAGAAGTGGACCTGCTGCTCGTCGACGGCCGCGACAAGTTCGTTTTCCCGCTCGAGCACCAAAGCATCGTCCGCGGGGACAGGACGCAGTCCGCCATCGCCTCCGCGTCCATCGTCGCGAAGGTGACGCGCGACCGCCTCGTATCCCAGGCGGAAGCGAAGTACGGACAATTCCGTTTCTCTCGTCACAAGGGGTACGGCACCGCAGCCCACCTGACGGAACTCCGCGAACACGGGTGCACCCCGTATCATCGACGCACCTTCGTCGCCTCGGCGCTGAGCAAACCGAAGCTTACGCTTGTCGACGCCTGAGATACGCGTAGAGCGCTCCTCCCGCGAAGAAGAGCGGGATCGTGAGGACCTGCCCGCGGGTAAGCTCCACTCCCGCCACGGCGAGACCCGAAAAGGGCTGTTCGCGGAAGTGTTCCACGATGAAGCGGAGGAAGCCGTATCCCATCAGGAAGATCGCGAATGTTCTTCCGTACGGTTTCTCTTCGTGCCGTGTGAGGTGCCAGTAGCCGAGGAGCATGAGCGAGTGATCTTTGATCACGGCGTAGATCTGCGTGGGGTGCCGAAGTCCCTCGACGCCGGGAATCGCGATGCCCCACGGCAGCGTCGTGGGGATGCCGTAGAGTTCGAGATTGATGAAGTTCCCGACGCGTCCGAGCGCCAATCCGAGCGCCGCGGGCACCACGGCGAGATCGGCGACCGCCCAAGGGGAAATCCCCTTCCGGCGGCACATCCAGAGGACCGCGGCGGTCACTCCCAGGAATCCGCCGTGCGACGACATGCCGCCGTTCCAGACGGCGAAGATCTGCAGCGGATTCTGAAGATAAAACGCGGGTTGGTAGAACAGCACGTAGCCCAGCCGTCCGCCGACGATCACGCCGGCGACGACCGCGGAAACGAGCGACGACCATTCGTCCCTCGTCAGGTCGAGTTTCCTGTGTGTCTGGAGCCTGGGCAGAAGGAAATAGGCGGCCAAAAACGCGAGCAGATACATGACGCCGTACCAATGCACCGAAAAGCCGCCGATCGTGAGGACTATCGCCCGTGACGGGAACAGCGAAATCACCCGCGCAGTGTACGCCCCTCACGGGACTTCTCCCAGGACGCTGTTTTCCTGTACCGTCTGCGCATGCTGATCCTCGGAATCGAGACGTCTTGCGACGAAACATCGGCGGCGGTCGTACGTGACGGCGTCACGGTGCTCAGCAACGTCGTCTCGAGCGCCAGCGCGCGCTACGAGGCGCTTGCGGGGGTGATCCCCGAGGACGCGGCGCGCAGGCAGATCGAGTGCGTGATCCCCGTGATCGATACCGCTTTGCGCGAGGCGAAGGTGACGGCGGCCGACCTGCATGCCATCGCCGTGACGAGCGGCCCGGGATTGCTCGGATCGCTGCTCGTCGGCACCGTGACGGCGCGCATGCTCTCGGCGGCGTTCCGCCTGCCGATCGTGCCCGTCCACCATACCCTCGGGCATCTTTCGAGCGTCTGGCCGGGGAACGCCGCGAAGCCACCCCTCTTCCCCTCGTTGACGCTTTCGGTTTCCGGAGGGCACAGCGACGTGTGGCTGCGGACGAGCCATACCCGCGGGCGCCTGCTCGGTCGCACACGCGACGACGCGGTGGGCGAAGCGTTCGACAAAGGAGCTTCGATGCTCGGACTCCCCTATCCCGGCGGTCCGGCGATCGCCAAAGTCGCGGAGACAGGGAGGATCGACGCGTACGCGTTCCCCGTTCCGCTCAAGGGCGACGACAGCCTGGACTTCAGTTTTTCGGGGCTCAAGACGGCGCTGCGGTACCTGCTTCGCGACGAGAAGCTCACGGTACCCCTCGCGGAGCGCGCGCTCGCGGACGTCGCGGCATCGTACCAGCACGCGCTTTGTTCGCATCTGGCCGATCGAGTGGAACTCGCGCTCGCGCGTCATCCGGAAATCGCTGAGGTTCATCTCGTCGGCGGCGTCTCCGCGAGCACGTATTTGCGATCGCTCCTCACGCAGAGGATTGGAGACGTACCAGTGCGCTGGCCCGCGTCCTTCGGCTACTGCACGGACAACGCGGCGATGATCGCGGCAGCGGGGCACTTCCTGCTGACGGAACGACCCGAGGAGTTGGGACGCAAGTTTGAAACGGCGGCGACGGCGAGCCTCTCCGGCGTCGTCAACGACCCTGAAGAAACGGCAGGATCGCGGTGAGGAGGATGCCGGCGATGCCGAGCAGGGCGAACGCGCGGACGTAGGTTTGCTTCTTCATGGGGTGACGGTGATGGGAACGGAGGTCGAGTCATCGTTGCCCCATTCGTCCGTGAGCGTCAAGGAGACGGTGTAGGTGCCTGGGGCGTCGAAAACGTGGATGTACTTCGCGGTCGGCCCCTGGGCGAGCGTCACCTTGGGATTCGCGTCGGCGCGCACGTCCCAGACGAAGGTAAGGGGGAACCCGGTCGAGCATGCGGAATCGAATTCGATGCCCTTGCCCGCCTGTACCTTGGTGCGGCTCGACGTGATGCAGGCGCTGAGCGCCGGCCTGCGCACGACGATCGTCCGTTCCGTACTGAATTCCTTGCCGGAGACGGTCACGAGCTTGAGGATGACCTTGTATTCCCCGGGCTTCTTATACGTGTGCTCCACGCGGGAAGGGCCCAGTTCGACCGAATCGTTCCTTTCCTCGTCGCCGAAGAGCCATTTGAAGCCGGCAAGCGTCTCGTCCGGCGGAATGTAGCTTTCCGACGCGTCGAATTGCACCGTGAGCGGCGCGACGCCGTTCTCCGGCTTGGCGGTGATCGACGGCTCCGCCGAGGCGGGCTTCACGAGGATCGAGAGCGGTATGCGCGCGACGTTGCCGTCGGCGTTCTGCGCCACCAGCGTGACGGCGTAGGTGCCCTCTTGGCGGTACGTCGCGCGATAGGTGGTGCCTTGCACGTTCGCCGAATCATCCTCGCTTTCCCAGAAGAAGGTGACGAGCGGAATCGCCGTCTTCGGGGTGATCTCCACGTCGAGGGGCAGTTCGCCCTGGACCTTGCCGCCTTGCACCTCGGGCGATCCCTCGAAGCGCAGATCCTGGAGTTGCAGCGTTTCTGTCACGCGCACGATCTGCGTCAGCTCCGCGAGCGACCCGCTCGCGCTCCTGGCCTTCACGACGACGGGATAGATGCCCACGTCGTCGAAGGTATGGCCGGCGCGGAAAAGATCGGTGCCACGTTCCTCTTTGCCGTCGCCGAAATCCCAGATGACTTCGCGGATCGGCTCCTTGGTATCTAGCTTGAACACCGCGCCGAAGGGGGCGGGCCCCATGGGATTCTTCGGCTCAACGGAGAGAGTGATTGGGAACGGAAGCGGAACGGGATCCTTCACGGCGATCGTCCTCTTGAGCGACTGCTCCGCGTTGGAGGCGAGCTGGAACACGGCGGATACCTCGTATTCCCCCGTCGTGAAGTACGTGTGCGTGATTTCTGTGGTCTTGAGTGTCTCCTGCTTCGTGCCGTCCCCGAAGTTCCAGGTTACCTGCTTCAGCTGCTTCGGATCGGTCAGCAGGGAGGCGATGCTGAAGCGAGCGGGTTTCTCCACCACCGGGTCCTCCGGGATCACCGAGAACACGGCGGTCGGCACGTTGAGGCGCTTCTGGAGCCGCCTCGCCGAGGAGCCGTCGAACTGGATGATGACGGTGACGAGATACGCCCCTTGCTTCGGATACAGCGCCGTGAAGGTCGGCACGACGGTTTCCTGGTCCATTTTTCCGTCGCCGTTGCCGTCCCATTGATATTTGGAAGGGCGGTAGCCGAGGTTTTTCAGCGTCGCCATGGCGCGCTCCACGCTGTAGGTGACGGAGACCGGCGCCACGAAGTCCGATGCCTTCGTGGGGTTCACCACGTCGATGCCCAGCGGGGGTTCGCGCGTGATGAAGTAGGGGGTCGCCATCGCGAGCACGACTCCAGGCGCGAGGATGGCGATCAAGACGATGAGACTTCTCTGCCGCAGCGACGTGGAAACGTTGGAGTGACCGATGCGCAGCACGCCGAGCCAACCGACCAGCAGCAGCACGCCGATACCGACGAGCGACGTGAGTACCCCCATGGACTGCAGGTCGCGCATCTCTCCGGTCGGGCTCGGCAGCGTGAGAAGGAGGAATCCCTCCCAGCAGAAGAAGCCGAGATAGAACACGAAGAACAGTCCCTGGATCACGATGGCCAAACGCTTGCCGCCGCTTTGGACGCCGGCGGCTTTGACCGGTTGCTCGGGCGCTTGCGGGGCGGGCGTCGGCGCGGGAGCCGGAATCGGGGCGGGTTGCACGCTCGGTGCGAGGCCGTCCATGGGCACCGAGTTCTCTTGATCCTGCGGGACGGGGGTCATCAGGGACGGGCGGAAGTGGCGGAGGACGCTTGGAAGGTGGGGGCGAGGGAGCCCGAGGCGGTCGGGAAGACTGCGGAAAGACCCGTCCACGGTTTGGCGTCCGCGGGATACTCCACGGGTTTCGCCGCGTTATGATCGCGAAGCGACGCGGTCACCGTCAGGGCGTACGGCGTGGCTTTCCCCGACTTCGGACGGATCGACCATTGGATCTTGCGGACGAAGAACGACTCCGCGTCGATCCACAGTTCGCCCTTCGCGTCGTAGGCTTGGAGATCCTCCAGCGTGGAATCCCTGTCGAGCGGCTGATGCTTTTCTTCGCTCACCCGCTGCAGGTACGCCGCCATCTTCTCGGGATCGAGCGTCACGTCGTAGTGGAAGGCATCCTGGCCGTCGAGCGAGAAAACGCCCCGGTCCTTGATCACCTTCACCACCTCCGACTGCGCGCGCAGAAGGCCAGGATCGGGAGAGACGGGAACCATCGAACCGGCGTTCTTCTGCGGAAGCTTCCACCACTGATTGAGCAGGTTCGCGATCGCGTCTTTCGTGAGCAGCGGATTTTCCGGCGCCAGTTCGAGCGAGTCGAGTCGGAAGAACACTTCGTGGTCGCGGTCAGAAGCGACCTGTGCGGCGACGGATCCGTTATAGGTTTGGGCCCCCTGTGCAATCGCGCCGTCGGCGGCGAGTGCGAACTGCGCGGCGTTTCCTCCGTCCTGAAGGACGCCCTTGAGGGCCAGTTTGCCTCCGCCCTTGAGGCCGGGAGCCGAGAGCTGCAGGTCGGCTGCCACGTCGAAAGACGCCGATTGAAGCTGGCCGCTGGCGGATACCGCTCGGCGGAGGACTTCCTCGGGAGGAATGGGCGACTTCCTCGCGCAGGAGGCGAGGAGGAGAAGCCCGAGGCATGCGGGCGAAAGGAGTCTTTTCATGTCGCGGAAAGAACGGAAATCAGTATGCCCGAGCGCATTGGCGGGCGCCAGAGCAGACCTCCGCCTCCACGTCGGACGGATCTTCGACCGTGAAGTCAATCGTGCGCTTGCGGCTCGCGCGCACGTCGGCGCGGACGGTAAAGAGCTTCGTGTCCGATCCCTCGAATACCAGCGGTTCTGAGAAGTCGAACGTGGCCTTGTTTCCGGTCATTTGCGCGAGCACGCCCGATACCTGCCCTCCCCTGCTGTTTCGCAGCGACAAGTTCTTGAGGTCCCCGTCGCGCGCGGAGCCGTCGTTGGTGAGCGTGAGGCGCGTGACGCGCTGCGTGTGCGAGCCGGTCGATCGCATCTGCAGCCGGGCGACCGTGCGTCCGGCTCCGTACGTCACGGTTCCGGTGACCGGCAGCATCGTGACGGAAACCTGGGCGTCGGACGCGGCGGAAGGCGTCGTATACGCCGGGGTAGCCGGGCCGCGCGGCGGATCGATCACGATGACGGACTGCGTGGACACCGCGAAATCGGCGGCGGATTCGACGGTGAAGGAGTGTTCGCCTCCCACCGCGGCGTCCGGCGACAGGCTGCCGCGCACGACGAGATCGACGGACGCGCAAGCCGGAATGACGAGGCGCCGCGGCCGCAGGATCGCTTCCCCGTCGCGAGCAGCGGGGCGCACGGACGGCGAAACGCGCACGTTGCCGAGCCAGAGGGACAGTCCTTCGAGATCGGTCGGATCGC
This sequence comes from uncultured Candidatus Peribacteria bacterium, assembly GCA_964423795.1. Lineage (GTDB taxonomy): Bacteria > Patescibacteriota > Gracilibacteria > Peribacterales > Peribacteraceae > CAYRGC01. The sequence continues at coordinate 76,973 of CAYRGC010000001.1, read as the reverse complement.
CGAGGCCGCCATGATGGAGGGTGACGCTTTCAACCGGAATATCGATGTCGCAGGACGCGATCAGCATGAGCTTGAGCAGATCGACGCGCTGCGCGCCGCGCGCAATCGGACCGCGGGCCGGAGCGGTGGCCTGTACCTCCAGCGTGGACATGCTCAATGCCTCGGCCGAGGCCGTGGAAAGAAGGAAAAGCGCGGCGAGCGCAAGCGCAGGGGTACGGCGGATGATGTGCATGGGGCTCATTGTACGTCTGCGGCCCCTCGCGCCCTAGAAAACACCCTTGTTTTTTCCGTCACCACTTTCCGGACGCGCCTCCGCCTCCGAAGGAACCGCCGCCGAACCCCCCGAATCCACCGCCACCGCTGCCGCCCCCTCCGAATCCTCCCCCGCCCCAGAAGCCGCCACCCCGGCGCGGCGGGCGGCGCACGGGATTCTTGGACACCACGTAGTCGAACGCGAGTCCCACGATCACGAGCAGCGGGATCGAGAGCCACCAGTTCCAGACGAGCGCGAGGACAAGTCCGATCATGCCGCCCACGATACCGCCGGCCCACCAGGACTTGCTGCGAGAGAACCAGGCGGCGAAAAACTGCGCCGCGAAGAGGACGATGAAGACCAGGAAACCGAAACCGGGGCCGTCCGCGGGGGACGCGTACCTGTCCGCGGTGTACTCGCCGGAGGCGTGCTTCTCGATGGCGTCCACGGCGGCGTCGAGGCCCTCGTAATACTTGCCTTCCATGAAGGCCGGGGCGATGTCGGTGTCGATGATGCCCTTCGCGACGATATCCGGAATGGCGCCCTCGAGTCCGTAGCCCACCTGCATCGTGACTTCGCGGTCTTTGAGCGCGGCGAGCAGCACGATGCCGTTATCGTGCTCCTTCGTGCCGACGCCCCAGGCGCGGCCCGTCTGCACCGCGATGTCCGAAAGCGACGCGCCGCTCATGCTCTCGACGAGCAGGATCGCGACCTGGTTGGACGTGCGCTCGTCGAAGTCCTTCAGCTTGGCCTCCAGCGCCTGTTCCTGTTCGGGGGTGATGAACTCCTGGGTCTGGGTCACGTATCCGTCGTTCAAGGGAACCTCGAACGCGAAGGCGTGGACGGGCAGGAGCAGGAGGCCGATGAGGGGCAGGAGGCGGTTACGCATGTCGCCGAAGGAATGGATCAGTCGCCGAAATCGACGCTCGGCGCCTGGTCGGCTCCGTTCGCGGACGCAAACGGCTTTTCCGGGACGAACCCGAACATCCCCGCAAAAACGTTGCGCGGGAAGCTGCGGACGCCGACGTTGTACGCCATCACCGCTTCGTTGTAATCGCGGCGCGCCACGGCGATGCGGTTTTCGGTGCCCTCGAGTTGCGTCATCAGGTCCTTGAAGGCCTGGGTCGCCTGCAGTTGCGGGTAGGCCTCGACGGTCACGAGGAGGCGGGAAAGAGCGCCGTCGAAGGTCGACGCGGCGTCGATTTTCTCCGACCGGCTCGGGGCGGATTGCCACTGGCTGCGCGCCGCCGTGACCGCGGTGAAGGTGCTTTGCTCGAAGTTCGCGGCGCCCTTCACGGTGCTCACGAGGTTCGGGACGAGGTCGAAGCGCCGCTGGTACTGCGTCTCGACGTCGGCCCAGCTCCTTTCAACGGCGCCTTTCGAGCTCACGAGGCCGTTATAAGTGGCACCGAGCCACAAGACGAGAAGGACGAGAATGCCGACGACAGCGTACCACGGCTTGAAGCCGGAACGGATGGGAGCGGTATCCATGGAAAAAAAGGGGGAAAGGTCAGAAGAAGGACAGGACGATCGCCTGCACGACGAGAACGACGAGGGCGCCGCCCGCTTCGATGAGCCAGACGACCAGGTTTTTCTTGCCGAAGAGCGCGCTCGTCAACGTGGAGAATCCGTACACGCAGAAGAAGAGCAGGCACGCGAGCGTGATCATCTCGAGCGTCGACGCGAGTCCGAGCATCGCCCGAAGCGAAGCCAGCACGAACGCGCCGCCCGCTTGGGACAGCAGCATGACGAACCACGTCGCGGGGGGCGGGCCTTTCTTCATCTCTTGCGGCGAGAGGCCCAGGCGCCTCGACCACGCGGGCGCGAATGCGAACGGGGAATACCATGCGAATCCGACGACTGCCGCGGCGGCGATCGCCGCGAGCAGGCCCCAGGGGGAAACAGAGAGAAGGGTCATGTTCGCATTCTACACCCTGCTGCTCGCCTAAACGGTTATGAGAACAGAAAAGGGTGGAAAGTCGTGTCGCGATCGTAGTAATCCTCGTTTTCCGCGCGCTTCAAGAAACGGACGACCGCGTAGGTCGCGGGCGTCAGCAGCACTTCAATTCCCACCTTGAAGAGGTAGTTCGCCACGATGAGCGAACGGGCGATCTCCCAAGGGAAGACGCCGAGCGCGCATGCGACGACCACGAAAATGGTCGTGTCGAGACCTTCTCCGACGAGCGTGGAGCCGATCGTGCGCATCCATAGATACCGCCCCTTCGTTTTCACTTTCAGTTTCGCAAGCACGTAGGAGTTGCTGAATTCCCCGCAAAAATACGCGACGAGACTGGCAGTCACGATCGCGCCGCTGGCCACGCCTCCGAGAATCGCCTGGTAGGCGCCGTCGCCGGCGTACTGTTGCCACTGCGCTTCACCGGGAAGCCGTCCGATGATCCATAGGCACGCGCTCATGAGAAGCATTGCGGCAAATCCCGTCCAGATCACCCGACGACTGCGACCGTAGCCGTAGACCTCCGTCAGGATGTCGTCGAAGATGTAGCTCAAGGGGAAGAGCAGCGTACCGGCGTCGAAAGAGAGTGGCAGGCCGAAAAGAGAGACGTGCCAGTCGACGATTTTCGCCGAAGAGGCCACGTTGCTGATGAGCAGCACCGCGACGAACGCGGCGGTCACCAGATCGAGATAGCGGTATGTGCGCATGGAATGAGGTATAGAAAGAAGAGCACCCGTGGAATGGAATTCTTTCACGGGGCGAATCAGAGGGGCAAGAATGCTACTGGTCGGGATGACAGGACTCCCTTCGGCTGCGCTCAGGGCAGGCTTCTCGTCCTCGATGATTCCCACAAGCGTGAGAAGGCAAATGCCAATGGTCGGGATGACAGGACTCGAACCTGCGACCTCACGGTCCCGAACCGTGCGCTCTACCAACTGAGCTACATCCCGGAGAAAGAAGCGAACGGACGGGAACCGTTCGAGAGGCATCGTACCAGAACACTCGTACGATCAAAACGCGGCTTTCGCATGCCGTCCGTCCTGCCCTGCCCCGCGTTTCGTTGACTCCCCGGGGATTCCCGATAGCGTCCGTGCGCCATGATGACTCCTGACGACCTGCTCAAAGGCACCTTCGCCTACCCGCCTCACACCCCCGAAGACAGGGTAAAAAGGGACATCACGCTGTTCCAAGATCTCTGCTTTACCCTCTGGAAGCGCGCGAGGCCGAAGGATTCGGCCATTGGCCCGTCCGATACCGAGCAAGAACGCCAGCGGGCCGAGCAGTTACTGACTGGGGTCACGGAATCTCTGCAAAGGGAGGGCTTTGAGACGGTGACGAATGATGTCATCTCTGCTCTTCGAGCAGAGTATGATGATTTGCTCAAAGGTATAAGGAAAACCTCATATCCGGATCCATGGATTCGTGCACAGGCATACTCAAATTGAACAAAAAATGTACTCTAATTCTGGTCGAGAAAACTGGACAGAGGGAAAGTCTCCTTTACCCTCTCTATCCCCCTTCGGGGATCCTATGAAATCCACGTTCTCGACCATCCTGCTGCACGCGGTGCTCATCACCTTCCTCGCCGTCAACATCCTGACGTCGCTTCCGTCCCGCGGGTAAGACTCACTTCCGTTTGCGCTCGGAGATCGTCCCCTTCGCCTGCAGCGAGCCGGCCGTGGAGGATCCCGCTTTATTGAGCGTGATTTCGATCGTGGGGTGGTCCCGCAGATCGCGCTTGGCTTCGTAGTTGAGCCGGTGACGGACCCCCGAGAAGGAATCGAGCGTGCCCATATCGACGCGATCGCCCGAGTCGCTGACGAGGTATCCGCGGTACTCGACGCCCGGCACGGCCTGGTGGATGTTTATCTGCAGCGTCACGAGCGACGTGCCGTCTTCCATCACGTGCAGTTGGCCGATGCCGTTGGCCGCCACTTTGTCCACGCCCGCGACGGCGCCTACGCCGAGCCAAATCTCCTTGCCGTGCACGGGGTCGGTCACGTCCTTGTTCGGCATGACGAACTGAAATCCCTCGGTTCCGGCATCCTTGTCCTTTTGGATGCTCAGCCCCTTGGAGGAACAGGAAGCGAGCGCCAGGGCGCAAGCCGTGAGTGCGAAAACAGCGGGTAGGCGGCGAATCATGCGGGGAGTCTAGCGACGTCGGACATGTCCGCAAGGCGTCTTTTTTACCAGAGAAGCCCCCCGGGTTGCTGGCCGAAGCGGGCGCGCTCTTCTTCCGCGTGCGATCGGGCTTCCTCCGTCCGCTTCGCGATCGCCGGGGCGTCCTTGGGATACGCGGATTCGAGAGAAGCCGCGGCGTGCTGCAGTTCCTCGACGGTCGTGCTGATTGCTATGAAGTGCGTGTTCTTCAGGATCGCGTCGGCGTAGGCGTTGAAGAGCGAGAGATACTCGTCGTGTCTCCGCAGGAGGTCGGTGCGCTGGGAACGGGCGACGGAAACCCGCAGCAGCCCGGAGAGCGCGTTCAAGACGTTGTAGCGCCCGAGCATCCACGTGCGTTCGTAGGCCGCGAGCGCCGGGTCCCATTCGCGTCGCGACTCCTGGAGGTTGCCCAGAAGCAACCATCCGCGTGCGTCCTCGGGATTCAGCGAGATGGCACGACGGACGCTCGCTCTCGCCTCCTCCGTTTCGCCCCTCGAGAGCCGGATGCCGGTCACGCTGAGGTCGCTGTCGCGACGGAAGAGCTGCGGGGCGGAGCGCGCGTACCACAAGAGCGCCGTCGTGTCGTCGCCGATGGCGTGCGACCGTCGGGCGAGGGAGGAGGTCACGAGGAACATCCCTTCCCAGAGCGTGAAGACCAGGAGTGCCACGGCGGCGATTTTTTCGATCCTTTTCCCACGTTGCTTCTTTCCCTCGACGGACGAAACCAGGGTGCCCAACACGATCCAGAGCGGCAGGGCGATGCCGACAAATTGCAGGTTGTAATCGACCAGCGAATGCAGCAGCACTCCGGACGCCGAGATCAACGCGAGCGGCTGCCACTCCAGGCTGTCGGCGCGTACGGTGCGCCGCGCGAGACGCCACGCCGTCGGGCCGAGGATCGACGCGAGCAGCGTCACGAACGCGAGGAGAGCGGGAATGCCGCGCTCGGATGCGATTTTCAAAAACACGTTGTGCGGATGATCGGACGTCGCGAGGACGCTCGTCTGGTAGCGCGGCTGCACGAAACGGAAGCTGTAGGGTCCCCAGCCGAGAAGGGGTCGCTCCGCGGTCATCCGGACGGCGGCCGTCCAGAAGTCCCTTCGCTCGGAGACCGACGACGTGCCCTCCGCCGCGTTGAAGGTCGCCTTGTCGCGCACGGACTCCACGGAGAAGCGCGACGAGCGCAGCGCGTTCGTTCCCACGAAGACGACGGTGCAGACCATCGCCATCAGGCCGACCACCGACCACCAGCGGACCACGGTTTCGCCCTTGGGCCAGGAGCGCATCCGGATGCTTGAGACGATCCCGAGAATTCCAAGGAGCAGCAGCTGGCCCAGGAGCGCGAGGAAGCCCGCGCGCGAATAGCTTAAGAGGAGGCAGCCGAGGAAAAGTCCCAGCGCGGCCCCGAGCACCACCGGGCGCCGACGAAGCGCGTAGGCCGCGCAGGGCCAGGCCAGGAGAAGGAATTCCGCCCAGGCATTGGGCCAGTAGTCCGTCCTGAAGCGCCAGTCGAGAAACGTGCCCACGAAGCGGCTTACGGGCTGCAGCGAATACACCGCGATGCCGGCGAGGCACGCGAGCACCGCGACGCCCGTGACGACCCTGCTGAAGCGGAAGGGAAATCCCTTGATGCTTGACCGAGCGACGTATGCGAAAATGAGCAGGCACCCGGCGTCGCGCAGCAGTTCGTCCCATCCGTAGTTGAAGGCGGACGACGTGAGCTGGCTCGCGATGCTCAAAGCCAAAAAACAGACGGCGGCTCCCGAAATCGTCTTTCCTAATCGCCCGCTCCCCGTGGCGACGAAGGGGAGAATCGCGGCGAAGCCCGCGAGCAGCCAGGTGGCTTCGAGGCTTTTGCCTCCTTTCCAGAGCACCGCGAAGCCCGCGAGGAGCAGGAGCAGGAACTCGACGTTTCGGCTCAGGCGTTGTGCATCAACCTTCATGGGCACAGGATGATCGTTCGGACGGCCCTTGTGAAGTCAGGCCAGCTTCGTACCGAGCACGCCGGCGAGGATCACCCCCATCGCGAGCCACTGGCCCGACGTGAGTTTTTCCCGGTAGAGGATCCTCGCCAGGATCGCGCTGGCCGCGAGCGACAGGGTCGAAAACGCGCTCAAGACCGGCAGCGGGCCCAAGCGGGCCGCAAACGCATAGAGCGTGGTGCCCGCGAGCGTGGGGAGGGCGAAGAGGGCGATGCGAGCGAGGTCTCGCGGCGCGATCCGCTGGAGACCGGGCCGCCCGGCGGCCCTGCGAAGCAGCAGCATGCCGGCGGATGCCCCCGCGAAACTCGTTTCCCAGACGTAAGAGGAAAGCCAGGGATTGGCCGATCTGCTCGCGGACGCGAGTACGATCCGCGTCGTGACGAAGAAGACGCTCGCGCAGAGGCAGAGAAGGAAACCCGTCGCGGTCCTGGGTTGAAGCTCGGGATGACTCATCCGTTGCACGCCGAGCAGCAGGCAGCCGGCGCAGACGAGCCCGATGAAGGCCGCCGTCGTACCGTCCACGGTCTCTCCCAAAAACGTCCTGCTCATCGCCACCGTGACGACCGACGCGCATCCGGCGTTGAACGCGGATGCGACGCCCACGTTGAGCCGCCGGAACGCCGAAAACGACAGGGACTGCGCGATGGCTCCCGCGAGCGCCGATACCACGAGAAGGGGCCATCGGCCGAGGAGAGAGGCGGCATCCGCCCCGGTGGCTCCGAGAAGCAGGGGTGACAGCGTCACGACGAAGGTGGCGTTCCGGTAGAAAGACAGGCTGAGCGCGTCGATCGACCGCGCGTAACGGACGAGCAGGACGTTTTGCAGCGCGTATCCCAGCATCGAGCCGATCGCGAGCAGGGCGAACGCCATCTCAGAAGCCCGTGAGAGGACCGGCTTCCTGCCAATGGCGGATCGCGTCGACCGGGTGGAGGAGCATGAGGACGTTGAGCGTCAGGTTGTCCCTGATCGTCGCGAGCATCAGCAATTCGAGCGCGACGAACGCGACCACGGACCATTTCCACGGCAGTCTCGCCGCGACCCAGAATCCGAACATGGCGGAGAAGACGTCTCCGAGCGAATTGAGGACGCTGTCTCCTTGATACTGGAGCGATGCAGTCGCCGTCCGGTACCGTCCGATGACGTACGGCGTATTTTCGAAGATCTCCCACGCCACTTCCAGGAGCACGGCCAGCACCATGCGGTGGCGGAGCGGCAGTTTGCGTGCCAGAACGCTGAGGCCCCAATAGAAGAGGAGACCGTGAAGAACGTGCGAAAACGAATACGGATCGCCGAGGTTTTGCGACGTGCTGCTGCTCCAGGCGTCGCTCGTCCACAGGCGAAACCCGCATGAACACCAGGGCACGCGCCCCATCAGGGTGAGCGTGGCCGCGAGAACGGCGAGAATCACGGCGATCGCGGCGCCTGTGCGCCGGTCGAACAGCGATCCCCTCTCCTCACCCGCCGGAAACAAGAACGTATTCCGTCGCTCGAACATGGAGGAATCCTACCTTCGCGCCGTTTCGTCCGCCACGCGCGTTGCGCGTCCTTTCCATCGGAGGGACAATCGACGCATGCAATTCCAACCGTTGTCTCCGGAGGAAGAGCGCATCATCGTCGGAAAAGGCACCGAAGCCCCGTATGCCAACGAGTACGATTCCTTCTTCGAGAAAGGGACGTACGTCTGCCGCCGTTGCCTTTCCCCACTGTACAGCTCGGAGGCGAAGTTCCATTCGGGTTGCGGATGGCCGAGCTTCGACGACATCGTCCCCGGTTCCGTGAAACGCGTGCCGGACGCGGACGGGAGACGGACCGAAATCCAGTGCGCGACCTGCGGTGGGCACCTCGGGCACGTCTTCGATGGCGAAGGATTCACGAAGAAGGACACGCGCCACTGCGTGAATTCGCTCTCCATCACGTTCGTGCCGGACAAGCGCTGATTACGGAAAAAGTTCGCGCAGCAGGTCAAAAGCCTCCCTCAGGGAACCGCGGACGTATGTCGCATAACGACGGATTTCCTCGGTCGGCTCCACGAGGTCCGGGACGAGCAGGACTTTTGCGCCGGCCGCGCTCGCCGACAAAACGCCATTGGGTGAATCTTCCACGGCAAGTGTATCGGCGGCGGAGCATCCCAGGCTGCTTGCGGCGCGCTGGAAGATTTCCGGATGCGGCTTGCCCCTGGAAATCTCGTCGCCGCCGACGATGGCCGAGAAGTACTGCTCGATGCGCGCGCTTGTGAGGTGGCGCAAGACCTGTTCCTTGTTCGTCGAACTGGCGACGGCCATCGGCACGGATTTTCCCTTGAGATAGTCGAGACTGTCCAAGACCCCCTCTTTTACGGGAATCCCTTTCTCGATCCTCGCCTTGAAGAGTTCGTTCTTCAGCGCTCGATGGTGCGGCACGTCGAAATCCTCGCCGAACTCACGGCGAAGAATGGCGTCCGTGTCCTGTTGGTTCCTTCCTACAGTCAGAAGAAAGACCGCTCTCGCGTTGCAAATGCCCTTTTGCTCGCAGAGTTGTTCCCAGCATTCCAGGTGCAACTCTTCCGTACCGAGCAGCGTGCCATCCATGTCCCATAACACGGCGGACGGGCGACGCATTCAGGAGGCGGGACAGAGCGGCGCCGGATCGGACGTCACCTCCGTTCCATAGTGCACCGTGAGGTAGTAGCGTCCCTGCGTCGGGCTCAGCGCCACGCCGATACCGACTTGCGTGAACTGCGGGTTCACGAGGCTGCGGTAGTGGGCGCCGTTGCTTCCCTTCTCGGACAGGAAGAAATCGAAGGTGGAACGCGTCGCGCCGATGAGCGGCTCGGTGCAATCGCCGTCCGGGCAGCGGAACGGACCCCATCCGATGTTTTCGGTGAACGTCTTCCCCGCGACGTTGGCGAACGCGAGTCCCTTTCCAGAGAACCAGCGCTCGATCGCGCCGTAGTCGTAATACGCCGCCTTCGGCGCGCGACGGTGGTCGATGGTCCCGCGCAGCACCGAAAAGGTCGACCAGTTCGACGCGGTGGCGTTGAGGTAGTCGTTGAGCGCGTACGGCCGGAGGCCCTTGTCCGCGCGAAGAGCGTTGATCCACGAAAGCCACGTCGTCCGCACCGCCTGCACGTCTACATGGTCGGGCGTTTGACCGTTGATGCGCAGGCACGATCCGTCGTCTTGCGCGTGGGCGACCGGGCACAGCGAGGCGCACAGCGCGCAGAGCGACGCGATGAACAAGCGGTTTCGCATGGAGGAATGCTACGGAAGAAGCGTCTCGGTGCAACCGTTCGGTAAGAGTTTCCGCCCTCGGCCGTCGAAGTATGGCTTTCTCTCGCCCTTGAATGCCCGTTGCGTCTTTCATCGACCAGTTGCGTAATCTGGCGGACGTGCGCGTGAACGGCACGAGACCGTGGGACGTGCATGTGCATGACGACCGCTTGTTCGGTCGCCTGCTTTCCGGCGGCACGCTCGCCGCCGGCGAAAGCTACATGGACGGATGGTGGGATTGCGACGACTTGGAAGAACTCATCTACCGCGTACAAGCCTCGCGCGTGATCGAGCGCATGCACGTGGGAGTGCGTCAGGCGCTCGTCGCGCTCGCGTCGGTGCTCATCAACCGCCAGTCGTCCTCGCGCGCGTGGCAGGTCGGCGGGCGGCACTACGACATCGGCAACGACCTCTACGGGCGCATGCTCGGCCGCACGATGACCTACTCGTGCGGATACTGGAAAGACGCCGCCGACCTGGATGAGGCCCAGGAGGCGAAGCTCGACCTGGCGTGCTCAAGAATGCCTTCGACGCGTGCTATGCCGAGTGGAACAACAAGGCAGTCGGCTTCGTCGCCTACGGCAGCGTCGGCGGGGCGAGGGCCGCCGAGCATCTGCGCGGCATCGCGGTGGAGCTCCAGATGGCCTCCGTACGGAACGCCGTCCATATCCCGGGCTCGATGGTCTGGGGCGGCGAATGGAATCCCAAGGACGAGGGTCTCCTCAAGGCGGCCCAGGGCATGCTCACGCAGCTCGTCTGGTGGGGCAATGCCCTGAAGACGGCCAGGGAACGGAAGTGATTACTTCCGGAGCGTCGCGATGAGGCGCTTGGGCTTGAGGAACAAATCGAGCGCGTCCCCGATCGAGGGGACGACGATGTCGGACTCGAGCAGCGTGAGCGGGTGGACGCCCTCAGCCTGCAGCGTGACGATAGCGAGGCGCACGACCTTCATCAATTCCAGGTCGATCCGCCCGTTGCCGATCGACGCGACGGTGTCGGCGCCGAGCCTCACAGCTTCCGCCGCCTTGTCCTCGGCGCACTTGGTAACGCGGACCTCGATCCCCAGCGCGTTCGCGATGCGCCCGGCGTTGCCATGCGTGTCCCCGGTGAAAAGGTAAAACTTCAGCGATTCGCGAAGCGCCTCGACGCGCTCGGCGACGCCCGGCAGCAATTCGCCGTCGATGGCGATCGTGCCGTTCAGATCGAGGACCACCGATTCGATAGTGACGGGCTCCTCGTGACCCGGTATGGAAAAATTGAGCATAAACCACCAAAATGCTCGTGCCGTTTTTATTTTGTCAAGGGCGACCTCACATTTTCCGACTGTCGTACGCCCAGTGGAGCACCGCCTGGCGCTGGCGCCGACGACAAGAGAGATCTCCTTTTGCGCAGTTACGCACGATCTGCGTGATGTGCCGTTTGATCGCGAGCCACCGGCGGATCTGCCGTTCGTCCTCCTCGCCGAGCCTGCGCCCGCGGTAGTACCGGCAGTACCACTGGAACCAGCCGCGGGGATCGGCGGGGTGGATCCACCCTTTCTTTCGCCAGACGGAAAGCGGCTGGCTCGCGAGCACGCCGAAGCAGTTGAGCGTCTTGTCGGCGAACGCCGGAGAGAGCTTCGCGTGCGCGTACCAGTCGGCCGGGAACTCGTCGCGGCAATCGGTCATGTACTTTCCCCCGAAAATTCCGAGCGCGAGCATTTCCTTGGGAGTGAGGTCCGGCGTAAAGCGCGGATCGAAGTTCTTCCCCTCGGGTTCCGTGAGGAAGTATTCGTAGCCGCGCTGCATTTTGTCGTTGACGGTGATCTTTTGAGCATGCATTTGCGGCATTCTACACGAACGTCTGGGTCTTCCGCTTCTGCGCATCCTGCCGTACACTCTGCGGGCGTTCCTTTTGCCTCACCGTGCCGACGTGGCGGAATTGGTAGACGCGCACGCTTCAGGAGCGTGTATCCCCTGGATGTGAGAGTTCGAGTCTCTCCGTCGGCACCATAGAGGGTTTTCTACATTCGATGAACTTTGTTCAAGAAAATGAATTGGTAATACGGCCGATGGAAGATTCGCCAGAGGAATATTCTCTGCTGTTGAAGTGGTTGAAAAATCCAAGTGTTCAAGAGTGGTATGAAAATCGCGAAGGACTGGATCTGGAATCTATCCAAGCAAAATATAAACCAAGGACAACAGGAGAAAGTCATGTGCATGCAGCAATAATCGAATGGCAAAAGGAGCCTGTTGGATATATTCAATTTTATGAAACACGCCAAGAAACTGATTATAATTTGAAGGAACCACTTCTTCAGGAAGCAAATACATGGGCAATCGATATTTTTATTGGTGAGCCTGAGTTACATGGTAAAGGCATCGGATCAAGAGCGGTGAGTCTTATGATTGAATATCTGATACAAACGCAAAAGGCCCAAAAAGTTATTATTGATCCTGATGTTAAAAACGAGCGAGCAATCAAAGCATATGAGAAAGCAGGTTTTAAGAAGCTGAAGATTTTGGAAAACTGGGAACAACATCGGGGTAAATGGACAGATGCATGGCTGATGGTTTATGAAAAAATGTAGATTGAAATCTTGAATTCAGTAACCCCCTTGCTACCACTCACATGATCACCACCGTCTTCTTCGACCTCGACGGCGTACTTACTACAGATGCGAAGGGGTCGCTCACGATGAGCAAAAACCTGGCGGCCCTCAAGCCGGGCCTTTCGATCGAGAACGTTCTCGCTTCGTTCCGCAAAGATATCGACAAGATGAGCCGCGGGGGCATCGACCTTTTCTCGATCCTGCGGAGGGTATCCCGGGAATTCGGCATCGACGCGGATGATTCCGCGCTGCGCAGCGCCATCGGCCGCATGCCCCTCAACGAACCGATGTTCGCTCTTGCGCGGCGCCTCAAGCGCGGGCTTCGGGTCGGCATGATCACGGATAACGCGCGCGAGCGCATCGCCATCCTCGACGAGGAAGTCGGCCTTTCCGGCCTGTTTCATCCCATCGTCGTCTCGTCGATCGAAAAAGCGTCGAAGAGCGACGGCGACACGCGGATTTTCGATATCGCGCTTTCGCGGGCAGGGGCCGCCGCGCAGGAAAGCCTCTTCATCGACAACCAGGAGCGCAACCTCCTCGTGCCTTCGCGCATGGGCATGCAGGTTCATTTCCACGACGACACAAGGAACGACATGGACGCGCTCCATGCCAAGCTCAAGAGCCTGGGCGTCGAGATCGATTAGAACTCCAACGATCCGAAGACCGTCCCTCCCTGCCCCCACGCCGGCAGGATCGCCGCCGAGACCGGGCAGTCGCCGTTCAGGAGGTACGGGAAAGTCGCGCCTTCGTCACCCGAGAAAGCGCCGTCGCCGAGCGCCGGGATGATGCTCCGGTCCGCGCAGGCGACCGTGCCGTGCGTGGCGATGCCGGGAGCCGAGGAGGAGTTGCCCTGGGTGACGGAGCGGCTTTCGCTCGGACGGCGGTAGTCGTACGACGGCAGGTAGTCGCCGTTGCCGTCGGTGTGGCACTGGGGATCCTCCGCGTCGACGGTTCCGTCTCCGTCGTTGTCCTTTCCGTCCCCGCACTCGGCCACCGAGGACGCCGACGAACCCGCGGAGGATACGGAAGACGACGAGCGGTTCAGGAAACTTCGGCCGGAGTAGTTCGAGCTCGAGGAGCGGGACGAGCGGTTGAAGACGGTATCAAGCGGATACTTGGGAAGGTCGCGCAGCGAGTTGCCCGTCCGGGATGCCGCGGGCGATGCGGACGACGACCGGACGAAATTGCCCGATCGCTGCTGCGCACGGAGTTCCGTCAGGCGCGCGATGAATTCCTCGTAATTGAAGGAGGACTCGGACGAGGACACCTCCATCACGATCGACGAGCGGTCCAGCCTTCTCGCCTCGAGATAGTCCAACGTGACTCCTCGCGCGTCGAATTCCCGACTGACGGAGGCCTGCTCCCCTTCCCCGCCTCCTACCGGAACGACGGTCGCATCGACGTCGTACGAACGATCGGAGCGCCGAGCCTCGTTGAGACCGTCTTGATAGTTCGCTTCGTCGAATTCCCGCGATGGCGCACCGACAGTCAGTTGCGACGGCGGGACATCGGCCGTTTTTTCGGTCCCTCCGCAGCCCGAAAGCATCGCCCCGGCGACGCCGAGGAGAACCAAGCCGACGGAAACTCCGGTCTTCGGCATAGGTGCACACTTTATACAATTTGATATTTTTGTCAAGTATTCTCTGCCTTAGGTGAGCTGGTCCGGAAGCAGCAATTGACGCAGTTTTCGTTTGACCTCCTCTTCCTTCAATTCAGGAACGGGATCGACGTCCGCATCCTTTCCCTGCAAAGCCTGGAGTTCTTTCGGGGGTGATACTCGCAACGATTCGTAGTTGCCGCCTTTGCCGTTCTTCCAGTAATCGTACATGCATGCATTGTCGATCTTTTCTTAAAGGGTCAATATTCTTGGCACGATTTTTCGCTGCTGCGGGAATCTTGACACCTCCTCTTAGCACTCTACAATTCCGACTGCTAACACGGATTTTTTCACCTACTTCCTTTCCTCCCTTTGTTCGTATGGCAAGCGCAGATCCCAAGTCGGTGAAGCTCGCGGTACAGATCCAGCCGCTGGGCGACCGCGTCGTCGTCATGCCCGTCCCGAAGGAGCAGACGACCAAGTCCGGCATCGTCATTCCCGAGACCGCCTCCGGCGAAAAGCCGCAGGAGGGGCTCGTCCTCGCGCTCGGCAAGGGCGGCATCGGCAAGGACACCGCGAACCCCACCGAGTTCCTCAAGGTCGGCGACCGCGTGCTCTTCGGCCGCTACGCCGGCGACGACGTGAAGCTTAAGGACACGGACGGCAAGGACGTGGAAGTGAAGGTGCTCCACCTCGATTCCGTCCTCGGCAAGCTCGCCGCCTGATCTTTTCTTATCTCTCGCGGGCAGAAAGCCCGCGCTAACCTCCCCCTATCATGCCAGCCAAGCAACTCCTCTTCGGTAACGAGGCCCGCGAGAAGATCCTCAAGGGCGTCCACAAGCTCGCGCTCGCCGTCTCCGCGACGATGGGTCCGAGCGGCCGCAACGCGGCGATCGACAAGAAGTACGGCGGTCCGACCGTCACCAAGGACGGCGTGACCGTCGCCAAGGAGATCGAGCTCCCCGATCCCTTCGAGAATATGGGCGCGCAGCTCGTGAAGGAGGCCGCCACGAAGACCAACGACGCCGCCGGCGACGGCACCACCACCGCGACCGTGCTCGCGCACGCGATCATGCAGGAGGGCCTCAAGCATCTCGGCTCCGGCAAGAACGCCATCTCCATCAAGAACGGCATCATGAAGGCCGTCGCCGCCGTCACGAAGCACCTCGAGGGCCAGGCCAAGAAGGTGTCGAAGAAGGAGGAGTTCGCCGCCGTGGCGAACATCTCCGCGCAGGACAGCGAGATCGGCGACACGATCGCCGAGGTCATCGACGAGGTGGGCAAGGACGGCGTCGTCACCGTCGAGGCCGGCCAGACGCTGGGCCTGGAGAAGGAATACGTCGAAGGCATGCAGTTCGACCAGGGCTACATCTCCGCCTACTTCGTCACGGACGCGCAGACGATGAAGGCCGTGTACGAGAAGCCGTACATCCTCATCACGGACAAGAAGATCAGCTCCGTCCAGGAGATCCTCCCCGTCCTCGAGGCCGTCGCGCAGCGCGGACGCAAGGAGCTCGTCATCATCGCCGAGAGCGTGGAAGGCGAGGCCCTCACGACGCTCGTGCTCAACAAGCTCCGCGGCACCTTCTCGACGCTCGCCATCAAGGCCCCGGCCTTCGGCGACCGCCGCAAGGAGATGCTTAAGGACATCGCGATCCTCACGGGTGGCCGCGTGATCAGCGAGGAGGTGGGTCTCAAGCTCGAGAACGCCACGATCGAGGACCTCGGCCGCGCCCGCCGCGTCATCGCCACGAAGGACAACACGACGATCGTCGACGGCGAGGGTGGTAAGAAGGAGATCGAGGCGCGCGTCGCCGAGCTCAAGTCGTCGATCGACGCCACCAAGAGCGACTTCGACCGCGAGAAGCTCGCCGAGCGCCTGGCCAAGCTCTCCGGAGGCGTCGCCATCATCAAGGTGGGCGCCGCGACGGAGGTCGAGCAGAAGGAGAAGCAGCACCGCGTCGAAGACGCGCTCTCCGCGACCCGCGCGGCCGCCGAGGAGGGCATCGTCCCGGGCGGCGGCACGGCGTACATCCGCGCCGTCGAGAGCCTCGCGAAGCTCAAGGGCGACAACGCCGACGAGCAGATCGGCATCGAGATCGTGAAGGGCGCCCTCACGGCCCCGACGATGCACATCGCGTCCAACGCCGGCGTCGAGGGCAAAGTGGTCGTCGAGAAGGTGAAGGGCGAGAAGGGAGCCGTCGGCTACAACGCCATGACCCACGAGTACGAGGACCTGGTGAAGGCCATGGTCATCGACCCGAAGAAGGTGACGCGCTCCGCGCTGGAGAACGCCGCCTCGGTCGCCGCGATGTTCCTCACGCTCGAGGTCGCGGTGGTCGAGATCCCCGAGGAGAAGAAACCCGCGATGCCCGGCCCCGACATGGGAGACATGGGCGGCATGGGTGGGTTCTGATCCGCCGCTTACAAAAAAGACCGTCCGGATCTCCGGGCGGTTTTTTAAAATGTCAGCTATACTTCTCATGCGATATTTTTATCGCAGAAAGGAGATCCAATGCCTGCAATTGCTTTCGGACTTGCAGGGGTACAAATTTTTTCCGGACTGGTCATGTGGGCCATAAATGGCCCCGAATGGAAAAAGTTTTGCGCCTTCAAGGCTGGCACCGCCACGATATTGGCCGGTGCCGGAGCAGTCTACTGGCTGCTCCACTGACGTCTCCTTGGACCGACGCATCACTCGCGTCGGTCCTTTTTTCATGGACGTCACGATTTCGTCCTCCTCGCATCTTTCCTTTGTTGCGAATCGATCATTCCGTCTTTCGGCGCGGCGGAGGACGGACGCAGCGCCTCTCGCACGAGCCGGACGATCTCCTGCATTTGCGCCTCGATCAGGTCCACTTGGCTTTTTTCCGCCATCGAGCGGACGAAGGCCGCTATCTCGTCGATGCGTTTCATCTGCGGATACGCCTGGCCCACCTCCCCGAGTACCCGGAGAAACCGGCTGCGATCGTAACCGTGGCGGACGAAGATATCGCAAAGATGATGCGCGACGGAGGGAAAATGCCTGAGTGCTTCACGCAGATCCCGCTTCGCCTCCGCGGACGTGTCGTATAAAAGCTGGAGCACGCCCGCGGGTTTATTCAGATAATCCGCGAAAAGCTGATCGGTTCTCGGTACGGGAAGTCCCTTATAGTGGTTCACAGGCGCGTTGTAGCCGAGAAGTTCGCCCCGATCGACCCTTTTTGCTCTCTGCATTCACGTTTTCGCCATTTCTCTCAAAAAATCACCGGCCAATCCTTGATTCGCCCGATCAAAGGCTGTACTACGATTCTCCTCTCTCTCCGAGGACCACCATGATCACGAAACGCGCACGCCTCGAAGTGGAACCGCTCAACGACCGTATCGCGCCGAGCGTCACGCCGTTGCCGAAGCCCGAGATGCCTACGGTCACCGCGGAGGTGCGCACGCTCGTGGAGGAGACGAAGGCCCTCGACGCGGTCTTCGCCGAGGAGGCGCACGCGGCGGAATCATCCGAGTCCGCGGAGCTTCCCGAAGGACCGTCCTACACGGTGACCCCCGGAGAGCACGGAATGCTGCACCTGCGTTTCGCGCACCTTCCCGAGGGCTCGAAACTGATCGTGCAGATGCCTACGGGCTCGTTCGTCGTCGAACTTTCCACGGACGACGACTTCGACTTGCCGGTGACGCCCGGCGCGCAGGCGTCGCTGATGACGGGGCATGAGAAGCTCCCTTTGAGCCTCGTCGCGGACGGAAAGCCGCACGACGTCGAAAAAGAAGTGGAAGCGATCAAGAGGCAGGACGAAATCATCGAGGCGCTTCACGGCGCGGCGGAGCTGGAGGAGGAACAGAAGAAGGAAAAGGAGCAGCATGAGGAGGAGGTCGAGCGAAGTCTCGAAGAAGCGGCCGAGGCCGCGCGCGAAGCGGCGGAACACTTGGAGCACCTCGCCCACGCGCATCACCACCATCACCCCCACGGCGAACACAAGCACGAGCATCACGAGCACGAAGAGGGGCGCCGCGAGGAGGAACCCGGCCTCACGGAACTCTTCAACGAGACGACGGAGCTCTTCGAGCACTATTCGCACGAGCGCGCGCACGGCAACGGCCGCGAGGCCGCGGAGAAGCTCAAGCGCCAGATCGAGCATGAGAAGCATCACGTCGAGCATCGCCTGCGCGAGGCGTACGAACCCGTCGAACGCGCGTACGTGCGCTACATGCGGGAGCGATTGGAACAGCTCGATCGCCTGCTCCACAAAGTGGAGGGCTACATCCACGAGCTTGAACGCAAGCAAGGAGACGGTCGGCGCGACGAGGCTCCGGAAGAAGAGGGCTCGCGGGCGGCCGTCCTCGACGCTCCTCCTCCGGCGGACGACAGCCGGCAGACGGTGGCGGACGCCGCTTGAAGCACTCGCCGCTCCGGCGAACCTGCTTTAGACTCCCGGCATGCCCGGTTTCTTCATCGTCCTCGAGGGGCCCGACGGCTCCGGCACCACCACGCAGTCGCAGTTCCTGGCCGAACGGCTCCGGGCCGACGGCCACGACGTGGTGCTCACGGCCGAGCCCACGGACGGCGAGATCGGCAAGGGCATCCGCTACTGGTTGAAGAACAACACCCTGCCCGCGGACGCGCTGCAGCTGCTCTTCACCGCGGACCGCGCGGACCACGTGGCGCGCGTCATCGCGCCGGCGCTCAAAGCGGGAAAGATCGTCGTCTGCGACCGGTACGTCGCCTCGACGCTCGTCTACGGCGCGGTGCAGGGAGTGCCGATGTCGTGGCTGCAGGCCGCCAACGAGCAGTTTCCGAAGCCCGATGCCCTCTTCGTCGCGCTGCCGCCGCTCGAGGTGTGCCTCAAGCGTCTGGCCAAGCGCGGGGCCAAGGACTTCTTCGAAACCGAAGGCATCCAGACGCGTCTCCATCAGCTCTACCGCACGTACGCGGAGACGGTGAAGAAGGACGCGATCGTCATCGATACCTCGGGGGAAAAGGAGGCGACGGCGAAGGCTCTCCACGACGCCGTCAAGGCAAAGCTGTCCTGAGCGGTTGTAACCCGTCCCGACTTCCTGCGTAGTAGGGGGAGTATGTCGTTCCCCTCCCCCTCTATGTCCATCCGTCTCCGCATGGGCGCGGTCGCCGGCGCATTCGCGTTCGCCGCGACGCTCCTTCCGCCGCCGGGCATCGTCTCGGCGCAGTCCGCATTCCGCGACGTCTCCGGTTCCCCCTACGCCGAAGCGATCGACTCGCTGCAAGGCAAAGGGGTGCTGAAGGGCTATCCCGACGGCACGTTCCGCCCCGACGCGCGCGTCAACCGGGCAGAGTTCCTCAAGATCATCCTCGAGGCGCGCGGCATGAAGAACGGACTGACTCCGACGAACTGCTTCCCGGACGTTCACAATGACGATTGGTTCGCCGTCTACGTCTGCGCGGCGAAGCAGGAGGAAATCGTGGGCGGCTATCCCGACGGTTCCTTCAAGCCCGACCAGGACATCGCCTTCACGGAGGCCTCCAAGATCCTCTCGCTCGCCTACAAGCAGCAGATCGCGCAGAACGGCAACGAGTGGTACGAGGGCTACGTCCTCGCGATCGAGGGGTCCAAGGCCATCCCGACGAGCATCCGCGCCCTCGACGCGAAGCTCACCCGGGGGGAAATGGCGGAAATGATGTGGAGGTTGAGCGAGGGCCGCACCGACCGCCCGACGAAGGGCTACCTCAACGTGAAGAACCCCGCCCTCAGGATCAACACCGCTTCCGACGCGATCCAGAAGGCGACGTCCTGCACGGACCTCGCGGCATTCGCCGGATCCGCGCAGTCGGGCAGGGATTTCTATTACGAGAAGAGCGCGAACGGCATCGCCGCGCCGACAGCCATGCCCGAAGCGCGCGCAGCCGATGATGCGACGGTGCAAGCAGGTCCCGCCGCCGACCACTCCGACACGAACGTGCAGGTGCAGGGCGTGGACGAGGGGGACATCGTGAAGACGGACGGCAACAACGTATACGTTTTGAGCCAAGGCGTCGTGCGCATCGTGAAGGTGAATCCCGGCACCGCGCTCCGCAAGCTCGCGGAGATCGAGGTGGCGCCGAAGCTCGAAAAGACCCAGTCGGGCTTCGACGAGTCCTGGGGGCTCACGGGAGGTTTCCAGCCGACGGACCTCTACGTCGAGAACGGCAAGCTCGTCGTGCTCGGCAACGAGTACCGATCGGGTCCGATGCCCATGATGGACAAGCGCGCCGCGGGGATGCGCCCGATGATCTACCCCTACTACGGGTACGGCCGAGTCGCCGTGAAGATCTACGACGTGAGCACCCCCGAGAAGCCGTCGCTCACGCGCGCCGTGAGCTTCGACGGCTCGTCGGTGACTTCTCGCAAGATCGGCGACAAGTTCTACCTCGTGCTTAACTCCCCGATGGCCGCCTGGTCCGGCGACGTCCGGATCCTCGAATCGGCGACCGAGAAGGAACTCGTCCCGCAGATGACCGACTCCGCGAAGGGCGGTTCCGACACGGCCGTCGCGCGCTGCGCCAACATCGCCGTGATGCCGCGCGTCCCCACCCCGCAGTACCTGATCGTTGCCGTCGTGCCGCTTGCGGATCCGAAGGCCGAAGTGAAGACTTCGGTGACCCTCGGCAACGCGCAGAACGTGTACATGTCCCTCGAGAACCTGTACGTCGCGTCGGTCGATTACTCCTATTCCTGGATGCGTCCGGCGATGGCGATCGATGATGCAGCGTCCGGCGGCGCTTCCGCGCCCGTCGAGACCACGCGCCTCTACCGCTTCGCTGTGACTTCCTCCGGCATCGAGTTCAAGGCGCAGGGTTCCGTTCCCGGCTACATCCTCAACCAGTTCTCCATGGACGAGAACGCCAAGGGCTTCCGCATCGCGACCACGACGAACCCGGATTGGTCGCGAGAGGGTTCGAAGTCGACAAACGCGCTCTACGCCCTCACCCGCGACTTTTCGCGTCTCGGGTCGATCGAGGGCATCGCCCCGGGAGAGACGATCTACTCCGCGCGTTTCCTCGGCGACCGCGCCTACCTCGTCACCTTCAAACAGGTCGACCCGTTCTTCGTGGTCGACACATCGGACATGAAGAACCCGAGGATCCTCGGGCAGCTCAAGATCCCCGGATACAGCAATTACCTCCACCCGATCGACGAGACGCACGTGCTCGGCATCGGCAGGGACGTTGACGAGTCGATCGACGCGGACAAGGTCCACAGCGACGACGCGGTGTACTACACGGCGATCCAGGGCGTGAAGCTCGCGGTGTTCGACGTGACGAACGTCGCGTCTCCCAAGGAAATGTGGAAGGAAATCGTCGGCGACCGCGGCTCCCTGACGCCGGTCGAGACCGATCACAAGGCCCTCCTCTACGAGCCGTCGCGGAACCTCCTCGCGCTCCCGATCCTCGTGACGAAGCGGCCTCCCGGGTCCGAGAAGAGCGCCGACGGCAACCCCGTCTTCCAGGGCGCGTACGTGTACGACCTTTCGGTCCAAAACGGCTTCAAGCTCAAGGGCACGATCACGCACTACGCCGATGACCAGGACTTCCTGAAGTCCGGCAGCTACTGGTACGGCGGACCGCGCGATCTCCAGCGCATCCTGCGCGTCGGCGAGTCGCTCGTCACGGTCGGCGACAGCGAGATCCGCTCCACGTCCCTCTCCTCCATGAAGAAGGAAGGCGCGGTCACCTACGACGTCACGACGAATCCGCAGCCGCCCATCCTGTATTGAGCCGAAGCGGACAATCGCAAAAGGCAGGGAAAATCCCTGCCTTTTTTCGTGAAGATGGGATGATGGCTCCATGGAACAGCCTTCATCCGTCGATTGGTACAGGGAAGAGGAGCAGGCGAAGAAGGTCTGGCTGGTCAGGAAGACCGACGCCGTCCGCAAGGGAGCCCTGAAGGGATTGTCGCAGGGTGATCTGGTCCAAATCGAGTTCGATGCCGACGCCCTCGGTCCGAAGAAGCTGGATCCGCAGATCCGCATCGAGATCGTGCGCGAACAGATCCGACGAGAACACCTCGACGATGCCGCGCGTTCGCTGCTCGCCCAAAGTCCGTACATGGCGATCGACGTGGAGCTTCATCAGAGCCTCGCCCAGCTCCTCGCAATCCGCGACCATCTCGACGAAGCGATCGCGGTGACGCAACGAGCCATGGATCGCATGCGCTCGGCGGTCGAACCCGGGAGCTGGAGTCGGATGCCGACGGCCGTCATGACGCTGTATGAGGACGTCCACAGCAGCCTGGAGTACCTGCTGCATCTTAAAATGAAGCGGGACGAGCGGCAGCCATCGTGATTTTCCGCCGACTTTCGCGTATCCTCGGGGCATGACCGCCCAGATCCTCAGCGGCAAGGACGTCTCCGCGGCTTTGCTCGAGACGCTTCGTGCGAAGGTGAAAAAGCTCGATCCCAAACTCGTCGTGGTGCAAGTGGGCGACGACCCGGCCAGCGCGAGCTATATCCGCCAGAAGATGGCCAGCTGCGAAGCAGTGGGCATGCGCCATGCGCACCTCCACCTTTCCGAGAGGACCACGCGCAAGGAGCTCTTCGATCTCATCCACGAGCTCAACGACGACGCGGACGTCACCGGCTTCATCGTCCAGTTGCCCCTCCCCGGGCATCTGCAGGATTGCGTGAACGACGTCATCGAGGCGATCAATCCCCTCAAGGACGTCGACGGGTTCGGCGCGAAGAATCTCGGCGAGGTGTTCCTGTCCGCTGATCGCGAACTGCTTCCGCCCGCCACACCGTCGGGCGTCATCGCGATGCTCGACCATTACGGGATCGTCGTCGAGGGCAAGCACGCGGTGATCGTCGGCAAGAGCAACATCGTGGGAAAGCCTCTCGCCGTGATGCTCCTCAATCGCGCGGCAACGGTGAGCGTCTGCCACAGCAAGACCAAGAACCTCGCGGAGATGACGCTGCAGGCGGATCTCCTCGTCGTCGCAGTCGGCAAGGCGAACCTCGTCACGAAGGACATGGTGAAGCCGGGTGCGGTCGTCATCGACGTCGGCATGAACCGCGTCGACGGCAAGCTCCGCGGCGACGTTGACTATGAAGCGGTTCGTGAGGTGGCCTCCTCGATCACGCCTGTTCCGGGCGGAGTCGGGCCGTTGACGGTCGCGAGCCTGATCCGAAACTGCGTCCGGGCGAAGGAACTTCAGAAGGGCGCGTAAGCGCTCGACAAGCATCGGCCGTTTCGACATCTGCACATGGATTGCGGCATGCTCTTAACCGACCTTATTTCTTCCAAGGGGCCCGACGCCAAGATCTGCGTCGCGGAGATCTACAGCATGGCACGTGGAAAAATGCCGAAGTCGAACGCGAAGGCGCGGAAAATGCACGAGACGGACAACTATGGAAAGGCCCGTACGTCCTGCAGGCGTTCGCCGCGATCGAGAAGCTTGCCTGTGACAACGCAGTCATCCAGTAGAAATGGAGGCGCTTCGAAATCCGAATGCGCATGCAAGGCAAGGCGGGAGCGAAAGCGACTGACGGATCTTCTTGCGAAGCCGGTATGTCCGGTGTGCGGTAGCTGGAACAGACGAAATGGAGGGATATACTCACGTCATGAAGCACCGCTCCATTTTCGCTGCGATCGTACTTTCCACGCTCCTCTTCTCTGCGTGTTCCAAGACGGGGCAACAATCCGGCAAGCCGGTTACCACTCCGGTCGCCGACAAGGTGCTGGTGGCGAACGTCAGCCAGAAGGGCATCAAGGATCTCACCATTTCCACGAACCAGGGACAGGTGCTTTGGGAGGGCGATCTCGCGGCCTCCCAGCAAATGAGTTTCACGTTCGTTCCTCCTTCCGACGGGCACTTCGTCGTGAAGTACGGGGGGCTCACGTCGACGCCCCAGGAAGTTCACAAGGGATACTTCACCTCCAAAGGCGGCCTCCTCCACTCGTTCACTTTCGACGGGTCCGGCTTAAAGCAGCGCACCCGCCGCAATACCTCGGTCAGCACCGCCTCCGCGAAATAAGTCCGCTCGGCGCTTGCCGAGCGTCCGGCCGCGGGTAGAATGCATTTATGGGAACGCCCTTCCCGCATCTTTCGCTCTTCCCGTCCCCGGGTTGGGCCGTGTTTGGCGTTTTCGTTCCTTTTCTTTCTTCCCCCCGCGCCTGAGCGCATCCCATGTGTGGCATCCTCGCCGTCTCCGGCTTCCGCGACGTCATCCAGGATTTGTATGACGGCCTCATCGTTCTGCAGCACCGAGGGCAAGACGCGGCGGGCATCGTGACCTACGACAACCAGTTCCACCTCAAGAAAAGCAACGGCATGGTGCGCGACGTGTTCCATGCAAGCTCGCTCGCCCGGCTGAAGGGCCCGATGGGCATCGGCCACGTCCGCTACCCCACCGCGGGTTGCTCGAGCGAGTTCGAGGCCCAGCCGTTCTTCGTGAACTCCCCCTTCGGCATGGCCTTGGCCCACAACGGCAACCTGACCAACGCCGATCAGCTGGCCAAGGAGATCCGCGAACAGGATTACCGCCACCTCAACACGTCCTCGGATTCCGAGGTGCTGCTCAACGTGTTTTCCCTCGCGCTCCGCAAACAGAAGCCGAGCAAACTCACTCCCGAACACGTGTTCCGCGCCGTGAAGACGGTGTATCGCCGCTGCAAGGGCGCTTACTCCGCGGTCGCGCTCATCGGAGGCCACGGCATCGTCGGCTTTCGCGATCCGTACGGCATCCGCCCGCTCCAGCTCGGCAAGCGGAAGTACGGCATGAAGGAGGAGTACATGATCGCTTCCGAAAACACCGTGTTCGAGTCGCTCGATTACGAGTTCGTCCGGGACATCCAGCCGGGCGAGGCGGTCTTCATCGACCGGCACAACAAGCTGCATTCACAGGTGTGCAAGAAGGGACTCCTGTCTCCCTGTCTCTTCGAGTGGGTGTACCTCGCCGCTCCCGATTCCACGATCGACGGCGTGAACGTCTACAAGGCGCGCGTCCGCATGGGCGAAGCGCTCGCGGAAAAGGTCCGCAAAAGCGGCATTCACATCGATTCCGTGATCCCGATCCCCGATACCGGCCGCCCGGCCGCCGCCGGCCTCGCCGACAAGCTCAAGGTCCGGTACCGCGAGGGCTTCGTGAAGAACCGCTACATCGGCCGCACCTTCATCATGCCGGGCCAGGACATCCGCAAGCGGAGTCTCAACTTCAAACTGCACCCGATCGATCTGGAGTTCAAAGGCAACAGCGTGCTCCTCGTGGACGATTCCATCGTCCGGGGCAACACGAGCAAAAAGATCGTCGAAATGGCCCGCAAGGCCGGCGCAAAGAAGGTGTACTTCGCCTCCGCCTCGCCCCCGATCATCAGCCCCGATCCCTACGGCATCGATTTGCCAACCACGGGCGAGCTCATCGCCGCGAACCATACGGTCGACGAGATTTGCAAGATGATCGGCGCGGACGGGCTCTTTTACACGTCGATCGAGGACATGCACGCCGCCATCCGCGTGGGTAACCCGAAGATCAAGCGGTTCAGCGAGGGGTGCTTCACGGGCAAATACCCGACGCCCGAGGTGAACAAGAAGATGCTCATCGAGCTCGGATGCAGTCGCAATACCACGCGCACGCAATTCGAGGAACAGGACGCCGGCGTCTCTTCGACGATCCCTCTCGTCTGACGATGAAAATCCTCCTCGTCACGTCGTCGGCGCGCGGCCATGCCATCGCGGACGCGCTCTCGCGCAGCCGTGAACGGCCGGACATCATCCATTGCTGCCCCAGCCGCAATCCCGGCATACGGAAACTGGCCGAAGAGCAGCACGTGATGGACATCATGGATCTCGCCGCGGTCGTGGAGGTCGCGAAGAACGCGAAGGTCGAGTTCGCCGTGATCGGCCCCGACGACCCCATCGCCGCCGGCCTCGCCGACGCGTTGGAGGCCGCGGGCATCCCGAGCGTGGCTCCCAAGAAGGCGCTCGCGCGGATCGAGAGCAGCAAGGGCTTCGCGCGCCAGCTTCTGGCCAAGCACGGCATCGACGCCTCTCCGAAGTTCCGCGTGTTCACGGAGCCCGATTACACGGCGATCGAGGCCTACATCGCGGGGGATTTGGGCGGCGAGTACGTCGTGAAGTACGACGCGCTCAAGGGCGGCAAAGGGGTGAAGGTGAGCGGCGCGCACCTCGCGAGCGTGCGGGACGGCGTGGAGTACGCGATCGAGTGCGTGAAGGAATGCGGCAGGGTCGTGATCGAAGAGAAGCTCGTGGGCGTCGAATTCAGCCTGCTTTCCTTCGTGTCGGGCACGCAAGTGGCCGACATGCCCCCGGTCCAGGACCACAAGCCCGCGTTCGAGGGCGACACGGGGCCGAATACCGGCGGCATGGGCACGTACACGGATGCCGATCATTCGTTGCCGTTCCTGTCGGCAAAAGACCTGGCGCGCGCGTCCGAGCTCAACAAACTCGTTGCCGCCGCTCTAAAAAAGGAATGCGGCGAGGACTACCGCGGCATCCTCTACGGCGGTTTCATCGCCGTGAAGGACGGCGTGCGCGTGATCGAATACAACGCGCGATTCGGCGACCCGGAGGCGCTCAACCTTCTCGCGCTCCTCGAGACCGATTTCGTCTACGTCTGCCGCGCGATCATCAACGGGACGCTCGCGGCTCTCGATATCCGCTTCGCTAAGAAGGCGTCCGTCTGCAAGTACATCGTTCCGAAAAGTTACCCCGACGCGAAGACGGAAAAAGGCCAGTCCGTCGAGTTTCCGGCGAATATCCCGGGAAACGCGCGCCTTTATTTCGGCGACCTCGCCGAGAAGGACGACGGCTCGCTCGCGCTCGGCGGATCGCGCACCGCGGGCATCGTCGGCATCGCGGAGTCGCTCACCGAGGCCGAGAAAGTCGCCGAACGCCTTTGCGAGCAGGTGAAAGGCCCCGTCCGCTTCCGCAGGGACGTGGGTACGGCGGAACTCATCCAAAAGCGCATCGACACGATGAAAGCCTTGCGCGCATGAGAAGCATCCACCCGCCTGATGGCGAAAGGAGCAGACGCATCATCGAGGACATGGTCCTCGTCGCCTTCGAGGCCGGCCGAGCGAACGTGCCGTCCGAGACGATGGTTTCGATCGCCATGCGGATCGCACGGTTTTCCGCCGTACTGCATGCGACGCTCTGCATGGAGTCCATGGGAAACGATGCCCTCATTTCGGCGAACGTCGTTCGCGATTGGGCGCTGCTTCGGCTTGGCGGTCTTGATGGCGGCACGAAAGCCCAATACGTGCTTTCGCTCATTCGTTACCACCGGGAGGAGGCGAACAAAGTCATGAGACTGCGCGGCATCGCGAAACATACTCTCGCCACTGCTTGACTCGAGAGTGCCGAGCCATATTCTCGTATCGTGTCCTTGTCGCCGGAGACGTCAAAGGCAGATGCACTACCAGCAGAATTCTCGCTGTCCGGCCTCCTTCGTCTGCTGCAGGCGAACGTCCATCGCGAAGAGGACGAATTGTCCGAAAAGGAAATCCGCGACGTCATTCTCTGCTTGAAAGGCGTATGCACCGACGGCGTCCGGGAATCAAGAATACGGGGAGCCGTTTCCGAAACGCTCGTTCGCAGGATTCTCGATCGTGTCCAGACGGAGGTCGGCAGTGAGATCTTCGAGGTTATGAATGCGGAAACGTGGGACGTTGCCGCGGAATCGGCCCGCCGCATGCATAACGGCATGACGATGGAGTTGACGCCGTGGCGCGGGGGAGTCCTGCGTGGACCAAGCGGGAATACCTACGCAGAGGTCGATGCCGTGGTAGTGGTCCAACAGACGCGCTTGGCACTTCTTCAAATCTCCGTTTCCCATACGAAGACGAATCGCGATAACTCGGCTTCGCGCCTGCGGCGGCTTGAAAATCCGTTCGTCGACCCGCCGCTCTTGCCTGTCGTGATGACCGGCTCGACGGAACGGGCCCCTCGAATCCGAGCCGCATCGGGAAAGCCGGCCCTCTATCTTCCGTTCCTCGGCCGTATACGCCTCGCCACGAAGCGGCTCATCGATGCCGGAGCTCTCGCCCTCGAAAACCTAACTGTCCTCTCCGACAGGGACGACACCGAGTAGGCCGCGCGTTCAGTGCAGTGTGCGCAGCCGATCCCCAATGTCCCATTCGCGCAGCCGATCGACGATCTTTCGGATGTCGCCTTCCATGATCGCGGGAAGGTTCCCGAAGTTCTCGTTGAGACGGTGGTCCGTCAGGCGGTCCTGCGGGAAATTGTAGGTGCGGATCTTCTCGCTGCGGTCGGCGGTTCCCACCTGACCCGCGCGCTGCTCCCCGCGCTCCTTGGCGAGTTTCTCCTCCTGCGCCGCGTAGAGACGGCTGCGGAGCAAGCTCATCGCCAGCGCGCGGTTCTTGATCTGGCTGCGTTCCGTCTGGCAGGCGACTACGACGCCCGTCGGCAGATGCGTGATGCGGATCGCGGATTCGGTTTTGTTGACGTGCTGTCCGCCGGCTCCGCCGGAGCGGTAGGTGTCGATACGCAGGTCCTCGTTGCGAATGACGATATCCACCTCCTCGGCCTCGGAGAGGATCGCGATCGTCGCCGTGGACGTGTGGATGCGGCCCTTCGCTTCCGTGGCCGGAATGCGCTGGACGCGGTGCACGCCGCTCTCGAATTTCAACATGCCGTACACGCCCGAACCCTCGATACGACAAGACGCTTCCTTGAGGCCTCCCGCGCCGGCGTCGGACGAATCGATGATCTCGGTGGTCCAGCCCTGGAGTTCCGCGAAACGGATGTACATGCGCAGCAGCTCGGCCGCGAAGAGCGCGGCTTCCTCGCCGCCGGTGCCCGCGCGGACTTCCAGGATGACGCTCCGTTCATCGAGGGGATCCTTCGGAAGCAGGAATTCACGGATGCGCTTCTCGAGCTCCGGCATCGCCTGCCTCGCGGCCTTGGCCTCTTCCTCCGCGAGGGCCTTGAGCTCGGGATCCTTCGCCACCTCCGGGGCGACGGTAAGCGCCGATTGCGTCCGGTCCCACTCCGCAAGCAGTTCCGGAGCGCGTTGGATCTCCTTGAGGCGCCTGCCGATCCGGATCATTTCCTTGCGGTCGGCGAGCACCGACGGGTCCTGCATCTGCTCCTGCAGACGCGTGAGTTCGGCCGAGAGGGCGACGAGTTTTTCGCGCACGGACGAAGGATACTCGAAAAAAGGCCGGGGAGCACCCGGCCTTGGATACCGAAATGTTAGCGCGTGACGGGCTTCAGAAGATTGAACTCGAAGCAGGAACGCCCGGCCGGGTGATTCCAGAAAACGTCGTACTGATTGTCGCGCGAAAGCGCGAAATTCGCGCAGAGCGAGAAGGCGCTTCCCGCTTTGACCTGATACTCGTACGGCGCGCCGGTTTCCGGGTCGACGATATCGGGATGCGCATTGACCGCTTGAGCCAGCATCTCGTCGAGGTTTCCTGGCAGCGGCTTCGTGGGCTTCGCGTTCTGGTCCCACTGACGGTTTTCGTACGCGATGGAGTACAGCTCCTGCTGGATCGCGCGGAGATCGTTCACGCGGTCGTCGTCCATGCGTTGGCTGCGGCCGTAGGCGGGCGTCCCGACGATGAGGAGTCCCCAGACGAAGGCGACGAGGACGATGGCGGCACCCGCGCCCAGGAAGACCTTGTGGATGGGCGAGGCGGCGTACGTCTCGGCCGTGAGGCGCATCGAACGCAGGAAGTACAGGAACGGCAGGCCGCAGAGGACGAGGACGACAAGCACCTTCAGCACGAAGCGCAGGGTGAGTTCCCCGTCGAGCAGATAAAAGAGCAACGTGATGAGGTCGCCGATGAGCGTGCACGCGGAAATGAAGAGGATCAGGTACGTGATCCAGCGGCGCGCGGCGCTCCCGAGCTTCTCGGGATGCCTCGCGTACTCGCGCGTGAGGAGCCTCGCCATCCAGGCGAGGAGCGGGAACGAGACGAGCACGACGGCCATCGACCAACGGATGCCGCTGAAGTCATCGTAGGAGTAATACGTCTCGTACGCCGCGTCGGGGAGAGCGCGGTTGAGGTACTCAAAAAACAGCGTGATGAGCGCCGTGACGGTGGAGATGAGCGAGACGAACGACAGCAGGTGGAAGAACGTGTCGCGCGCGGAACCGGCGTCCGGCGGCGTCGGGACCGGCATATCGAGGGCCGACGAGGCCATCGCCTCGGCGATGTCCTTCTCCTTCCAACCGTTGCTGAGGAGAAGCATGCGGATCGTTTGTGCGTCCATGCCCTTGCCGCGGGCGTGAGCGATGAATGTCGGAAGATCGTTGGAAGAGTGGGTCATAGCGACGATCCTATCATAAGCCGCACGTTCCTGCCGCTCGAATCCCCTCTTCCGATGCGCCCGGCGTCACGGACGACAATTCGCACATCCATGCGGGGATCACCAAGTCTTCATCCAAGATCCCGTGCGACTTCAGCAGCTCACGGCAACTTTGGAACACGTCTTCGATGGCGGGTTCGGGAAACTCCCATGCTTCGACATACCGTTGCAGCACCCATGCCTGCTCTCCGGCGCGGATGAGGAGCATGCGCGTCGTCTCATCACGGAAATACTGCGCGTAGTACAGAATCGTCTGTTGCAAGTGCCCAGCGACGCGTTGAACCATATCCATCTTTTCCCTTGAATCCTGGGCGCCATCAACAAACAGCCTCACCCACTCTTCCTGACAATCGCGAAGAATGCACCGCACTCCCAGATCGTCTTCGGGCGGGCGTACGTTTCGGAAATTCGCCTCGGGATCGAGCCGAATGCCGATACTGGCATCGAGGAGATACAGAGGAATGGCCATGTCCCGATCGTACGTCATCCCCGCGGGTTCGGAAGTTTTCGACATGGCAGGCACAGGAATTCCGCTACAATTGGCGCTCGATGAAGATTCTGGTCGCATTGTCGGGTGGCATAGACTCCAGCGTCGTGGCGCATCTGCTCCGCGCGCAGGGGCACGAGCTCGTCGGCGTGCGGTTCCTGCTCTGGAGCGACCCGCTGGCTCCCGCGCTCGCGGAGGTGCTGCCGAGCAAGTGCTGCAACGCGCAGACGGCGGCTCGCGCGGCGAACGTCGCGCGCACGCTTGGGATCCCCTATCACATCGTCGACCTGCAAGAGGAGTTCAAGGCGAACGTGGTGGATCCGTTCCTCGAGGGGTACCGAAGCGGCCGCACGCCGAATCCCTGCATCGGCTGCAACCGCACGATCAAATTCGGAAAACTTTTGGAGCTCATGAAGGAATACGGCTGCGAAAAGCTCGCCACGGGTCACTACGCGAGAGTCGCGCTCGAACGAACTTCCGAGGGGACGGAGCGCTTTCTCCTCCTCGAAGCCGCCGACGCTCCGAAGGACCAAAGCTACTATCTCTACGGCCTCACGCAGGAGCAACTCTCGAGCGTGCTGTTCCCGCTCGGGGGACTGCGGAAGGAAGAGGTGTTCGCGCTCGCCAAGACGTTCGGCGTGCCCTTCGACGAGCAGTACCGAGAGAGTCAGGACCTCTGCTTCTTCCCGGAGAAGCAACCGCAGGAATTCCTCAAGCGCTACATTCCCGACATGCGTCCGGGCGAGATCGTGCGCCGCGACGGCACCGTCGTCGGATCCCACGCGGGACTCCCCCTCTATACCGTCGGCCAGCGACGGGGCCTTCGCATCGGCGGACTCAAGATCCCCCTCGAGGTGGTGGCGAAGGACGCGTCCGCGAACCGCCTCGTCGTGAACGAGAAAGGAACGGAGACGCAGGCATCCGTCACGCTCAGCGACGTGCGCTTCGTCTCCTGGGCGCCGCCTGAGGGAGAAGCGGTCGGGTTCGAGTGCCGCACGCGTGCCCTCGGCCAAAAAGAGCGCGGCACGCTGGTCTATCGTCAGGGAAAGGCTGAATTCGCCTTCGGGAAGCCACAATCCCCTCCCCTGGCACCTGGTCAGTGCCTGGTGCTCTACCGCGGTGAAGAGGTCGTTGGAGGCGGGATCATGAACGCGGCTTGAGAAAGCCCTTCTTCGGGCTTGTCAGACTGCGGGTTCTATGAGAGCTTTTCCTTTCCCGGAAGCCATTTTCCTGGTATACTACCCCGATGCCTTCGCGCGATAGCCGCCACAGCGCCTCGTACGACGAAAACGGCGACATCGTCCTCCCGCAAACGGAGGAGTCCGCGCCGTCGTTCGTGGAACCGGAGGAGGCTTCGGACATCACGGAGGAGGTCTCGATCCAAAGCTTCATCGACGATGCCGCGTGGCAGTCCGACGAGTATGCGGCCGTTTCCACGGAATCGACGGTCGATGTGTTCCGCGTTGTCCAACGGGGCCGCAATAACGCCCGCGAAGCGCTGCTTACAGCCGCCTCCACGGCCAAGGAGGCGCTCCGAGAGGGAATTCACCAGTACAAAGTGAGCGTGGATGCCGCGCCCGTGCTCCTCAAGGAGGCCAGAGGCGGGTTCCTTGGCGCGCTCAAGCGCCTGTGGGCCGGCCTTACGCAGCCGGTCTGGGTGCGCTCCGGCAAGAAGCATGTTCGGCAGTACAGCCGCGGCACGCTGTTTCTGATCGACATCGTCCGCTTCGGCGGCACCTTCGCGACGATCTTCGGCATCCTGTTTGTCGCGATGAACTACCAGAGCTTCATCCAGATCGCGAGCGCGAAGCTCGACATCTTCCTGGAACACCCGTCCCTCGAGGACGCCGCCTCGATCGCCGACGCGGCGCTCGTCGGCTCCGTCACTTCCGAAAACGACGCCGCGCGGGACCGCGGCGAACTCTTCAGCTACCTGCCCACGGTCGGTCCGCCGGACAACCGCGTCATCATCCCCAAGCTGCACCTGAACGTCCCGCTCGTGAACCCGTCCGTCGAGGCGCTTCTGCGCCAGGACTGGACGCAGGTCGAAGCCGACATCCAATCGGCCCTCCAGCAGGGCGTGGTTCACTACCCGGGCACCGCGCGTCCCGGCCAGGCAGGGAACTTCTTCGTGACCGGCCACAGTTCCTATTACCCGTGGGATCCGGGCAAATACAAGACCGTCTTCGCGCGCTTGAGCGATCTTTCCGTCGGCGACGAGTACTGGGTGTACTTCAACGGCGACCGGCACCGCTACATCGTGGAGAAGAAGTTCGAGATCCAGCCGAGCGACACCTCCGTCCTCGACCAACCCGTCGACCAGCGCATCTCCACGCTCATGACCTGCACGCCGACCGGCACGACCTTACGACGCCTCATCGTCCGCGCCGTGGAGGTGGATCCGGTCACGGGCGCCCCACTCGCCGTGGGCGAGCGCACCGACAAGGAAGTCGTGCCGAAGGTGCAGTTGGAAGCGCTTCCCATCTGATCGGACTATTGGAGTACTGGAATACTGGGGATGGATTTTTCGATGGTATAGTTTGTTCATTCTCCCAACCTGCCGCTGTGGTGAAATGGTAGACACGAGGGACTTAAAATCCCTTGCCCTCACGGGCGTCCTGGTTCGATTCCAGGCAGCGGCACCATCCGGCTACGTTCTGTCTGCCGACAGAACTTCGCCGAGATGCATCCAGAGCCAAGAAGTACTCATGAATGCCTGAAGCCGGATGGCACGGCGTAGCGCCGCGGAGCCGGCTCCTTCAACGTACAGATATGTTTTTTGTGTATATTCTCGAGTCGTCGCTCTCCAATCATTTTTACATAGGTCTAACGAAGAATGTGCGACGTCGATTCGATGAACACAATGCAGGTAAGAGCATTCATACAAACAAATATCGTCCTTGGACTCTCAAAAGCTGTACTGCTTTTCAGGACTGTGAGCGCGCATTCGCATTCGAACGTTATCTAAAATCCCATTCCGAACGAGCGTTTCTCAATAAACATCTTTAGCCTCCGAACGTAAACGCATACGCACCGACGCCCTTGCCCTTCAAGTGAAGGACGACGTCGTGGTCGCCGTAGTCGCCTTTGAAGAGCGTATAGAGGTCGTGGCGATCGACGGTGAACGTCTTCCCGGGTGTACCGTCGACGGTTACCGACGCTTGCACGGGTGAGGCATTGTCTTCGAGTCCAAGCACCAGGTTCACTTCCCCGGCGACGGCGTGGATGCGGATGTCGCCTTCCGTCGATCGCAGAACTTGGCGTTCGTCTTCCACGAGCTGCCATGAGCCCCCGAGCACGAACCGATTCGTCGAGACATCTGCGGGGAGGACGTAGTCGTGGATGTCCTCGTCCGGATCGCCGGAGGCGTTCTGGAAAGCCGGCCAGCTGCGCGAATGCAGGTACGTCTCGGGCGTGATGGGTCCTTGCGGAAGCTGACTATCCTTCGTGGAACCGATAACGGAGCCGGATGCCGTCGCACCGATCTCCTTCAAGAGACTCGCGATCGCCTCGTCCGTCTCGTCGTAGCCGCCCTCGCCGAAGTGCTCGTAGCGGATGCGCCCTTCGGCATCGATCAGGTACTTCGCCGGCCAGTAGTGGTTGGCGAACGCGTCCCAGGTACCGAAGTCGTTATCCTGCGCGATCGGGTACGTGAGACCGTGTTCTTTGATGGCCATTTCCACGTTCTTGTCGCTCTTCTCGAAGGTGAATTCAGGAGTGTGGATGCCGACAAGAACGAACGGCTGGTCCTTGTACTTCTGCCAATACGCCTGAATGTACGGCAGCGTCCGGATGCAGTTGATGCAGCTATAGGTCCAGAAGTCGACAAGGACCACCTTGCCTCGGAGCTCTTTCATCTCGAGCGGAGGCGAGTTGTGCCAGGTGCCGAGCCCGGCGAATTCAGGAGCGCGGGAGAGGACGGGGAGCTTCATGGAGTCGGGGGAATCAGTTGCGGGTTGCGGGTTACGGGTTGCGGGAAAGAGAAGATTTTCGACCCGGTTTCCGAATTCCCCATAGCCCGTGTTTTGCACGATCCAGGTCTGGAAGCGCGTGAGATAGTCGTAGCGAAGGCCGATGGCCATCAGGATGAGGAGAACGCCGGCGACGCTCTTGATCGTTCCCGTCCACGGCCCGATGGATCGGACGGCTCCGACTGCCCTCTGTCCGCCGTACGCCACGATGAGGAGCGGCACCGCGCTGCCGAGCGCGTAGCAGAGCAGGTAAAAGAAAGCTTTGATTCCGGGTTCGTCGCGTACCAGCGTGAGGGCGAGTCCGAGTGCCGGTCCCGCGCACGGCGCCCACACGAGGCCGAGCGTCGCGCCGATGACGAACGCCGACCCGAGCGAATTCCTTCCGAGTTTCCCGGAAACGGACGTCTGAACCTCGGCACCGACGGTTTGCAGCGACGTCGCGACGCGTCCGCCGAGCTCCATCGCGATCATCCCGAGAATCGCGGCGATCAGGACCGCGAGCCAGCCTTTGTCCAAGAAAAACAGTGCTCCCACGGCGGCACCGGCGAGTTGCGCGGGGCGTCGATGCACGCAGAAGCCGATGCCGAAGAGGAGCAGGACGTAGAACGAGGCGACGCGCACGACATCGGCGAACTCCACGAAGCTTCCGAGGACGACCTGCAGCAGGAACGTCGAGGCGACGAAGCTCACGACCATGCCGAGTGCGATCAGAAGCGGCCGGAGCGGATGACGATCCGTCACGCTCACGCCGACCACGATCGGGAGCAGCGGCAGGATGCACGGAAGCAGGATGGTGAGCATCCCGGCGAGAAAGAGCGTCAAGGCGAGCGTAGGCATACGAAAAGTCTACGCCCGAACCTCAGAACCTCTAAACCTCCCCCCTAAAAAAGTTTTCCTCCGAGCGGCACCTCTTTCCCCGGATGCAGCAAGACCGCATTGCCTTCCGCATCCGGCATGCCGAGCGTGAGGACTTCCGAGAGATGCTTGCCGATCTGCTTCGGCGGAAAGTTCACGACGGCGATCACCTGCTTGCCCACGAGCTCGGGCCCGTCGTAGAGCGGCTTCAGCTTCGCGAGCGACTTCTTCTCGCCGATCTCGGGGCCGAAGTCGATCCGAAGCACGTGTGTCGAGTATTTGCCCTCGGGAAAGGGTTCGACGGAGAGCACGCGCCCCACGCGGATGTCCACGTCGCTGAATTGCTGGTGAGTGATCGTCATGCGGGCAGTCTAGCGCGTGCCGAGCATTCGCTCTATCGCCGCGAGGTGCTCGCGCGCGTTCGGATACTCTGGATTGATCGACAGCACCTGTCCGAGCGCGACCGCCGCTTCCTCGAGTTTGCCCTGCGCGGAAAGGATGCCGGCCAAGTGGTACCACGCGTCGGCATAGAGGGGCTCGGCCTTCACCGCGCGCGCGAATTCTTCCGCGGCCTCCGCGTCGTTCCCGTACTTCTGGAGTTTGACTCCAAGGTTGTAGTGGGGTTCCGCCGCGTTCGGCAGTTTCTCCACGGCTTTGCGGAACACCGCGATCACCTCCTCCGGGGCTTTGCCGGAACTCTCCAGCGCCTCGCCGAGATAATAGTACGTGCCGAGCGTTTCCAGGTTGAACGTCTTCGCCTTCTCCGTGAGCGCGACCGCGGTCTTCAGCTCCGCGAGCCCTTCCTCGGTCTTGCCGGCCGCCTGCAGGGCGAGTCCGCGGTTCAAATGCGCGGCGACGAACCCGGGATCCGCGGCGAGCGCCGCGTCGAACTGCGTCATGGCCTCGTCGGCTCGATCCTGCTTCATGAGCACGTCACCGAGATTGTTGTGCGCAAGGGCCGAATCCGGATAGGCGGCGATCACCCGACGGTACAGGGACTCGCTGTCCTTCCAGGCTCCGGCCTGCGCGACCGTCGTGGATGCGAGCGCGCCGAAGACGGCGACGAGCGCGACGCCGAGGACGACGTTTCCCGCGCGCGAACGCGTCTCGAGTACGGCGTCCAGTCGGGCGAGTCCGTACGCCGCGAGCGCGAACACGCCGAGGGACGCCAGGTAGGCGTAGCGGTCCGACGCGAAAAAGAGCATGCCGTTCTTGAAGAAGTTGGTGGAGTTCGGAAGAAGGAAGAGGAAATACAGCGTCGCGGCGGCCGCGGTCTTGCGCGATCCCTTCGCCCATGCGGCGACGATGATCGAAAGCAGCGCGAGGGAAAGAAGCAGCGGCACGAAGAACTCGGGAGACGTGAGCGCCACGGGCGTTCGCTGCGGATAGATGACGCTGAGTCCGGCGGGCCAGACGAGTTTTGTGAGATAAAACGCCGCGCTCTTTCCCGCGAAGAGCAGGGTCTGCAGCGGCCCCGTCGACTCGAGCACCGACGATTTTCCGTAGATCGCGACGAGGAAGAAGACGATGGCGAGGACCGCGTACGGCAGGTATTCCCGACCGCGCCTACGCGAAAGCAGGACGCGTCCGGTCGCGGCATCGTACAGGAGGAATGCGCCGGGCAGCACCACCACGGATACCTTCGCGAGGAGCGCAAGGAGGAATAGGCCGACCGAACAGGCGTACCACGGACGTCCGTCCGTTTCGCGGTACCGGAGAAAACACGCCGCGGATGCGAGCGCGAGGCACGACGAAAGCACGTCCTTGCGCGCGGCAGCCCACATCACCGCTTCGGCATGGAGAGGATGGGCGGCGAACAGCAGGCCCATGACGAGCGCGATCAGCCGGCTTCGCGTGAGCTTCCAACCGATGAACGCGACGAACGCCGTGCTGAGCGCGTGCAGGAGAACGTTCGCCAGGTGGAATCCCGCGGGGTTCTGGCCCCAGAGAAGGTCGTCGATCTGGTAACTGAAGAAGGTCAGCGGGATGTACAGCTCGGGATCGTAATGGGTGACGATATATGCCAGGGAACGCCCGGACATTTCCTGGACGGCCGGGTTCTTCGTGATGAGGATCGGGTCATCCAGGGTCACAAACCCGCTTTTCATCGCGGGACACGCGTAGATTGCCGCAGCGGCAAGGGCCGGGAGAAGGATCAAGGCGATCGTCGGCAGGCGGGAAAGAAGGCGTTCGAGCATGCATCCGAGGGTATCACGCGGGTTTGGCTTGGGTCTTTGCAAATATAGGCAAATATGTTATAATATAGATCAATCGTGATTCACATCAACACCCAACGTTGGCCGTACCTGGAATGGCGCCGTGAAGCGATGTCCGGCTCTTCCATCGGATGGACGGCTCTCGGCGTGAGTGTGATCGCGGGCGGAACGACCAACGCGTTCGCCAAGGTGCTCGGGACGTGGCTGTCGCCGATCTCGCTGCTTTTTTTAAGCGAAGTGCTCATGTGCGCCTTCGTGCTCTTTTCCTTCGGACTGATGCCGACGCTCCGCAAGCTGTCGCGCGTGCCGAAGGCCTGGTTCGCGCCGATGGTGCTCGTGGGCCTGCTCAACAGCACGCTGGCGCCCATGCTCCTGTTCCAGGGCCTGCAGCGAAGCAGCGCGATCAACGTGTCGCTCTTCTCGAATTCCGAAATGGTCTTTCTGATCCTCCTCGCGATCGCGATTCTCGGGGAAAGCTTCACGCGGATCCATCTCCTGTCCGTCTTCGCGATCGTCGGCGGCATGCTCACGATCGCGCTCCGCGGATTCACCGACGGCATCGAGTTGCAGGCGGGCGACCTCATCGTGATCCTCTCGGGATTCACCTACGCCTGCGGGAGCATGGTGTACCGCAAGTTCCTCCATCACTGCGAACCGCAGCTCCTGCTCTTCGTCCGCTCGATCACCGCGATCGCGTGCTTCTTCTTCATCTCCATCGTGGTGAACCACTCCGTGACCACGGAACTGCGCGCCTTCCCGATGTCCGCGTTCACCGTGCTCCTCGGCTTCGGATTCCTCTCCAAATTCCTCAACGTGTTCGGGTTCTACGAGGCGCTCGAGCGCCTGCCGGTGACGACGGTATCGCTCGTCAGCAACGGCACGATGATCTTCTCGATCGTGTTCTCGCACTGGTTCCTCGGCGAATCCATCTACGCGTACCACTACATCGGCGGCATGCTCATCGTGCTCGGCGCACTTCTCCTCGAGTTCGCCGGAACGCACCCGAGCGAGGCGCACCTCGAAGCGCACCTCCAACAGCGTTCGGGTCACCGCGCGTAAAGCTGCAGCGCGAGGCTGAGCATCTTCGCCACCTCCGCGCGATTCACGGGATTGGTCGGACCGAAGAAGCCGGTCGGGTTTCCCGATGCGTCCGTGTAGCCGCTCACGATGCCGTCCTTCACCGCGGCGGCGATCGCGGGGGCGAAGAGCGTCGAGGCGTTGACGTCCTTGAACGGCGCCGTGAGATCCTCGCCGATGGACCTGCCGAACGCCTGCAGCAACGAAACCACCACCTCGGCGCGCGTCGCGGGCCGGCGAAGGTCCCCCGTGCCGTCGGCGAAAACGGCGAAACCGCCCGCTTCCGCGCAGGAAACGTACGGCGCGGACCACGTGCCGCGGACGGGTTCGTTCTTCGGCGCGGGCGGACAACTCTGCAGATCGATCTTCGCTGCCTGCACGACCATCTTCGCGAGCTCCTCGAGCGTGACGTTGCGCTCCGGGCCGAAAACGCCGAGCGGATTGCCCGCGGCGTCCTTGTATCCCGACACGATGCCCCGCTCCGCGACGTCGCGGACGTAGGGAGCGAACCACTGCCCCGTCGGCACGTCCTTGAGGACGTACGGCACGTCGTTGACGCGGAACCAGACGAATCCCTTGAATTCGGTCAGGTCGCCCTGGCGCTCCTCAGGAATCGCGGTGCCGTCGTCGGGAAACAGATCCGTCGCCGTTTCCGTCGCGATGTCCTTTTGCTCGCCCTCCATCCCGGCCGCTTCGGCATCGATGTATGAGCGCAGCTTCTCCGATTCTTCTCGCAACGCGGCGGTGGACGCGGACGCCGCGACCGGAACGAGGAGCAGGCTCAGCAGGGATACCGAACGAAGAATGCGCATGCGGCGAGGGTACAAGCCTTCGATTCGGGAGAACACTTCACGGGAGACTCACTTTATCGTTTCGTCACGCGGAGACGGTACCGTTTTCCGAGTCCGACTTGCCACCGCGTGAAGGCCTCCGTACACTCCGCCGGACATGACTGAGACCCGCGGCAGCGGCCCCCAGGGTCCCGAGCAGGGACGGGGGGACGATTTTTCCGAAATCAAAACGATCCTCCTGCTCGGTTCCGGTGCCCTCAAGATCGGCGAGGCCGGAGAGTTCGACTATTCCGGCAGCCAGGCGATCAAGGCGTTCAAGGAGGAAGGCAAGCGCGTGATCCTCATCAACCCGAACATCGCCACGAACCAGACGAGCTGGGGGCTGGCGGACGCCGTGTACTTCGAACCCGTGACTCCCGACTTCGTCGAGCGCGTGATGGAGAAGGAGAAGCCCGACGCGATCGCACTGAGTTTCGGCGGCCAGACGGCCCTCAACTGCGGCGTCGCGCTCTACGACCAGAAGATCCTCGAGAAGCACGGCGTGCGCGTGCTCGGCACGCCCGTCGAGAGCATCCGCAAGACCGAGGATCGCGCGCTCTTCAACGCGGAGCTGCGATCCATCGGCGTCGACGTGCCCAAATCGTTCGCCTGCGAATCGATCGGCGATTCCGTCGCCTCCGCCGAGAAGATCGGATACCCGGTCATCGTCCGCGCCGCTTTCGCGCTCGGCGGCAAGGGCAGCGGCAGGGCCATGAACGAGAAAGAGCTACGCGAGATCCTCAAGGTCGCCTTCGTGGAATCGAACCAGGTGCTCGTGGAGGAGGATCTCACCGGCTGGAAGGAGATCGAGTACGAGGTGGTGCGCGACCGCGCGGACAACTGCATCACGGTCTGCAATATGGAGAACGTGGACCCGCTCGGCATCCACACGGGAGAGTCGATCGTCATCGCGCCGAGCCAAACGCTCGACAACCACGAGTACCAAATACTCCGCTCGATCGCCCTCAAGGTGATCCGGCACCTGAAGATCGTCGGCGAGTGCAACATCCAGTACGCCCTCGATCCCCGCTCGCGCCGCTACCGCGTGATCGAGGTGAACGCGCGCCTCAGCCGCAGCTCCGCGCTGGCGTCCAAAGCCACGGGCTATCCGCTCGCCTTCGTCGCGGCCAAGCTCGCGCTCGGGTACACGCTGCCCGAGCTCCGCAACGCGCTCACCGCCGTGACGAGCGCCGACTTCGAGCCGTCTCTCGATTACGTGGCGCTCAAGATCCCCCGCTGGGACCTGCAGAAGTTCCGGTTCGTCTCCGAGCAGGTGACGAGCGAAATGAAGTCCGTCGGCGAGGTGATGGCGATCGGCAGGACCTTCGAGGAAGCGCTGCAAAAGGCGCTGCGCATGCTCAATATCGGCGTCGACGGCCTGTTCCCTGCCGTCTTCTCCTTCCCCGACATCCAGAAGGAGCTTCGCAAACCGACCCCGCGCCGCATCTTCGCGGTCGCCCAGGCGCTCTCGGGCGAGTGGACGCCGGAGGAGATCTCGATCGCCACCGGAATCGACCGATGGTTCCTGCGCCGCATCGCGGCCTGCGCCGCGGTCTCGAAGGAGCTTCTCAAGACCAAGCTCGAGCCGCTCGATATCGAACTCCTGCGCGAAGCCAAGAAGATGGGCTTCTCGGACAAATCCGTCGCGAAGATCCGCGACATGAAGGCGGAACAGGTGCGGACGCTGCGCAAGGAGCACGGCATCACGCCGGTCGTGAAACAGATCGACACGCTCGCCGGCGAGTTCCCGGCGCAAACGAACTACCTCTACCTCACCTACCACGGCACCGAGCACGACGCGGTCTTTCCGGCGACGGAAAAGCCCCGAGCGCTCGTGATCGGCGGCGGACCGTACTCCATCGGCTCGTCCGTGGAGTTCGACTGGTGCTGCGTCCAGGCCGCGCACGAGCTGCAGAAGCAGGGATACGAGGTCACGATGCTCAACAGCAACCCGGAGACCGTGAGCACCGATTACGACGAGTGCGACAACCTCTTCTTCGAACAGCTCACGGAGGAACGCGTGCGCGACATCGCGGAACTTCTTCATCCCCGGGGCATCGTCGTGTCCATGGGCGGACAGATCCCGAACTCCCTCTCGCCGAAGCTCGCCGCCGCGGGCCTGCCGATCCTCGGCACCGCGCCCGTGGACATCGACCGCGCGGAGGACCGCCACAAGTTCAGCATGCTGTTGGACGAGCTTGCGGTGGACCAGCCCGAATGGAAGGAATTCGCCGACGCCACGTCCGCGGCATCCTTCGCCGATCGCGTCGGGTATCCCGTGATCGTGCGCCCCAGCTACGTGCTCTCCGGAGCCGCCATGGCCGTGGTGCACAGCGGAGAGGACTTGCAAGCCTACCTCGACCAAGCCGCCGCGGTGAGCCAGGACGCCCCGGTGGTGCTTTCCAAGTTCGAGCAGGGTGCCAAGGAGATCGAGTTCGACGGCGTCGCGCAGAAGGGCAAGCTTCTGCTTTACGCCATTTCCGAACACATCGAGAACGCGGGCGTGCATTCCGGAGACGCCACGATCGTGCTCCCCCCGCAGCGCGTGAACATGGCCACGCTCCGGCAGCTCAAGGCCGCCGCGAAGAGCATCGCGAAGGGACTTGCGATCAGCGGACCGTTCAACATCCAGTTCCTCGCCAAGGACAACCGCATCAAGGTGATCGAGTGCAACCTGCGCGCGAGCCGCAGTTTCCCCTTCGCGAGCAAGGTGACCGGCGTCAATTTCGCGATCCTCGCCACGCAGGCCCTCCTCGGCCGCGCACCGGAGGACAAGCGGTACCAGACGGTCGACCTGGACCACGTTGGCGTGAAGGCCGCGCAGTTCAGCTTCAGCCGCCTGAAGGGCGCCGATCCGCGCCTCGGCGTGGAAATGGCCTCCACGGGCGAAGTGGCGTGCTTCGGAGCCAATCCCGAACAGGCCCTCCTGACATCTCTCCTCGCGGTCGGCTTCAAAATCCCCCGCAAGAACGTGCTTGTCACCGTCGGCAGCATCGAGGACAAGCTCGACATCCTTCCCGCGATCCAGGAGCTCGCGAAGAAAGGATTCGCCTTCTTCGCCACCGCGCACACCCACGAGTTCCTCACCGCGCGCGGCATCAACTCCGCCCTCCTGCACAAGGTATCGGAGCCGAGGAGCCCCAACATCCGCGAGTATCTGGAGCAGCGCCGCGT
The DNA here is from genome assembly GCA_964423795.1 of uncultured Candidatus Peribacteria bacterium. Taxonomy (GTDB): domain Bacteria; phylum Patescibacteriota; class Gracilibacteria; order Peribacterales; family Peribacteraceae; genus CAYRGC01. Next base: position 34,290 of record CAYRGC010000001.1, on the reverse strand, counting down.
GGACCTCGTGATCAACATCCCCACGCATACCTCCAGCGCCTCCCAGACGGACGGCTACTACATCCGCCGTCTCGCGACCGATCACGGCATCCCTCTCGTGACGAACGTGCAACTCGCGAAGCGCATCGTGGAAGCGCTCCTCCAGGAGAAGCCCGAGGAATTGCCCCTCATGCGCTGGCCGGACCTTCTCGGCAGCGCGAGTTAAGCGTTTTCATGGCCGTTTCTCGCTTGTACGGGGCCTTTTTTCGCGTACAATTCCCCGGTCATCCCACCCTCTTTCCGTATGCAGCAGGACGATATCTTGAGCGACGTCGATCTCAGCTCCGTGAGCAGTTCCTCCGGAGACGACGGTTCGTTCGGCGACGACGACCAAACGCTCGTCACCAAGGAAGGCCTGAAGAAGCTCAAGGAGGAGCTCGACCACCTGAAGACCGTCCGCCGCCAGGAAGTGGCCAACCGTCTCAAGGAGGCCATCTCCTACGGCGACCTTTCCGAGAACTCCGAGTACGAGGAGGCGAAGAACGAGCAGGCCTTCGTCGAGGGCCGCATCATCGAGCTCGAGAACAAGATCAAGAACGCCAAGATCATCTCCGAGAAGAAGACGGACGCCCGCCGCGGCAAGTCCGTGGAGATCGGCTCCACCGTCACGGTCCACAACAAGGCCGACGGCGACGCGCACGAGAAGTACACGATCGTCGGCTCCACGGAGGCCGATCCGCTCGAGCAGAAGATCAGCAACGAATCGCCGCTCGGCAAGGCCCTCCTCGGCAAGCACAAGGGTGACATCGCCGACGTCGAATCCCCGTCGGGCCGCTCGAAGTACGAGATCATCGCGGTCATCTGACCGGCCCCCTTCCGATGGCCACTCCCCCGCCCCCGCCGGCTTCCGCGTCGCCCGCGTCAGCGGGACTCCAGGTGCCGCCCGACGTCGCGGCGAAGTTCGGCGATCTCGTGACGATGATCCAGGCGTCGGAAAGCATGAACGCCGACGAGCGGCAGTACTGGGTCAACATTCTTCCGATCATGACGCCGGAGCAGCTGCAATCGCTCCGGGATATCCTGGAGAACGAAAAGAAGCAGCTCGCGTCGATCGACGCGAAGTACACGCAGCAGATCGACCAAGCCAGCGCCGCGCAGTCGGCCAAGCAGACGGACGAGGAGCGCCGCAAGCGCCGCGAGCAGAGGAAAACTCAGGAATCCGCCCATCGCGAGCAGGAGGAAAAAGCCGCGGAAGCGCTGCTCGAGCAGATGAACGCGACCGACCAGAAGAAGGCCGCGTGATCAACGAACGAAAAGTCCCGCGAACTTGAGCAGGAACGCGTCGAGAAGTGTTAAGAGCTCCTCGGCGGCTTCCCCGGATGCGCGGTACCCGCCCGTCTTGAGGGCGATATCGGTATCGGCGGCCCAGGAAACGAGCGCCGAAAGCGCGCGGGGATCGATTCCCGAGACCGGGTCCACGAGCGTTCTCACCGTCGGAAAGGGCGCGCCGGACAATTGAGCCACCTTCGCAGCGGAGCGTTCGCCGGATCGCACGACGGCGTACACGGAAACGACGGAACGAAGCATCCAAAGCGTCATCGCCCACAGCGAGAACGCGTCGCCTCCGCGGAGCAAAGAAGCCCGGGCGTACGACACGGCTTCCGCCCCTTTGCCTCTCGTGAGGAGCCCCGTAAGCGCCCACACTTCGCGTTCACCCGCGGGTACGGCGAGAAGATCGATGTCGTCCGCCGTGATCGAGGAGCCAATGCGACGGAGCGCGAGCTTCTGGATCTCGCGCGAGAGCATGTCCTGCTCGTCCCCGACGATGTCGAGCAGGCGATCTGCCGCGTCCGGCTTGAGCGCCGAGCCCTGCTGAGTCGCGTACGCCTGCATCCAGTCCGTCAGGGCTTTCCCGGTGACGGGCGCGAATTCCTTCACCGTCGCCGCGGCGAGGAATGCCTTCGCGCCGGACGTGCGTTTGTCCGGCGAGGGATCGATGACGATGAGCAGGCAATCCGGATGGATGGCCGCGAGGAGGACGGCCACGTCTTCCTTGCTGAACTTGGGCGTCCCCTCGAGGATCACGAGGCGCTTGTCGGCACCGAACGGTGCGGAGCCCACTTCGTCGAGAAGCGATCGAAGCGGAGTCTTCGGTCCGTCCAGGACGAGAAGGTTCTCCAGTCCGTGCTTTTTTCCGAACTCCTCTTTCCAGCGTCTCCGCTCTTCCCGCAGCTGGAAGCCGTTTTCGCCGGTAAAGAAATACACGGAAGACATACGGAAAATCATACTACGCGTAACGGGGAAAACACGCATGCAAGACATCATGCTTTACACCCTTGTCAATCCGCTGCGCCTCGCCGAAAAGTCGGGAATCGGGTATACTACTTCGATATGAAACATTCCACCCCTACTCGGAGAATCGCCGTGATCGCGAGCTTTACGACTCTCTGCTGCCTGCTCGCCTTCGTCATCGGACTGGAATCCGCGGGAAACGTCCGGACGTTCGACCGCACGCAGGCCGCCCTCACGGACACCGCGTCCCTGCGGGGCGATGTCGACGATGACGGCACGGTCGACATCCAGGATGCCATCCTGGTTCTCGAGCGCGCGGACGGCCTCGAGACCGCCACCGCCGAGGAGATCCGCAAAGGCGACGTGGACGGGGACTACAAGCTTACGGTGAAAGACGCCCTGCGCATCCTGCGTTCCCTCCCGACCCGCTGATCATGACGACACGTCGGAACCATCGGCGCGCCGCACTCTTTTTCGCGGCAGGCGTGCTCGCGCTCATGACCATGGGCGCCGCCGCGGCTCACGCGGAGGGGGAGAACCTCCTGCTCTTCCGTCCCCATTGCGAGAAGACCGATCAGAAGCAGTGTCCGTTCTTCAAGATCGAGGACCCCACGTCGCTCGGCACGGCGAACCTCTCGGTCGGAGACACGCTGGATATGGATATCGTGCTCGTGAATCCGGGAAAGAATCCCGTGAAGAAAGTACGTGCGTGGCTTTCCTATGACACGCAGGTACTCGAAGGCTCCGGGCTCACCCTGAGCCTGGGCCTGCCGATCCACGTTCCCGGCGAGGCGGAATTCTCCGCGACGCAGGGATACGCGAAGATCGGCGCCTCCTCGGAACAGAACGCCGAACCCAAAGACGAGATCTTCCCGATCGCCCGCGTGCAGTTCCGCGTCAAGGCGGTGCCGCAGGGCAATAAGATCCCGATCGCGTTTTACGATCTGAAGGAAGGCACCTCCGGCCATACCTACGTGACGAGCGTCGCCGGCGACAACGCCCCGAACATCCTCGCCGCGCCCACGGCCACCCTCATCGTGCACGTCACGGGAACGCCGACCGTCGGCGGTTCTTCTTCCGTATCGAGCATAACCCGTTCGTCCGCAAGCTCGTCGTCGATCTCCTTCGTCCCTCCTTCCTTTTCTTCTTCCTCGGCCTCGTCCGTCGCCCCGGTAAGCAGCGCGTTCACGGTCGTGCAGGTGCAGAAGGTGAAAATCGGCACGGATGGCGACACGCTCTACATGAGCTGGGAGAAGCTCTCTTCCGCCTCCGTTCGGGCGTACAACGTTTATTACGGTACGACGACGGGCCGCTACATCCAGCGCCGCACCGTCTCTGCGGAGACCGACGGCGTCGTGATCCACGGCCTTCCGCAGGGAACGACGTATTACGCCGCCGTGCGCGGGATCAGCGATCAGGGCCAGGAAACTGCCTTCAGCCAGGAAGTGGCGGTGCAGGTGGGCAACCCGAACACGTCGACGTCCCCGCTCCTGACGCGCCCCATCGAAAACGGACCGAACACCGCCGATCTCACGGCTCCGCAAAATCCGGTCGAGCCCGTGACGAACGCGCCGCAGGCCGTTCCCGGATCCTCGGGTCTGCCTTCGGGCCTCACCGCGCTTCTTTTGATCTCCGCGGCCAGCGGAACGCTGCTCGCGCTTCGCCGCCAGTTCGTCGCCCTTCCCTCCTCGCGCCATGGCTGATTTGCATCCTCATTGGCGAGCGACGGGCGACCGCTCCGCGGACGCCGCATTGAAGCCCCGCGCGACGGGAACGCGCGTGCGCGTCGAAAGCCAAAGCGTGTCGCGCGCGCCGGCCGCCGTCGTGGGCATCCTCGTCGTTCTCGCCGCGGCGTTCACGTTCTTCCGCGGTTGGGAGCTCATTGATTTCAACGTCCTGGGTCAGGCCGGAGGAGCGGCCAGCGCCGGCTCGTCCTCCTCGGGTCCCGCAGCCACCATGATCCGCCTCGCACCGACGGGAATCGCCCCGACGAGCGTCGTGACGACGCCTGGTAGTCTCGTGACGATCGTGAATAACGACAACGTGCCCCACATCTTCTCCTCCAAGACCCTGCGTGACGGCAGCGGCAAGATCCTCGAGACGCCCGCGATCTTCGCCGGCACTTCCTACACGTTCCGCGTGTACGGGGACGAAGTAAGCGGCGAGCACAAGATGACCTCGACCACCACGGCCTCCTACATCGTCACCTTCACGCTGGTGCCCGCCGCGGCGTCTTCGGCGCCCGCAGCAGGAGGCAAGCCCTTGGGCACCCTCGATGACGTGCCTTTGCCCTCCGGCATGGGCTCGAGAAGTTCGGTGGCCGCCGGCGGAAAAGCCTCGTCGTCCGCCGTGAACGCGCAGAAGGCATCGACAGGCAGTTCCGCTTCCTCGATCGCGGTTTCGAGCGCACCCGCTCTTCCCACACCGATCGTCTCCTCCGAGGCCTCGTCGGCGCCCCTCAGCTCCTCCGCGGCGTCCAGTGCGGTTTTGAGCTCCGCTCCCTCGAGCGTCGCGGCTCAATCCTCCTCCTCGTCTTCCCTGCCGGAGGCGGTGCATGCCGCCGCGTCGAGCTCCAGCGATCCTTCGATGGGCGGAGCGATCGTCGGAAACACCATGACCGCCGACGCCGCGGGCATCCCGCTTAATCCGTTCACCGTCGGCTCCCGCCCCGCAGGCTCGCAGCAGACGCCGCCTGCCCCGGCGCGCCAGACCGCGACGCCCGCGAAAACGCCCCCCGCAAAAACCGGCACGCTCCACGCCGGAGCCTCGCTCGCGCGCACCAACGTGAAGACCGGTCCCGAACTCTGGATCGCGCTCGCGGGCGGACTCCTGGGGGTCGTCGTCTGCTCGCGCAGGCAGCTCGTCGCCATCAAGAAACGCTGACGCGCGAAAAAGGGCCGCCGAAGCGGCCCTGGTCCGTCGAGTCGATGCCGTTTAGAGATGCCCGGTTGCTTCGAGGTTCACCTCGGTGCTCGCGGCCCCGCTGCAGTTGCGCACGGAAGCGCGGAATGTGCTCCAGACGCTCTTCTGGGAGGACTCCCACTGCTTCATCGCCTCTTTATCGGCCTTCAGATAGGCGTCCCACGCGGCCTTCACCGCGACGCGGCGAGCCGAGACGTCGGCAGTGCCCCAGGCGGAAGCGAGAGCCGTCTTGCGCGTCGTCAACGCGTTCATCTCCGCCGCGTTGAAGGCGGAAAGACCGCTCACGAGCGACTGCTCACGAGCGCTTACCGCCGACTGCACGCAGACATTGTCGACGGAGCTCGCGCTGCCCTGGCTCGACGTGCCGTACTCAAGAAGCTTCACGTCGACCTTGGCGTGGGAACCGAAGCCGAAAAAGCCGTCATGGGCGAATGCGGCGCCGCGACGGATGCGGCGAGCACGGCGCTCGTGCCGGCGAGACCGAGAAGGTATTTCTTCATAAAGAATGGGGGAAAGAAATACACGCGAAAACCGCGCATGGCGGTCTACGCAGGAAAGGAGACGCCGTCGTCGATCCCCTCTTACGCGGTCAAGGTAATTTATGTTGTGGGAAAGCTTACGCCGCGGCCGACATGGGAGCCAAACGGCGGGTCACCGTGCAACCCATGGACTGAAGCGCGTACTGGAGCTTGCGTGCGGCGGCATCGAAGCGCGGAGGCGCGAGAAAGACATGGATGCGGGAACGGTCGGGGGAGCTCCGGAGCCACTCCAGAAGCGCCGTGGCCGGATCGCCGCCCTGGTGGGCTGCGCTGAATTGGCGGTAGTCGACAGTGATGTTCATGGGCATGAGTGTACGTTCGTACACCTCCCGTTTCAAGCGGTCCGGCTTGTCATGCAAGAGACGTAATGACGCCGTGCGTGAACGCGACCGGTTCACCGCATGGGCTCGCGGGCGACGCTCGCGATCGCCTCCTCGATGAGCGGCACGATACGCTCGTACTCCGTCGCCTCGGGAAAAGTGATCGTCAGCCACCCGTTCATGCGCGAACCGCGGTCCATCGGATCGAAGTAGCCATAGGTCTCCCCGTCGGATGCCGCAAGCTCGTCCGCCCTTTCGAGCGTGAGTTTGATGACGAGCGAGTCCTCATGCACGAACGCCACCATTTTCTTCCCGAGGTAATACGACGGGCAGCCGAATGTCTTGCGCTTCAGAAACGGACCCTGCGCCAGGAAGTGCGCGTCCGCCCAGTCGGTAAGGTCGGGTCTGTGCATGCGTCTATCCTCGCCGTTTCCGCGAAAGAAACAACTCCTTTATCCGAAAAATCGATTTGCACCTCGCGACGGAACCGGGGGGCGAGACGCCTCGGATGCGCATGGCGAGATCGAAGATCGAACGTCTTGAATCGGATCTGCGTCCGAGCATCTTCGACGTTGACGACAACGATGCCGGCTTCGCGTTGCAATACGTCGCCGCTCATCTTGCGAGGCAGGCAGTCGAGATCGCCTTCAGGGACAGTCCAACGAAACCCGAAAAACTTTCAGACACCCTCGCGGAAGCGAAAGCCTATCTCGAGGGACCGCTGGGCAGAATGGCGGCGGCGGATAACATGGCGCTCATGGAAAACGTACCGGGCGTTCTTCCCGAAAACGCCGACGAGGTGATCGCGAGGGCAAGGCACCTGCTGGACTGCCTTCTCCAGGGATCGTCATCCTAAGCGAGTCGAGAACGATGAGCCATGCCCGACTTGGCTCGATCCGTCGTCCAGCTCGGCGGTTTCTTCGCACACCATAAACTTTTCGTCCGAACATCATTCTCGCATTCCGGAATCCTTGGTTTTTATTGTTTTTCTGGTGGGCCGGGCTGGACTCGAACCAGCGAAGGCGTAAGCCAGCAGATTTACAGTCTGCCCCGTTTGACCGCTTCGGTACCGACCCACGGACGACAATGAACGCGCTCAGGCCCCGAGAGGCGAGCACGGGGAGTGTACGCATGGGCAAGGCCTGATACAACCCGTTATGGCCCCCTTTCGGCATGAAAAAACGCCGCTTGCGCGGCGTTTTTGAAGGTCCAAGGAAAGTTTCAGCGCGTGACCGTGATCGATGCTCCCTGCTCCGCGGCAGGAGCGGACACCGTGACGCGACCGTTGCTGTCCTTCACGATGTTGTAGTGCGTGCCCGTGCCCGTGAGCGAGGAGGAGAGGCTCGGGTCCTTCGGGATGCTCACGAGGTAGGAACCCGTGAGGAGGCGGAGGTTGGCGCCGCCGACCGTGGTGCACTGCGTGTCCGAGGCGTCGGCCATGCAGACCGGCTTGGTGGCGGTGGTGATGCCGGTCGGGAGGTTGCCGTTATGGTCGATCGCGTACTGGTAGACCGCGTTGAGGATCGTGTTCACGTCGCTGCGGCGCTGGGCGTTGCGGGCGTCGCCGAGCTGCTTCGTCGGGTTGATCGCGACGATGACGATGGACGCCAAGATGGCGATGATGCCGATCACGAGGAGGAGTTCGATGAGCGTGAAGGCGGAACGCGAACGCATAGAAAGGGGCGGGAAGGAAACGTTCCCCAGTATCTCACGCCGGCGCGACAACGCGTCGTTTTCCCGTGGCGGATTTCGCCGATTCGTGATGGAACGATATGTACAAAGAAAGCCGCCGCTGACGCGGCGGGCTTTCTCCCTCTCTTTCTCTCGAAGAAGTCTCAACGACGCGGCGCCATCCTTCGAGGCGATGACGCCGGCGCTCTCTCCCGTTGCGTACCCGCCGCGCCGGCCATCATTCCCCCCTTCGGGAAGCTGGTTGCGGCGACGGGCACGTGTATGGCACGGGAGTTCTGGAGCGCATCGATGACGAAGTGGACGATCTCCCGAACGTTTCGGATGCCGATTCTCAGCTCACGGCTGATGAGCATGGCCACACTGTAAGCGAGGCCCATTAAGAGGAGATTAAGATGCCTTCCCGCGGGGCAGCGCGCCGAAACGGATAACGAACGCCGTCCCCTTGCCCCGCTGGCTGCGCACGTCGATGGTCCAAGCGTGAAGATCGACGATGCGCTTCACGAGCGCGAGCCCGAGCCCGAGTCCTCCGCGGGCGCGCGAGGCGTCCGCCTGGTAAAAGCGGTCGAAGATATGCGGAAGGTCCGCCTCGGAAATGCCGACGCCCGTATCCTCGACGGTGAGTGCCGACTTCGTGAGGACGACCCGGATGTTTCCCCGTTCGGCGTTGAACTTGATGGCGTTGCCGAGGAGGTTGGTGACGACCTGGCGCAAGAGAGCCGGATCGCCGAGAGCGGAAATATCCGGCGCCACCGCAGACTCGATCGACATGCCGCGCTCGTCGGCGAGCAGGCGATGCCTGTCGACGCTCTGCGTGACGAGCGCCGAGAGGTCCACTTTCTCGCGGCGGAGGGTGAACGTGTCGAGGCGGGCAAGCTCGAGGAGCCGCTCCACGAGGAGAGAGATCTGCTTGAGATCTTCCTTCGCGGAAACGATGCCTTCCTCGTGCCTGCCGCTTCTCAGCGCCAGATCGAGGGAGGAACTGAGCACGGCGATCGGGGTGCGCAACTCGTGGCTCGCGTCCTGCGTGAACTGCTCGAGGCGCTCCATCATGGCTTCCGCCGGCGTCAGGCTCCGGCGCGCGAAGAAGAGGCCGACGAGGAACGTGAGGACGGAGATGCCCACGCTCACGAGCAGGTACAGGAGCGCGCGGAGCGGCAGGTCCCCGCGCTGGAAGCGTTCGACGTCGAGGATCTGCAGATATCCCGCCCGCCCGCTCTGTTCCATGATCGAGGCCGTAAGCACGCGGTACTGCTCGTTTTCGATCATCCAATCGGAGAAGCCCTCCTTGCCCGAAAACGGGATGCCCTCGAAGAACGCCCCTTCGTACACGGTCTTGCCGTCGGCATCGAGGATGCGCGCGCGGTCGCGCGTCATCGGCGGCATGAGAAGGAGCAGGTTCTGCAGACTCTCCTGCGGGCGGTTCACGATGGTCCCCATCATGCGCGTCAGGCGCTCCTGGGACTGATGACGGGCGTTGTTGAAATCGGCGGCGAGGAAGAGCGAGCCGTTCACGATCAACAGTAAAAACACGAACGCCGTGAATTGCAGGGCGATGCGATGGCCGATGCGCTTGAACATGTGCATCACTCGGCGGGAACGAGATACCCTTTGCCCGCGACGGTCTCGATCACGGACTTGCCGAGCTTACGCCGCAGGTAGGCCACGTGCACGTCGACCGTCTGGGAAAAGAGCAGCTCGTCGCGCCCGCCCCACACGTGCTCGATGATCCGGGGACGGTCCTGCACCACTCCTTTGTTGCGGAGAAGGAACTCCAGGAGCGCGTACTCCTTAGGCGACAGGTCGACCTTCTTTCCCTTTCTGGTCACGACCTGCGTGTTCGTATCGAGGGACACGTCCCCGGCGTCGAGGACGGGACGACGTTCCTTCGCGTTGCGGCGCAGAAGCGCGCGGACGCGGGCGAGGAGTTCGTCCAAATCGAAGGGCTTCGCGAGGTAGTCGTCGGCGCCGATGTTGAGACCGTGGACAATCTCCTGCTGCTTCGCGCGCGCCGTCAACATGAGGATCGGTACGTTCTTCTTCTCCTGCCGGAGAAGCGAGCAGATCACGTACCCGTCCATGCCGGGAAGGTTGATATCGAGGATGATGAGATCGAACTCCTGGGTCATCGCCTTCTCGAATCCCTCGCGGCCGTCGAGCGCGACCGACACGACGTACTGCTCCAGCTCCAGGAACTGCTTCACGTTCTCGGCCAACTTCTTCTGATCTTCGATGATGAGGATATGCATGGACTGAGAAGAATCGGAATGAGCAGAGGATAAGGATACGACATTACGGAGGGATTAAGAAACGGGACTTTCCGCTGCTCACAAAGAAAGACTGACCCCAACGGCATTAATCTCGGCGCACGGTTCGACCCCGTCTGGGTGTTACTCGTACCGGAGCGCCTCCATCGGGCTCAGGCTGGCGGCGCGGCGCGCCGGATAGATTCCGAAGAGGAGCCCCGTGCCCACGGCCATCACGATCGCGATGACGACCGAGTTGAGCGAGAGCAGGAACGGGAACGACCCGAGGAGCTGGGACGCGAATCCGGCCAGGATCCAGGCGAAGAACGCCCCGATCACGATGCCCACGAATCCGCCCGTGAAGGTGAGGGCGACGGCCTCCAGGAGGAACTGCAGGAGGATGTCCCGGCGGCGCGCGCCGATGGCTTTCCGGAGGCCGATCTCGCGGGTGCGCTCCGTGACGGACACGAGCATGATGTTCATGATCCCGATGCCGCCCACGAGGAGGGAGATGCCCGCGACGAGCGACAGGAAAATGGTGAGCCCGAGCGTGACCGATCCCACGATGCTGCTGACTTGCTCGGCGCTGCGCGCCATGAAGTCGTCCTTGTCGGGATCGTTCTCGGGATTCTTGATCCGGTGTCGCTGGCGCAAGAGCGTCGTCACGTCCTGCTTGGCGATCGCGGGATCGCCGAGCGTCTTCATGGAAATGAAGCTGAGGGACGTCTTGCCGGTGAGGGCGCGGGCGGTCGAGAACGGGACGTAGACCGGCTTGTCGAGGTCGGAAAGCAGGAGGGAGCCCTTGCTCTGCAGGACGCCGACGACGGCGAACGACCCCTGTCCGATCTGGATCTTGCGGCCGACGGGATCCTGGTTGCCGAAGAGATCGACGGCCGTCTGCGCGGAAAGCACCGCGACGGAACGGGCGCCGTCCTCGTCCGTCTGGTTGAGCAGCCGCCCGCGCGCGAGATCGAGTCCGTAGTTCTCGATCATCTTCGCCGTGGTGCCGAAGACGAGCGGGCTCACTTCCTCCTTTCCGTTGTGGACGGTCTGCGAGACGATGAGGATCGGCACGACGTTGTGGACGGTCGAAAGCTGCTCGATGGCGTGGAAATCCTCGATCGTCAGGGAATCCATGTTCTTGCCGAAACGCTCGAGTCCCACGGGGATGACGTCCATGGTGTCCGTGCCGATCGACGCGATCTGGTCGAGCACGTAGGCCTGGAAGCTCCGGCCCAGGCTCACCATCAGCACGACGGACGCCACGCCGATGATGATGCCGAGCATCGTGAGCGAGCTGCGGGTCTTGTTGACCGCGATGCCCCGGGTGGCCGTTGAGAGCAGGTCGTTGACGTACATTATTCGTAGCGGAGGGCTTCCATCGGGGGCAACGACGCTGCGCGCCTGGCCGGCGAGATGCCGAAGGCGAGACCCGTGCCGGCGGCCATCACGAGCGAGGCCACGACGGAGGGAATCGAAACGGCGAAGTGATACGTGGAGAGGAATCCCGTCACCGGAATGCTGATCGCCCACGCGAGCGCGATGCCGAGGCACAGCCCCACGACGCCTCCCAGGAACGTGAGGATGACGGATTCGATGAGGAACTGAAGCAGGATGTCGCGCGCTCGTCCGCCCACGGCTTTCCGAAGGCCGATCTCGCGCGTGCGCTCCGTGACGGACACGAGCATGATGTTCATGATCCCGATGCCGCCCACGAGGAGGGAGATCGCGGCGATCATCGTGATGAAGGCCGTGAGTCCGAGGGAGACTCCCCCGAGGATCTCGCTGGCCTGCTGGGAACTGCGCACGACGAAGTCGTCCTTCTTGGGATCGTCGGTCGGATTCTTGATGTTGTGGCGGAGGCGCAGCAGGTCCTTCACGTCCAGGAAGGCGGAATCGAAGTCGTCCTTCGCGAGCATGGTGAGGTAGTTGACGTACTTCTGCCCCGTGACCACGCGCGCGACGGAGTACGGCACGTAGACGCGCTCGTCCGCATTCTGGAAGAACTGCGAGCCGAGCGCCTTGGTCACGCCGACCACCGTGTAGAAGTTCTCGCCGATCTTGATGCGCTTCCCGAGCGGATCGGAGGAGCCGAAGAACTTCGTGACGACGTCGGGAGCCACGAGCGCGACCGCGCGGGCGCCGTCGTTGTCGGACGCGTCCGGGAAGCGCCCCGCGGTGACCTCGAGGTTCTGGTTCTGGAAGAACTCCGGGGTGACCCCGAGGACCTGGGGCGAGCCGTCCTGTCCCGAGTACGACACCGTGCCCGGGATGAAGATCACCGGGGCGACCGACTCGATGGAGGGCAGGCGTTTGAGGGCGTCGATGTCGTCGAAGGTCAGGCTGTCATGGCCCGTCGTGAAGCTGTTGGGGCCCTGATCGGCCTGGCCCGGGAAGATCACCATGCTCTTCGGACCGAGGCTGGAGATCTGACCGAGGATGACGCCCTTCATGCTCTCACCGATGGAACTCATGAGCACCACGGCGCCCACGCCGATGATGATGCCGAGCATGGTCAAAAGCGCCCGCGATCCGCTCCTGCGGACGCCGCCGAATGCCGTGGAGAATGAGTCGGAAAAACGCATGGTTGAACGGTCACTTGAGCTCTTTGACGGCGCCGGCGATGCGGCGCTGGAACGAACGGGAATCACTCTCGATCTTGCCGTCGCGGATGTGGATGATGCGTTCCGCGTGCTCGGCCGTCGTGCGCTCGTGCGTGACGAGGATGATCGTGTGGCCGCTCTTGTGGAGCTGCTGGAGGGCCTCCATCACGGCGATGCCGGACTGGGAATCGAGGTTGCCTGTGGGCTCGTCGGCGAAGATCACCTCCGGCTGCGTCACGAGGGCGCGGGCGATCGCGACGCGCTGCTTCTGTCCGCCGGAGAGCTGGCTGCTCAAGTAATCGATGCGTTGGCCGAGCCCGACGGTCTCGATGGCGTGCCGGGTAAGCGTCTCTCGCTTGTCCGCGGGAATCGTCGGATGGTAGAGGAGCGGCAGCATCACGTTTTCGCGGACGGTCGTGCGCGGCAGGAGGTTGAAGGCCTGGAAGACGAAACTGACGCGGGTGGCGCGGATGCGCGCGAGCTCGTCGTCGTCCATGGCTCCCGCGGGATCTCCCTGGAACAGGTAGTCGCCCGTCGTGTGGCCGTCGAGGAAGCCGAGGATGTGCATGAGCGTCGATTTGCCGGAGCCCGACGGACCCATGATCGCCACGAACTCCCCCTTGTTGATGGTGAGGTCGATGTCGAAGAGCACGGGCGTCTCCACCCCGTCGTTGAAGTACGACTTCCCGAGCTTGCGGGTCTCGATGAGCGGAGAAGCGGAAGGCATAGGGTGTGAGGAGTGAACGCCGGGACGCCGGTCCGCTGAGCGGACCGGCGCGGCGGGATTATTTCTGGAGAACCACGACGATCTGGCCCTCCTGGAGACCGGAGGTCACCTCGACGTCGCCGGAGCCGCCCTCCATGCCGAGAGTGACGTCCTGTTCCGTGGCCAGCGCCCCCGTGGAGGCGAGCACGCGGACGTACTGGCGGCCGCCGTCCTCGAGCACGGCGCGGCGCGGCACCGTGAGGACTCCCTGGCGGTAACCCGTCTCGATCTCGGCGTCGCCGGTCATGCCGATCTTGAGCTCGTTATGGGGGTGGACGAAATCCAAGACCACGCGGTACTTGGAAACGCCGTCCTTGTCGGTGGCGGCCGGGTCCACGTCGCTCACCTGGAGCTTCATGTTGACGCCGCGGAACGCGTCGAGCTCGATGGAGCCGGACTGGGTCTTCTGCACCTTCGGGATGTCGATCTCGGAGACGAACATCTCCACGCGGAACGGCGACACGCCGAGCATGGAGACGGCCGAGCCCGCGGGCAGGGACTCGCCCGGCTTGATGTTCACGTGGGTGATGACGCCGGTCGTGGGCGCGGTCAGGACCATGTCGGCGAGGTCGGCCTGCGTGCGGGCGAGGTTCGCCTGGGCCTGGCGGACGCGGGCGCGTGCGGCATCGACGTCCGTCTGGCGGGCGCCGGCGCGCTTGAGGGCGAGCTGGGCCTCCGAAGACTGGATGGAGGCCTGGTACGTCAGGATGTCGGACTGCGCCTTGTCCCGGGTTCCCTTGTAGCTCGTGAGGCTCGCGCGCTCGGCGGCGAGCTTGGAATCGTACGACGCGGAGGCGTTGAGGAGCGCGGTGCGCGCGGACGCGGCTTCCGCGGACGCGGCCTGCACGGCGGTGCGCTGGGTCGTGATCGTGCTCTTGAGGGACTCGCGGTCGGCGTTGCTGAAGCTCGAGGTCTCGCGGATGGAATTCACGAGCGAGAAGAGCGAATCGAGCGTCATGACGGTGGCGTCGATGCCGGCGCGCCCCTTGTCGAGCGCTGCGAGGGTGGCGGCGTACTCCTGGGCGCGCGTCGCCTCGGAGCGAGCCGCGTCGAGGGCGGCTTCCGCGTTCAAGCGCATCGTCTGGATGTCCTTTCCGGCGTCCGGGCGATCCTTGATGATCGCGTCCTGGACGTCCACGTCGCGCATCACGTCGTCCACGGCGGAGAGTCCGTTTTCGGCGGCGACGATCTGGCGCAGAAGGCTCTGGACCGCCGTCGTGACCTGGCCCGTGAGCGCGGTGGACGCCTCGGACTCGAGGGTGCTCAGCTTGTTCTCCGATTCCGAAACGTTCGATTCGGCGCTCTTGAGGGTGGATTTTGCCACTTCGAGCGCGGCGCGCTTGCTCTGGAGATCGGCCTCCGCGATGGCGATTTCCTCCGGACGCGTGCCCTCCTCGAGGGCGCGGAGATCCGCCTGGGCGGACTGGAGAGCGGCGTACTGGGCCGAGACGGAAGCGGAAAGGCTGCCCGCGCGGAGATCCGCGAGGCGCTGGCCGGCGGCGACGCGGTCGCCCTCCTTCACGTACACGCGGGAGACGACGCCGATGCCGCCGAAGCGGAGATCGAGTTCGCGCTCGGACGTGACGGTGCCGACGGCCTCCACGGTCTGGCGGAGGTCACCCCGGATCACGGTCTCCGTGACGTACTGGGGCGGCTTCGTCGAGCGCGAGGCGCGGACGAGGAGTCCCACGACCACCACCGCGAGGGCGATGGCGATGCTCTTTTTCTTGTGGGTGCGGAGCGTGCCGAGGATGCGCTTGAGGAAAGACATAGGCGGGAAAAGGTATCAGGAAAGGGAGGAATCCGCGAGGCGGGAAAGGAGTTTTTTATGGAGGGAAAGCAGTTGTTTCTGCTCGTCGACGGTGAGCAATCCGAAGACGCTGCCGACCACGCTGTGATGGCGTTCCAGATCGGCCATGAGCGCCTTGCGGCCGTTTCGCGTGAGACGGACGCGCACGAGTTTGCGGTTCTTCTTGTCGGCGAAGCGCTCGACGAGCTTCTGTCGCACGAGGCGGTTCACGAACGAGGTAGCGGTCGGCGACGTCACGCACAGCTGCTTCGCCAGCTCCGTCATGGTCAGGCCGCCGTGCTCGCGCAAAAAGAGCAGGGCGTGCAGCTGGTGCATGTTCACCGGCTGGGTTTTTCCGCTTTCCATGGCGTGCCGCAGCCCGCGCGCGAGGCGGAACATCGATTCCACGATCTCCCCGAGAAGGGGCGTGAGCGGAGCCGCGTTTTTCTTCGAGGATCTCATGAAAAGACTATCAAATGATTTGATACTCTAATTATAAGCAGTTCACAGAAAGAGTCAAGGGTTTTTGACCCGTTTTCGGATCTTACTTTTTGGCCGTAGCAAGCTCTTTTTTGATGTTTTCCATCGCGAGGCGGGCGGCTTCCTCGGCGGGTCGCATGAAGACCCCCTCGGACGCCGCTTTGGCGCCGCTGAGCATGCAGTTGCTGCGGCCGGTTTTCGTGACCTCGCCGAGCTGCGCGAGCGTCAGGCGTTGGAAGGTGTGTGCGGGATCGACGATCTCCTTGTAGAGCTCCATGAGGCGGTACGGGCTGATCACGCCCTCGTTGACCAAGTGATAGATGCCCACGGCCTTGCGCGAGACGAGAGCCTTCGCCGCGTCCACGAAATCCGGGAGATAGGTGATCGAGTTTTCCTCGTCGAGGACGCGGGGGTACTTGCGGAGTTTCGAGAGCAGATTCCGCTCCGCGAGCGTGCCGTCGAACGGCATGCGCATGCGAAGGATCAGCACCGGGAACTCCTTGAGGACCTGGTCGCTCCAGGCCTTGGTCTTGGAGTAGAAGCTGCCGGAGAAATTCGGCGGATCGCCCTCGGAGAATCCCCTCCCCCCGTGATCCCCGGCGTAGATGCATCCGGAACTGAGATGCACGAGATAGATGCCGCGCGAAAGGCACGCGTGCAGCAGCACGAGCGGACCCGTCACGTTCGCGTAGACCGTCTCCTCCTTGTGATCCTCGCACCAGTCGACGTTGGGCCGCCCCGTCCTGCCCGCGCAGTTGATGACGACGTCCGGCTTTTCGCGATCAAGCGCGGAGGACACCGCGACGACGTCGCCGATGTCCGCATCCGACGTTTTCGCCTCCGGATAGGCGTTTTTGAAGTATTCGCCGAGGTAGCCGCGGGGACCGAAGATGAGGACGTTCACGGGTGAAAGTGTAGGGCTGATTGGCGCTCCGAGGCTAGTGAACAGCAAGGGAAAGAGGAAAGAGCCTGGGAAGCTTTTCAAGCTCCCTCCTCTTTCCTCGTCATTTCCTCGAATGATTCACAATCACCCCGTTACTCAGGATTCCGTTCGGCACGATGATCGTGCGGGTGTCTTCCCCTTTGAGCACGGTCGAGAAGATCTCGATACGCTGGACGACGCCTTCCTGCCCTTGGGCCTGGATATGGTCTCCGACGACGAAGGGCTTGAAGAAGAGGATGAGGATGCCGCCGGCGAGGTTCGACAGGCTTCCCTGGAGCGACAATCCGATCGCGAGCCCCACGGCGCCGATCAGCGCGACGAAGGAAGTCGTCTGCACGCCGATCATGGCGGCGACGCTCACGAAGAGCATGAGTTTGAGGACGATGCTCGTCACGCTCTCGAAGAATCCGCGGAAGGAGGCGTCGATCCGCTCGTTTTGGAGCGCGCGGGAGAAGAGGCCCGTCACGAGGCGGATGATGCGCAGTCCCACGAGCAGCACGATGAGCGCGAGCACGAGATGCGGCACGTACTGCACGGCGAGGAGCGCCATGGCATCGGCGTAGCGGTGGACGGCGTCGAGGACGGTCTGCGTCATAAAAGAAGCGGAAAGCGACCGAGTGTACGCCGAAAACCCGCGTTTCTTCCAGGGGAAATGGCCTGTCCGGCGCTTCTGCCATGCGCTACACTGACCGCCGATGCCCCGTCCGCGTCGGAACGCCAAACGCTCGTCGGCAAAAACGGGTAAGGGTTTGGATTTGCAATCCAGCACCCGCGCCGCCATCGGCGGCACGATCCAGGTGTGCCTCGGCATCTTCCTGTTCCTCGTGCTCAAGCAGCAGGCGGGAGCCGTGGGCAATTCGCTCCAGGCGTTCCTCACCTTCTTCTTCGGGAAGTACGGGATGGTCTTCCCCTTCTTCCTGATCCTGTCGGGCGTGCTGCAGTGGTTCATGCCGTCGACCCGCATGGGAGCCAGGCGCTCGTTCGGACTCGTCCTCTGCTTCGTGTCGCTGCTGGGCATCGTGCACATCGGCGCCCCGAAGGAAGATATCGGCACGAAGATGGACCAGCTTGCCGGCGCGGTGGGCTTCATGATGAGCGCGCCGTTCGTGCTCCTCTTTTCCGTCGCCGTGGGCTACACGGTGCTCGGCGCGATGTTCGTGATCGGCCTCATCATCACCTTCGAGCCCGACGCCCGCGTCCTGCTCGAACGCGTGAAGAGCCTCTTCTTCTCGCCGAAGAAGCCGGAACGGAAGTCCGCGCGTGCCGCGGAGGAGCAAGATGAAGAAGAACCCGAGGAGGACGAAGAGGAAGACGATGAAGAGGAGGAAAACGACGAGGCGGACGACGACCTCGTGGAGCGCGACGAGGAGGCCCCGGAATTGAACATCGTCCGTCCTGCCTTTGCACAAGCGGAAGCGAAGACAGGCTTTTTGAAGCCGAAACTCCCCCTGAAGAAAAAGCAGGACACGATCGAGATGAAGGACACGCGCTACGAGGAGTGGACCTTCCCGAGCTACGACCTGCTCGAGCAGCAGCAGGGCGAACTGCACGTGGACGACGAGGAGCTCAAGCGCCAGGCGAAGCTCATCGAGGAGAAGCTCCGCGAGTTCGACATCGACGTGACGATGCGCGACGCCCGTCCCGGCCCCACGGTGACGCAGTTCACGCTCGAGCCCGCTGAAGGCGTGAAGCTGAGCAAGATCGGCGCGCTCAAAGACGATCTTGCGCTCGCGCTCGCGGCTCCGAGCCTGCGCATCGAAGCGCCGATCCCGGGCAAGTCGCTCGTGGGCATCGAGATGCCGAACACGAAGCGCACCACGGTGCACCTCCGCGAGATCTTCGAGAGCCCCGCCTTCGTCCAAAGCGAGTCCTCCCTCTCGCTGCCGCTGGGTCGCGACGTCTCGGGCGAATCGATCGTCGCCGCGCTCGATTCCATGCCGCACCTGCTCATCGCCGGCGCCACCGGCTCCGGCAAGTCCGTGTGCATGAACACGTTCCTCACGGCGATGCTCTACCAGAACGCGCCGCACGAGCTGAAGTTCATCCTCATCGATCCGAAGCGCGTCGAGCTCATGCCCTACGACAACATCCCCCACCTCCTCACGCCCGTCATCACGGAGGCGGAGAAGGCGCTGCAGGCCCTGCGTTGGGCCGTGGCGGAAATGGGACGGCGCCTCCACCGCTTCTCCGAGCAGGGCGCCCGCAACATCGACGAGTACAACGAGAAGCAGACGGACGAGCAGTTCCGCCTCCCGCGCATCGTGATCGTCATCGACGAGCTCGCCGACCTCATGATGCGCCAGTTCCGCAAGGACACGGAAATGATGATCGCCCGCATCGCCCAGATGGCCCGCGCCGTCGGCATGCACCTCATCATCGCCACCCAGCGCCCGAGCGTGGACGTCATCACCGGCCTCATCAAGGCCAACATCCCCACGCGCATCGCGTTCCGCGTGGTGAGCTCCGTCGACTCGCGCACGATCCTCGACGGCATCGGCGCGGAGGACCTGCTCGGACAGGGCGACCTCCTCTACTCCACGGCGTCGACCCCGAAGCCCGTCCGCATCCAGGGCATCTACGTGTCCACGAAGGAAGTCGAGCGCGTGATCAACGCGGTGAAGATCGCGGGCGGCGGCAAGCTCACGGAGCAGATCGGCCTCGGCGACGACGAGGACGGGGAAGACGGCGAGGAGGGCGACAACTCCGCCACCGCGGCCGTCGGGCACATCGATCTCGACGCGGACGACAACGGCGGCGACGACCTCTTCTTCGAGGCCGTGCGCGTGGTGCAGGAGACGGGCAAGGCCTCCGCCTCGCTCCTCCAGCGCCAGCTGAAGGTGGGCTACGCCCGCGCCGCCCGTCTGCTCGACATCATGGAGGAGAAGGGCCTTATCGGCCCGGCCGACGGCGCGAAGCCCCGCAAGGTGTATTTAGACAGAGCAGCAGGAGAATAATAACTGGAAGCATTGTCATATTACCTTCTCCTGTCAAAATACGTCCGTGAGCTCTATTTTAGATGGATTTCCCGATCGCCTGACCGGAAAACATGAGGGTTTCTCTCGCCTCGCTACGAGTGACCCGCTTTGCTCTTTCCTTCAGGAGCCGTTCACCCGCGTGCCCGGCAAGACAGATACATTTGCCGTGTATCAAGGAAAGGGATTCCGTGATCAACTGCAGATCATTTTGCATTCTCCGGAAACTTTCGAACGAACGCAACGTGGGGGGAGTGACCGAGTGAATCTCGCTCGCAAATCGAAACCCTGGTCTTACCGAGACATTTTGACGCCCAATGAGCTCGCGTCACTTGCTTCTCCTGAGGTACTTCCTGCCCAGCTAAGAGAGACTCTTTGGTACGACGGTGTCGCAGAGGGTGATTCTTTGCACTTTTTCAATGCTGTAGCGAAAATAGATAAAGATCTTCCTGCGGAATTCTGGCCCGTTCTGCTCTTGTGGCTCCGCGACGAAATCAATCACCGCGATGGCTTCCGCGAGATCTATCGCAGCATCTATGGAAGAGATGCGAAACAAGAAGACATCGAATCGAAACAGAAACACGATTTTGCTCCTCTCGACAGAATCATGTGTGACCCGTTCGCCCTTCTTGTCAGCCTGATGTACGACGAATCGGCCACGATCATAGGCTATCACAAAGATCTGCCGCAATACCGCGTCATAGGAGAATCGATCGAGCGATTTGTGCGGCGGGTGAACGCCGACGAAGGATGGCATTTTCAGAAATTTCTGAATCTAGCCGCACTTCATTACCCCGATCGCGTGAACGATCTGGACTACATCCTCGACACCGTCATTACAGAAGCGGACAAGATCCCATACGCAGGGACGTTTATCTTTGATCGCGGAGAATCCGGAGGCGCGAAGCGTTTTGAGGAAACCGAGCGACGACAAGTAAAAACCATGATTAAGCATCATCTTCTTACTCGAATCAAAAAACAAAAGGTGTGATGCAAACCACAATTTTATGGTTGAATTGATCATTCTTCGTCATGCGCCATGAAGTTCGTGCCATTCGACCCGTCATCGTCCGCCGAGGCGCTCCAACCATTCCTCGGAGCATCCGAACAGGATCTCGCCTCGATGCTCGAGCACTCTCCGGTTCACGCGCAGGACATCGTGGACGCGTGCGAGAAAGAACTCTCCGTGCTCGAGCACATCATTCGCACGCAGCGGGACATCCTGCAGGAAGCCGCGCGCGAGAAAAAGGAGGTGACGGAGGCGACGGTGGTTCGCGCGATCGACGGCTTCGTGCGTTTCTATAACGCAAGCGTGGCCAAATTGACACGTCGCCCGCTCGGAACGATCTCCGACCGCTGGATCGAAGGGGAACGGGAGGCCGAGGACGATCTCGCAAAAACCGAAACGTCGTACGACAAGATCGCTCGTCTCCTGAAAACCGCTCTCTCCCTCGAAGAAAGGCGCCACCGAGAGTGGAAGAAAGCGGCCTGACGCGACGCATCCGCAGTCCGGTCTCTATTGAAATAGAAAGTATTTTTCCTAGAATGCAAGCATGCAGATGGAACGCGACGCGGACATTCCCGCCGAACACGCAGGCACGCAATCGTTGTTGATACTGAAGATATCCCATCCTGCCTACAATCCGATGGTGGCCGTGAGCGTCGGAACACTCGGGGTCTGCGCGGCTCCGCACGCCGCCGCTACCGGCCTGACCAAGGAGTTCGGCTGCCCGGTCGAGGTACTGGTCGCATTGCAAGGCATTTCGGAGGAAGCGGCTTTACGGCTCGAAACCTTCATTCCCGGGATCCATGACTATTCGGCGCTGACCCGGAGCAATTTGCTGAAATCCCTGCTCGCGGACCGCCAGTAAACGGGTACTCTTGCGAGCATGGCAGCTCTCCTCCTGCTCGGCACCACGAACCGCGGCAAGATCATCGAGTTCACCGAGGTCCTCGGCGGCCTCGGCGTGACATTGAAATCTCCGCACGACCTGGGAGTCACGGAATCCCCGCAGGAGCACGGATCCACCTACGCGGAGAACGCGCTGGAGAAGGCCCGTTTCTACAGGATCAAGACCGGGCTGCCCACGATGGCGGACGATTCCGGCATTCTCGTCGAGGCGCTGGAGAAGGAACTCGGCATCCATACGCGGCGCTGGGGCGCCGGCAAGGACGCGTCGGACGCCGAGTGGATCGATTATTTCCTCCGACGGATGGAGACGGAAACGAACAAGCGCGCGCGGTTCCACTGCACGATCGCGTACATCGACGGCTCCGGAGGGGAGTGTTTCTTCGAAGGAACCTGCGACGGCGCGATCACCCCGAGCCTCGAGGCCGACTATCTCCCGGGCCTCCCGATCTCCGCCTGCTTCCGCCCGGACGGCCACGCGAAGGTATTCTCGGCGCTTACCGTCGAGGAAAAGAACCGCATCAGCCACCGCGGGAAGGCCCTCGAGAAGTTCCGCGACTACCTGCGGTCCGTGGTATCGTGAGGGCATGGCACATACCCTCATCACGGGAGCGAGCAGCGGTATCGGCGAAGCGACCGCCCGGCTCTTCGCGAAGCAGAAACGGAACCTGATCCTGCTCGCACGGCGCAAGGACCGGCTGGAGAAGCTGCGACAGGAGCTGGCGGGCGTCGACGTCCGGATCTGCGAGGCGGACGTGACGGATCACGAAGCGCTCGAGGCGCTCTTCGCGTCGTTCAAGGGCATCGAGATCGACGTGGTCGTGAACAACGCCGGGCTCGCGCTCGGCATGGACGCGTTCGACGGGCAGGACTTTTCCGACGTCCGGCGCATGATCGACGTGAACGTGACGGGGATGATGAAAGTGGCGCACCTGTCGATCCCCTTTCTCCGCAAGACCAACGGACACCTGGTGAACCTCGGCAGCATCGCGGGGCTGGAGACGTACGCCGGCGGAACGGTGTACTGCGCGACGAAGCATTTCGTGCATGCCTTCACGTCGGGCCTGCGCAAGGACCTGATCGGTTCCGGCGTTCGCGTGACGACCGTGGCCCCCGGCAAGGTGGAGACCGAATTCTCCATCGTGCGGCTCAAGGGAAATGCGGAGGCGGCAAAGGCGCTGTACAAAAACTACCGCGCGCTCAAAGCGGAAGACATCGCCGATGCCGTCCGGTACGCGGTAGAATGCCCTCCGCACGTCGACGTCGAACAGATCCTCGTCATGCCCACGGACCAGGCGGGGATGGTGACCGCGAAACGCTGATTCAGGAAGGATCCCGAGGCTGCCGGAGGAGCTCCTCGTAGCGCGTCCGCATTTCCGCGTACGCGGCATCGAGCAATGGGTCCTGCTCGCGCCCGCCCGCGTCCTCCGCCGTAGCATCGTCGAATTGCTCGCGGAAACGGCGGCCGTCGTTTCGGGCAGCACTCTCGTTCCATTGACGCATTTCCGCGCGCCGGTCGCCATGATGGAGCGCATAGACGGCTGCCAGGGTGCCGAGCGTGATTATGGCAATCGGCACGGGCAGGCTCTTGGATTCCTCCGCAAGCAGCCTGGGCTTCACCTGCGTGAGAACGACGGCATCCACTGCCATGGTGGCGAGAAAAAAGAGGAAAATCCCGCGCACGTGTTTTTTCATCGTCGACAGCGCCGCATTGGACTCCGCTTCCATCCGGACGCCTTCGGTCATCCGTCGCCGCTCTCGACGATCTTTCCTTCGCGTCTTCTCTTCGGGGCTTTTCGACATGGGGGGAGAGCCCAGAAGTCCGCCGGCCGTCCGGCAGCCTACAACGGTGAAAAGTCGAGAGACGTGATCTTCGCCCACACGTCGCGCACGAGGGAACGGAGCGACTCCTTCTCGGCGTCGGTGACGACGAAACTGCGCCGCACGCATTCCTTGCCGCGTTCGCCCAAGAATTCCAAGGCGAAGGCCTCGGGCTTGAGCATGGGGTCCGCCTTTTCGAGCAGAACCGCGTAGAACGCAAGCTGGCGGAAATTCGCGCCTTGCTCGGTGCGCGAGACCGCTCCCGGCTCGAGTCCGCCGCGGATGGCGCTCTCATACTTGGCTTCTCCGGTTTTGTAATCGATCACGGTCGCGAGGGCGGAGGTCGGCGACTGGACGTCGATGCGGTCAATCTTTCCCTTGAGCGGTATGCCGCGTCCCGTCGGGTCTTTGGGATCGGGCAGCCGGGCGCGGTACTCCTTCTCGATGGCATGGAACACGGGCTTGGCGGCGCGCAGGCACTGCTCGTAGTAGCGCGGGAGGCTGTCTTTGCCGAGCGCGAAGAGGTCTGAACGCTGCGCCTCGGAGAGAATCGTCCGTTCGCGCAGGTACCACCAGAAGGCGTCGATGAACTTCTCCGGATCGAATTCCTCGCCGCGCTGCACGGCCGTTGCCCACTGCCGCAGCGCCCAGTGGGCGGCGGAGCCGTAACCGAGACGGCGGATCGAGGATTCGTCGAGGTGCTCCGGCTGCTGCAGCAGGTCCACGCGCAAAAACTCCTGCGGATCGCGGAGGAAGCGGTCGAGCGAGGTGGCCGAGAGCGCGAAGGATTCCAGGCGCTCTTCGAGGTACGCCTTCATGGCGCCGTCCAGCGGCGCGGGCTTGGGCCTGAGGAGCAGCGAGGCGCCCTCCGGATCGCCCAGGGCGGCGTTCCGCTCGGGCAGCGGGCCCATCTCGGCGAAGAACGCCGACGGCGAGATCGTGCGCGTCTTCTCGCCGACCGTGACCTCCTTCGGGCAGGTGAGCAAGAGCTCCTTCTTGGCGCGCGTCACCGCGACGAAGGCGAGGCGGCGCTCGTCCTCGTGACGCTCGCGCACCTTGGCTTCCTTCTCCCAGCCGTAGAGCAGGTCCTCGGGTACGGCCACGCCGGAGCGCGACTGCGGGTCGTCCCAATGGCCGTCGCGGAAGTTCGAGAGGATCACGGTGGAGAACTCCAGGCCCTTGCTCTGGTGCGCCGTGAGGAGCCAGACGCCCGTGGACGTGAGATGCGGCAGTTCGTAGGTGAGGCGTACCTGCCCGTACGCGGGATCTCCGTAGAAATGGAGGTCCGAGAGGAAGTCCTTGAAGCCGTACGCCGGCCGCTCGAGACAGCGCGCCCGGACGAACGAGAAGAACGCCTCCACCGCCGCGCTGTCGCGCGGGTCCACCTCCTCGATCGGTTTATGCTCGCAGGGAAGCAGCCCGCTCTCGCGGATCACCGCCTCCACGGTCTCGAGCACGGTCCGAAGCGGCACTTGCTGCTGGAGCGCCAGGAGCAAGTCTCGCACGGCGATCACCTTCGGGGCATCGAGGAGCGCGAGCGAGCCGTCCTCCACGGACAGGAGCACGTCCAGGAGCTTCGCCTTGCGGTCGCGCGCGGCGGACTGGAGCCGACCGAGATCCGCGGGATGAAGGCCGAAGCAGCCGCATGCGAGGGCGGCGGCGAGCTTCGCGTCGTTGGCCGGGTGCTCCGCATGCCGCAGGATCGCCGTGACCTGCGCGACGAGCGGGTGCTCCAGAAGGTCGCTCTTGCCGCGCAGAAGCACGGGGATGCCGCGCGAGCGTAGCACTTCGTAGAGCGGGAAGAGTTCGGCGTTCTTGCGCGTGAGCACGGCGATCTCCTCCGGCGGGCATCCCTCACGCATGCGCTCCTCGATCAGGTCGGCGATGAGCCACGGTTCGGCCGTGTCGCTCGGCGGCCGCAACAGCTCGGGTGGTTTGCCCTTCTCCTCGGAGGCGGACGCGAGGACCTTCTCCAAGCCGGGCACGCGGCCGGCCAAGCGCTCCTCGTTGCGCTCGATGAGCGAGCGGGCGGCATCGAGGATCGGCTGGGTGGACCGGTAACTCACCGTGAGCGCGATCACGGGCGCGTTCGGAAAGCGCTCGCGGAAGCCGAGCATCTGCTGGACGTTGGCACCCTGGAAGCGGTAGATGGACTGGTCGTCGTCGCCGACGAGGAAGAGGTTCGGCTCGATGCGCTTGTCGACATAGGTCGTGAGAAGCGTGAGCAGCGCGAACTGCGCGCCGTTCAAGTCCTGCACCTCGTCGACGAGCACGTACTGGAAGCGTTCCTGCAGCCCGGCGAGGAGCCAGTCGTGCTCCCTGAGCGCCCGGATCACGTGGAGGATCATGTCGTCGTAGTCGTAGCGCCCGGTGCGGTCGAGCATCTCCTGGTAACGGCGGAAGACCTCGACGAAATCGCGGAACTTGCGTGCCTTGAGCAGGTTCTCCTGGTGCGCCTTGGTGGTCGGCTTGCTCTTCCCGGCCATAAGCGTGTCGTACTCCGCGGCGACGCGTTCGAGGTCGGCGAGGGTCTTGCCCTCGCGCTTCACCTGGCTGATGCGCCCGAGGAGATCCGTGTCCTTGCCGTACGGGTCCTTGGGATTGATCAGGGCGGACGAGCCCGAGAAGGAATCGACGATGGCGTTGAGCTCGCGGTAGCGGTCGATATCCGTGATCTGCTCGCGGACGCTCCAGTCCTCGAACACCTGCGGATGGTCCGCGATGACCGACTGGGCGAAGGCGTGGATCGTGGCGATCGTGACGCCGTAGGCGTCCGCGCCGATGAGCCTGCGCATGCGTTCGCGCATGGCCGTCGCCCCGCTCACGGAGAACGTGAGGCAGAGGACGTTGCTGGGTCGCATCTGCGTGCGGCGCAGGATGTTGGCCACGCGCATCGAGACCGTCTGCGTTTTGCCCGTGCCGGGTCCCGCCACGACCATCACGGGTCCTTCGATCGCGTCGACGGCCTTCTTCTGCGCGTCGTTCAAACGCCCGTACTCGGCGGCGAAGGCGTCCTCCAGCGCCCGGTTCTTCACCTTCTCCACAAGTTCCTTCGTGGTGGCGGTCGCGCGGGGCATGGGGGCATCCTAGCAGCCCCGGGAGCGGTAGGAAGGGTCAGAACGTTTTCTTTCCGTTCCTCCACTTGGCGGGTAACGGCCCCGGGACCGTATTCGTATTGCGAGCGGTCGGCACAAGCTCGAGGTAGGCGGCCCGGTACCGATCCGTTTCCGCCTTCTGGCCCGACTCGTCGCCAAGCACGAGGGCGACCGTGAGGGTATCCACCTGCGTTTTCAGGGGGAACTGGGGAGCATCGTGCGGCTCCGTGAGCGCGAGCGTGCCCGTCATGAGCGAATAGAGCACTGTGACGATCTCCCGTCGTCGATCGATGAGATCCTGGCACAGCGCTTCAAGATTTTTCTTTTGCTCCTGGGGAACGGACTTCTTCTCCAGACGGTCGGATAGCCAGTTGATGGAGGCATCGACGTACGCCTCCGGATTGTAGGGGGGATTTGCCATGGCCGCGTATTCTCTGTCATGTACGGCAAAATACAAGCACGAACGCGGGCATGCACCCTCTCGGCCCTTACCAAAGCCAAACAAACGTCAGGCTGCGACTCAGGGTCGAATCGACCGTTACAGTCGAAACTCCTTCGCGCAATGGTCACACTTCTGGATCTTCTCGCCGTCCTTCACGAGGTCGACGAGGGTCCCGAGACCGCACTGCGGGCAGTCCTTGCCCTGCTTGAACGCGGGCGCCGAGGAGAAGCCGATGCGCTTGGGGATGCCGCCGTGCTCGCGGATCGTGAGCGACCGGGGATGGTCGCGCATTTTCTGCAGGACCTTGGCCTCGATCTGACGGATGCGCTCGCGCGTGACGCCGAATTCCTTTCCCACTTCCTCGAGCGTGTGGCCGATGCCGTCGCGAAGCCCGAAGCGCATCTCGATGATCTTGCGCTCCCTCGGCGTGAGAAACTCCAGCATCGCGTGGACGTTCTCCTTGCGGAGCTGCCTGTTGGTCGCCTCGAAGGGGTTCACTGCCTCCTCGTCCTCGATAAAGTCGCCGAGCTTGCTGTCCTCCTCGGAACCGACCGGGCTCTCCAGAGAGATGATGTCCTGGCTGATCTTCTGGATGTGTGCGACCTTCTTGATGTCCATCTCCATTTCGACGGCGAGCTCCTCGAGCGTGGGCTCGCGGCCGAGCTCCTGGACGAGACGGCGCTGCGTGTGCGTGAGCTTGTTGATCGTCTCGACCATGTGCACGGGGATGCGGATCGTGCGGGCCTGGTCCGCGATGGCGCGGGTGATGGCCTGGCGGATCCACCAGGTGGCGTACGTGGAGAACTTGAATCCGCGCTCCGGGTCGAACTTCTCGACGGCGCGGAAGAGGCCGATGTTGCCCTCCTGGATGAGGTCGAGGAAGGAAAGGCCGCGACCGATGTACTTCTTGGCGATGGAGACGACGAGGCGCAGGTTGGCCTCCGCGAGCTGCTGCTTGGCGCTGGCATCGCCCTTGCGTATGCGCCGGGCGAGTTCAACCTCCTTGCGCGCGTCGATAAGAGGCACGCGACCGATCTCGGAAAGGTACATGCGCACGGAGTCGTTCGAGATCTCGAGCAGGTCGATCTCGCGCTCCTTGCGGCGCTTCTTGCGCTCCTCCTCGCTCATGTCCTTGTCACTGTCCACAGCGATGCCCGCCATGGCGATCATGCGCACGGCGTCGTCGCCCATGTCGCCGTCGAGCACCTCGGCCTTCTCGTCCTTCTCGTCGGAATCGTCATCGTCGTCGCCGTCGGCGGCGTCGTCGCTCGAGGCCACCTCGGAGAGGTCCTCCGTGGGCTCCGGAAGCTCGAGCGTGGACGAACGGGCCTTCTTGTCCCAGATGAGCGCGTCCTTCACGTCGATGACCTGGATGCCGAGATCGACCAAGAGCGAGTAGATGTCATCGAGCATGTCGACGTTCTCCTCGGCGGTGGGGACCGCGGCGATGATCTCCTGGTGCGTGACGTAGCGCTGTTCGCGTCCTTTCTTGATCAGGTGCTTCACCTTTTCCGGAAAACGCTTCAAATCGTCATCCGTAGGCTGGGCGATGAACTTACGAGGATGAGAGGCCATATCGAGAGTGGGCCCGTTTTAACGGGACCTGTGCGGGGGAGAGAATACTGAACTCCAGGACGAAAGCCAAGGCCCCTTCTGACGAGAATTCCGGAAAAATCGCAAGCCGTTATTTCGCCTTCTGCATGAGCTTCAGGACCTCTTGATACTGGTTTTGGAGCGCCGCCTCGTCATCACGACGGCCGCCCATCTTCGCGTCGAGCAGCTGACGCGCGATTTGCTGCTGTTTGACGCGCAAAAAGTCGCGGTTGGCCTGCTTGCAGTTCTTGCGGATCTCGCGCGCGGCGAGCGACTCGGACCATTCCGCGAGATCGTGGTGCTCGAGATAGAGGAGAAGGAGCGCCGCGCGTTCGCGATGCTCGTCGGGAACGGGCAGGTGTTCGGGGAGCAGTTTCGGGAGATCGGCCGGGGCGTCTCGCACCGCGGAAAAGAGCGCCGCGGTGAGCCCGTCGGGCGGCTCGATCATCTCCGGGAGCAAATGACGCAGCTGCGGATAGAAGCAGAAGAGCCCGAGGGCGATCTCCGCGGCGGAGAACAGCTCGGCGTCCGAAACCCCCTTCGCCTGCTGCGCCGCGCGAGGCCGGGGCAGGACGCTCGCCTGCTCGATCGCTCGGAGGTCCTGCTGCAACGCGCCCTCCGTCGTCTGGAAGACCGTCGCGGCCTTCCGCAGGTAGTCGTCGCGCTCCACGGCGGACGGCAGCGAGCGGAGCAGGCGCAGGAAGCGCGAGAGCGCCTGGCGCTTCTCGAGCGGATTGCCCAAATCGACGGCGAGCGTCTGGCGCAGGACGACGTCGATGTACGGCTGCGGGCCGTTCGTGAGCAGATCCAAAAGCTGCGACGGGTCATGCGCGAGGATCTCGCTCGGGTCCTTCTCCGGCAGGATCACCGCCTGCACGTGCAATCCCTCCGCCGCGAGGAGCGGGAACGCGCGTTCCATCGCTTCCTGGCCCGCGCGGTCGCTGTCCATGCACAGCACGATCGACTGCGCGTAGCGCTTGAGAAGCCGCGCATGCTCGGCCGTGAGCGCCGTGCCGCAAGCGGCGATGGCGTTCTTGATGCCGACGCGGTGGCAGGCGAGGACGTCGAAGTACCCTTCCACGATCACGGCTTTCCCCGTCTCGCGCATCGCCTCCTTCGCGCGGTGAAGCGCGTAGAGGACGGAGCTCTTGTGGTAGAGCACGCCGTCGGACGAGTTGATGTACTTGGCGTCGTCGTTCCCGAGCGT
Organism: uncultured Candidatus Peribacteria bacterium; assembly: GCA_964423795.1. GTDB lineage: Bacteria > Patescibacteriota > Gracilibacteria > Peribacterales > Peribacteraceae > CAYRGC01. The sequence goes on along the minus strand of CAYRGC010000001.1, from coordinate 4,683 downwards.
GCGGCCGCCGAAACCCACGATCTGCCCCTGCGGATCGTGGATCGGGAAGATCAGGCGGTTGCGGAACCGGTCGTAGGCGCGCTCCTCCTGGAGCTCCCGCTGGATCGCGAGGCCCGCCGTCACGATGTCGCTCTTGCTGAATCCGGATTTGAGCAGGTGGTCGTACGTCGCGGTGTAGCCGTCCGGCGCCATGCCGAGCTCGAATTCGGCGATCTGCTCCGCCGGCACGACGCGCTTCTTCAGGTACTCCTGCGCGGGCGCGGACGCCGAAAGCTTCTCCTTGTAGAACGCGAGCGCGGCCTTCAGGCACTCGCGCGCGCGGTCCTTCTCGTCCTTCTTCGGCGCATGCTGCGCGGCGAGGCGCTTCTCCAGCTGCACGCCGGCCTTCTCCGCGAGGTCGCGGAGCGCCGTCGGGAAATCCACGCCCTCGATCTTCTGGTAAAAACTGAAGATGTCGCCGCCGCTCTGGCAGGCGAAGCAGTACGCGATGCCCTTGTCCGGCGAAACCAAAAGGCTCGGCTTGCTGTCGTTATGGAACGGACAAAGCGCGACGAAATTCCTGCCCTTCTTATGCAGCTGACAATACCCGCCCACGAGCTGTTCGACCGGGAGCCGGGATTTGATCTGCTGCACGTCGTCCATGGGGAGGAGTACTAGAGTACTGGAATACAAGAATACGAGGAATAAATGTAAGCGGATTTGGCACATGGCAGTAAAACCCTTGCCTGCGGCCACGGTGAAGGCGCGCATGATCGACAGCATGGACCTCCTTACGCTGATCCGGACAAAACGGCCGCAGACGATCTGCATTGACGGAAACGGCGGCGCGGGCAAAACACGCCTGGCCAAAGCTTTGGCGAAGGCGTTGGATGCCGAGATCATCCCCTATGATTTCTTTCATCTCTGAAGCAGGAAGGATTGGCACCTGCAGACAGACATCACGAAATTCGGCGGTGCAGAAAAACTCATATCGGTGCTGCGGCGACTGCAGGCAGGGCAGAACTGCACCGTAGAGGGACTCTATGAATACGTCAGCGGCACGCACACGAGAACGCACCACTTCCAAGCAAAGCCGATCCTCATCATCGAAGGCCTCTGCGTGATGAATTTCCCTCTTGATTTCAAGATTTTCCTCGACGTTCACCCCTCGACGGCGGCCGCGCGCGCCAAGTCCAGAAACCTGACAGAGCGTGGAATGAAAGAGGAACGATGGGGGCTCTTCCAGCGCCTGTTTCACGGCGCATGCCACTCGGTCATTCCCGCATTGAAGCAAAAGGCCGATGTGGTGATCGACACAACCGACAACTTCCCGTTCCCGCGCGACGAAGCCGGATCGTCCTACGCGACCCTACAGGATCCGCTGGGAAAACTATCGTAATCAACTCCTCTGCACCACCCACCGCGGCAGGCGGTTCCAGAGCTTCCCCTCCTTCGCGAGGCTCGTGCCCACGCAAAAGCCCTCGTGGATGAGGAGCGTGTCCCCGCGGAGCGCCGGATCGCAGGGGATGTCCTTGCCGTCGAGAAGGTCGCGGAGCTGTTCCTCGTTGATCTCGAGCCGGCTCGCCGTGGATTCCGTGCCGCGGAGCGTCGCCGTCTCGTGGCTCAGGCGGATGCGCTCGGTATCGAGGCGCTTGGCGAACGGGATCCCGAGCGCGTAGTCCTGGACGGGCAGCTTGAACTTCGCGACGTCCAGGGTGGAAAGAAGCAACTGGTCGGTGCGCAGAAACAGCCTGTCCTCCTCGCGTACCATCGGCGCGCCGAACATCTCCGTGACGTGCTCGGCCACGTCCTTCTGACGCGAGACGGGGAGCTCCTCCTCCTGGAACCGCGCGCGGTCCATCGGCTCCACGCCGCGCGTGGGCGCGGTTTTCTGGAGTACGGCGGCGAAGAAGCCCTCCACGTCGTGGACATGGGGCCAGACGCGGAGCATTGGTTGCGGGTTGCGGGTTACGGGTTGCGAGACGGGGATCAGACTTTCCTGAACTCGGAAGGAATCTTGAATGGCCTTATCCATGAATTCCCGAAACTCGACACTCGTAACTCGCAACTCCGCCCTCGGATCAATCACCTGCAACTGCCCATGGAACTTCTCGAGCATGGAAAGGATGACCTCCTCGTTCTCCTCGGGCGTCAGCGTGCACGTGGAGTACACGATGCGTCCGCCGACCTTCGCCGCGTGGATCGCCGCCTCGAGGAGCTCGCGCTGGAGCTTCGCCATCTTGCCGACGTTCTCGGGCGAGCAGTAGTCGAGCGCGTCGCTGTCCTTGCGGCTCGTGCCCTGCGCGGTGCACGGCGCGTCGCAGAGGACGCGGTCGAAGCGCTCCGTCATGTGCTTGCCGAACCACTGCCCCACCTTCTTCGTCATGAGGTAGTTGATCACTCCGCTGCGGTGGAGCGCGGTCTTGAGCGTCCAAAGGCGTTTCTCCTGCATGTCGTTGCAGACGAGCACGCCGGTGTTCCGCATCTTCGCGGCCAACTGCGTCGACTTGCTGCCCGGGGCGGCGCTCATGTCGAGCACCGTCTGGCCCGGATGCACGTCGAGGAGCTCCGGCGGGAGCATGCTCGCGGCCTCCTGCATGTAGACCCCGCCGAGCAGATGCAGCAGGTCACGGCCGAGCGCCTTGCTCCTGTCCTCGCGATCAATGAAAAACCCCTCCGTGCACCAGGGCACGGGCGTGAGTTGCCACTGGCGTTTGTTCGCCCACGCGTGAAATTGCTCCATCGAGCACTTGAGGGTGTTCACGCGCACACACTTGCGCAGCGGCTTCTCGCTGGAATCGAGAAGCGCCTGCAGATCCGTATAGGCCGCGTAGCGATCGAAAGGATGGGACACGGACCGCCAGTATAATTGACGAAAGCCCGGGAAGATATGTAGCGTCGCCGCCGATGGGATCCCAACCGGAACAACCGTCCTACTTCACGGAAGCAATGCCTCTTTGGGCGATCGAAGAGGAACTCGATGTAGTGGAACGGAGGAGGCAAGCGGCCCACGCGGAAGAAAGCAAACAGCCGTTGCTGCAGGAATTTGCGGACGTGCTCTCGGGAGCCAGGGCGATAAGCAAAGAGCCCGATCCCACGTTGGTTGAGCAATTCCGGGAAGCGGTCGTCCGCTTGCTCATCGGGGAAGACACTCGTTTGTGACCCGTCACTCGTCGTTGTACCGGAGATCCTCGGTCACGGGGATCTGGGTGCTGGAAATCTGCCTAAAAATCTCCTCGATCGTAAGTTTCTCCATTCCGGGACCGAAGTCGGCATCGCAGACCTCGCCCAATCTCAATTGCAGGCGCAGGAGGCATATGCCGATGGCTTCGCGACGTCCTTCCAATATCGCTTCCAAGCTCTGATCGAGGGGCAGCGGGAAACGGAGCGATTCATCCTGCATGATGCGGCCGGCCTCGCGCTCGGGAAGGGAGTGGAACTGCGGAATGGAAACCATACTTTCCAAGCTACACCGATCGGTTCAAAAGCCAAGCAAGGAAGCTGTTTCGTAAAAGAAAGGCGGAAACAAGCGGAAAAATCGGGCCCATCACCGCCGTTTCTTGCGAAAGATTTTGTAAAGCATACTGTACATTCATGGTCGCTCCGCGTGCAAAGCTGACGGAATGGCGAACGCAACTCTCATCGCTCAGCGCGAGCGCGTGCCGCTTCGCGCATCACACCGAGGAGGGAGACCTCCCCCTCTGCCCGGTGTCCATCCAAAACACGCGGCATGGCTGCGCCCATGGGATGCATTACGTGTTGCAACAGGTGATCGACGACATGTCCGCTCAGGGCTTCCTCTTGCGCGGAGAAAAAGAGGCGCTGACCCTGCGAGTGAACGATGGAAGGCACCGTCTCGTGCATGAACAGGATTTCGTCATCGCCTTGCAGCCGATCGATCGCGAACAGGAAGAGGCCATTTTCCGCGCGCAGGAACGCGTGGTCGCTCAGCGCGCGGCGATGACCACCGCGCTTCTGCAGCTCGTCAGCGCCGCCGACGAGGAGACTACAGATATCGCATCGGAAGAGAACCGCTAAGCGCGGACGGTCAAACGACGAGACTGACGAGCCGTCCCTTCACGTAGATCTCCTTCTTGGGAGCCTTGCCGTCGAGGTGTTTGGCGACGTTCGGATCGGCCTTGGCCGCGGCGAGCACGTCTTTTTCGGAGGCATCGGAGGCGACCTCCACCTGGCCGCGCAGCTTGCCGTTCACCTGCACGGCGATCGTGACGGACGCGGTCTTGAGGAGCTTCGGATCGAAGGTCGGCCACTCGGCATCGATCACGAGCCCCTCGCCCCCGAGCGCCTCCCAGAGTTCCTCCGCGAGGTGCGGGGCGATCGGCGAGAGGAGCCGCGCGGCGGTTTTCGCGGTCTCCGACGAAACGGACTTGCCCTCCGCTTCGTTCAAAAACTCCATGAGCGCGGAGATGGCGGTGTTGAAGTGCAGGATGTCCATGCTCTCGCTCACCCGCTTGATGGTTTTGTGAAGGACCGCCTGGAGTTCGTCCGTCTTCGCCTTCTCCCCTTCCCCGAACGTCTTCCAGACGCGCTGCACGAAGCGATCGACGCCCTTGATGCCGCTGTCGCTCCAGTCGCCGCCGTCCGTGAACGGCCCCATGAACATGAGGTACATGCGGAACACGTCCGAGCCGTGGCGGTTCACGAACTCGTCGGGCGACACGACGTTGCCCTTGCTCTTGCTCC